>JAERSO010000176.1 GCA_016845585.1 Acidimicrobiaceae bacterium | reverse complement strand
TCGAAGGCGTCCTCGCCGACCGTGAGGGCCGCGGTGGCGTCGTTGACCGGCGCGTAGCCGTCGAGGGTCTGGAGGCGGGCCACCTCGGCGAGGAACCAGGCGTGGTCGGCGTACGTGGTGGTGGCCAGGATGGCCCCCGGCGCGCCTTCGGGGTCGGTGCGTCGCCAGCCGGCCATGGACAGGCCCGTGTGGGCGTCGATCCAGGCTAGCTGGTCCACGAGGGCCGCGAGGCCCTCGGCCAGCCGACCCGGATCCACCCAGCGTCGTCGTTGGAAGAGCTGCATCGCTGCAGCATCGCGCTCCGCCGAGCGCCGCTCAGACCAGGCAACGCATCACGTTGGACTCGGCCAGCAGGGTCACGCCGGGGAGGGCCCCGGCGGCGGCCGCCCGTTCCTGGAACTCCGGGTCGGCCATGCCCGCGGCCGTCCCCTCGTCCCAGGCCGACAACGAGTCCCACCCGATGATGAGCCGGACGCTGGGTCCGGTCCCGATCACGCTGGTGCACACGGTGATCGGGGCGCCGCCGACCTCGTGGAGGCGGTCGGCCACGCCGATGGCGGCGGCGGCCAGCGCCCCCATCTGGGGCAACGGGGCGTGATGGATCACGTTGGTGACGTAGGCGGGGGTCGCCGACCAGTCGCCGAGCACGTGGCGGACGTCCCAGAAGGAGTCCTCCGGCCGGCCGGCGACCAGGTCGTTGACGGCTCCGGCCAGCCGGCCCAGCTCGTCGGCGTCGGCGTCGTCGTGCATCAGGGCGCCCGACGTGGCCGCGTCGATGTCAGGCACCAGCGCTGAGGCGCCGTACTGGCCCTGCGGGCCGATGACGGTCTCCCACAGGTTGAACCCGTGGTCGGAGACGGCATTGACCGCCTCGTGGGCGGCCACCAGGGCGGCCGACGCCTCGGCCTGCCGTCCCGGGTCCATCAGGAACACCCGGTTCCAGAGTTTCATGGCTGACCTCCGATCAGAGGACGCGGCGCATGACGCCGTGCTGGTTGGAGCCGGGGATGGCCACCGCCCGGGTGAGGCGCTCGCGGAAGCTCGGATCGGCCTGGCTGGCAGTGGTGGACGCTTCGAAGTGGGCCACCGAGTCGTAGGCGGTCAGCAGGCCGATTCCGAAGGGCACTCCCCAGGTGCTGGTCGACACCGAGATCGTCGCTCCGTGGACCGAGTGGAAGAAGTCGGCCATCTCGATGGCGAACTCGATGCCGGCCGGAAAGTCCTTTCCCTCGGTCTGCCAGCGCACGCCCGAGACGACGTTCGGCACGTCGCCCATCTCGCCGGCCACATGGACGAGGCTCCACAGCGAGTCCTCGGCGCTGCCGACCATGTGCGCACCCACGGCCTCGACCTTGTCGACGTAGGCCTCGTCCTCGGCGTAGATCCGGGCCACCTCTTCGGTGAAGTCCGCGTAGGACTCCACACGGGACGAGGCGGCGAACGATCCCACCGGTGCACCCAGGAAGGGCTGCCAGAGGGCGAACTGGTTGCTCGAGTTGGCGTTGATGTGGGTCACCGCGTCGACCAGTGCGGCACTCCCGGCCCGCAGGGAGTCCGGCTTGATGGTCAGCTGTCGGTTGTAGATGTACACGGGGGTCCCGCCCTTCTGTCCCGTCGCCGGCCGTTCCGGCGAGCGGTCCACCGTCCCACGGGTCACGGGGGGGGTCAAACGCCGGGCCGCCATGGCAAGGAATCACCAACGTCGGCCGGACGCGACGGACGCCGGGCCCGCCACCCCGTGGGGAGGTCGACCCGGCGCCGGTCGGGGGTACCGATCAGGTGACCCGGCGCATCACCCAGGACTCGATGGTCTCGGCCCGACCAATGGCGCCCTCCAGCCGGTCGAGGAACGAACCCTCGGTCTGGACGGCGTCGCTGGCCGCCTCGAACTCGGCCAACGAGTCGAAGCTCGTCCCCATCACCAGGCCGTTCGGCATCCCCCACTGGCTGGCACCGACGAAGACCGCGTGCCCGTGGACCGAGTGCATGAAGTCCGCCATCTGGACGGCGAAACCGAGCGACGCCTTCAGGTCGCTCGGGTGGGCCTGCCACCCGATGGCCGAGAACACCGAGGGGACATCGCCCCGGTCTCCGGCCACGTGGACGATCCGCGAGAGGCGGTCCTCCACCGAGATGAGGCACGGTCCTACCGCTGCGACCGCCGACAGGACGTCGGGGTCCGCCAGTCGCTCCGCGTTGGCCTCGGCGAACGGGGCGTACGCCTCGACCCGGGCCGACAGCCCGATGGCGTTGGGTGCACCGACGCTGGCCGGAGCCCACGCGTCCACGTGGTGGTCGCTCTTCGAGTTGATGACCTCGACGGCGGCCAGGATGGCCCCCACCCCTTCGGCCCACCGGCCCGGATCAAGAATGAACTGTCGGTTCCACAGGTACATGTTCGGGTTCCCTTCTCTGGTTGGCCCTGTCGATCAGACGATGCGGCGCAGGACGGAGGAACGGCTCTCGATGGCCCGACCGACGTCGGCCTGGAAGGCCTGGGCACGCTCCTGGAAGCCGGGGTCGGCCGTCGCCACCGCGGTGCGTTCCTGGACCTGGCCCACCGAGTCGTAGCCGAACATCATCCGGACCGTCGGGCCGGTCCCCCACTGGCTGACGGCGACCGTGACGGCGGTTCCCGTCAGGCCGTTCAGGTAGTCGGCCATGCCGATGCTGCCCATCACGGCCCCGGGCATCTGGTCGACCTCCAGCCGGTTGTCGATGATGGCGATCACCGGCTTGACCTCGTAGGCGTCACCGGTGGTGTGGAGGATGTTCCAGACCGAGTCCTCCGGGTTGCCGGCCATGCACTTCCCCGCCGCGTCGACCTTGCCGCGGAAGGTCTCGTCCTCCA
>JAERSO010000175.1 GCA_016845585.1 Acidimicrobiaceae bacterium | reverse complement strand
TGGTAGCTGACTGCATCGTCGGTGATCTCGTCGAGGTTCTCTCGAGACACCGAGACTTCCTCGCTGAACCCGCCACTCTCCCAGTTCTTCTTCGACGCGACCGACGAGCCGTCGTTCGCCCGACAGAATTTCCGCGCCGACTGCAACGGCGCGCCGTAGCGGGCAGCGAGAATCGAGTACACACTCTGATCCTGGCGATGCCCGAGATAGCCGAAGAGCCGCCGGAGTTCGGCCGTATCGGCCGTGGGACTGCTGGAAGCCACGATGGCCTGGCGAGAATTCTCAGCATCTTGATCCGTGGGCGCACGTACGGGGTCATCGAGGTGTTTCGGCCAGACGATCGCGTCTGGATCAGCCGAGTATCGATACGCATCCTCGAACAGCGCCTGGTAGCGCCCACCCTTGCGATAGCCGACAAGGCAGGAGCAGAGGTGAGGCGCCAGAAGCTCCTCGGCGGTGGCTTCCATGGCGACGATCGCTTCATCGGCCGTGAACGTGATGTTGTAGAGGGGCCAGATCGGGCGATCGTCATGGTCAACGAAGAAGACCTCGTCGTGCTCGATGATCTCCAGAACCGACCCGAGCGGCTGGAGCGGAACCACTCCGGCGTCCACCCAGAGAACCAGATCGCCGTCATCCAACGTTGAGCCGGCATCGAGGATGGCAGCACACTTGTAGGAGTAGTTCTTCGGCTCGAGGTATCCGTCGTAGAGGCTGCGAGTCTCCTCGGGATAGTCAACGATTCTGACCAGCTCCAGCGAAGAGAGTTCCTCCCGTTGAGCGCCCGTGAGCCCAAGGTCGTAGACAAGGATTCGATCGACCGATGTCGCCGCTTCTCGATGGAGCGCTGCGATCAGCGTCAACCCCTGCTCGAAGTAGTGCCGGTCGAACGAGGTGACGATGGTGGCCGTCGTTCCGCGCGGCGCATCGGTGCGGTAGGCCTGGCGGATCCATTGGTCCTGGACGCGGTAGCGAGCCTGCTGACCGACCGTCAACTCCGACGAGTTGTTCAAGATTCCATCTCGACCGGTGGCCCGGTAGAGCGCCCATCGGTCGATCCAGCTGCTGTGAGGTTCGCCGAAGTGCTCCTGCTGCAACTCGAGAATCTCTTTGTACTGAGGGCCACGTGACCCCACAGTCTTTGAATCCTCGTGCATCGTGGCTCGAGCGAACTTGCGATCCACGAACATGAACTTCGCGCCAGCCACAGCGAAGCGAACCCAGTAGTCGTAGTCAAGAGAAAGGTTGTAGTAGGGGTTCAGCCCACCCACACGTTCGAACAGTGAGCGCCGGAAGAAGAGGGCGGGTTGCAGGATGCCGATGGACTCGTGGAGGTGCTTCGGGAGGTTGTCCGCGTCTCGTTGGACGAACGCGTCCTTCAACGGGTTGCCGGTTGGATCGACGTACTCACCGCGCCCATAGACCACATCCACGTCGGGATTCGCGTCGAATGCCTCCGCAACCCGTTCGAGCACCTGGTCGTCGATGAACCAGTCGTCAGAGTTCAACCAGGTCAAGACATCGCCGGTCGCCGCGGCGAGTCCGCGATTGATGGCGTCAACCTGGCCGTCATCAGGTTCGGCCACCAAGGTCACGAAGGAGTGAGCATTGGCATGCGAAGCCGCTAGCTGGCGGCTGCCATCGGTAGAACCCGGATCGTAGATGACGTGCTCCAACGGCGCCATGCGCTGCGAGGCCACGGACTCGAGACAGTTCCCAAGCCAGGTCGACTGGTTGAAACTCGGCGTGATGATACTGATACTGGCCACTGGGGCATGTCCTTCGGTTCTCGAACGCTTAGCGGATCGGCGTGCTGCTCAGCGACGCCGCGGAATCCTGATACTCAACGACGACATCGGCTGGTAGCCCATCCTTGACTATCTGGCCATGGTCCATCCACAGGATGCGGTCACACATCCGCTCGACCTCGGACATGTTGTGTGAGACAACAACCACCGAACCGGCTGCAGCTCGAATCTCATCAAGCCGCGCCAGGGCACGGGCGTGGAAGTCTTGGTCGCCAACAGCCAACGCCTCGTCAATCAGCAGGATGTCGGGTACGGCGGTGGTCGCGACTGTGAAGGCGAGGCGGGCCCGCATGCCGGATGAGTAGGCCTTGAGCGGGACATCGGCGAAGTCTTCCAAGCCCGCGAACTCCATTAACTCGTCGACACGCGCATCGGTGTCACGTTTCGACATCCCGAGGGCGAGACAGCCCATCTCGACGTTGCGGCGCCCGGAGAGCGACCCGTTGAGCAAGGCGCCGACGCCGAGAAGTGCGGGCCGACTCCGGGCGACGACCTCGCCCTGCGTCAACTCGAGCAAGCCGGCGAGGCCGAGGAGAATCGTCGACTTCCCCGCTCCATTGTGACCGATGATCCCGATGCTCTCGCCCTTGTGCAGCTCAAAGGACGCTCCGCGCACCGCTTCGATGTCGCGAAAGCGGCGTTGACTACTCCGACTCTTGAGCCTGGCCCTGAGCCCTTGCGGCGGGTCGAGGTATGTCCGGTAGGTGATGTGAACATCCGTCGCGATGAGTGAGACGTCAGACATCATGCGTTCCCGTACGAGATCTCATCGCGCCAGAAGAACCAGGCTCCGAAAGCGAGCGACACCACCGACCACCCCACGGCGAGGTACCAGATGTGCGCGTCAACCGGCCGGGCCATGAGCGACCAGCGGAACAGTTGCAGCAACTCGTAGAACGGGTTCACATCGAACAACCAGAGCACGGTTCGATTGGAGGTGAACGAGCCGGGCGCGAAGAGCACTCCCGAGCAGTAGAAGAGCAGCCGGATGAGGTGAGGTAGCAGGGTGTGGAGGTCGGGGAGTCGTTTTCCGACACGGGCGACGACGAACACGAATCCCAGGACGTTTGCAACGGCGATCATCACGACGCCAGGCAGTGCAAGCCAACGAAATGTTGGCGTGCCCCCCGTCAACAACACGGTGAGCACCATGACGAACAGCGCTGGGACAAATGTGTACAGATTGCTCAGCAGCGTCGAGATCGGAATGACCGCCCGCGGGAAGTACATCGATCGAATCAGCGTCAGGTTGTTCTGCATACAGCGTGCTGCAGCCATCAGTGATGCCGTGATGAAGTTGAACGCGAGGACGCCGATGACCAGGTGGCCGATGTAGTTCTCTATGCCTCGATTGACATCGAGCAGCACGCCGAAAATCGCGTAATAGACCACCGTCTGAAGCGCTGGGTTCACCAGGAACCAAAAGTTCCCGAGCACCGTGTCCATGTTGGTCGCACGGAGCTGGTTCATCGGCATCGTGCCGATGAAGGATCGCCTGTGCCAGAGCTCCGATGCGTACTGCGGAATCGGTGCACGTGCGAGCACGGGCTTGAGGTTCGTTGAACTCGTTTCGTCTGCCATCATCCAGCCGCCGGCCTCTGGCTGAGCAAGGACTTGGCCAGGTCAGCGGTTCGTGTTGACATCGGACCATGCGGATGTGCCGACAGCGTTGTCCAAGCTTGTCGGGTGCGGCGGGAAATCCGCCTTGTACTTGTGAATATCGATCTCACGCTCGAACGGGTCGAGGCGCTGAGGCCCGGTGACCTGGGCAAGAGTTGTCGGTTCCGGCAACCAGCGTTCGTCTGCGGCAAGCGGATCTCCCAAACCCGACTCACCTGAGAGGGCACTTTGTCGACACGGTCACTCACGCGACGGCTACGAGCGAGCACCGCGAGCCGATCAGGCGACCGGGTGTAGCGGACGCCGACGATCTCGAAACCGAACAGTTCCAGCATCGCGAGGACCGCCGGCTTTGATGGAATCCAGTAGGTGTACGGATCCGGAATCAGAGGACTCGCGGTTGGATTGAGTGTCATCGCGACATCGCTGGACTTCGGGTCGAAGGCGGTCTCGAGGACGAGGTAGCCGTCGGCTCGAAGGAGCTGCCGAGGGATCCGAATCGCGTCGAGGGGGTCAGAAGGTGATACAGGACTCCCGCGCAGACGACGACGTCGAAGCTCTCTTGACCGAGCTCTGTCACGGCATCTCGCAGCGCAACGTTGTACCGATAGTCGACGGTGCTCTCCAACGCGTCAGCCGCAAGCGAGAAGCAAGGTGACGGCGTCGGAAGAATGTCAGTCGCCACGACAGTGCCGCCCATCCGTTCCAATCCGAAAGCAGACAAGCCGTTCGCGGTACCGATGTCGAGGCACCGGCTGTCCTTCACGTCGAGGCCGCTCAGCAGATCCATCGCCGGAAAGAGCGTGCAGTTCGGCGGCATGTGTGCCGGGAATCGTCCGGCGGTCTGGAAACCACCGAGATCGATGGAGTGGAACCAGCGCATCTTCTCCGCACGTAGCTTCAGGTCCTCGCGCATCCATTCCTCACAGATTCGAGATTTCGGTCAACTCTAGTGGGTCATCTCTGCTGCGGTTCGTGCCCAAGAGATGAAGCGCCGCGGCGCAACCCGACCGAACTAACTAGCCCCGGAAGGTCATTCCCCGGTAGCCCGGCGAGAATCCGGCCGCTTCCAGCTGCACCGCCCACGGTGTTTCCCGCACCGGGGTTCCATCGACCTTGCCGATCTCGAGCTTGCGGACTCGGCCGTCCTTGACCAATCGCTGGATCGCGTCGATCCAGTCGTCGGTGTCGTGCGCGAGCGGGAACGTGATGAGCGAGCGGCCACCGCGTTCGACCTCGACGGCCGGCACGCCCTCGATCAACACGACGTGGGCGCCAGCAGCACGGACCGGTCGGCCTTCGGTGTCGGGCCACGCCAACACTGCGCCGTACGGCTGGGCCGGGTCGGTGGCCGCGAGGACGAGGGGCGGTTCGTCCGATTCGATCTCACGGACGGCGCGCAACCGGTCAACCGCGCCCGGCAACGCGAACTGGGCGGCGCCGAGACCGGCGACGAAGTAGCCACGCCGTACCTCACCACGCTCCTCCAGCGCCTTGAGCACCGGGTACACCCCTGCGAACCCACCGGTGATTCCCTCGCTCAGCGCCGTCTCACGGGTGAGCACGCCGTAGCGATCGAGGAGTTGATGGGCCTTGGCGTACGCCGCCTCGGTCGGTACCGGCGCGGGGAGCCGGAGCGGCGCGACCAGTGACCAGCGACCCGCGGCACTCCGGGGGCCGGACGCCGAAAGCCCTCCGGGGCGCGCCCGAAGCCGGCGACCGCCGCGGGCCTGACGGCTGGCGACCTTCTTGCCTGCCACACCGGAGATCAGCGCACGGAGTGGCGCCAGCGAATCATTGGTGACTTCGCCCGACCACACCAGATCCCAGAGCGCGGAAAGCACAGTGTCGTCGTCATAGGCGAGCTCGGCTTGCTGTGCCGCGGCGACGAGATCACCCCAGAAGGACGCGCCGCGGCCATCGAGGTGGGACCGGAGCGCGTCATGGATCGGATCTGCCGGTCGATCGTCCTCGGCGACCGTCGGCGCGAGCAGGCCGACCTGGTCGCGGAACATGAGGCGGACGCGCCCATCACCGGTGCCGACCGAACCGGCACCGACCCAGACCACCTCACCGGTGGTGCAGAGCTGATCGAGATCGCCGGGTTGGTAACCACTCAGCCGCGAGCGCAGCACATCGGTCTCCAGAACCGACGCCGCCACCGCCGCTCCCTGCATCTGGCCGACCACCTCGGCCACACCATCGACGCCACGCCGTCGACTCCCAATGCCCTGCCACGACGGCAGGAAACGAGCCAGGGCGTCACCCTCGACCGGCTCGATCTCGTGGCGGAGCTTGGAGAGAGAGCGCCGACGCAGCTGGCGCAGCACATCGTCATCACAGAACTCGCGCTCGGAACCTCCGGGCCGAAACTCGCCGCGAACCACAGTGCCGTCGGCGGTGAGACGCCCGAGCGCAACATCGATGCGATCCTCTGAGACTCCCAGCCATTGGGCGACATCACGAGCGACGAAAGGGCCGTGCGTGCGTGCGTAGCGGCGGCACAGATCGCCGAGCGGGTCGTCCACCGGATCGGTGTAGACGGCCGGAAGGCCGACCGGAAGCGCGACCCCCACCGCATCCCGGAGGCGGGCCGCATCGTCAGCGGCGGCAACGCAATCCTGATCAGCGACACGAACGTCGATCACCCGCCGCTCCTCGCGGAGCTGCTGCAGCCACTCATCGACCGGCGCACCGTCGATCGAGCGAGCATCCAACCCCAACCGATCGAGCGGACCCAAAGTGCGAAGGGCGTCATGCAGCTCATCAGCGTCACGAGCTCGTCGACCGTCCACGAGCCGCTGGAGTTCGAGCTCGAGATCAGCCAACACCTCGGCGTCGAGCAATTCGCGCAGTTCCTCTGCGCCGAGCAGGTCTCGCAGCAGTTCCCGGTCGAGGGCCAAGGCCGCGGCACGACGCTCGGCGATCGGCGCGTCGCCCTCGTACATGTAGACGGCGATCCACGAGAACAGCAGCGACTGGGCGAACGGCGAGGCCGAGTCCGTGTCGACCGCCACGGTACGGATCTTGCGACTCCGAAGATCGGTCATGACCTGGCGCAGCGCCGGGAGGTAGAACACGTCGTTCACGCATTCCCGCGTCGCCTCGAGCAGCATCGGGAAGCTCGGGTACTTCGACGCAACAGACAGGAGATCGGCGGCCCGCTGTCGCTGCTGCCACAACGGCGTCCGTTGATCAGGCCGACGCCGCGGAAGAAGCAGC
>JAERSO010000174.1 GCA_016845585.1 Acidimicrobiaceae bacterium | reverse complement strand
CTTCACTGGGCGGGCCTCCATCAACCCGAAGGTTGAGAAGTTCATCGACACCGGGGATCCCTCGGTGCTTGCCAAGCCCGGTGCCCCGGACTACCGGGGTTGATCCGTTCCGGTTCGCAGCTGGCGTTCTTGCCAGCTGGGAGCTGGCGGCGTTGGTATCCAAGCGGATACCGACGATCTCGGCTACTTGGTGGCGGTATCGGGACAACCCGATAGGGCGGGTGGTCTTGTTCGCCGTGTGGGGCTGGCTGACTTGGCACCTGTGGCGTCAGGAGCCCGGTCAGAAGTCGAGTCCGGCTGACTCCTGAGCAATCCGGGCCTTGTCGAGGCGCTGGCTGAGGTACCGCTCCGTCGTCGCTGACGACGAGTGGCGGAGCGCCCGCTGGATGCTGTCGATGTGCGACCCGGATTCCTCGAGGAGCCCGGCGTAGGTGCGTCGCATGTCGTGCGGCCGGAACCGGACGCCGGATCGTTCCGACACGAGGGCGATGCGGCGCAGCAGCGAGTCGTAGAGGATCTCCTTCGTCCACAGGGGGCGGCAGCGTGCCGTGTGGTCGCCGAGGACGGAGCTGTGGAAGGCGATGACGACCGGTTCGTCGGCCGGTGGGCGGCCGAGGGCGGCTGCGGCCATGCCGTACCAGTCGGCGAGGACGGCGTGTGTGTTGCGGCTGATCGCCAGCTCGGCGGCCTTGCCGCCCTTGCCGTCGGGGATCCACAGGGACCGGTCGTTGAGGTCGACATGGGACCAGCGGATGGAGATGATCTCCTTGGCTCGGAGCGCCGTGGTGAATCCGATGCGGAGGATCAGGTTGTCCCGGCGGCCGATGAGGGTGTCGGGGGTGGAAGCCAGCACCGTGGCGACCTCTTCGGCGGTCAGCCAGTTGTGCTTGCGGACGGCCCGTGGGTTGAGGGACAGTGCCCTCTTGAGGTGGGCGGCCGGGTTCTGCTTGATGTGCTTCTGCCAGTGGGCCCACTCGAAGAAGGAGACGAGGTGGTTGCGGTAGGTGGCCTTCGTGGAGTCTGCGATCTTGAGCGAGACGAGGAGGTCGACGAGGTCGTCCTCCTTCCACTTGGCGATGTCTCGGTCGTCGAGGCGGCGCAGGAACTCTCGCCGGGTCTTGATGGTGCTGGGGCGGGTCATGCCGTTCCCGGGGTGCTTCAGGTAGAGCCTGACCACTTCACTCGTGTTCACTTTGACAGTTCCCCCTGTCTTGTCTGAGCTTTGCAGCTGCCGGTGGACGTATTGAGTGTAAACCATAGGAACCACGACTGTAAACTTCAGTCGGCTTCGATTCCTAACCCGGCAAAGTCACCCTATCACGGGTTGACAGTTACTCCAGCCATTCGTCGTCGTCCTCGTCTTCACACTCAAGCTCACCGATCTCGATCCTGAAGCCGTACTCGTCGTAGTACTTCTCGTCCAACGGCTGATGCGACACCATCGGCACAGGCTCGTCCGACCCTCGGATGATGTTCATCACCACCGACGGTCCGCACGCACACGACCCCTCCGGGGTCGCTTCATGGACGAACTGCTCCATCGGAACATGATGAATCGACGTCACCCGGTCGGCGTCCATCGTCATGAAGTTCGACCACTCCGGCGGCCCACCGAGGGGCTCCGGCATCATGGCGGTCACAGCGCCGTGTAGTGATCGAGACGACGACCGTCGTTACGGGGACGCCCCCTGAACAGTGCGTCAACTTCTGTTGACGACAACACCTCGCTGGACGGCTCGAGGATGCCGAGCACCACCTTGCGGTGGTAGAAGCGGTCGTGGACGAAGTCTTCGTCGACCGTCGACTGGTAGTGGTACAGGCACAGGCCGTCCCGCCGGGACTCCTGCTGGCACCGACCCCATTCCGTCAGGAAAGAGCACATCCGAGCTTCTCCTTCGCCCTACGCCACACCTTGTGGACGTAGCTGCGGGACACCCCAAGCGCCTCGGCCGTCTCGACCTTGGACATGCGGCCCCACACGATGCACTCGACGACCGCCCGCTCGAGCGGGGCCAGCTCCTCGACCGCATCGACGACACGGTCAGCGTCAGGGTGACGCTCCTGTTCCGGGTCGGACAGGTGCGAGAAGAGGACCGGATCTACGGAGACTTCACGAGCCATCAACCACTACCCGAACAGCGTCGACGAGATCGTCCGGGGTGCCGTCATTCGTGATGACGGCGTCCCAACCGGCGAAGTTGTCGAGGGCGCTTTCGGATAGGTGGTCGAGGCGGGGAACGTCGGCCCGGTCGATGCGGATCAGTAGGCCACCGTTGCCTCGGATCGCTTCGACCTCGTTCATGAACCGGACGTCGGTGATGGCGACGTCGTAGCCGGACCGCACCTGTTCGAGGGCCTTCGCCATGACGGCGTCCCGCCAGACGCTGTCCCTGAGGTAGGTGCGGGCCCCCATGCCCAGCTCCTGCAGTAGCCGCCGAACCTCGTGGTTCTCCTGTTTCACGGTCTCCCAGCTGCGGCCAGCGAGGAGCTGGGTCAAGCGGGTGGCGCCGAGAGGCCCGTAGTGGATCACCGGGTCGATCCTCTCGAGGATCCACCGGACCCGATCAGCGAACGACATGAGGATCCAGTCCCCGCCGAGGCCACGGGCTGCCGTGTCCTTGCCGACCTGTGCCCGGTGGCCGAACCCGACGAGACGGCCCGCCGGTGGGATCCGAGTCATGCCTGCGGGACTTCCTCGTAGCCGAGGCACGCCGGAGCCAGCCACATGCCGGTCGACAGGTGGGCTTCAGCGGCTTCCACGATGTCTCCCTCGTCGGCGAGACGAGGCCACTTCGACATGTCGACGATCCACTTGCCCTTCTTCACCCGGTTGACCCGGGCCCGGGGTGCCACCACCAGCTCCCATAGCGGCACGAGGAACAGGCGTGGACCGTCGGCGTCGCCGACGTTGTCTCGGATAAGGAACAGGACCTTCGGATACTTCAGGAGGGCTCGACGGACCGTCAGCTCGTCGATGATGAAGATGTCTCGTTCCTCGACGCCGTCGAGAAGCAGCCACCGTTTCGTGTACTGCTGGATCTTCTCCTTGATCTCGAGGTACCAGCCGTCTCCGACGTCGGTCGGAACGTAGATGTCGAGGTCGTTGGCGGAGTCGAACCGGGTGACGGTCGGTACGCCGAGGCGACCCTCGACGTACTCCTCGTACTCCCTCGACTGGAGGAAGTCCTTTGCCCGCTGTGCGTCAGTCCGATGGTAGGGGCCCACGGTTGCGCTCCCAGTGGTCGAGCAGCTCGATCCCGAAAGGGAGCGGCACGACCATCACTGTTGGGGGCGCTTCTGAGGACCGGCGGTCACCGGGGGCAGCGACAAGCGCCCACCGTTCGCCGTCCCCGGCGACCGCCTGTAGTGCACGGCACCACCGGGGGATGTCCCAGCGTTTCCGATGCTTCGCTTCCACTGGGAACGGGATCCCGTGGAAGTCGTTTGATTCGTTGTTGGCCTTCGCTCGATCGCAGAACGGCCACACCGTCTGGAGGTAGGTCAACAGCTCGTTCTCGAAACGGGTGCCCTTCGCTCGGGCCTTGTTGACCATGCGTCTAGTTTACTGTGTACTTCGGGCCCGGCAGATTGTTGACCCGGGGAATCGGGTACAGGGCGTCGACCGAGACGCTGTAGCAGCTGCCGCTGGCCACCCAACCGTTTGCCTCCCGGGTGCCAGCCGGGACATACCGGGCTCGCCGGTAGAAGTCCTCCCGGTAGATGCCGCCGAGCCACCACGCCACCTCGAGGGCCCGGTCGACCCGCATGAACCCGTAGTAGTCGCACCCTTGAAACGTGTTGGCGGCCGAGACGGAGCACTCGTAGTGGTACTCCGGTTCGACGCCCGTCACCTTCGTCTTGACGTCGACGGTCTGCCCGTCGCCGAGCACTACGTCGTAGTCGTAGGAGTCGACCCTGTCGCCGCCGTGCAGAGCAGCGAACACCAGCTCGCCGACGTACCCGGCGGCCGCTCCCTCACCCTTGGTGATCGAGTCGTTGAGGATGGGCAGATGGTGGGCGAGTCTTTCAGCCTCTGCTCTCATCACCGGGTCGACGATGACCCGGGCAATCATCAGACGGGGGCGGCGTCCAGCTGGTTGAGAGCGAAGTTCAGCCACCCGTCGGCGTCCGGCATCGCCTCAGCGACCCGGCCGCCCGGAGGCCACAGCACCCCGACCCGCAGGTTCAAGTCCTCCTCGAGGACCTTCACGATCTTCTCAGCGGCGTCCCGGCCCGCACGGTCGTCGTCGAGAGCGAGGAGAACGCCCCGGTATCCGGCGAGGTCCTCATGCCATTCGTCTCGCCAGCATCCGGCACCGGACGGCAGGCCGATGGCCTGCACCTGATCGAACCACTGGTCGGACAGGCGCAGCCACTTCGTCACGCACCATGTGTCCGACTCTCCTTCGACGAGGACGGCCAGCTCCGCTTCGGGCACGATCCTCGGCATGTACAGGCGGTTGGTGAACGTCGATCCCTTCACGGCGTGCTTCGCTCCCGAGTAGATGTTGCGGACCTTGATCCCTCGCACGATCTTGTCCCGGTCAGTGTGCGGGATCCACAGGGCGTGCTCGGCGAACTTGACGCCGAACTCGAACAGGTCGGCGGTGTTGAGGTACGGCCACTTGCGGGAGATGAACGACTCGGCTCGCCGCAACGCCTCCTCCGAACCGTCCGGTTCCTCGTCGAACCGGCCAGTCAGGTCCTCGAGGGCCCGCCCACCGGCGACCCGATGCTTGCGGCCGGACGTCGGTGCGACGCCGGACAAGATACGGATCGCCTGCCCGAACCCGCAGTCCTGCGTCTGCATGACGAAGTCGAAGACGTCGCCGCCACGGCCGGAGGCGTAGCACCAGTAGTCCCACTCGTACACATGCAGCGACGGGGTGTTCTCGTCGACGTAGATCGAGTGGATCTTGTGGGCCCGGTTCGGCTGTTCCCAGTCGAGGAGGTCGAGGACCATCTGCATGGTGACCGTCTCCTTGATGTGTTGGCGGGGACGGTCATCCCATTGGCGCTTCACCGCTGCGCCGCCCTCTGCTTCCGCTTGCGGGCGTAGTCCCGCATCGCCCGCTTGCAGTTCACGCACCGGCACCCCTTGTTGTACTGGCTGCGAGACCCCTTCTCGCAGGTGCGGATCCTGTAGCCCTGACGGGCGTCCTTCGGAGGGATCGGGACCGGCTTGAGGTCGGCGCCTCGGATCCGGCGAAGGTCGCTGAGGGTGAGGGCGTCGTCAGGGGTTCGGTCAACGGCCATTGGTGTTCTTCTCCTGTCTTGCTTGGTGGACGATGTGCAGTGCGTCTTTGGCGGCCACGGTCAGGCCGTAGATGGCGTCGGCGATGTGGTCGAACTCGACTTCCCGGTACAGGTCGTCGATTCGTTCGAGGACGGCGATGCGGGCGATGAGGGCGTCTTCGATGGCTCTCAGCTCGGGGCTGGTGAGCGACACCGGGAAGCACCAGCCGCACTTCGTACGGCCGTCAGCGGACGGCGGTTCGCCGTTGCAGTACATGCAGGTCATCGACGCCGGTCCGAAACTTGCATTAGGGCAGGCGGATTGAAGGTTTCGATGACGCTTTGACGCTTAGTTTCAATCATCGGGGTGCCGTCCGTTCGGTACGGCAGATGCCGTCCATCTGGTCTGGTAGCCACGCCTTCTGGTTGGTGGACCGGGAGGGACTCGAACCCCCGACTTCCTCTTTGTAAGAGAGGCGCTCTACCAACTGAACTACCGGTCCGTACTTGCTTGCGAGGCAGCAGAAGGCCGTGGCGTTCGCCGTCTTTCATGACGCCACCTGCCTCCCGCTGGTCACCCGTCGGCGCACCAGCCCGCCCGTCGGCGTTTGGATGGCTGGCAGCTCCCCTCGTCCGGGGAGCCCGGGGGGAGCGGGGCCTACCTCGAAGGTCGAAACCCGCTCCACGGAATGTCTTCACTGGTCGTCCTCGGCGAGGGCCTGCCATTCGGAAGCCTTCGCAGTCCACAGGCGGGCAGCGTCCACCGCCGCCTGAGCGACCTCGGTGGCGCCGATTCCGAAGTCGACGTTGATAGCCCGCTCCATGTTGTGGAGGATCTGGCGGGCCTCGTTGACCGTGGCGGCGGCGATCCGTAGCAGGTTGGCTGCTTCGTAGATGGAGTCGGACGGCATCCACTTCGAGTCGGCGCTCACTGGTCGGCCTCGTCGGGGATCGACACGCCTGCCGTGCGGTCCTCGAGATCGGCACGAGAAGCTCGCATTACTGAAACGATCGTTTCATCGGTGACGTCAACCTCCAGTTTTTCTGAAGGATCGACAACGCCGGGCGTGACCGTGTACCACTCGCCGATGGCGTTGCACATCGAGCACCGGGCCTGCTGATGGATGCTCGCTGACCTCGCCGACAGGACCCAAGCGTGGCCCGGGGGCGCCGTCGAACAGGCGTCATCGAAGACGTCGTCGAGGTTGATCGTCGGGCCGTGCCACATGATCGACAGGCGGCCGAGCGTCAGGTGTCTGCGGACGAGCCGCATCCCCCAGCCGCTCATGTCTCGTGGAGGCGGACACCGAACACGCAGTGGTCCGGTTCGCCCTCGTCGAAGACCTGCTCGGCCTCCTCGTCGGTGAGGAGGTCGTAGCTGGCGTGCACGAGGCACTTCACTTCGGTGCAATAGCCAGCGTCGATGCCCTGCTGCACCCACTCGAGGTAGCCGTGCTGATTGATGTTGACCGGGCCCCGACCGGTGGGGAAGGTGACCACGTTGTCGCTCATCGGGGCGTCCACTCGCCGGAGGCGAGAGCCCGCCCGGCAGCACCGGACGTCTTGAAGTAGTCCGACTCCCGGGACCACGGCAGGCCGTCACGGTCGACGTAGCCGAGGTAGAACCCGGCGGGCGACACGCACACCTGCAACATGGCGCCCTCGTAGGGAAGCGGCGCTCCCCGATGGACGGTCTCTCCTTCCATCACCATCTGTGGTCCTCCTTGTCAGGTAGTAGGGATGGGTGGATCAAGCGGCTCTTCTTCTGGTCGTCGGCGACGAACCGGCCTTCGAGGTGTTCGGACCAGCGGGTCTCGATCTGGTTGCGGCGACGCAACCACCGGACCGCTTCGTCGAACCGGTCCTCGGCTCGGGTGAGGCGCCGGTGGCGGACCAGCAGCACGGCGAGGAGGCCGACGTTCAGAAAGAAGATGAAGGTGTTGATGGCTGCTTCCAATCCAGCTGCGAGATGCGGCCCGTTTCGCCGTTCCAGTGGTGCTGAACGCCGTCGGGGTGGATGCCGCCGCCGGTCCGGGTCTTGAGGAACTGGAGGCGGATGTCGTTGTCGAGCGATTCCCTCAGCTCTTGGCTGAGGGTCGGGTTCAGGTTCGGCTTGTACATGCCGAGGACGTAGTCGGCGGATTCCTCCGATCCGAACTTGCCGTCGGTCATGTCGAGCGGCTTGTGGCCGTTGTTGCCCTCTCCCCTCTTGACTTGATGGAGGCAGATGACGGCGACGTCGTGCTCTCGAGCGAAGTTCTTGAGGCCCCGGGCCAACTCCTGCACGACAGCCATCTGTGTGGCTCCGAACGAGCGGACCAGTTCGAGGTAGTCGAGGAGTACGAGGCGGCAGGGCTGCCCGTACTTCTTGGCGTAGTCCTCGAGGACCTCGGACATGTCTTCGAGACCGAGGTCGGGTTCGTCTTCGATCATCAGCAGCGGCAGCCCGGCGACCGTCTGGTCGATGGCGTGCGACTTGCCCTTGGCTCGAAGGGTTGCTTCGATCGACTTGGTGGGCGTGTCGGTGTACACGGAGGCGAGCCGCTCGAGGATGTACCGGCCATGCATCTCAAGGGAGAAGAACACGGTGGGAACCTTCGGGTTGTTGCAAGCGATGGCGGTCAGCAGCCATGTCTTGCCGACTCCGGTGCGGGCGAGGGCGAACATCAGCTGGCCGGGCGCCATGCCGCCTTGTGTGCGGTCGTCGAAGAACCTGAACCCGGTGGGGACACGGACGATGTCTGCGGTCGCCCACCGGGCCAGTTCCGTTCGGACCTCATCGAGGTCCCTCAGCACCTGTCTAGGCGAGGGTGCCGTCGGCGATGCGGGCCTGCAGCTGGGCGGTGAAGCCGAGCGACTGCCACATGTTGTGCGGGGCGTGCTTGCCGAACTTCTTGTCGACGAGCCACACGCCGAGGCCGTAGTTGCCCTTCTTGATGGTCTTGTGGCGCATGTCCGGCGAGGTGCCGCCGTTGCACGACGACTTCGGGGAGTCCGGGTAGAAGTTCCAGTTCTCCGGGTGTGCGGCGGCGTCGGCCAGCAGCTCGTCCATCGGCGAGTCGGCGTGGATGGCGGCGGTGGCGCCGGGGAAGGCGGCCTGCACGACCTGCACGGCCTGCGCCTCGGGGGCGACGGCGATCGGCGCACCCGGGGTGGGGGCCGTCGGGGCGGCGACCGGCGGGACCGGGGCGCTCGGCGTGGAGGCCGAGGAGGCGATCCGGTCGATCAGGTCGTTGTGGACCGTCTCGACGGTCGTCAGGTACAGGGTCGGGTCGGCCGACCCGGAGCAGATGTCACCGGCCACCTTGGCGGCGACCTGTGCGACGATGGAGGACTCTCGTGCGTCCATGGGTTGTTGTTGTCCTTGTCTCGTGGGTTGTTACTTGTTGAGGACCTTGCCGAACGGGCAGTAGTCCCAGTGATCGCAGTACGCCTGCGAACACAAGAAGGACGAAGGGTTCGGGAGGAACGGGCCCTTCGCCTCGATCAGGTCGCCGACCAAGACCACCTGCTGAAGCGAGGCGTTGATCTGTGCGGCGGTGCGGTGTTCTTCGACCCGGTAGAAGCCTCCGCTCCACGGCATGACGTCGAAAGCGAACGCCACCTTGGTGGTGCCGTGGAGCTGGCTGGCTGCCCAGCTGTAGATGGCGGCCTGCACCGACTCGGCGGCCGAGAACTTGTTCTTCTTCGGCTTGTCCTTGGCGGTCTTGTGGTCGACGCCCCACAGGTACTCGTCGGGGGCTCGCAGCAGCAGGTCGGGGGTGCCGGTCACGGAGTGGCCGGTGCCTTCGAGGGGGAGGAGGAACCTCTGCTCGACGGACACGACCTCGTAGTCGAGCGGCCAGAACCATTCCTGCTCGTGGTAGTTGGTGATCACCTCGGCCACCATGGCGATGCACTCGTCTCGGGTGAGGACCCGCAGGGCCTTGCGGGTCGTCTGCGGCTGGAACACCCAGTCGAACCGGTCGCCGGTCTTGGCGACCTCGTCGTCGAACGATGCAACGGCGGCGTCGACGTAGTCGGCGACGCTGAGGTCGGTTCGTCCCGCCTGCCGTCCGGCGTAGTACACCTCGTGCCCGGCGTGGAGAGCGGTGCCCATGCCTCGGTTGACGCCGGACCCGTAGGGGGTGTCCGGGTCGAGCGAGTAGGCGAGCTTCTGGCCACAGTCGGTGGCCGTGTTGACGGTGGACTGGCGGACGTTAGCCATTGGCCCGCTCCTTCCTGATCAGGTAGCGGACTTGGTCGTAGGTGGCGCCGACCCGTTCGGCGATCGTGATGAGCGGTTCGCCGGTGTCGTAGGACCCGAGGATCGCTTCCCGTTGCCGGTTCGACAGCTCCGGTGCCCGGTCGGGGCGGGTGTGGGGGCGCAGGCCCCGCTTCTTGAGCAGCCAGTAGATGCGTGGCCTCGAGGTGTCGAGTCGGCGAGCGATCTCGGACGGCGGGTTGCCTGCGGCGTGGAGGGCGTAGACGTCCGGCTGGTCACCGACGTCGTCCTCCGAGGGGAGGTGGGGGCGAAACCGGTCTCGGGCGTTGAGGGTGTAGCGGGGCAGTCCGGCGAGGAGCAGCTCGGTTGCGGCCTCTTCGATCAGGTCGGACTGGTCGAGGTCTGCGATGGTGGCGAGGCGGAAGCCTCGGCGGCGTAGCCCGTCCTCAAGATCGGGGGTGGGGCGTTTCGCCCAGCCCGAGTCGAGGAGGTCGAGTAGTTCGTCCTGCCAGTTGGCGAGGGTTGCGGTACTCGGGGATGGGGCGTCTAGTGTGGTGGCCGAGTGGGGCACGTTGTTGTCCTTCTCGTGGGAGACCCGAAGGCCGAGAGGTCGGAGGGTTGTGCTTGAGGGGCCCCTTGTCCGGGCCCCTCAAGCATCTTTTCAGGGGGGTGTGACAGCCTGATGTTCCCCTTCCCGCTCCCCGCCGGGGTGCGCTGTGACAGCTGTGACAGATCCTCGCCGACGAGGATAGGGGTTGTCAACTGCATGGCGTTCACCTTACTGTGAACCTGCGACAGCGATGGACCAATCCCACCCCATGCGTGGACAGTTCCCGACCAGTACGGTTCGGGCAGCCACGGCGGAGGACCCATGACGACAAGCCAGCAACCCACCCCCCGAGAGCGGCAGATCCTTGACGCTTACCGGGACTGGAGGGACGATCCGAGCGACAAGAGGTCGTCGGATGAACTCGGGGCGTCCCTCGGCGTCACCCGGCAGCGGATCTACTCGGTGCTCCGCAAGTACGACGAACGCCTGTCGATCGGCCGAGGGTCAGTCGAATACCCGGCCGGGATCGAAGACATCATGGCTCGAGAAGCCCTTGGGGCGATCCTCCAACAGCTGTACGAGGCCCGCCGGGAACTCGAGGAGTACCGGAAGAAGTACGGGCCGCTCGACTAGGAGTCGACCCCTTCGGCCCACACCAGCCACGACCAGAACGCCATGTCGACGATGCCGGTCGGGTCGCCCAGCTGCACGGTGCACGCCCGCTGGATGTCTCGGACCCGGCTCGCTGTCGCCGGACCGAACTTCCCGTCGGCGGTCACGCCGACGACCCGCTGGACCCGGGCGACGAGGTCGCCCTCCGCTCCCTCGCCGAACTGAAACCCGCTGTGTCCCCTACGGGCGGCAGGGTTGGACTGGGATTCGAGGGACCTGTCGGCGATGGCGGCCCGCAACGGATCCCCGGGGCACGACGTCGGCTTGACCTCCGAGTGCGGGATGATCGTCTTGCACTGCGGCCACCGTTCCCGCACCATCGACACTGCTTCCCGCAGGCCGTCGATCATGGCCGCATCGGGGTGCTGGCCGGGCCCGAGGAGGGCGAGGATGGCGACGTACCGGCGGTTCAGGCGTCGGCCACCTTGGGCGCCGTTCTCGATCTCTAGCCCTCGTAGTTCGTAGACGTCTCCGGCGTGGTCCACGGCGAGGCTGTAGGCGATGTCGTACCAGCGGAGCCGGTCGATGTGTGCCGCTTGGATGGAGCGCAGCACGGCGCCGGTGTTCCGGGCGGGGTCGATGTCGAACCCGGCGTAGTGGATGCAGATCCCTTCGAGGCGGTCCGGGTCGACCCGGATGCGGCGGCGGGCCTGACGGGCCCGCCAGTCGGTTCGTGAGTGGTATGCCATCGTCCTCCCACCCGAGCAGTGGACCCCTGAAAACGACGAAAGCCCCCACCGTCACGAGGAGGTTGGACGGTGGGGGCTTCGCCGTGGTGCCCGGCCACAGGAGGGGGATGTGCCTGAGCAGTGTCTACCTTACAGTCGACTGCACGCTCAACACAAGCTCTGCGCCTTCGAGCATCGCTTCCACCTCGTTGGTTCGGAAGTACCGGGTACTCAGCGGCCCGATCTGGACCAGCCAGCGGACCCGGCTGTTGTCCTTCGGATCGACCTCCCGCTTGAATCCCTTGATGGCGTGCATCTGTTCGAGGGCCGCCAAGCCCTCAGTGATCCTGCTCTGTCTCGACATGTTGTCACCTCCCTTCAGAACAGTTCGAACTGGTTGTCATCGGGACGGTCCCCCCACCGGCACGACGGGCACAGGACCCGGCCGGTGGGTTGCCGCCACCTGATCTGGTTCGCTCCGCCGCCCTTGCGGATCTTCTCCCAGCCGACCACCTCTCGGTAGGTGTACGGCTCGTTCGGGCGGACCGGGGTGTCGCACTGGGCGCACACCCCGGCGACCGGTCGGTACGGGGCCGTCACTCGTCCGGCTCCGCTCGGGACAGGATGCTGGCGGCCGTGGCGGCCTCGTCGGCGTCCCAATGGACGGCGACGAGACGGCCGAGACCGTCGACGATCCGGTACTGGACGACCTTCAGGCTGGCGCCGAGGTACACCGGGAACCGGATCACCCGATGCGTCTTCTGCTCGGAGGACGGCATCAGGCGGCCTCGTCCAGCCAGACAAGCCCGGCGTCGGCGAGAAGGTCCGGCCATGCCACCTCGGCGGTTGCCTCAGCGACCCGGCGGGCCATCGTCTCCAACACCACCTTGCACACCTGCGTGACGCCGCCCTTCTCCGGTTTCGGAACGGTCGGCTGGTACAGGTGGACAGGTTCCCGCCACCCTTCGACGTCGACGAACGTCTGCCACAGCTCCTCGGTCCTGCCCTCGGGAACGGTCGCCCGGGCGCAGTGGTGAAGGATGTCGTGGAGGGGTTCGTCGTCGATCCGTTCGGGAACGGCTTCGAGGACGTTGTCTCGGATGTCGATCAGCCACGCCCAACCGAGCGTGTCCCCAGTGACGGGGATGTTCGCTCGTCCGGCGAGCCGTCCGACCATCAGGTCGGCGTGGTCGTGTGGACTGATCATCGGCTGCACACCACCTCTGGTCGGGCGCAGTAGTCCTTCATGTCCCAGCTTCCGGCGAGCCCGAGGGCTGCGACGAAAGCGAGGAACAGGACCACGCCCCGCCAGTGGGCGGTCAGCCACTGGATGCGTTGCTGCATGGTTGTTTCTCCTCGTGGGTAGTGGAGTCGACGGTCCCCGCCCGGTGCCCTCCCTTGCGGGGCGGAACCGGACCCGAACCGTCTGCGTCGGGGCACGAAGGAGCCCGGCCCTGACGGGCCGGGCTCCTCCTCTTCCCCTTGGTTATTTGGTTGTGTGGTGCCTGACGACACCGTCGAGCCTCCGGGGTGCTGGCCCCGGAGGCTCTGCGCTGTGGTCAGCCAGCCTTCAGGCTGGACAGGGGGACCTTGACCTCCTGCCCGGCCCGGAAGCGCCGCCGGGCCTCGGCGAGGATCACCGTCGCCGTCGAGGTGTTCACCCGGCTCAGGGTCGCCTTGGCGCCCTGCATGTACTTCGGGGACACGGTCGTGATGGTGACCCGGTCGCCCGGCTGGAATGCCCGGGCGGCGTCGATGACCACCTCACGGCGTCGGTCCTCGAGGACCCGGGCGAGGGCCTCGAGGTGGTCGTCGAACCGTCCCGCCCTGATCAGGATCGAGACGTCGTCGACCGACGGGGGCCGCTCGTTGTCGCTGTGCATGGTTTCCTCCTCATGGGTATTGCGATCCCGCACCGTGCGGGGTCGTGGAACGCCGGGAATCGAACCCGGGCACCCACCCCCGGGTCAGGGGGCAGGCGGAAACCTTCCGCTCCGAAAGGGGCCCGGCCCGCCGGTAGGGAGGCGGACCGGGCCCGGGTGGGCTGCCTGTCAGCAGTAGTGCTGGCCGGAGACCGTGTGGCGCTCACCGACGACCGCCTCGTCGAGGACGAAGTAGTCGTCGTCACCGTCGACGGCCTCGGCGGCGAACCGCTCGGCCTCCTTCCGGGCCTCGTCGGACGCCCGGATGCCGCCCCGGTGGAACCAGACGGCGACGAGCCGGTAGGCGGTCCAGTCCCAGCCGCCCTCCTCAGGGCCGCCGTACACCGGGATCGCCTCGTACACGCACGACGCCACGTTGCCGGGGTGCACGGTCTCGTCGAGATCGAACGCCCCGACACCGGTCAGCTCCCACTGGTGGCTCCGGCCGTCGAGGCTGGAGTCCCACACCGGCCGGACCTCGATCTCCGGGGTCCAGAACCGCCGGTCCGGGTGCTTCGGATCGTCGAGGACCTCGGTGCGGCCGACGGCTCGGAACGAACCGAAGGCGCTGCCGCTGTCGTCGTGGACGAACAGAGACCCGGCCGACTGGAGGCTGTCGAGCAGCCGATAGTTGGTGGTGATGTTCATGGTTTCCTCCTCGTGGGTTTGGCTTGTCTCATCAGGCCGCCCAGAGCCACTGGAACGGCGACCCCCCGAAGGGGGTTTCGACGGTGATGGTCAGGCCGCCACCGGCTCCGCCTCGTCGGCGGGCTCGATGCGGTCGAGGATGTACTGGGCCGCCTTCTGAGCGTCCGTCCCCGCCTTCCACAGGAGCGACGGGCCGTCCTCGCCCTTCAGGGCGGACAGCCACGACTTCAAGTAGGCGGCGTGGTTCGGGACCGGCTCATGCTCCAGCCCGAGGGCGTTGCACACGAACACGCTGGTCAGTTCGGCGATCAGTTCCTCGAAGGCGTACCCCTCCGAACCGAACCGGTTCTGGATGTCTCGGGCCAGCCGGGACTCGTGACCGGTCCAGTGGCCGAACTCGTGCGCCACCGTGGCGGCGAAGCCGCCGACCGTGTCGAACTGGTCAGCCGTCGGAGTCCTCACGGTGTCCTCGGCGGGGCTGTAGAACGCCCGGTCGCCGGGCGCCTCGGTCCAGTCGACACCGACCTGACCGAACAGGGCTCGGACATCGTCAGCGCCGGGGGTGACCGTCAGGTCGCCCTCGGACGGGACCGGGAAGTCAGCGTGCACCGGGATCGAACCGGCCGGGTCGACAGGGTCGACCTGATCGGCATTGAACACGACGAACGCCGAAGCGAACAGGACGCTCTTGGAGCGGCCGGGGTGCCGGTCGCACGACGAGGGCTTGAGGCTTCCGCCGCAGTCCTCGCACTTGAACTTCTTGTTCCACCGGACGATCGGCGTGCCCGTCGAGCCCTTGCGGACCTGACAGTCGGCCTTCTGCCACTGCTTGTAGGTCGCCCAGCGGCCCGAGGTGTAACCCTCGGCCCATGCCACGGCGGCCAGCACCAGCACGTTCGTTCCCCGGTACACGGACCCCGAGACGGGGTTGTGCGGCAGGTCGGCGGAGCCGACCGCCTGCCACGGCTTCGACCACGACCCGGGGTCCTCCTCCAGCTGGTGGATGAGGGTCCGGGTGAGGTTGTCGGCGATGGCCTGCACCTTCTCGTTGAACTTCATGTCTTCCTCCTCGTGGGTTGACCTGCCTCTTCAGGCCCCGGACGGTCAGTCCCGGGACGACCCCCCGAAGGGGGTTTCGGCTGTCAGTCGTCGATGAAGTCGTCGGCGTAGGCGGCCGTGTCGTCGTACAGGTGGAAGCCGTCGACGGTGACGGTCGGAGCCGGGCCGTACAGCGTCCCGCCGCAGCAGGTCGTCTCGTAGATCCCGGTCTTCAGCCGCTTGCCGTCCCGCTCCAACCAGTCGAGGCCGATCAGGTCGACCGAGCGGTTGTGCAGTTCCCGGCAGTACGGGCAGGTCGGCCCGGTGACGGCGCCGACCCCGTCGACCACCACGGCGGTGATGTCGATGTTCATGACTGGTTCCTCCTCGTTGTGGGCTGTCTCATCAGCACCCGGGAGCCCATCCCGGATGGACCCAGCCCCGCAGGGCTGGGTTTCGACTAGCGGATGACGCCAGCGTCGAACAGGTGCGGCGCCGTCGACGTCGGATCCCCGAACAGGTCCTTGACGTCGTCCCGGACGTCCTCGACGTCGATGCCGTGGTACTCGGCCCACAGGACCGGGTCGACCTCGACGGTGAACGTGACCTTGACCTTCATCGCACTTCCTCCTCGTGGCTTGTCTCATCAGCGGGGCCAGAGCCACTGGCACCCGGACCCCCCGGAGGGGGTTTCGACTAGCGGGGGTTCAGGTCGAGGTGCGGGCTGTCGAGCAGAGCCTCGCAGAGCGAGGCGGCGGTCGACTCCGACAGGAACACGAGGATCCGGTCGGTGTGCTGGTCGCCCGTCAGGGGGTCGACACGGACCTGCTGGAAGTTGATCGGCACGGCGCCCGGCTGGGAGCCGACCGTGACCTCGATGTCGCCCGTGTCGTGCAGGCCGACCTCGATCTTCGTGCGGTTCGTGGCACTGACCCCGGCCCGGACCTCGATGCCCCGGGTGGACCGAACGTCGGTGTAGCCCTCGAAGGACTCCACTCGGACCGGCCCGTACTGGGTGTTGAACTGCATGTCTGCCTCCTCGTTTCGGCCCTGCTGGGGCCTCATCAGCGGCGCCGCACAGGCGCCGGACGAGGAGGAGGAATCGAAGAGGGGAACCCCCACC
>JAERSO010000173.1 GCA_016845585.1 Acidimicrobiaceae bacterium | reverse complement strand
GGCGGTCGCCGTAGCGGTCGTAGAGGCGGAGGCCTCCCAGGATGTCATTCCGGTATTCCTCGGGAATTTCGTTGAGGAGGTCCTGGTATTCCTTTTCGGTGGGGAGGATTTGGAAGACGCGGCGGACGGGGTGGTGGCCCCGGAAGGCTTCGCGGAGTTTTTTCTCGATTTCGTCGGGGCTTTTGCCGGCTTCGCGGAGGATTTGGCGGGCGGCGTTCATGGATTCCTGGAAGAAGTTGGGGTCGTTATGGAGGGCGGCGATGGCCATGTTTTTGAAGTGGGCCTTGGCGCGGTGGGGGATGCCGTGGACGCTGGCGGGGCGGCGGACATCGAGGCCCTGGGCGCGGCCGGCGACGCGGAGCCAGTTTTCGGTATTGAGCCGGTGGGTGACCTGGGCTTCGCGCTGGAGGAATTCGTCGCCGCTGAGGGTGTTGAAGACCTGGGCGGCCTCGAGGTAGCCGGAGCCGCCGAGGGACTGGATGAAGGGGCGTGCGCCGCTTTGGTAATCGAGGGGCATGCCGGAGCGCATCCAGTAGGCGGTGCGTTCGACGAGGCCGGTGGCCATGGAGAGGAAGAAGACCTTGTGTTGGAGTTCGAAGGGGCGGCCGGTATGGACGTTGAGGTAGGAGTTGGAGGCGTCGCCGAAGAGGCCGAAGGCTCCGACGCGGTTGGCCTGGTCGAGGAAGGCGAGGGCGTTTTCTCCGGGGCCCTTCTGCCAGTCGAGGTGGAGGTGGTTGGATTTTTTGCGTTTAGCTTCCTCGTCCCATTCGTCGCGGAACCAGGCGAAGGCGAGGGAGATGGGGAGGATGGCGGTAAAGGGGGCCATGGAGCGGAGGGCGAGTTTGGCGGAGAATTCGCCGGCTTCGTCGAAGAAGCGGAAGTTGCGTCGGAGGTCGGCGGTTTTCTCAATGGACCAGCCGGTGATGGGGGTGGCGGTACGGCCGAAGGCGGTGGTGAAGGACCAGATAGGGCGGGAGAGGATGCCGGTTTCCTTGGTGAAATCGGCCTGGGCGAGTTCGGCGAGGAGCTGGAGCTGGAGGTCGGAGAAGAAGAGCGGGTTTTCGGTGGCGCGCCCTTCCCAGGCGAGGGTTTCGAGGGACATGCCGTAATCGGCGAGGGCGTGGACCATGTACTCGAAGGCCTGCTGGGGCATGCCGAGGTGGCGATGGTTAAAGCGGAAGCCCTGGGGGACCTGATCGCCGGGGTGGGCTTTGAGGTGGTCGACGGCCTTGCTGACGAGCTGGTGGTAGAGTTTCCAGGTGGCGATGGTGTTGGCGGCCGTCATCATCTGGGCGGAGGTGGTAAAGGGGGCGTGCGGCTTGAGGGTGGTGTACTGGACGGGGGATTCCTGTTTGCCGAGGCCGTGGATGCCGGTGTTGAGGAAGGCTCCGACGGCGCGTCCGGCGAGTTTGGTGCCGCCGGAGACGAGGCCGGCGCGGAGGCGGCCCCAGAGGGAGGAGCGGTCGACGTGGGTGGTGCCGGCGACTTCGCGGTAGAAGCCGGAGATGGCGCGGTCGGTGCCGGTGCGGCGGGTATCTTCATCGACGCGATAGAGGCGGGTGAGCGCGGTTTGCCAGCCGGCGTCGAGGTCGGTTTGTTTGCCGAAAGCCTGGAGGAAGGAGCCGAAGGCCTGCTTGATGAACTCGAGGCCCCGGGCGGACTGTTTGAACCCGACGCGATTGAGGCCGTACTTGGCGTAGGGCATGACGAACAGGGTGGAGAGGTCGACGATGGCGGAGCCGATGGACTGGACGACGACGCCGGCGAGGCTGGAGAGGGTTTCGTAGGAGGCGGCCATGTCCTCGGGCATGCCGATGACCTGGCGCTTGATGAGTTCGTTCAGGCTGGTCTTGAGGCGGTTGAGGAGCTTGAGATTTTTGTTGGCGGAGACGATGGCCTTGTAGCCGGCGGGGCCGTATTTGTTTCGGGCTTCCTCCTTGATTTGATCGACGGAGAGGCCGGCGGCGGTCCAGCGGTTTTGGTCGTCGAGCTGTTCCTTGAAGACCTGTTCGGCGCGGTTGAGGTCGCGGTTGAGGGCTTCGCGGTTTTGGCCGAAGGCGGCCTGGGCGGCCCAGGTGCGGATGATGCCGAGGGTTTCGTGGTCCTCGAAGGTTTGGTAATTGAGCCAGGCTCCGGGGTAGCCCTCGGCGGAGCGGGCATCGACCATGATGCGATGGACGCCGAGGCCGGGGTCGGACTGGTTGGCGGGGTCGGAGAGGTCGTGGATGTTGGAGTAGAGGGAGTTATAGACCTGCTGGAATTTGGCGAGGGTGTTGCCGACGTAGGCGGCCTGGGCCTCGGCATTGGTGAGGTCGCCGCCGGTGCGTTCGTAGAGGGCTTCGGCGAAGCCGACGAGGTCGCCTTCCTCGACGGATTCGAGGGCCTCGATGACATCGGCGCGGGCGGCGAGGCGCTGGAAGGCGAGGGTATTGTCCTCTTCGTCGGTGTGTTCGTGGACCTGGGCTTCATCGAAGCTGGACTCGCCTTCGCGTTCGGCGAGGGGGACGACGAACTCGCCCCAGGCGGTGCCTTCGGCCTTGCGCTGCATGCCTTCGCGGAGGGCGGCCTGTTCCTCGGGGGTGCCCTGGTAGAGGTGAGTGGCGAGGGAGCGGATGTGGTAGGGGTTGACGAGGTGGACGTTGGTATCCTCGCCCTGTTGCCAGGTGAAGCGCCAGCCGAAGATGCGGGAATCGTCCCGGGCGGACTGGACTTCGCGGGGGCGGCCCATCTCGATGGCGGCATTGGTGATGGCGGGGCCGAGGCTGCGGGACATGGTGAAGAGTTCGGCTCCGATGGCCTGGCGGAAGTAGGGCTGGGGGGTGCTGGAGTCGCGCACCTTGAGGCCCATTTTTTCCTGCATGGAGATGAGCTGGGAGGAGACCTGGCCGGAGTGGCGCAGGTGGGTTTCGATGGCCTCGAAGGCCTCGGGATTGGCGCGCAGGGCGGCTCCGACGGAGTTCCCGGAATTTCGCAGCATCTCGTGGATGCCGGTCATGGCTTTATCGACGGCGGCCTCGACGCTGCGGGAATCCTCGAGGAGTTCCTGGTGGGCCTCGAGGTAGGCCAGGGCGGGATTAAAGACGAGGGTTTGGAAGGTGCGCTTGCTGTCGACCTGATCCATGAGGCCGAGGGCTTTCATGGCTTCGGCGCGGGAACGGATCCATTGATCGGCGAGGGGGGTGACTTCGCGGTGATGATTCTCGAAGGCGGCGTAGCGGGCGAGGCGGGGGAGCAGGTCCTTGAGGACGGGGGAACCGGTGGCGTTGATGAGGTCGGCAAAGGTTCCGAGGAGTGCGAGGGTGATGCTGTCGCGGCTGGCGACGATTTCGCGGACGGCGACCTCCCCGGAGAGGTGGTCGTAGGCGCGTTTCATGTAGCGCCAGGTGGCGTCTTTTTCGCGGCCTTCGTGATTGAGCCAGAGGGAGATGGTCTCGAGTTCCTGCCGGAGGGTTTTGCGGTAGTTCTCGGGGGACTGATTACGGGCGAGGCGGGGGACGGTGGTGTAGGTGCGGCGGGCTTTGGGGTCGCGCCGGAGGGCGTCGGAGGGCTGGTCCACGGCGGTGGGGACGAAGTAGACGGCCCCTTCCCCGCCGCTCCAGATGGAGCCGGGTTCGCCGCCGAGGGAGTGTTCGATGGAGAGTTTTTGTTCGAGGGTGGCGAGGCGGGAGTTGAGGGCGTGCCGGGTGTTGTTATCGAAGTCGATAAAATCCTGGGCGCGCTCGGTTTCGCGAATCATGCGCTGGTGCGCGCGCTGGTGGGTGCGGACGAGGCCGAGGAGGCGTTCGGCGAGTTTGGCGTTGTGCTTGAGCTGGGTGATGCCGGCGCGGGCGCGTTCGAGCGCGCCGGTTTCGGGAGCGATGGCGAGCTTGAGCAGGCCGATGATTTCCTTGCGGGAATTACCGGGGGACTTGTCGTTGCGGAGGCGGGTGAAGTCGATGAGGTGCGGGTTGTTGCAGGCCAGGTGGATCATGGCCATGAGGGTGGCGACCTGGTCGGCCTGTTTGGGGGAGGCGATTTGGAGTTCGGCCTGGAGTTCGGGGGTGATGCCGTTGACGACCTGGTCGGTGAGGTCGGCGAGGCCGCCCTTGGAGAAGTCGGTGGGCAGCGCGGCGAGTTCGCTGAGGAGCCGGAAGGTGAGGTCGGGCTGGCCGGCGAGGGAGCGGGCCATGTCCTGCACGGACTTGGCGAAGTCGGCTTCACTGAGGCCCTTGGCCTTGGCGAGGTTGGCAAAGACGCGGGAGCGGGTGAGCTGAGCGAAGACGCCGGCATCCTGGCCGCGCAGGGTGGATCGTGAGAGGGCGGTGACGAGGTTGCGGAGTTGTTTCTCGGCGGCCTTGGCGAGGGTGTTTTGTTCCATGAACCGGTTGAGGAGGGCTTCCAGTTCCTGGTTTTTTTCGTTGATGGCGGTGAGGGTGTTCTGGACGGTGGCCTCGGAACGCGCGCGGGATTCCTGGATGCGGGTGCGCGCGCGGAGGAGGAGGCGGTAGGCGGCGTCGGTGGCGTGGTCGGGGTTATTGAGGTCCTCGATGGCGAGATCCTCGATGGGGGCGATGCCTTCCTCGTTGAGGAAATGGTTGATGGCACTGAGCATGGTGCGCGGGGACTGGCTGAAGCGGCCCATGCGGCGGACGAACTGGGCGTAGGTGAGGTTGCGGCGGTTGGTGCCGGAGCTGTTGTAGGCGCGGAAGAGGTCTTCGAGGACGTGGTCGACGTGGTTCCAGGCGGCGAAGTCGGCGCGGAGGTTGGCTTCGTTGTTGATTTCGGGGTCGGCGGTGGCGCGGGGTTGGGTGGTGCCGACG
>JAERSO010000172.1 GCA_016845585.1 Acidimicrobiaceae bacterium | reverse complement strand
AGGCGCCCCCGCCCCGCCCGCCAGAACCGGCCACCGCGGTCGTCGCTCCACGGGCGGCACCGTCGTCGCTCGCCGAGCAGGTAGCGGGCCTGACCGACCAGGTCGCGGCGTGGGCGTCGGCCGTCGAACGGCTGACGGTGGCGCATGGCACTGATCTCGCGAACGCCACCGATGCACTGGCGGCCAAGTACGAGATGGAGCTGGCGGCCCACCGCCAAACCGTGGAACGACTCCTCGAACGCCAGGATGCGCACATCGAGACGCTCAACGGCCTCGTCCGAAAGCTCACCGGGCCGGACTAGGACTCGTTGTCACACCCTCCCCCTAGCTTCGGCTCATGGATCAATCACGAGTGGCGTTGGGACGTTGGGGAGAGCGCCGGGTGGCGCGGCACTACGAGTCGGCCGGATATGCGGTGCTCGATCAGAACTGGCAGGTCCGAGGTGGCGAGATCGACCTGGTGCTCGGTCGGGGCGACGAGATCGTCTTCTGCGAAGTGAAGACGCGATCCTCGGCTCGCTACGGGAGTGGGTTCGAGGCGGTCGACACCAGAAAGCAGCGATTTCTGCGCCGAACGGCGATGTCATGGCTCGATGTTCACCATCGACGAGGCATGCTGCGCTTCGATGTTGCAACCGTCACCGGGCCGAGAATCGAAGTGATCGAGGGCGCCTTCTAACTGAACTGTGTTCAGGGCCGATGCTGCGCCCATGGCCGTTTCGCGACGACACCGCCCGGACCATGGACGCCGCTGATGGCGACCGCGACAGAGGTTCGCACGCGCCTGAACCGCCAGATCGATCGACTGCCGGTCCTGCCCGCGGTGATCGGGCAGTTGATGACGCTTGATCGAGACGACGACGAGTACTTCGCCCACGTTCTCGAGTTGGTCGAGGCGGATCCCTCCTACTCGGCCAGGGTCCTGGCCGCCGCCAACGCCGCGTCGAGTTCACCCCGTTCGCCGATCACCTCGGTGCGCATGTCGTTGGCGCGGCTCGGCAGTACCGGCGCATCCAACCTGATCCTGGCGATGGCCGTCTCGCGGGTGTTCGTTCCTCGAAGTGACTGGGAGCGGAGCCTGTGGCGGCACTCACTGCAGGTCGCGGTCACCATGCGCAAACTCGTTCACCACGGAGCGGGCCGGCTGGCACTCGATGCCGATGAAGCGTTCACCGTCGGTCTCTTGCACGACGTGGGACGGTTCGTCCTGTTGGGAGAGGCTCCCGAAGAGCTCGAGCGGATCGACAACACCTGCTGGGACACCCCTGAGAAGCTGCTCGAGTTGGAGCTCGAGATCTGTGGACTCTCCCATGGCGAGATCGTCGAGATGGCCTGTGAACGATGGGGCCTTCCCGCGGACATCGGCGAACTCGTCCGCCGTCACCATGAGTCGGGGGTGGCGATCACGGATGGCCCGGTGGATCGAATGATCGGCATGGTGCACTTCGCCGATCTGGCGGTCTTCCCCTCCGCCCTGCCCGGGAGTCCGGGCTACGACGTCATGGGCGTCGAAGCGGTGGAATCCGATCTTCTCCCGCTCGTGCCGGATGGATTCACGATCTCAGCCGAGGACCTCCACCGGATCATCACCTCGGCGATCGCCGAGGTGGACGAGACCTGCGCCGCCCTTGGGATCCGCTAGTTCGTCGGCGTTCCACCAGTGCCGAGATCCCACCAGAGCCCGGTCATGATCTGGAGCGCCTCCTGGCAGGTCGACGCGAGCACGTGTTCGTTCGGCGCGTGCTGCGAGCAACCGGCATAGGAGTGCGGAACCCAGATCGTCGGAAGTCCGAGTACCCCGGCGAAGACGTCGTTGGGCAGGCTTCCCCCGAGGTTCGGGATGACCGCAACGTCCTTCCCGCTGGTGCGAGCGACGGAACCGATCGCCCACTGTGCCCAGGGGTGAGCAGGGTCGAGACGTGTTGCCTTCATCGCCACACCGGATGGCTCGAGTCGGATCTGGGTGTAGCCGCGGTCGTCGAGATGTCGGCGCAGTGCGGGGAGAATGTCGTCAGGATCGGTGCCGACGACAAAGCGCATGTGGCAGTGAGCCACCGCGGACGGCGGGATGGCGTTCACCGGATTGCGGGGATTCCCTGTCTCGTAGGCGAGCACCTCGAACGTGTTCGTGCCGAACACTCGCTCCTCGGAGGTGAGCCCCGGCTCGCCCCAGTCCGGATCGATGGTGGGGGAGTCGTCCCCGCCCCCGACGCGGAGCTCGGCGATCGCGGCACGCACCGAATCGGTCATCGGCTCGGCCTTCCAGCCGTCGACGAGAATCTCGCCGGTCGGACTGATCATCGTGGCCAGCGCGTTCGCGAGCACGACGCCCGGGTTTGCCAAGAGGCCGCCCCAGTTGCCGGAGTGGTGGCCCCCATCGCGCAGATCGAGCAGCATCGAGAAGTTGTACGCGCCCCGTGATCCCATGAAGATCGTGGGGATGTCGGGCTGCATCCGTGGTCCATCCGAGGCAACGAAGACATCGGCATCGAAGAGGTCGGCGTTCGCCGCACAGAATGCTTCCAAGCCGGGTGATCCGGTCTCCTCGCCGGTCTCGAAGAGCAGGACGGCGTTGAAGCCGAGCGAACCCCGTTCGTCGAGCACGTGGCGCATGGCGGCCAGATTGATGGTGTGCTGGCCCTTGTTGTCAGCCGTGCCGCGTCCATACCACCGATCGCCCTCGACCACGATCTCCCATGGGCTCAGGCCATCGCGCCACTGATCGTCATAGCCCAGCACGACATCGCCGTGGCCGTAGGACATCACCGTCGGAAGCCCGTCGGCCTCATGGCGGTGGGCGACCAGGAACGGGCAGCCGTCCGGGATGGGATTGTCGTGGACAGCGCACGTGAAGCCCATCGCTTCGAGCGACGGCGTCAGCTCGTCACCCAGATAGCGGTACAGGTCCGGCCGGCGCTCGATGTCGGGACTCTCGGTCCGGAAGGCAACCCGGCGTGCGAGCTCGTCCATGAAGCTGCCGTCACGGAAGTACGTCTCCGTTCGTGCGAGTGCGTCGGTACGACTCATCCAATGTCCCTCTCGTGTGGTGTCGTCACCCTAGGTGTCTGCGCCCACGGGCCGCTCGTCCGAACCTGTCCAGCGAGATGGTCCTCCATGGGCGACATGACAGCTGACACGTATGAGATCGTGCCGCTTTCTGCTGCTGACGCGGATCGGCTGCGCACGGCCGGAAGGAAGGCCTACGTGGCGGACGACAAGCCGGAGTTCCCATGTCGAAGGTACCCGAGCGAGGCCGAGGTGGGCGAGGAGATGATCCTCGTTTCCCACGACCCGTTCACGCCGACTCGCCCTACCGGTCGGCTGCGCGGTCGTTCGACCGAGACGAGATGATGATCGATGCCGCGGTCATCGATGGGAGGGAACTGGACGAGTTCATTCACCGGTTCCTTCGCCGATCGCGGTTCGAGCAAGCTCGACGTGTACAACGCGCAGCGAGGCTGTTACGCGGCTGAGGTCGGACGGATCGGCTAGCGCCGCCCTCTGGTCGGGGCGCGGCGCGTCGTTCGTCCGTCCCAACAGCCGCGGTGCCAGTGGCGACGCAGGTCCGGCGCTTCCTTCGGGACGACGGCGTAGTGGCCGGTGCCGGGCGGGATGTCCCGGTTGCAGTTGGGGCAGAGGTACGTCTTGGTCGCCTGATAGGGCTGCAGAAATCGCACCTCGACCTCGCCATATGCCTCTGGGTCGTCCATCGTCGTCGCCTTCGTGATCAGAGAAAGAGGGCCCAGATGAGCAAGGCCACCGTGGTGAGACACGCGGCGGCAACGAACAAGATGTCGGTCGGGCGTCGCCGGTGTGGTCGGGTGGGATCCATACCCATGTCGTCAGTATCGTCTCCGTGTGACTCGACGCCACCCCCATGATCGGCATTCATCGGTTCGGTTCTCGACGACGCTCGTCGTCGGGGTCTTGGCGCTGCTGGGAGCATCGTGCGCGATCGAGTCGCCGGAAGTTCCGGTTGGTGCCGATGGACAGACCGACGCGGTGTTGGCCGCGGGCCGCGACATCTACAGCTCTCGATGCGCTCGATGTCATGGGGGAAGCGGCGGTGGCGGGACCGGCCCCAAACTGGCCGATGGCGAGGTGGTGGCGAACTTTCCCGAGATCGCCGATCAGATCGATCTCATCCGCGACGGCAAGAACGGTATGCCCTCGTTCGCCGGTGGGTTGAGTGACGATCAACTCGTTGCGGTGGCGCGCTACACCCGTGAAGTCCTCGGCTAGGCCGGGCGAGTGTTCTCGGCGGAGGCCGAGCGAGTAACTGTCACAGGGGCACCGTAGGGTGTGCCTGCGCTCGGTCGCCGGCCGTAACGGCGACCTCCCAACATCTCTTGTTCGGAGGTCGCGATGCTCGCCACCGTTGTCTCATCCACCCTGGTCGGGGTCGATGCCGTTCCCGTGTCCGTCGAGGTCCACGTGGCCGACGGCTTGCCGTCGTTCTCGATCGTGGGTCTCCCCGATGCCACGTGCCGCGAAGCCCGAGATCGGGTGCGTGCCGCACTCGAGTCGAGCGAACTGACGTGGCCGATGAAACGGATCACCGTCAATCTCGCGCCGGGGGGCCTGCCCAAGACTGGCGCGGCGCTCGATCTCCCGATGGCGATCGGCCTCCTGGTGGCATCCGAGCAGATCCTGGCGTCACAGATCGAGGGGCTCGGGGCGTTCGGTGAGCTCGGGCTCGATGGGTCGGTGCGTCCGATCGTCGGGGCCTTGCCGCTGGTGGATGCCGTCCCCGCCCCTCGAGTCGTGGTCCCCGCTGGGGATGCGCGTGTGACGGCGCTGGTCGCCGGGTCTCGTATTCGCCCGGTCCGGCGCCTCCGTGACGTTGTCGAGGCGCTGCAGTTCGGGTTGCCGTGGCCCGACGTCGACATGTCGCTCCCCACCGATCCGGTCGAGCCCGGCCCGGATCTCGCCGATGTCCGAGGCCAGCGCCAGGCCCGCGGTGCGCTGGAGGTCGCGGCGGCGGGTGGACATCATCTCCTCCTGGTGGGGCCACCGGGGGCGGGCAAGACGATGCTCGCGCGCCGGTTGTCGGGGATCCTCCCCGACCTCGCGCACGACGACGCGCTGTCGGTGACGCGGGTCCACAGTGCAGCGGGCCTTCGGCTTCCGCCATCCGGTCTCGTCACTCGGCCCCCATTTCGGGCGCCGCACCACAACACGTCGATGGCTGCACTCGTCGGGGGCGGCACGAGGACGTCACGGCCGGGTGAGATCAGCGCGGCGTCGGGTGGTGTTCTGTTCCTGGACGAGTTGGGCGAGTTTCCTCCGAGCGTGCTCGACGCGCTCCGGCAGCCTCTCGAGGAGGGGGTGGTGCGTGTCGCTCGGAGCGGTGGCATGCAGGAGCATCCAGCGCGCGTGCTGCTCGTGGCGGCCATGAACCCCTGCCCCTGTGGTGAGGGTGGCAGCGTGTCCTGTCGCTGTCTGCCTCCGGAGCGGGCGCGGTACTCCCGCCGGGTGTCCGGGCCGTTGCTCGACCGAATCGATCTGATGGTCCATGTCGATCGACCGTCCACGTCGGCGCTGCTGTCCGTGGAACCGGCGGAGGCGTCATGGCAGGTGGCGAAGCGCGTGGCCGGGGTCCGTGAACGGTCGGCGTTGCGTGGCGTTCGGTGCAACGCCGAGATGAGCGACTCGCTGCTCGATGAGGTTGCCTGGCTCGACGACGAGGCCACGGGAATGGTGGCCGAAGCGCTCAATGGCGGACGGCTGAGTGCGCGGGGCCTGCGTCGGCTCCGTTGTGTCGCTCGCACCATCCGCGATCTCGACGATGCCGAGGACGGGTTGCGAGCGGTCGACGTCTCCGCCGCCCTTCAACTTCGCTCTCGCCCGGCGATCGGTGCCGACCATGGCTGAGCAGACGACCGAGGGGCTGCTGGCCGTGCTGGCTGCGCTCCCGGCGATGTCCAGCCGTCGGCTCGCTCATCTTCTCGACGATCGGTCCGTGCGGGCGGCGTGGGATCTCGCCGCGGCGGGTGTCCAACGGCCCCCGGCGGTCCCCGCTGAGCACGCCGGGCGCTGGGCTTCGGAGCTGGCCCGTCGCGATGTCCCGGGTGTCGAGGCCCTTATCCGTCGACTCGGCTGTCGAGTGACGTCGTGGCACGACGCTGATCATCCTCAGCGGTTGCGAGACGACATCGATCCGGCTCCGGTGCTGTTTCGGCGGGGACGGTTCCCCGGCTCCGACACGCCAACGGTCGGAATCGTGGGCACGCGACGTTGCAGCGGCCCTGGCAGGCAGATTGCGTTCGAGTTGGGCGCGGCGTTGTCCGAGGCCGGAGTGTCGGTCGTCTCTGGGCTCGCACTCGGGGTCGACGGAGCTGCCCATCGAGGTGCTCTCGCTGCGGGAGGCGCACCACCTGTCGCCGTTGTCGGCAGTGGAATCGATGTCGTCTATCCACGTCGCCATCTCGAGCTCTGGGAACAGGTCGCGGCTGCCGGCTGTGTCTGCACGGAGGCGCCGTTCGGCGCCGAACCGGAGCGTTGGCGGTTCCCGGCCCGCAACCGAATCATCGCGGCACTCTCGGACGTGGTGGTGGTCGTCGAGTCGCGTGCCGCGGGCGGCAGCCTGCTCACCGTGGACGAGGCGGTGCGTCGTGGGGTCGACGTGATGGCGGTCCCCGGATCGGTCAAGAATGGTGCGGCCAACGGCACCAATCAGCTCCTGGTCGACGGATGCGCACCGGTTCGCGACGCGGACGATGTCCTGACGGCGCTCGGCCTGGCCACGATCGACTCGACCACCCGGCGGTCCGGTGGGCGACCGGTGCCGTCCGGGGACACCGGCACTGTCTTCGCCGCGGTCGACGACGGGCCGACGTCTGTCGATGAACTCGTCGACATCACGGGGTTCGAGCTCGGCGTGGTCTACCTGGCGCTGGAGCGCCTGATGAGCGCGGGGTACATCGTGGCGGACGGGGTACGGGTGCGCCGCGCATGAGTGCGTGGAGTCCGGAACACAATCGCGCGAAGTGTGGTTGGTACAACACCATTCGTGAGATCGTACTAGGGTGGTGCGGTGCCGTCCTGGGACCTCCCCCTCTGGCTCGAATCGCTCACGCGGGTCGCATCGTCAACCCGCGACGTCTACGAGCGCGACATCCGGGACGCCACCGAGTGGCTCGAGTCGCAGCGCGTGACCGGACCCGGTGCCACGACGCGTCGACACCTGCGTCGCTATCTCGCCCACCTCGACGGCGAGGGCTACGCACGGCGCACCACGGCGCGCAAGGCGTCGGTGCTGCGGCGCTACTTCGATTGGGCACGCCGCACCGACCGGACCGACTCCGATCCCGCAGCGGGGCTCTCTGCCCCGCGCGGAGCGTCGACGCTGCCTCGGGTCCTTTCAGCGTCCGAGCTCGATGCATTGGTCGATGGTTCCGCACGATCGGACGAGGACCCGGTCATCGACCTTCGAGATCGCACCATTGTCGAGTTGCTCTACGGCAGTGGCTTGCGGGTCAGCGAGCTGTGTGGGCTGACCCGTGCCGACATCTCGCCCGATGTCGACGTGATCACCGTCTGGGGGAAGGGCAACAAGCAGCGCCGGCTTCCGGTCTCGGAGCCTGCGGCCGACGAGCTCAGATCCTGGCTCGAGCGTGGGCGCCAGATGCTGGCCACCCCCGACTCTCCTCCCGACGCGGTGTTTCTCAACCGCCGAGGTCGCGTGTTGTCACCACGCGACGTGAGGCGCATCGTGGACCGTCGAGCCGACCGTCCCACCCATCCGCATGCACTTCGTCATACATTTGCCACTCATCTTTTGGATGGTGGTGCCGATTTGCGTTCTGTGCAGGAGCTTTTGGGTCATGCCGATCTCGCCACGACCCAGATCTACACCCGCGTCAGTCGCGAGCGTTTGCGCGACATCCATCGCCAGACTCACCCCCGTGCCTAGGAACCAGTCCACGTGACCGATCGCAACGCCGACACCGACAAGTTGTGGGCCGAATTCAAGCAAGCGCGCTCTCAGGAGCTTCGCGACAAGCTGATCATTCAGTACTCGCCGCTGGTGAAGTACGTGGCGGGTCGAGTCGGGGTCGGCCTTCCCCGCAATGTCGAGCAGGCGGACCTCGTGAGCTTCGGTGTGTTCGGATTGATCGACGCGATCGAGAAGTTCGATCCCGAGCGCGGCTACAAGTTCGAGACCTACGCCATCGCCCGCATCAAGGGGGCGATCCTCGATGAGCTCCGCTCGATCGACTGGGTCCCCCGATCGGTTCGCAGCAAGGCCCGCACACTCGAGCGGGCCATGGCCAAACTCGAGGCCGAGCACCATCGCCCCCCGACCGATCAAGAGGTCGCGGCGGAGATGGAGATCACCGAGGCCCAGCTCCAGACCACCCTGAGTCAGATCTCCTTCGTGGGCGTCGCCGCACTCGACGAGATGCTCGCCGGCGGTGAGCGAGGTGAGTCCGTGACGCTGGGCGACACCGTGGCCGACGCCGGCGAGGGTCCCATGGGGGTCTACGAGGTCGAGGAGATGCGTCAGATCCTCGCCGAGTCGATCAATCGAATGCCAGAGCGCGAGAAGATCGTGCTCACGCTCTACTACTACGAGGGGCTCACGCTCGCCGAGATCGGCCGTGTGCTCAGCGTCACCGAGAGCCGGGTGTGCCAGATCCACACCAAAGCGGTTCTTCAGCTCCGGTCGCGCCTCAGCGCCGCCGAACGCGAACCCGCCTAGCGCCGCGAGTCGGCGTCCGCCGGCCCGCTTCCCCGAACCGACTTCCCCGTCAACTGTCTCTGATGTGGGGTTGTCATGCGCGTCCACGTTGTCCTTCCGGGTCTCATCACACCCGTCGTCTCCGTCCTTCTCATCGCTCTCGTCTTGGCGCCGGTGCCTCTCGCGGCGGCCACCGTGGTCCTGCGGCCGCCGACGTCGGCCCCGGTGCTCGATCCCTTTCGACCCCCTGATGCGCCATACGGTGCGGGGAACCGAGGAATCGAGTACGACACCTCGTCCGGTGACCCAATCACGGCGGCCGGCCCCGGCACCGTCGTGTTCGCCGGACCCGTGGCCGGCGATCTTCACATCACGGTCGACCACGGCGGTGGGCTGAAATCCAGCTACTCCTTCGTGGAGTCGGTCGTCGTGGTCCGAGGCGACACGGTCGACGCCGGCCAGCTCATCGCCGTCAGTGCCGAGCGGTTTCACTTCGGTACTCGAGTCGACGGGGTCTACGTCGATCCCGCCGCCCTGTTCGGCGTGCGCGTCATCGAAGTGGAGCTCGTCGAGAGCGGCGGCGGCGCTCAGATCACCGAGCAGTTCGAGCGCCTCGTCGAACGGTCCGAGCGGCTCGCATTCCTCGACCTGAGTGGTGCGGTGAACACCGAGCGAGGTGTACTCGCATCGGCGCTCAGCGGCGCGTTTGCGGTCGTCGGGATCGATCCGTCCGGTCTTCTGGCACGCGTCGACCCCGTGGCAGCGGCGTCCGTGCTGCGGAGTTTCGCCTCGGCGTTCGTCGACCGGGATTGCACGCCGGGATCCATCGTCGTGACGGCGCCGCGGGAGCGCCGTATCGCCGTTGTCATCGATGGCTTCAGCAGTTCGAGTGCGGCGCCTGGGACGATGTCGGCTCTCGACCTGAGCCGGCACGGGTACACGGCAGCCGATGTGGTCAGGTTCAGCTACGGCGGCGGGCTGGTGCCCGGAGAGTCGATGGGTTGGTCGTCGCAGATCGCGCACTCGCACTACGCGCCGGCCGACACGTTCGCCGAGCTTCCCGCCGCGGTGGCGGCGCTGGCAGCGCTGCTCGCCGAGGTCGCGGCGGCCCAGCCGGGCGTCGCCATCGACGTCTACGGCCACAGCCTCGGCGGGCTGGTGGCCCGCCATGCGTTGGCCGGCATCGATTTGGCGACGGTCCCGATCGGTGTCGCGATCACGTTCGCGAGCCCGCATCAGGGGACGCCGAGTGCGGACATCATCGATCGCATCGGTGTCGACGCTGTCATGCGCGCTCCGGTGATCCCCGACCTCGGTACCGGGGGCTACGCCGCTGACCGTGCCACGGTGCGGTTCCCCGAGGAAGTGCACGCGGTCACGATCGGGGCTCGAGACGACTTCGTCGTCCCGGCCGGCACCGCATGGGCACCGGGCGCCCGCCATGTCGTGCTCGATGGCGGATCGCCGTTCACCGCCCACAGCGAGGTGGTCGGACTCGACGCCGCGGCGCGCGAAGTCGCACTCGCGCTCGCCGGTTCGCCACCGGCGTGTGAGGGGGCGATCGATCGTCTCTTCGACTGGGCCGTGCCGGGAATGATCGAAGCAGCCGAGCAGGGGGTCGCGGCCGTGCTCGGCGCCGCTACACTGCTCGACGGCCCATTTGGGCCCGATTCGCCGCACGGGGCGGCGATGGTGATTGATTCGGCTCGTAGAATACCCGGTCGCTACGGCGTCCCCCACGAGCTCCACAACCGGGAGAAAAACCATGGCAGTCATTTCCATGAAGCAGTTGCTGGAAGCCGGCGTCCACTTCGGGCATCAGACCCGTCGCTGGAACCCGAAGATGAAGCGATTCATCCACGGCGAGCGCTCCGGCATCCACATCGTCGACTTGCACCAGACGCTCAACCACCTCGAGTCGTCCTACGTGTTCATCCGCGACCTGGTCGGCAACGGCGGCACCGTGTTGTTCATCGGCACCAAGAAGCAGGCCCAGGACTCCATCCAGTCCTACGCCGAGCGCTGCAACATGCCGTACATCAACGAGCGTTGGCTCGGCGGCATGCTCACCAACTTCCAGACGATCTCCAAGCGCGTCTCCAAGATGCAGGACTACCGCCGCATGCGCGACTCGGGCGAGTTCGAGGCCATGCCCAAGAAGGAAGCCCTCCTCATCCAGCGTGAGCTCACCAAGCTCGAGCGCAACCTCGGCGGCATTCGCGACATGGCGAAGCTTCCCGACGCCGTCTTCGTGCTCGACACGAAGAAGGAGCACATCGCCGTCACCGAGGCTCGCAAGATCGGCATCCCGATCGTCGCCGTGGTCGACACCAACTGCGACCCCGATCTCGTCGACTACGCCATCCCCGGCAACGACGACGCGATTCGCGCCGGCGAACTCATGAGCCGTGTCATCTCCGATGCCGTGCTCGAGGGTCGCTTCATCCACTCGAAGCGTTCCGGTCAGGAGACCGTGCAGCGCAACGCTCTCCAGGAAGCCGAGATCGCCGAGCAGCAGGCCCAGGCCCGCGCCGCCGCGGCGAGCGAGGCTGCCGAGCGAGAAGCGCGTGTCGCCGCCGCTCAGGCCGCCCCCGCTGAAGCTCCCGTCGAGGAGGCTGCCCCTGAGGCCGCCACCGAGGCTCCCGCCGTGGAAGCCGCCGCTCCGGTCGAGGAAACCCTTCCTGCCGCCGGCGACGACGGCACGCCCGAAGCCTGATCCACGTTTCGCCCACCGCACGCAAAGAACTGAAGAAGTAAGGGAGATCGAGAGATGTCGATTACCGCGAAGGACGTCAAGGCGCTCCGTGACGCCACCGGCGCCGGAATGATGGACGCCAAGAAGGCGCTCACCGAAGCCGACGGCGACATGGAAGCCGCCACCCAGGCACTGCGCGAAAAGGGTCTGGCCAAGGCCGCGGCACGAAGCGACCGCGACAATGACGAGGGCACCATCGCGCTCGCCGTCGACGGCAACACCGCAGCCCTCGTCCAGATCAAGACCGAGACCGACTTCTCGGCCAAGAACGAGGCCGTCACCGGGCTCGCCAACACGCTCGCCGAGGCGGTCCTCGCCGACGGCGTCGGCGCGGTCGAGACCCATGCCTCGGCGATCGAGGACCTGCAGGTCACGATCAAGGAGAACATCGCGCTGGGCTCCGTCGAGCGCATCGAGGCCGCCGACGGCAACAACCTCGACACGTACCTGCACCGCCAGGACGGCCGCGGCGTGAATGCCGTGATCGTCGAGGGTGCGGGGGTCAGCCAGGATGACCTCCACCAGGTCGCGCTCCACATCGCCTTCGCCAAGCCCATCTACCTCAGTTCCGACGAGGTCCCGGCTGACGAGATCGAGAAGGAGCGTTCGTCGCTGCTCGAGATCACCAAGGCCGAGGGCAAGCCCGAGCAAGCGTGGGAGAAGATCGTCGATGGTCGACTCCGCGGCTGGTTCGGCGAACGGGTCCTGCTTGAACAGGGTCTCAACGGCGACAAGACTGCCGTCAAGGACAGCCTCGGAGGCGGTTCCATTCGCCGCTTCGTCCAGGTTGTGATTGGCTCCTGAACATGACAGAACCCGAAAGCGCCTCAGGCAAGACTCCTGCTCGCTGGAATCGGGTTCTTCTCAAACTCTCGGGTGAGGCATTCGCCGGCCCCCTGGAATTCGGCATCGATGGCGCCACCGTACGCGGCATCGCGGAAGACATCGTCGCGGCTCAGGCCAAGTATGACGTCCAGATCGCGGTCGTCGTCGGCGGTGGCAACATCTGGCGCGGCATCGAAGGTGCCGGTGAGGGCATGGATCGTGCCCAGGCCGACTACATGGGCATGCTCGCCACGGTGATGAACGCACTGGCGCTCCAGGACACCCTGGAGCAGCTCGGCCAGCCGACCCGCGTCCAGACGGCGATCGAGATGAACGCGATCGCGGAGCCGTACATTCGTCGGCGCGCCATCCGCCACATGCAGAAGGGCCGAGTCGTCATCTTCGGTGGCGGCAACGGCAACCCGTTCTTCACCACCGACACCACCGCCGCATTGCGCGCCGTCGAGCTCGAAGCCGGTGTCGTGTTGAAAGGCACGCACGGTGGTGTCGATGGCATCTATGACGACGACCCTCGCACCAACCCCGACGCCAGTAAGATCGGGCACACGAACTACCTGCGGGTCCTCAACGACGGCCTCCAGGTCATGGATTCGACCGCGATCTCACTCTGCATGGACAACCGGTTGCCCATCGTGGTGTTCGACCTGATGGGGGAGGGAAACCTCCAGTCCCTGCTCGCTGGTCAGTCGGTGGGTACGCTCGTCGACAACGAGGGAGAAGCGTCGTGAGCGACGAGTTGATCGATCTGGTGTTGGACGACGCCAAGGAAAAGATGGACGCGGCCGTTGGCGCGGCGCGTCGTGAGTTCTCTACGGTCCGCACCGGGCGCGCGTCGTCAGCCCTGTTCGAGCGCCTGACCATCGAGGCGTATGGCGTCGAGATGCGCTTGCAGGAGGTGGCGAGCTTCTCGGTACCCGAAGCACGTCAGCTGATCGTCACCCCCCACGACGCAGCGAATCTCGACGCGATCGAGCGAGCGATCATCAACAGCAACATGGGATTGAACCCGTCCAACGACGGTCGAATCATCCGTTTGAGTTTCCCCCCACTCACCGAAGAGCGCCGTCGCGACTATGTGAAAATGGTCGGCACGATGGCCGAAGAAGCCAAGCAGCGAGTCAATGGAGTCCGCCGTTCCGCACGCAAGGAGCTTGACGACCTCAGCGATGACGGGGGAGTCTCGGAGGACGATGTCACGCGCGCCGAGGGGCGCCTTGACGGTCTGAAAGACGAATTCATTGGCATGATTGACACTGCGCAGGCTCAAAAGGAAGAGGAGCTGCTCGAGGTCTGACCTCGAGTTGCACTGGAAGGGCGAATCCGTGACCGACGATTCCAACGAGTTCGAGGGTTTCCAAACCATCGAGGGCGGCGATCTCTCCGACGACGACTTCGCGGCACCGGGCCGCAGCGTGTTCGGTGACGACGACCTGTCGTTCGACGATGATGACGACGCGATCCCGCACTGGAGCGAACCTGCCACGGGGGCGGTACCCCAGATCGGGGGCAACACCGGCGCGGCCGAATCCGTGACCTTCGACCCGTCACCGGAGCCCTCCCTGGCTGAAGCCGAGCCCGACGAATTGGCCGCGTGGGCCGGCGTGCCGAGCAATCCGGTCTGGGCCGAAGAGTCCGCCCCGGTCGAGGAGGAACCGATCCAGATCGGCCATACCGAGACCGCCGACGACTTCTTCAGCTTCGACGACCAGCAGCGCCCGTCGCGTCGCGCCGAAGCCGCGATGGGTGAGCCGCCGCCGAGTCAGGAAGAGTCGATCGCCGCCCAACTCGGCGCCACGGTCGGCAACTCGGGCGATCGAGACATGCCCATGGCGATCGCCGTCGGTGTCGGGCTCGCCGCACTTGTGCTCGCGGCGATGGCCGTCGGGCCCGTCGCTGCACTGGCAGTGGTCACCATCGCCCTCGGACTCGCCGCTGTCGAGTTCTACAACGCCGTTCGCGTGGCCGGCTACCAACCGGCGGTCCTCCTCGGCCTCACGGCCACCGTGGCCCTGCCGCTCGCCGTCTATTGGCGTGGTGAAGCCGCCATGACGTTGGTGTTGGTTCTCTCGTTCATCTTCGGGGCGCTCTGGTACCTCATGGGTGTCGCCCACGATGGCGCCATGCGAGGTCTCGGCTCGACGATGCTCGGGATTCTGCACATCGGCCTCCTCGGTTCGTTCGCCGCTCTGATGCTGTCGGTCGACACCCATGGCACCGGCATTCTCACCGCCGCCATTCTCATCACCGTGGCCTACGATGTCGGCGGCCTCGCGATCGGCAAGGCCATCGGCCGCCGCCCACTCTCGCCCGCCAGCCCGAACAAGACGATGGAGGGACTCGTCGGCGGCTTCGTCGTCGCTCTGGGTGCCGCCATCGTGATGGGTGTACTCAAGCAGCCGGCCCCCCTCGCCGATTCCGAGACGGGTGGCGGCATGATGGCGATGGTTCTGCTGGGCGTCTTCGCGGCCGCGGCCGCGCCGATCGGCGATCTCGTGGAATCGCTGATCAAGCGGGATCTCGGCATCAAGGACATGGGCTCGATCCTGCCCGGCCACGGCGGTCTGCTCGACCGCTTCGACGGTCTGCTCTTCGTGCTGCCGACCACCTGGTACGTCTCGCAGTACGTGCTCTTCACCTGAGCCGAACGCCGGGTTCGACCGGCCGCGCGCCGTCCGTCGCTCACTCGGCCTAGCGTCGACCCCGTGACCACCTCGATCGCCGTCCTCGGTTCTTCCGGCTCCATCGGCACACAGACGCTCGATGTCGTCCGCGCCGCGCCCGAGGACTACCGAGTGGTCGCGCTCGGTGTTGGCACATCGGTCGACTTGGTCGTCGAGCAGGCGAACGAGTTTCGTCCCGAGGTCGTCGCGGTGGCCGACGAGCCCGCGGCAGCGGGACTCGCAGAACGGTTGCCTCGCGGTACCGAGCTGCTCGTCGGCGACACGGCGATGGCCGAGGTGTCGGTCCTCGCCGACGTGACGATCAACGGCGTTGTCGGGTTCGCTGGTCTCCCGGTCACGATGGCGACGCTCGAAGCGGGAAGGCGGCTGGGTCTCGCCAACAAGGAGTCCCTGATCGCCGCCGGCCCGGTCGTCCAACGCGCATGGGCCACACCCGGCGCCGAGTTGATCCCCGTCGACAGTGAGCATTGTGCGGTCCACCAGTGCCTGCGGGCCAACGAGATCACCGGCAAGATCGGTGACGCCGACCGCGTCCGCAAGGTCGTGTTGACGGCGAGTGGTGGCCCCTTTCGCGGCCGCACTCGGGCCGATCTCGAGACGGTCACGATCGAGAACGCGCTGGCGCATCCCACCTGGTCGATGGGGCCGAAGATCACGATCGATTCGAGCACCCTCATCAACAAAGGCCTCGAGGTGATCGAGGCCCACGAACTCTTCGGCATCGGTTTCGATGACATCGATGTGGTGGTCCACCCCCAGTCGATCATCCACTCGATGGTCACCTACACCGATGGTGCCACCATCGCGCAACTGTCGAAGCCCGACATGCGTTTGTGCATTGGCTACGCATTGGCCTTCCCCGACCGATTGGAAGTGCCGTATGGCGACATCGACTGGTCGGAACTCTCCCGAATCGATTTCCAGCCCCCGGACCTCGAGGCGTTTCCCGGACTCGCGCTCGCCTATGACGCCGGTCGCGCCGGCGAAACCGCTCCGGCCTGGTTCAGCGCCGCGAACGAGGTCGCCGTGGACGCGTTCCTCAAGGGGCAGATCCGTTGGGTCGACATTGCCGACGTGGTGGATGGGGCCCTTCAGCGCTGGCCGGGAACATCTGCCACCGATGTCGGGGTTGTACTCGACATCGACCGCCAGGCCCGAGTTGAGGCTGCCGCTGTGATCGAGGAGCTCGTCGCCGTATGACCGAACCCACCAGCCATCAGGAGCCGAAGGGCGACATCACCGGTCTGCTTCTGCTCGGCGGGCTGCTGCTCGCTCTGGGTCTCCTCGCCAGTTGGACGTGGGTGTTCATTGTGGTGGCGATCATCTTCATGATCTTCATGCACGAGATGGGCCACTACCTGACGGCTCGCTGGACCGGGATGAAGGCCACCGAGTTCTTCATCGGCTTCGGTCCGCGCCTGTGGTCGTTTCGTCGGGGTGAGACCGAGTACGGCGTGAAAGCCATCCCCGCCGGCGCCTATGTGCGCATCGAGGGGATGCACAATCTCGAGGAAGTGCCCGAGGTCGACGAGCCGCGCGCCTATCGAGCGAAGTCGTTCCCCCGGAAGCTGCTCGTGGTCTCGGCCGGCTCGATCATGCACTTCCTGATGGCCCTGGTGCTCCTCTACGCCTTCTTCGTCGGCTGGGGCGACCCGAGTGACCCCGAAGCGTGGGAGGTCGGCTCGGTGTCGAGCCAGAGTGCGGCGGTCGACCTCGGCATCGAGTTGGGCGATGAGATCATCGCCATCGACGGCGTCGAGGTCGGCGACTTCCAGCACTTCGGTGAGCTCGTTCGAGCCCGCGGCGGCGAGACGGTGGACATCTCCTACGTCCGAGACGGCGAGACCATCAACGACACGGTCACCATCGGCGGTCGGCTGAGCGTCGACGGAGCTGAAGCCTTCGGCGGATTGCTCGAGAACGATCGCATCCTCCAGATCGACGGCATCGACGTGTTCAGTTGGGACGACGTACTGACCCAGCTCGACGGCAAGGTCGGTGAGACGATCTCGGTGATCGTTGATCCGGTCGACGGGATCGATCTGCAGGCCTTCGATGACATCGAGGTGAACGAGGTCCTGCCCGCGAATGAGGCCGTCGTCGGCTTCTTCGGCATCTCCCAGGAGCGAATCGCAGAGGACGTCGGCCCGATCGACGGTGTCGGCCGGTCGATCACCGGTCTCGGCCAGTACACCCAACTCGCATTCGAGAACATGTGGGATCTCGTCACGGGCGGCGGGCTCCGAAACTTCGTGACCGACACGGTCACCGGCAACACCGAGAGCGCCCAGGAAGCACTCGAAGAGGCGACGACCAGTGTTGAACGCGAGACCGCGGGCCGGTTGCTCGATGTCGACAATCCCGATGAGGACCGGATCCTGTCGATCTATGGTGCGGCGCGTGCCGGCACCATCCTGTCCGGTGAAGGTTTCGAGAATGCCCTCTTGTTCCTCGCCGGGCTCAACATCTTCATCGGTATCTTCAACATGTTCCCGTTCCCGCCGCTCGACGGTGGTCACGTGGTGGTCGCCACCTACGAGCGGATCCGCTCGATCGGGGGCCGCCAACACCGAGTCGACTACAACAAGCTCCTCCCGCTGACATACGCGGTCTTTCTGGTGCTCGTCGGCTTCGGCCTCCTCGCACTCTTCCGCGACATCATCGATCCCATCAACCTCGGCTAGCGCCCGTGTGTTCCCACGCGCACTGGGGTCTGCCCCCAGTGTGCGTTAGCGATCGGTAGATTCACGGGGTGGAATTCACGCAGAGCTTCCCTCGTCGCGAGACCAAGCAGATCATGGTGGGCGACGTGCCCGTCGGCGGGGGTGCGCCGATCACCGTCCAGTCGATGACGATCACGAAGACAGCGGACCACGAAGCCACCCTGCAGCAGATCTACGGGCTGGCGGCTGCCGGCTGCGACATCGTCCGCTGCACCTGCAATGAGTCCGAGGCCGCCGAGGGTCTGGCCCGGATCGTTCCTCGGTCGCCCGTGCCGATCGTGGCCGACATCCACCACCAGTACCGGCGGGCCCTCGAAGCGCTCGAGGCCGGTGTGCATTGCCTGCGGCTCAACCCCGGCAACATCCGAAACCCCGAACACATCAAGCTCGTGGCCCGCGAGGCCAAGGATCGCAATGTGCCGATCCGCATCGGCGTCAACGGCGGCTCGCTGCATCCCGATCTCTATGCGAAATACGGCGGCAAAGTCACGCCGGAGGCGATGGTCGAGTCGGCGCTCGACGAGATCCGCTACTTCGATGACGTCGGGTTCGATCTGATCAAGATCTCGGTGAAGGCGTCCAGCGTCCCGCTGATGATCGAGGCCTACCGGCAGCTCGCCGAGGTGACCGACCACCCCCTTCATCTCGGTGTCACCGAGGCGGGTCCACCCCCGATCGGCACGCTCAAGGCCACTGCCGGCATGGCGACGCTGCTCGCCGAAGGCATCGGCGACACGATTCGTTACTCGCTCACCGCCGATCCGATCGAGGAGGCCAAGGCGGGTCGCCAACTCCTCGAAACGCTCGGTCTGCGGGAGCGGAAGAACATCGACCTGATCTCGTGTCCCAGCTGCGGTCGGGCGGAGGTCGATGTCGTCGGTATCGCCAACGAAGCCATGGATGCGTTCGGTGAACGGGAGATCCCGCTCCAGGTCGCGGTCATGGGTTGTGTCGTCAACGGCCCGGGCGAAGCGCGAGATGCCGATCTGGGCATCGCGGCCGGCAACAAGCGCGGCCATTTGTTCGTGAAGGGCCAGAACGTGATGGTCGTACCCGAGGACGAGATGGTCGACACGCTCGTCGAGTGGGCCGAGTTCATCCAGGAGCACGGCGCCGACGCTGCCCTGGAACGTGCGGTGAACACGAAGGACGCGGCGAGGCGGGCTGCGCAAGAGGATCGGGACCGCAACCTCAATGACCGCGGTGACGACGCCAACGACTCCGAATCGGTGATCGCCGAGATCCGCCGCGGGCACTGATGGCGCGGGTCGAGGTCGATCGACGGGTGGCGGTCGAACGTCGCCTGCCGCGGGTCTCGGTCAAGTCCGGCGAGCGCGCTGACGGCTACGCGCCGGCGGGAAAGTCGGGTGAGGAGATCTTCGTGCCGCTGACCCAGGCGGAGTTCGATCGGGTCAAATACCTGCGCCGCCGCCAGAAGTCCGCCATCTACGGTGGCGTGGCGTGCTTCGCGCTCGGCGCCGCGCTGAGCCGCTTCGCCGTTCTGCTCCCTCTCGGGGTGATCATCGCGGTTCTGTCGCTCGGGTTGTGGATTCTGGTGACACTGGCGTTGAAGAGGTTCCTCCCGGGGGTCGACATCAGTCCCAACGGGCGCCGCGTGGAGCTCAGCCGTGTGCATCGGGGCTTCGTCGCGGCCGTAAGCGACGCCGAAGCCTGATATCCTCAAAGCCGACGTTCACACCCGGAATTCTGGATGAGGCGTGGCCCTGGGCCACGCCTTTCTCGATTCACCGGGGTTTCACTGCAGATTGGTACGAAGGGAGGCAACGAGATGGCAGTCATCGACCGCGTACGGGAGCTCGTTGCCCCGATCGTCGAAGCCACCGGCGCCGACCTGTATGACATCGAGTTCGCCGGCGGGATCCTGCGGATCCTCGTCGATCACGAAGACGGCATCGGCATCGACGACATCAAACGCATCAGCCGGTCCACCAGTCACATGCTCGACGAGACCGACCCGATCCCCGGTCGATACACCCTCGAGGTCTCGAGTCCCGGTCTCGAGCGTCCGCTGCGCACCGAAGATCACTATCTGCGAGCCGTCGGCGAGAAGGTCAAGATCAAGACCTTCGCCGAGATCGAGGGTGCCCGCCGTTTCGAAGGCGAAGTCGTCGCCGCTGACGCCGATGGGGTGGAGTTGTCCACCTCGTCCGGCTCGCAGCGCCTCGCCTACACCGAGATCTCGAAGGCGCGCACCGTCTTCGAATGGGGACCCACTCCCAAGCCGGGTGGGCCCAAGAAGGATCGCCCCGACTCCAAGGAGGCCATGTCATGAACCAGGAGATGATGGAAGCGCTGCAGGCGCTCGCTGTCGAACGAGGTATCACGGTGGACGCGTTGTTCGCCGCGCTCGCCGATGCACTGGAGTCCGCCTACAAGCGGATGCCCGATGCCCACGAGTACGCCTGGGTCACGATCGACCCCGACACGCTCGAGTTCCGGGTCTTCGCCCAGGATCTCGACGAAGAGGGCGAGCCGATCGGCGAGGAATACGAGGTCACGCCCGACAACTTCGGTCGTATCGCGGCCCAGACCGCTCGTCAGGTGATGACGCAGCGCATTCGTGAGGCCGAGCGCGAGCTGAAGTACGAAGAGTACGCGGGCCGTGAGGGCGACATCGTCACCGGCATGATCCAGCAGACCGACGCTCGCTACACCCTGCTCGACCTCGGTCGGGTCGAGGCGTTGTTGCCGCAGGCCGAGCAGGTCCCCTACGAGCGCCCTGACAACACGGCTCGGATCAAGGCCTACATCGTCGAGGTCCGCAAGACCGCGAAGGGCCCACAGATCGTCGTGAGCCGTACCCACCCGGGTCTGGTGAAGCGTCTGTTCGAGCTCGAGGTTCCCGAGATCGCCGACGGCATCGTCGAGATCAAAGCGTGCGCTCGTGAACCAGGACACCGCACCAAGATCGCCGTGTGGTCCAACGACACCAATGTCGACCCGGTCGGCGCGTGTGTCGGTGCCCGTGGCGCCCGTGTGCGCCAGGTCGTGAACGAGCTGCGAGGCGAGAAGATCGACATCGTGCCGTTCAACGAGGATCTGCAGGAGTTCGTCACGCGTGCGTTGTCCCCGGCCAAGGTCACTGAGGTTCGCCCCGATGAGACCACCGGTGACTGCGACGTCATCGTGCCCGACTACCAGCTGTCCCTGGCGATCGGCAAGGAGGGCCAGAACGCCCGCCTCGCCTCGCGTTTGACCGGATGGGGCATCAACATCAAGTCCGAGACCCAGTTCGCTGAAGAGCAGGCCTACGGCGATGTCGAGTGGGCCGATGGTGAGTGGATCGTCGACGAGGAGTCCGGCGAACAGAAGTGGCAGCCGGCCGACGGTAGCCCGGCGATGACCATCGCCGAGTGGGAGGCCGCCTCCGACGCCGAAGCCGCCGACGGTGGCTCGGGTTCCGCCGACAGCGAGGACTCCGCCGATTCTGCCGACTCAGCCGATGAGGCCGATGTCGCGGAGGACAGCGGGGATTCTGAGCCGGACGTGCCCAGCGATGACGAAAACGAAGGCGACGCTGACGCCGAGTCCTCACACGAAGCAGCGTCCGAAGAGGAGTAGCCGAGCCGTGCCGGAGCGTACGTGTGTCGGGTGCCGGCAGGTGCTCGATGCGGGTTCGCTCGTGCGGGTTCGAGCCGACGCCGATGGACTGGTGACCGGTTCAGGCGACGGTCGGGGTGCGTGGGTCGGTCCGAGCAGCGCGTGTGTTGCGTTGGCGGGGAAGCGTCGGGCCTTCGGGCGGTCGCTCCAAGTCGAGGTGAACGCCGACTGGGTCGCTAGGCTCATTGATTCGTGGCCGATAGAGCCTCCCGCGTGTCCACACGGGGGCTGTTGAGGTCGCACCGGGAGGTGAGTGATCGCCTGTCGTGAAGTAGTGATCGGCTGAGGATCGTCCTCGGAGGTCTTCAGCCAGAAGGGCAATCGCCACACGTGCCAGCCAATGTCCGCGTCTATGAACTCGCTCGCGAGTTGGGTCTCACGAATAAGGAGACCCTTGACCTCGCTGATGCCCTCGGCATCGGTGTGAAGAGTCATTCGTCGAGCATCGTCGATGCCCAGGCCGACCGCGTCCGTCGTAAGGCGGAGCGTGAGGGTCTGATCCGTGATGAGCAGCCGCCGGAGCCGAAGCCGGCGAAGAAGGCGGCCAAGAAGTCGTCGAAGAAGGCGGCCAAGAAGGCCGCGAAGAAGTCG
>JAERSO010000171.1 GCA_016845585.1 Acidimicrobiaceae bacterium | reverse complement strand
CTCAAGGAGAGTGACCACACGCTGACGACGAGGTCGATCTGGTCGGCGCGGATGAACGCGAGCTCGGCCGCGCCCGCTTCGTGGAACTCGACGCGCACCTCGTTGGTGGTGGCGAGCGCTCGTGCCGCGAACAGCTGGCCGGGGTCGGGGTCGGTGGCGATCACCCGAGCCCCTCGCGAGGCGAGCCCCACACCGGTGTGCCCGGCGCCGCATCCGAGGTCGAGCACTCGTTTACCCCGAACATCGCCGATCAGGCGCCGATCGAGATCGTCACCGAGGCCCGGGCCGAGTTCGACATGGGTGAGCGGCCGCTGTGTCGGGGTGCGCGGGTCGTAGGTCGACATGCGGGCCAGTCTGGCCGCGGGGACTCAACAGGTCGGGGAGGGCTACGGTTGGCGCCTGTGAAACTCGGACTCAACGCCGCCGTCATCGGCACGTCGTCGGGCATCGACTACCGACTCGCGCGTGAGGCGACGCTGCAAGCGTGGCGCGCCGGTGAACTCAGCCGCGAGCAGATCTGCGACGCGCAGCGCGAACTGCAGCGCAATGCCGAGTTCTGCGGGTCCGAGACCAGCCGGCAGTGCCCGGTGTGTGAGGAGACCGATCTGGTCGAGGTCATCTACGTCTTCGGGCCGCGCCTCCCCAAACACGGGCGGTGTGTCACCAGCGACAAGGAGATGGCGCGGCTCGCGGCGCGCAAGTCATCGAGCCAGGGCTATGTCGTCGAGGTGTGCACCGACTGCCGGTGGAACTACCTCACCCAATCGCGTGCCATCGGCGGCTGATCAGCCCAGTAACCAGACGCTGAAGGCGACACCCGCCGCGCCGCTCACGGCCATGGTGATGATCGCCCCGCGGCTCATGCCACCGTCGTCGTCACGGGGGATGCGAGCGCGCACGTAGCCGAGCAGGCGATCCGCCCAGGCGACGTCGCGGGCGAGAATGGCCAAACCGAATGCCATCAACGGGAGGCCGGGACCGGGCAACGGCATCATGGCGATGCCGGCGAGGGTCAGGATCGAACCGATCGCCATGCGGACGACACGAACCGCCACGTGGGCCTTGGCGGCCTGCTCCGTCGACTCCCGCTGTCCGGACTCGTACTCGGCGTGAAGTGCCGCTTCGCGGAAGGTCTCGTGGTGTGGCTCGGAGTTTGGGTCGGTCATCGGCTCTCTCGGTGGGGGAGATCCATCTGTAGCACACGGAATGGCTTGTGAACGCCCGCTGTTGTGCCGACGACCGGGCTGAATTACCCTTGGTGTCACCGCCGGCAGCCAAAGTGCGCTGGACGGGGAAGGAGTCAGTCATGGGTGTGTCAGCCCCTGCTATTGCTGCGCACAAAGTGCGTGACGGCCACGACCCTCTGGTGATGGTCACGGCGTATGACGCGCCCGGCGCTCGTGTTGCGAGTGAGGCCGGCGCTGACATCATCCTGGTCGGCGATTCCGTCGCCATGGTGGTGCTCGGCTACGACGACACGTTGCAGGTCACGGTGGACGACATGGTCCACCACACCGCGGCGGTCGCGCGCGCCAAGCCCGACTGTCACATCGTCGGAGACCTTCCCTGGATGAGCTACCACGTGTCTCCCGAGGAGACCGTCCGCAACGCGGCTCAGCTGATGCGGGCGGGTGCGCACTCCATCAAGCTCGAGGGCGGCCGGAAGCGTCTACCGATGATCGAGAAGATCGTCGATGCCGAGATGCCGGTGATGGGCCACATCGGCCTCACCCCGCAGTCCGTTCATGCCATGGGCGGGTTCAAGGTGCAGGGCAAGCAGGCCGAGCAGGCCCGCAAGCTGATCCAGGCCGCCAAGTCGCTGGAGCACGCCGGCTGCTATGCCGTCGTCCTCGAGGGTGTGCCGGTGCGGGTTGCCGAAGCGGTCACCGCGGCGGTCAACATCCCGACGATCGGCATCGGCGCCGGGATGCACTGCGACGGGCAGGTGCTCGTCTACCACGACCTCCTCGGCATCGAGGATCGTTTCGTCCCGAAGTTCGTGCGCCGCTACGCCGACCTCAAGGGCACGATGGTCGAGGCGGTCAAGGCGTACGCCGACGACGTCCGCTCAGGAGCGTTCCCGTCCCACGACGAGGCGTACCATATGGCTGACGACGAAGCCGACGAACTCCTCGGCCTCTACGGCTCCGAGTAAGCACGCTGGGGACAGACCCCATCGTGCTTTCTCAGCCTGCTGATGGAATGCAAGGCACCACGGCGCCATCAGCGTCGGTGACCGTTGGGGCACCGACGCTGGTGCCGTGGAGGTCGGCGAACCCGACCTCGCGCCCGTCGGCGGTCGTCTGCCACACGAGCTCGTGCTCGCTTCCGATGTCGAACCGCAGGCCTGGCTCGTGGGCCACGACGAAGATGTATGAACGGCCCGCGTGGCTGCTCATGCTCCAACCGAACGCATCACACCCCGCGCCGGACACTCCTCCCCGGTACTCCTCGGGCGTGATGACGATCGGGTCGGCGTAGCGCTCCACCTGGAAGTCCGCATTGTCGACGACGGCGACCAGACCGTCCTCCCACTCGAAGATGGCGATGACGGTCACCTCAGGGTGTTGCTCGCGGTAGGCGCCCAGCCACGCAGTCGGGCTGAAGGTTGAGGATGCGTCGTCCTCGGAGGCGGCGTCGTCGGCCGGCGCCGCGGCTGCTGCGTCCCGGAGCCAGGTGATGTCGGCGGATCCCGGTGTCACGGTGACCGTCCAACCTTCGTGTTCGACCATCGCGGGCGGAACGAAGCCGGGGTAAGCGGCCTGGTCTGATGGGGTCGCCGCCGCACAGCCTCCTTGTTGGAGGAGATGGACGGCGGAGCCGTCGCTCAGGGTGAACGTGCTGAAGAGCGAGACGCAGGTTCCTTCGCGTTCGACCCCGACCCCGTCGAGGGTGGCGCCTTCGACAACGGCGTATGCGTCGACCAGAGAGGCGACAGCTCGTGCCATCCACGCCAGCGGCAAGAGCGGGTGGTCGGTATCGGTTGGGTCGACCGATGCTGCAGCCAGGGGAAGTCCGCTCAAGTCGTCGGTGGGGAGCGCGACCGGCGCCAGATCGAGGTCGGCGCGAAGCGAGGATGCGCCTGTCCCGTAGATGGATCCGCCGCAATGGCCTTTCGTCTCGTTGGCCAAGTCGGCGCGGTTGAAGCCCCAAACCTCCCCACCGTCGTGTCGGTACCGTTGTGAGTTGTCGACCGGCACGGTGAAGCTGGCGGCCGCGTCGAGCTGGAGCTTGAGCCGAATGCTCGGCGGGGTGTCGTTCGCCGGCTCGATGAGCTCGAGCACGACATACAGGACGTGTGCGCCGGCCGCGGACGGCACCCAGGTGAGATCGAACTCGTAGGCTGCAGGTCCAACCCACCGGCACGCGTCGAGGCGGAGCTCGCCTGGGCTCGGGCCGTCCAACCACTCCAAAGAGTCGCTGGCGAACAGCACCTCGAACTCGAAGCCATCGCCGCTTCCCGTTGGGGTGGGGATCGCAGCGGGATCAGCAGTGCCACACGCCGCGGCCATCACGATGAGTGCGAGGCTCGCCGACCACTTCCGCATGGCGGGCGACGCTAGTCGGTGAGCCAGGTTTCCTGGGCTCGGTGCCAGACGAGCCCGTTGGGTGCATCGTCGTCGGGAATGAAGACCACCGTCGTCAGGCGGTGGTTGGTGCGGCCCTCGCTCAGTTCGTGTTGTTCGACATAGGTCGCGACCACGGCATCGGGTGTCTCCAGCAGCAACTGGTGGTCGGTCGTGGTGATCTTCAGCTGCTCGGTGTGGGCGTGGCCGTCAGCGAGCATCTGGATGACGGATGCTCGGTTACGCGTCTGCCCGTCGGGGCCGACGAACGTGAACTTCGGGCCGAACGCGTCCTTGGCCCGGTTGAGCGACGCGGTCTTCCCGAGGAAGTAGTCCTCGAAGAAGTCGTGGAGTTCAACGATCTCGGCCTGCCAGTCCATGACCCGACAGTAGTCAAGTAACGACGGGGTCTGTCCCCAGCGTTACTTACTCGCCGAGGGCTTTGGTGATGTCGGTGACGGCGCGCTTGCCGTCGCCGAACAACACCACGGCGTTGTCAGCGGCGAAGAGCGGGTTGGGGATGCCGGCGAAACCGGGACTCAGGGAACGCTTGATGACCACCACGGTCTGGGCGAGGTCGACGTCGAGGATCGGCATGCCGGCGATCGGCGACTCGGGGTCGGTCTTGGCCAGCGGATTCACGACGTCGTTGGCGCCGAGCACGATGGCGACGTCGGTCTGGGCGAAGGTCGGGTTGATCTCGTCCATCTCGATGAGCTTCTGGTAGTCGATTTCGGCCTCGGCGAGCAGCACGTTCATGTGGCCCGGCATGCGCCCCGCCACCGGATGAATGGCGAACACGACTTCGGTGCCGTTCTCCTCGAGTGCCTTCGTCATCTCGCGGACGGCGTGCTGGGCCTGGGCCACGGCGAGCCCGTAGCCCGGCACGATCACGACCCGGCTGGCCGTGTCGAGAATCATGGCCACTTCCTCGGCTGAGGAAGCCGTGACCTTGCCGGCGTACACATCGTCGGCATCGATGCCGACGGCCGACGAGGCCGGCGCGTCGGAGAAGATCACGTCGAGCGCGCTGCGATTCATGGCCACGCACATGATCTGGGTGAGGATCAGACCGCTCGCGCCGACCAGGGAGCCGGCGATGATCAACAGGGTGTTGTCGAGCACGAAGCCGGTCGCCGACGCGGCGAGACCGGACAGGGAGTTGAGCAGGGCGATCACGACCGGCATGTCGGCGCCGCCGATCGGCACGACGGCGAGCACACCGAGCACCGCGCCGACAGCGACGAGGGCCCAGAGCCAGGTCGTGTTCGTCGGGTCGGTCACCACGAGAATGCTCAGCACGATTCCGGCCACTGCCAGCGCGGCGTTGACCGTGCGGATCCCGCCGAACCCGGACCACTTCAGCGATTCCTTCAGCTTGAAGAACGCAATGATCGAACCGGTGAGCGTCACGGCACCGATGAGGGCTGTCGCCGAGGCCGCGACGGAAACCTGCTCATCGGTGATTCCGAGATCGGTCAGCTTGATGAACGACGCAGTGGCCACGAGCACCGAGGCGGCGCCACCGAAGCCGTTGAACAGCGCCACCAGCTCGGGCATCGAGGTCATCTGGACCTTGACCGCGAGGGTGCCGCCGATGACCGCACCGGCGGCGAGCCCGGCGATGAGAACCCAATAGGAGACGATCGCCTGATCGAGCAGGGTGACGAGGACAGCGCCGAGCATGCCGCTCGCGCCGAGCAGGTTGCCGCGGCGTGCGGTGCGCGGTTTCGCGAGTCCCTTCAGACCGAGGATGAACAGGACGGCCGCGACGAGGTAGCCGAGTTGGATGACGTCAGCGCGGTTCACGAGTCGTCACCGGCGTTGTTTCCGGAACGACGATTCACCGGACGACGAGTGGCGAACATCGACAGCATGCGGTTCGTCACCAGGAAGCCGCCGACCACATTGATCGTGGCGAGCGTCACCGCGCCGAAGGCGAGCGCCGTGGTCAGTGTGGAGTGATCTGAGCCGGCCGACACGACCGCACCGATCAGGGTGATCCCGGAGATCGCGTTGGATCCCGACATCAGAGGCGTGTGGAGCGTAGGTGGAACCTTGCTGATCAGTTCGACCCCGAGGAACACGGCGAGCACGAAGAGCGTGAACGCGAGGATGAGCGTCATGAGCGAACCTGGTTCATGAAAGAGCTGATTTGACTCTGGGATGGACGACGGCGCCGCCATGAGTGACGAGCATGGCGCTGGTGATTTCGTCGTCAGGATCGACGCCGAGTTCGAGTTCCTCATCGGTCAGATGGCGGATGAGTGTGACCAGATTGTTGGCGAACATCTGGCTCGCCGACCGCGCCGAGCTCGACTCGAGCTGGGTCGGGCCCAGGATCGTGACCCCGCCGTGGTCCACCACTTGGTCGGCAACGGTGAGCTCGCAGTTCCCGCCACGCTCGGCCGCGACATCGACGATCAACGAGCCGGGACGCATCGCCTCGACCATCGCTTCGGTCACCAGGAGCGGACTGCGCGCGCCGGGAATCGCGGCTGTCGTGATGACCACGTCGGCCGCCGCGATGAATGGCGTGAGCGCTGCCTGCTGGCGGGCCTGCTCGTCGTCGCCCTGGGCCTTGGCGTAGCCGCCGGCGTCCTCGGAGTCGTCGGTGTCGAGCTGGAGGTCGATGGCTTTGGCCCCGAGCGACTCGATCTGTTCGGCGGCCGCCGGACGAACGTCGTAGGCCTCGACGATCGCGCCCAGGCGCTTGGCCGTGGCGATCGCCTGCAGGCCGGCCACGCCGGCGCCGAGGATGACGACCCGGGCGGCGGGAACGGTGCCGGCGGCGGTCATGAGCATCGGGAACATTCGGGGCAGGCGCTGCGCCGCCGTGAGCACGGCCTGGTAGCCGGCGACAGTGGCCATCGATGACAACACGTCCATCGACTGCGCCCTCGTGATGCGGGGGACGAGCTCGAGCGACAACGCAGTGGCGCCGGAGGCGGCGAGCTCCTGCATCGGCTCGGGCTTCCACAACGGATCGAGGAGGGCCACAACCGTGTGGCGATCGCTCAGGCCCGGGAGGTCGTCGAGGCGTTCGTGGTTGATCGAGGCGATCAGCTCGGCTGCGCCGAGCGCTCCCGAGCGGTTGTCGGCCACCAGTGCGCCGGCGTCGCGGTACTGGTCGTCGTCGGCACCGATCGCGGTGCCGGCGCCCGTCTCGATGGTGACGGTGTGCCCGTCGTCGACGAGCTTCTTGGCGGCCTCCGGTGTCAGCGCAACACGCCGTTCGCCCTCACGGGTCTCTGAGATTGCGGCTATTCGCACGGATTCGGAGCCTACCGGTCGCCCTCTGACAGACTGCGCTCATGTCGTTGATCGTGGATGTGACTCGTGGCCCGGTGGTGGAGAGCCGTCATGAGGTGGACGCGGTGGTCGTCGATACCGCCGGGGTCCGCCATTGCTGGGGCGATGCGCAGCGCAGTGTGTTGGCGCGTTCGTCACTCAAGCCGATCCAGGCCGTGCCGTTGATCGAGTCCGGGGCCGCCGGAGCCTTCGGCCTGACCGAGACCCAGCTCGCGTTCGCGTGTGCCAGCCACAACGGGGAACCGGGCCACGTCGATGCCGCGGAGTCGTGGTTGCGCCAGCTCGGTCTCAGTGGCGACGACCTCGAATGCGGCACCGAGGCCAACACGCCCGACGCCCGCCACAACAATTGCTCGGGCAAGCACTGCGGGTTCCTCACGATCTGTCGGCATCTCGGTCTCGACCACGCCGGCTACATCCGCCCCGCCCATCCGCTGCAGCATGACCACATCACCCCTGCGGTCGAAGAGCTGTGTGGGATCTCGACCGCCGATCAGACCCCGGCCATCGACGGCTGCGGGATCCCGGTCTGGGACATCCCGCTGTCCGGGCTGGCGAGCGGTTGGCTCGCGCTCACCGAACGAGAAGCGGGCCGGCGCTTGCTCGCGGCAATGGCCGCCCATCCCTGGTACGTCGCCGGCACCGGCCGGGTCTGCACCAGGGTCATGGAGGCCGGCGCAGGCCGCGTCACCGTCAAGACCGGCGCCGAGGGTGTCTTCGCCGGTGTCGCCCCGGCTCGAGGCGTCGGCTGGGCCATCAAGGCCCGTGACGGCGGCCGACGCGCCAGTGAGGCGGCCCTGCTGTGGCTGGTCGACGAACTCGGACTCGACATCGGGATCGAACTCGACCCGCTGACCAACCACGCCGGCACCGAAGTCGGCGAGCTCCGAGTTCGAGCCGGCTAGCTGGTCGTAGCGAACCAGGCCATCATGGCGGCGGCGAGCGCGGGGCCCTCGTCGTCCTGGATGAAGTGGCCGCCGTCGCGGAACTCCTGGTGCGGCTGGCCGGCCGCGCCGGGAAACAGGGCGATCAGGTCCTCGTCGAGGTGGCCGAGGACGGGATCGCCCTTGCCCCAGAGCGCCAGGAACGGTTCGGTGCGCCGCGCGAGGGCTTCACGGGCGGCGATGTTCTCCGCGACGGAGGCGTGTTCGGGTGTGATCGGCACCAGGCACGGGAATTCCCGGACGCAGGCCATGTAGGTCTCGTCGGGGAACGGCGCGTTGTAGGCCGCCTTCTCGGCGTCGGTGAGCGCCCGGCTGTTGACGGTGTTGTCGACCAGTCGGCCACAGTCGAACGGGTCCATCGTCTGGCTGATCTGGAGCCAGAAGTCGAAACCGGGCCCGAGAGATTCGCCGATCGGCAGCCCGGTGTTGCCGGCGACGACCCGGTTGTACTTCTCGGGCATCTCGGCGATGCATCGCAGTGAGATGAGGCCGCCCCAGTCCTGGCAGAACACGTCGAAGCGGTCGACGTCGTCGAAGCTGCGGACGAAGGCCTTCATCCAGGCGACGTGCTGGTTGTAGGTGTACACGCTTCGCTCCACCGGTTTGTCGGAGCGTCCGAAGCCGATGAGGTCGGGGACGATCACGCGGTAGCCGGCATCGACCAGCGGCGGGATCATGAAGCGGTAGAGGTAGCCCCACGTCGGTTCGCCGTGGGGGAGCAGCACAGTGCCGGCCGTGCCGGTGCCTTCATCGACGTATGCCATGCGCAGACCGTCGATGTCGACATAGTGCGCTTCGTATGGATAGTCGTCGATGCTGTCGAAGCGCTCATCAGGCGTGCGAACGAACTCGATCCCGGCGGGCGTGGTTTGGGTGGCCATGCGCGACGGTATCCCGGCGGCGAAACCTCATCCAGATGACCGACCGCGGATTGTGACCTATTGTTCGCACAAGGTGGTGGTATGCGGCGTTCAGTACTGGGGATGGCTCTCGTCGGCAGCGTTGTGCTTGCGGCGGCGCCCGCGGTCGCCTCACTCGGTCTCGAAGAGGTCCCGGACCACGGACCTCCCCCGTAACTGGTCGATGGGATCGTCGGCGCCGCACCCGCTGCCGAGGTCACCTTCGCGGACGGGACCGGCCCGATCGTCGAGAACTATCAGTTCGCGGTGAACCTCGCCGGGGGACCGGTCTTCATCGACAAACGAGCTCGGGCTGCAGCCGTACGGCATCGGCGACTCGGGCGGACTGGTGAGCCTGATCGAGCAGATGGGCCCGAGTTTCATGAACATCTTCATGATGCCGCCGCTCGCTCCTGACATGTTCGACTGGTTCGTGTCGCCGTTCGCGCAATACCAGCGCACCAAGTTCACGTGGCGGGCGCAGGATCTGATGGAGGAGATCCGCAACAATCACGGCGCCGACCTCGGTGCCGAGGGGTTCCAGGCTCGACCGGATGTGAGCGAGGCGAGCGCACGGATGCAGGCGGCCCAGGATGCACGATCCGCGGAGCTCGACGCCGGCAACGACGACTACGACCCCGACACCGATCCCGACCTCCAGGGTTTCGACCGGCTCCCTCCGCCGTAGCGAGGAACGCCGCGGGCGGACTGCGGTTCCGCCCGCAGCGAAAGCACTGTCACACCCCTTCGGCATGCTGGTGTGCATGTTCAGCCGGCCCGATATCGTTGACGGGTCCCTTCGGGGATTGACAACCGACAACCCCTGCCCCGGGAAGGGGCCCCGAGTGATCGGGTCCATAGGAGGTGAGTGCTCGTGAAGCGAGCCTATGAATTGATGATCATCATCGACAGTGATGTCTCCGAAAACGACATCGCTGCTGTGATCACCCGTACCGAAGGTCTTGCCACCACCGAAGGTGGTGCTGACGCGATCAAGTCGACCGACAATTGGGGTCGCCGCAAGTTCGCGTACGAGATCAACCACAAGAACGAAGGCACCTACGTTGTCTGGGAGATCGTGACCGAGAACCCCGGTCTCCCCAACACCGAGCGCCAGCTTCGTCTCGCGGACGACATTGTCCGCCACAAGCTGTTCCGTCTGCCCGAGAAGGAAGCCGCCCGACGTGGCCTCCTGGGCGACGGTGAGCCGGCTGTCGCCGGCTGATCGGAGAAATCACCATGGGTATCGACAACAACGTCAGCGTCGTGGGCAACGTCACCCGCGATCCCGAGCTGCGGTTCACGCAGGGCGGCATGGCCGTCGCCAGCTTCGGGCTGGCGTGGAACAAGCGCAAGCAGGACGGTGAGGACGAAGTCTCATTCTTCGACATCACCTGTTTCCGTTCGCTCGCGGAGAACGTCGCGGAGTCCATCACCAAGGGCGCTCGCGTCGTGGTGCAGGGAACCCTTTCGCAGCGCAGCTGGGAAAACCAGGAGGGCGAGCGTCGCTCGAAGGTCGAGATCGTGGCCGACGAAGTCGCTCCGAGCCTGCGTTGGGCATCCGCGGAAATCCGCAAGAACGAATTCAAGGGTGGCGGCGGTGGCGCGCCCCAGGGTGGTGGGGGCCCGAGCCAACGGCCGGTCTCCAACCAGGCCCCTCCCGCATACGACATGGACGAAGAGCCCTTCTAGGGCCGAAGAACGAAAGAACGAGAGAAGACAATGCCGAAGGCAAAGCCGCAGCGCGGCAAGAGCAACAAGAACGACAACCGCAAGGGCGGAAAGAAGAAGGTCAGCATCCTGACCCAGGAGAAGATCGACTATGTCGACTGGAAGGACGCGAACCTCCTTCGTCGTTTCGTGTCCGAGCGCTCCAAGATCCGTGCCCGTCGCGTGAGTGGCAACTCGGCCCAGCAGCAGAAGCTGTGTGCTGACGCCGTGAAGGTCGCTCGTGAGATGGCACTGGTTCCCTACGCCACGCGCGTCACCAGCCAGCGCAGCAACCGTGGCGATCGTGATCGTGGTCGCGCCGCTGGTCCCGCCCCGCGTCCGAGCGGTCCGCCGCCGGCCGGTGAAGAGGGCGACGAGAACGTCGACAACGCCGTTGATCCGGCAACCCAGGACAACGCTGAGGCCGTTGCCGAGGTCGAGGGTGTCGAGTTCAACGCCGAAGGCTCGGAGGCGTGACGATGAAGGTCATCCTGCGAAGCGATGTGAGCGGCCTCGGCCGCAAGGGCGAGATGCTCGACGTTGCGGATGGTTACTTCCGCAACTACCTCAACCCCAAGGGTCTGGCGCTCAAGGCCACAGCCGGAGCTGCTGGTCAAGCCGAGGCGATGCGTCGCACTGCAGCCCTGCGTGATGCGGCCTCCAAGGCTGACGCCGAGGAGATCGCCACGAAGCTCGTGCCGATGCGCATCTCCATTGCCGCCAAGGCGGGCGATGGTGGTCGTTTGTTCGGCTCGGTAGGCGCCGGCGACATCGTCGAAGCCGTCGAGGCGCAGGCCGGTGTGGTGCTCGATCGCCGCACCCTCGACCTCGAGCACCCCCTCAAGGAGGTCGGCGAGGCTCTCGTGATGTGCAAGCTGCACACCGAGGTCCAGTTCCCGGTCACCGTCGAGGTAACCGAAGCGTGAGTTGGGTGTCGGCTCCGATGGGGCCGACACCACAACGACATCCAAGCGTTACGCGGCCTTCACGCGCGCCCGCGCGCCTGGGGACAAATAGCGACTTCTCCACAGAGATATCCCCGCAAATCACTGGGGATCCCCAGGTTCTCCCCTTCCTTCACACAGGCTTGTGTCGGCAGGGTAGAGCGGGCGCTGGGAGGGCCACGCAAACATGGTGATGAGCGACATCGACACAGCCCGGCACTCCCGCGTGCCGCCCCACAACCTCGAAGCCGAAGAGTCTCTTCTCGGCGCGATGTTGCTGTCGCGCGACGCGATCGCCGACGCGGTCGAGCTCACCCAGACCGAGCACTTCTACCGCCCCGCTCATGCCCATGTGTTCGACGCGATCTCCACCTTGTATGCGTCGGGCGACCCGGCCGACCCCGTCACCGTCGCCGAGGAACTCGACCGAGCCGGTGTGCTCGAGACCATCGGTGGCCTGGACGGCCTGCTCAACCTGCAGGTCAACACCCCCGCCACGTCCAATGCATCGAAGTACGCCCAGATCATCTCGGAGCGCTACACCCTCCGCCGGTTGATCGAGGTCTCCGGTGAGATCGCCGAGATCGGCTTCTCGGTCCCCGATGATGTCACCAAGGCCGTCGACGAGGCCGAGAACATGATGTTCCAGGTCGCTCAGGGCCGGGTCGCCGACACCATGGGCGAGATCCGGGATCTCCTCGATTCCACCCTCGATCGCCTGGAGCATCTCTACGAGCTCGGCGATGCGATCACCGGCACCGCTACCGGCTTCCTCGACCTCGATGATCTCCTGTCGGGCCTTCAACCCAACGCGTTCATCGTGGTCGGTGCCCGACCAGCCATGGGCAAGACCGCCTTCGCCCTGAATGTCGCTGCGCACGCAGCCGTTCGCGACCAGAAGCCGACCTTGATCTTCTCGTTGGAGATGGGCCACCTCGAGCTCACCCAGCGAATGCTGTGTTCGGAGGCCAACGTCGACGCGAAGAACATGCGTGACGGCAAGCTCACCGAGGACGACTGGACCCGCATCTCCAACGGCATCGGCCGTCTGGCCGAGGCGCCGATGTGGATCGACGACAACCCGAATCTCACGATCATGGAGATCCGGGCGAAGGCCCGCCGCCTCAAGAGCCGCAACGGGAGTCTCGGGCTCATCGTGGTCGACTACCTCCAGCTCATGACCGGCCGAGCATCAGCGGAGAACCGTCAGGTCGAGGTCGCCGAGATCTCACGTGGACTCAAGATTCTCGCTCGTGAGCTCGAATGCCCGGTGGTCGGCTTGTCGCAGCTGTCCCGAAACCTCGAGATGCGCCAGGACAAGCGACCGATGCTCGCGGATCTTCGTGAGTCGGGTTCGATCGAGCAGGACGCCGATGTCGTGATGTTCCTGTACCGCGATGAGGTGTACAACCCGGGTAGTGACAGCGAAGGCATGGCCGAGGTCATCGTCGCCAAGCACCGCAACGGACCAACCGGCACGGTGCAGCTCGGCTTCGTGCCACGGTTCACGTCGTTCCGCAACTTGACCCGCCGCGATTCCCAGACCGTCTAGCGTCGAGAGGAATGGAGCGGGCACTGTACGTCGCGTTGGGCCTGATCGTCGGCGTCGTCGTCGTGCTCGGTCTCTTCGTCTGGCAACTCGACGACGAGCCGTCGCTCGACGCCCCGACAACCAACTTCCCGTCGGTGAATCACGATCCGGATGTGGTCGCCCCGTTCACCGCAGCGTGGGAGCGCTGGCGTACGGCCACCTTCGTCGTCGAAGGCACGTGGACCCGCACGGTCGACAATGTCGACGAACCCTTCGGTGGGTCGCTGTACACGGCCCAGGATCCGCCTCGACGCTTGGTCACGCGCCTTGGTTCGACGGTGGAGCAGATCGACGACCAGCTCGCCACGTGCGACTCCTCGAGCGATGACGTCATCGCTCCGCCGTGTGTGCCGGGGTCGGGCGTCTCGTACGACGAGCGGGTTCGCATGGAGATGGATCTGGTCCGGGAGTACGTCAGCGGCGATGCTCGCTTCTACGACCTCGCGCGGGAGGAATCCGGCTGTTTTCGGCTGGAGCAGGTGGTGCCACGTCTCGCGGCCCCGTGGGGTCGCTGGGCGGAGTTCTGCTTCGACGAGGAGTCGGGAGCGCTGCGCCGAGCGACCGTGCGCCGCCAGACCGCGACCGACCTCGAGGTGATCGTGTCGATCCGCACCGATGTCACCGACGCCGACTTCGCCCCGTCGTAGCACCGAGGGAGCCACTGAGCGGTGCTCGTCCGCTCGGGGCGAGCGGCGGCGAAACCGCTCACAGGCGCCCCATCGGCGGCCCGTGTCGGCCGTTGCCCAGGGATGGTTCAAAAGGGCCGTTTGACCCGGTTGGCCCGGGCCGATGGTCCGCGGCGATGATGGTGGCCGTGTTTCTCGGTGAAGATCTTCTTGCGTGGCTGGTGCTGGCGATCGGTGGCGCCATGGCGTTTGGCAATGCGATGGCGTTGATCCGCCCGCCGGAACAGCAGCATCACGAGGACGACCTCGCGGCGGCGCCGAAGGCTCGCAGCATCACGTTCATCGTGGTGGGTTCGATCGCCACGGTGTGGGCTCTGGCCAGCCTGCTCAGCAGCTAGCACGACAGAGTTCCAGAGAAGAGCTGGCGAGAGCCGAACAAGTGCGCCAGCACCCTGGAAAAGCGCTGGTGGCGATGCGTTGGAGGGAGTTCGACCCCCGCCGCCCTTCGTGGCCGGTGGGGGCGAATCCGCCGGCCAGATGTTCTATCGGCGCGGTACCTGCGATCTTGAGTCGCGGTCGCCGAGCGAGGTGGAGAGAGTGGGCGGGAGCCGAACGAGTGCGCCAGCACCCTGGAAAAGCGCTGGTGGCGATGCGTTGGAGGGAGTGTTCAACCCCCACCCGTACTCAATTGGCCGGCAGGGGCGAATCCACCGGCTGAGTGTTGTATCGACCGGTGACGGTGGAGCTTTACCGATGGCCCCGATTTGGGTCTTTTGTCGCCTTTTCCGTCGATCAGATCATCGGTCGGCCCATCGGGGCGCCCGTTTTTCAACGAGTGCGGCGGTGCCTTCGCGGTAGTCGGCCTCGGTGGACATGGTGTCGATGCGAGCTTGGGCGTCGAGGATGGATCGGCGGGCGTCGTTGTGCGTGGTGTCGAGGGCGAGCTGACGTTTCGTGGCACGCAAGGAGTGCGGGCTGATGGTTTCCACGAGCGTGGTGGCGTAGGCGGCGGCGGTGGTGAGGACGTTGTCGCGTGGGGCGGTCTGGTTGGCGAGGCCGATATCGCCGGCCTCGGAGCCGAGGATGGGTCGGCTGGTGAGGAGGAGGTCGGTGGCGCGGCTGAGCCCGATGAGCCGCGGGAGAAGCCAGGAGAGCCCGTATTCGGCGGGGAAGTTCAGCTTTCCGTGGGCGGTGGTGAGCTTGGCGTCTTCGGCGATGATGCGGATGTCGCACCAGCAGGCGATGACGAGGCCGACGCCCGCGGCAGCTCCGTTCACCGCGGCGATGGTGATTGTCTCGAAGCCGAGGAAGTACGCGAAGTCGGCGTCGAAGCTGGGGTCGACGCCGTAGCCGGGGGTGGCGATGTCGACCGGCGTGCCGGGGTCGTAGCCGCCGCGGTCGACATGGGTTTCGAGGGCTTGGCTGTCGGCTCCGGGGCAGAAGGTCTTTCCGTCGGGGTCGCCGGTGATGATGACGACACGGATCGAGGGGTCGTCCTCGGCGGTCTGCAGGAGGTGGCGCATTTCGGTGTGCATACGGCCGGTCCACGCGTTGTGGCGGTGCGGGCGCGACAGGGTGATCGTGCCGACGCCGTGGGCCAGGTCCCATTTGGTGGTCTTGAGTTCCATCGGGGGCACGTCGCGTTCGGGCATGCCCTGCAACCTAGATCAGGTTTTGCTCACCCTTTGCTGGGGTCGGGTTCACTCGCGGCATGAACAATCACAGGTGGTACGGGGTTTCGGCCGAGGTGATGACGGTGACATGCCATCCGATGTCGAGGACATGGTGGACGACATGGTCGAGGAGATCATGGAGGGCGGCACGCCGGAGGAGATTGTCGAGAACGCGAAGGCGAGCGCCGAGACAATGGTGGAGACGTTCGGCGGCGACGGGTCTGGCCGCATCGACATCTAGGACCAATCGATCGAGTTCGTGTCCGAGGTCTGCATTGCAGCCCAGGGTGACTTCATCATCGAGGGGCTCGGCGAGGCTTCAGACGGAACGCCGGTATGGGTTTCGATCAGTCATTCGGTCGAGAGCCGCGCTGAGCTCGAGGAGTTCATGGTCAAGGAGATGGTGGAGACGCTGTACGGCGATGCGGATCCGATCATCAGCTCGAGTGTGACGGTGGACTTCGGCCGTTCGGAGCTCTTCGGGGGAGCCCCCGATGATCAACCGTCGTTCTCGGCCGCCGCGGATCATTTCTCCGGGAAGGAGGCACTCGACCTGAACGCCTCCGGATCAGGTGTCTCAGGCTCCGGTGAAGCGAGTGACCACAACTACGTGGTCGGCCAGTGGGATGACCTCTTCCCCTTCACCTTCGAGGCCGGCTGCGGCTAGTCGAGCGTGCTGTACGTGGTGGAGCGGTCGTCGGTACGTTGTCCAAGCGTTTCGGCGACCGCTTCCGCCAGGTCCGCGATGAAGTCGTCGGCGACCGACGCATTGCCGGCGCTGACGGTGGCGTGGAGCGAGTCGGGCCGGTGCTGGCGATCGAGGTACCAGCCACGCGAGGCGAGGGCATCGCCGACGGCGAAGACGTCGAGCCGATCAGCCCAGTCGCGGTCGACGACGATGGCGAGGAGCTGGGCTTCGGGGTCGCCCACGACTTCGAGCCCGTCGATGGCACACACACCGCCGACGATCTTGCGAGCGGTGTCGATGGTGGTACGGGTGAGGCGTTCGTAGCCCTCGATGCCGAGTCGCTGCATGACGGCCCAGGCTGCGGCCATGGGGGCACCGGAGCGGGTGCCCTGCATGTTGGGTGAGGCGTAGAAGCCGCCGAGCCAGTCGTCGAACGAGTAGGTCTGATACCGGCGGAGCTGTTTGGTGCGATGAAGGATGATCGACGCTCCCTTGGGGGCGTAGCCGAGCTTGTGCACGTCGAGGCTGATCGTGGTGACGCCGGGAACCCGGAAGTCCCAGCGTGGGATCGGTTCGCCGAGGCGTTCCATGAAAGGCAGCACGAAACCGCCCATGCATGCATCGACATGGAAGTTCGCGTCAGCGGCCGCGGCAAGGGGCGCCAGCTCGGCGATCGGGTCGATCACGCCGTGGGGGTACTGCGGTGCGGACCCGACGACGAGCACGGTCCGGTCGGTGATCGCGTCCGCCATCGCCTCGACATCGGCGCGTGAGTCGGGTCCGACGTCGACCTTCACCACGTCGAGACCGAAGTAGTGGCCTCCCTTGTGGAAGGCCGCATGGGCGGAAGTCGGCACCACGATCTCGCCCCGGTCGATGTTGCGCTCGGCCCGACCTCGTTCACGGGCGGCCTTGACGGCCATCAGGATCGATTCGGTTCCCCCCGAGGTCATGAAGCCGGAGGCGTCGTCTCCGTGGAGGAGTTCGGCCATGTTGCCGACGACTTCACGTTGGATCTGTGCGAGTGATGGCATGGCGATGGTGTTGAGGGCATTCTCGTGGAGGTACATCCGCGCCGCTTCCTCGGCGATCGCGTGGACTTCGCTTCCACCGTCGTACACGAGCCCGAAGGTGCGACCGTCCTGCCATCGGGCGTCATTGCGGCGGAGGTCGTGAAGCGATGAAACGATCTCGGCGTGGGTGCGTCCTGTTTGGGGCATGGCCATGGATCGCAACCTAGAGCACAGCGGTGGCCCATCCCAGAAGACGCAGCTTCGGCACGGTGACGGGCAGGTAGCGTTGGCAGCCGTGCCTGCTGTTGCCATGCGTTCTGCGATCGTCGGAATCGCCTTGTTGGTCGGCAGCTTCGCGGCCCTTGCTTCGGCCCCGGTGTCGGCCCAGGTCGATCCGTTGAGCCAGTCCGATGAGCTGACGATGGAGGTCGCCACCACGGTGGTCGTCGATCCGGCCGGCCTCGCCGTCACCACACGGCACGACTATGTGTTCACCAACATCGCCGAGGAGCGAGATTTCGCCGGGTTCACCGAGACGATCCCGGGCGATGCCGCGGTGGTGACCGCGGAGGCGGGTCGCACGACACTCGAAACCGGACTCGGTCTGCGTGGCGGCGACGTCACCCAGTTGTTCGTCTCGTTTCCCGAGCCCCTGGCTCCGGGCGAATCGCTCGCGGTCACGCTGGTACTCGTCGAGGAAGGGGTCGGTGGATTGCCCGAAGATCTCGACCATGTCTCGCCGTCACTGGTGGCGATCGATCCGTTTGCAGTCGGCAATGGCACGGGAATCACGACGCTCCATGTCGAGATCCCCCGTGGGTTCAGCCTCGACGTGATCGACGGATGGGATGTCGTTCCCGGCGCCGAGACCACGACGTTCGTGCGTTCTGAGCCCGACCCCTACGCTCCGGCCCCGCTGGTGGCGACCAACTCCGACGCGCTGCAGCGCCAGTCCGTCCCCGGGCTCGACTATCCCGTGACTGCCGCCACCCTGCTCGGCCCCGAAGTGGATCTCAGCACGATCATCGCCGAGGTGGCGACGGGGGTGGGCGAGTGGCTTCCCGCCACGCCGGCGCGGCCGGTGGAGATCCGAACCGGCTGGACCGGCGACGATGAAGTGCGCTGGGTCGGCAGTGACGAGGCGATTGTCGCGGTCGTCGACGTCAACCCGTCGGAGGCAGCGATCGCGCGGGTGATGGCCCACGTCCTGGCCGACGAGTTCGCCTGGGCCGATGAGTCGCTGAGCGTGGATGTCGCCGACGCGGTCACCTTCGCGTGGCTCGAGACCCGCGAGTTCGGCGGCGGGGCGGCCATCGACCGCACCGGCGGATGGACCGAACCACTGTCGAGCGCGTTCCGCCAGGCGGGCGCCGAGTCCACTGCGGAGATCATCTCGTCGGTGATCGCAGGCACCAACACCTACGCCGGACCCGGCAACGCAGCCATCGACGTCCCCGCCGATTGGCGGGCGCTGCTCGACGCCATCGAGAACCTGGCGGGCATCGATGCCTCCGGGCGCTTCCGCACGTTTGCGTCACCCAGCGACACGCCGGCGATCGACGCCCGAAGCGCGGCGCGACGTGACTACGAGGCCCTGGAAGTCCTCGGCGACGGCTGGGCGATCCCGCCGCTCCTCCGGGTGCCGGTGGGCGAGTGGGACTTCGTCACGTTCGACGAACGCAAGGGCCTGGTCGCCGATCTCATCGAAGCCCATGACGCGTTCGTGATCCGCGCCGACGACGAAGACCTCACCGTCGGTCCTCATGTCCGGGATCTCTTCGAGACTTCCGACCATGACCTGGATGCCGCCTGGGAGCAGCTCCGCGCCGAAGAGTCGGCGATCGAACCGGTGGGTGAGGCACAGCATCTGGGCACGACCGAACGGGGAGTATTCGCGCGACTCGGAATGCTCGGAATCGATGTCGAGCACGAACTCGATCGCATCATCGAGGAATGGGAATCGGGTGATGCCGAGGATGCCGCCCATCGCGCCGAGGAGCTGATCGAAACCTACGAAGGCGCCGTCGGTCGGGGAACGGTGCGGATCGTGATCCCCTTGGCGATCCTCTCCGCGCTCATCTGGATGGTCGTTTCGATCCGGCGCCGGTTTCAGCCGGTGTCGGAGGCGTAGAGCTCCCGGAGAACGTTCTTCTGCACCTTCCCCATCGTGTTGCGTGGGAGGGAGTCGACCCGGATGATCCGCTTCGGATGTTTGAACCGGGCGAGGCTGGCTCGCAGCGCCTGGTCGAGCGCTTCATCGGTGGCCGCGGCGTCGCCGTCGACGACGATCGCGGTGACGGCCTCTCCGAAGTCCGCGTGGGGTACACCGATAACGGCTGACTCGACGACGCCGTCCACCGCGTCGAGCACGATCTCGATCTCCTTCGGGTACACGTTCTCGCCGCCCGAGATGATCATGTCGCTGGCGCGACCTTCGAGACTGAGGCGGCCCTCCACGTCGAGGGATCCGATGTCGCCGGTGATGAACCATCCGTCGTCGCGTCGTGCCTCGGCGGTTGCGTCGGGTCGGCGCCAGTATTCGCGCAGAATCTGACCACCTCGGACCTCGACGACACCCACCTCGTCGGGGCCGAGCGCCCGCCCGTCCGCGGTGGCCACACGGAGCTCGACGCCGTCGACGGGGAAGCCGACCGTGCCGGGCCGTCGCTCACCCTCGTATGGGTTGGTCGTGGTGATCATCGTCTCGCTCATGCCGTAGCGCTCACAGATGACGTGACCGGTTCGTTCGGCGAACTCGTCGAAGTGCGCATCGGTGAGCGGCGCGGATCCGGCGGTGAAGAGCCGCATGTTGGCGCACGCCTCTCGCGTGAGACCGGGGTTGGCGAGAAGACGCGCGTAGTGGGTGGGGACTCCCATGAAGACCGTGGCGTGGGGAAGGGCGGACACGATGAGATCAGGATCGAACTTCGGCAGGAACGTCACCGGAATCGCCGAGAGCATGGCGCAGTGCAGGGCGACGAAGAGACCGTGCACGTGAAAGAGCGGAAGGCTGTGCACGAGGTGGTCGGTGGGTCGGAATCCCCAGGCGTCGTGCAGCGCGTGGGCGTTCAGGCGCAGACTCCGGTGCGGGAGCGCAGCCCCTTTCGGCCGGCCGGTGGTGCCCGAGGTGTACAGGAGCGCACCGAGGTCCATCTCGTCTCGCTCCACCACGGGGAGTGGCGTTGCCCCGCCGGCGAGGTTGACGATCGTGCCGCCGTCGTCGCCGCCGAGGGTGAGGAGTGCCGCGCCCTTCGGATCGAAACGGCCGAGGCGGGACGGCTCGACCACGATTGCCGCCGGCTCGGCGTCCTGGATGAAGTACGCGAGCTCGTCATCGGTGAAGGCGGTGTTGAGCGGCACGTGCACGGCGCCTGCGTGGAGGGTCGCGACATACAGCGCCACGGAATCGACGGACTTCTCGACCTGCATGATGACGCGGTCACCGGGCTCGACCCCGGCCTCGGTCAGCACCCGTGCCAGTCGCGCGGCGCGCAGGTAGAGGTCGCCGTAGGTGATGATCTCACCTCCGGGCTGCAGCAGGAACGGCGCGTCGTTGCGCGCGGCGGCGGCGTCGTGAAGCTCTTGGACGAAGTTTCCGGTGCTTGTCATCTCAACCCTGGAAGAGGATCTGGGACGTGTAGGTCAGCGATGCCTTGCGGCTGTCCTTCACGTGAATGGAGGATTCGAACGTCACGAGTGTGCCCGCGAGGTGCTTCTCGGCCCCCACCAGGCGTGACTTGGCGTGGATGACCGAACCGGCCGGGACGGGTCGGCGGAACTGCATGCCGCCGGAGCCGTAGTTCACGATGTTCTTCGCACCGGTCAGCTCGACGGGGAGCTCGATCAACTGAGGCATGAGGCTGAGCGTGAGGAAGCCGTGGGCGATCGGTCCGCCGAACGGGCTCTCCCGCTCGCACCGCTCCACGTCGACATGGATCCATTGGTGATCACCGGTGAGGTCGGCGAAACCATTGATCATCTCCTGGGTCACCGCGACCTCGGCTCCGAACTCGCCCCACTCGCCGGTTGCCTCGGCATTGATCGCATCGATGTCCCGGAACGGAGTGCTCACCGCAGGATCATGCCAGAAAGCACGCTGGGGACAGACCCCATCGTGCTTTCTCGTTCGGTGTCACAGGGCGTGCGTAGCTTCGGCGCGTATGGCACGTCACGCTCGCACTCACCTCGAAGGAAACTGGTACCACCTCTTCAATCGAGGAGCGCGACGCTGGCCCATCTTCCAGAGCGACCGTGATCGGAGGGGGTTCGTTGCTCTCCTGTCCAGGTTCACCAAGGACTTCTCCGCCGAGATTCATGCGTTCTGTCTGATGGGAAACCACTTTCACCTCATAGGGCACTTCCCCAACGGCAACGTTTCGGTGGTGATGGCACGACTCGGCCAGGTGTTCACCCAGCAGTTCAACCATCATCACGGGGTCGATGGCCCACTGTTTCGCGGACGGTTCGGGTCAGTCCCGATCGCCGACGAGCGCCAGTTGCTGACCGAAGTTCGATATGTGGCTCGGAATCCGCTCGACATCGCAGGGCTCGGGAATCTGGCCGACTACCGATGGTCCAGCCACCGGAGCTATCTCGGCTTGAGGCAGCCCCCCGCCTGGCTACGCACCGACCTCGTGCTCGACCTGCTCGGAGGCTCCAGCAGCTACCGCGAATTCGTGGAGTCGGGGCGAACCGCGCCGGTCACGATCACCGAGGTCCGTGCGCAGGTGCAGTCGCTGACCGGCGTCGATCAGGGCGAGCTCAGGAGCGGCGGAAGGGGCCGCGCCAGCGAACCCCGTCTCCTGGTGGCGCTGATTGTCGCCGAGTGCGTGGATGGATCCCTCGAATCGCTCGCCGAGTCACTGGACTACGCGTCCGGCAGTTCGCTGCGCTCCGCCGTTCGGCGAGCGCGGGAGCTACGGGGACGCGATGTCGAGTTCGATGAACTCTGTCGACTGCTGTTCAAGCGCCTTGGGTGAGAGAGCACGATGGGGTCTGTCCCCAGTGTGCGTTCTCAGCCGCGGGGGACGTCGATCCAGGGGATTTCCTTGTCGACGCGGGGTTCGCCGGGGAGGCCGAGGACCTGTTCGCCCAGGATGTTCTTCATCACCTCGGTGGTGCCGCCCTCGATCGTGTTGGCCCGGGCCCGCAGGAATGAATAGCCGGGTCCCTGACTCGTGCCCTGGAGGTCGACGGCTTCGGGACGGCGGAAGGTGTAGTCGAAGTCGATCTGGCCGGCCATGCCCTGCAGGCTGATCGCCTTCTCGTAGATGTCCTGGTTGAGGATCGCCATCATCGATTTGCCGACGGATCCCTCCGGGCCAGGGTTGCCGGCCTTCGCGAGCTGGGAGGCGCGCATGTTGGTGAGACGCAGCACCTCGGCGCGGATCCAGAGCTGAGCGACGTCGTCGCGGCTCGACTCGGTCTTCTCGTGTTCGGCCGCGCTGTGCCACAACTTCACGAGTTGGCCGATTGACCCGCCACCCTTGCGTGGGCCACCGCCCCCACCACCACCGATCGCGTTGCGCTCGTTCATCAAGGTGGTGAGCGCGGCGCGCCACCCTTCGCCCTCGGCGCCGATGCGGTAGTCGTCCGACACCCGCACATCGGTCATGTAGACCTCGTTGAACTCGGCCTCGCCGGTGATCTGGCGCAGCGGACGCACCTCGACGCCGGGGGCCTTCATGTCGAGCGCGAAATAGGTCATGCCACGGTGCTTGGGCACGTTGGGATCGGTGCGGGTGACGAGCATGCCGAAGTCGGCGGTGTGGGCCAACGTGTTCCACACCTTCTGGCCGTTGATGGTCCATTCTTCGCCGTCGCGGACGGCCTTGGTGCCGAGGCCGGCGAAGTCTGAGCCGGCGCCGGGTTCGGAGAAGAGCTGGCACCACACCTCCTCACCGGTCCACATGGGCCGGAGGAAGCGCTTCTTCACCTCTTCGGAGCCGTGGGTGACGATGGTCGGCCCGGCGAGTGCGATGAAGAACATGCCGGGATCCATCGGGGGTGCGCCCGCTTCGCTCAACCGGGCGTTCACGACCTTTTGAAGCTGCGGGGCGACCCCGAGACCGCCATGACCCTCGGGGTACATGACCCAGGCCAGACCGGCGTCGAACTGGTGGCCGCGGAACTCCTGGTATCCCTCACTGCTGGGGTCGTGGGCCGCGAGAAGGGCGTCGAGGGCAGCCTCGACTTTCTGGAGATCAGCGTCGTTCATGTTGCCAGTTTGGTTGACATAAGATTCGGGGGCCAACTCACCCGGCGGCCGGTGCCAGAGCGCGGATGACCCGCCCCAGGAACGCCGCCATCTGTTCACGGGTCACGTGCTGGTCGGGGGAGTAGGTGGTCGCCGACGTGCCGGTGGTGATGCCGAGCGAGTAGATGAGCCCGATGTGCGGAGCTGCATAGCCGTCGGGATCAATGTCGGTGAACGGGTGGGCCCCGGTCGGTTCGAGTCCGGGGTGCAGAAGGAGCCACAGTCGTGACAGGAATGCCGCCATCTGCCGCCGGGTCACCACATCGCCTGGGTTGTAGGTGTCGCCGGTGCCGGTGGTGATGCCGAGCTCCCAGATCAGGTTGATGTCCTCGCGGGCGAAGCTGCCGGCGGACACGTCGACGAAGGGGTCGGGTTCGCTGGGGGCCGCATCTGGGTGCACGAGTCGCCAAACCCGTGCGATGAATGCTGCCATCTGTTCGCGGGTGACGTCATCGCGCGGGGAGTAGCTGGTGGGTGACGTGCCCGTGGTGATGCCGAGATCGAACAGGAGGCTCGCGTCGGCCAGGGCGAACGACGCTGGGCTGATGTCCGTGAACGGCTCCGGCGCGGCGCTCCCACGGCACGATTCGGCTGCGATGGTGTTCGTGAAGTGCTGGAGAGCATCCTCCAGTACCGCATGGTGGGTCGGCTCGATGGGCGCCGGTGGTTCGTCGACGAGCGCTTGCAGTTCTGCGTATGCCGCCGGCAGATGCGAAGCGGCCGCGGCAAGGGTGAGCAGGGCATCGGCATCGGCCAGCAGGTCGGCGGCGGCGTCGGGCGCGGTTGGTGTCGTCGGGGCATCGGTCGAGGCCAGATCCTCGACCATTGCGATCGCCTCGCCGAGTTGGGTCCCGAGCTTCGCCTCGTCGACGACGCCGAGGACGTCAGCCGGGGAGCCCACACAGGGTCCGGCCACATCGGAGAACGCCAGCACTGGGAACGGGGCTGCGGCGAGGGCGGTTGCCGCGGGGCGAACGAAGGAGGAGCCGGCGAACCGGTGAAGCGTCGTCGCCCGGCTCGCGAAGCTCTCGTCGAGTGAAGGCCACTCCGAGGTCGATGTGAGCGACACGAGCGTGTCGGGCCGGAGCTCCAACGTGGCGTTCGCACCGGTGACGCCATAGTCCACGGCGGCGACGATGTCGGTGCGTGCGGTGTCGGTGTATGCGGTCACCCAGTCCTGTGCTGTCTGTCCCGCGCCGATGGAATCGTCCCAGAAGGAGAAGACGATCGTTCGCCTCGGCGGTGCCGGTGCCACGCTCAAGGAGGCGGCGAGTTCGAGCACGAGAGCGGTGCTTGCCGCGTGTTCGGTCGCTCCCGCACAGGGGATCGGCGCTTCCTCGGCCCCGCAGTTCGATGGTGACGTGTACGACGTCGACACCAGCACGGTCTCGCCGGCCAGATCGGTCCCGGGGATGCGGGCGAAGACGTTCGTGCCGCCGGCGGTCTCGTCGAGGAACGCGGCGGGATCCGTGGTGCCGTCGAGCGCCTCGGTGGAATCGGCGAGCTGGGTGAGAAGGTAGTCGAGGGCCGTCTCCGGGTCGGTGAGCGGCTGCACATGGGCACCGAGGACGGTGTCGGCGGGCCGATCAACGCAGTTCGTCGAGACGAAGACCTCCCCGGGGTCGATGACGTTGCCGTCGAACGTGACCTCGGTCTGTGGGTACCCGGCGTTGCGGAGTCGCCAGCCCTCGGCGACTTCCATCTCGCGACTGTCCCAGTACTCGAGGTGCAGATGGGCGTGACCGGTGGCGTTGCCCGTGTCGCCGATCAGCCCGATCAGGTCGCCTTGCCGGACGATGTCGCCGCGTTGGTCGACGCCGGCGGGGATCGAGTCGTGGACGAGGTGGACGTAGCGGACGGTGTAGTGGCCGTAGTCGATGTCGAGGTAGGTGCCGGCGTTCACGTGGAGACCGACGTAGGCCACGACGCCGTCGCCCTGCGCCAGGAGGGGCTGGCCCAGGTCGTGCTGGCGATCGGGCCAGACGAGCGACGTGCGGTTGATGTCGAGGTTCCAGTCGTTCTGACCGTGACCGCCGCGGGTTCCGCCCGCCCATTCGGTGTCGCATTCGAAGGGTGCGACGAGGTGTTCGAACTCCGATTCGTCGTGCGCCGACGCGGCACCGGGAAGGAGGGCGATGCCTCCTGACAACAGAGCGAACGCGGCGACGGCCGTGATGGTTCGACGAATGAACATGCAGTCTCCGACCCGCTGCGTTGACAAGGGTATGCCTTCTATTCGTCACGCGCAGGTCGCGCGGTTTAGCGTTCCGTCCCATGAACCACACGCTCGACGACTACATCAGCGCCCATGAGACCGCCTTTGCCGAGATCGCGGGCATCACGGCTGACCTCACCGACGAGCAGTGGCAGGTCCAGTCACTGTGTCCGGCGTGGACCGTTCGGGAGTGTGTCGCCCACGCCATCGGCGTGGAGAAGGTGCTTCTCGGGTGGGCCCCGTCCACCGACAACCCGCCGCCGTTCGAGGTCGTTGGCCCGTGGATGGAGGAAGCCAATGCGATGACCGGCGCCGAGTTCAACGCCGCGGTTGCGGATCTCACTGCGGCCCGGCTCGCCGAGCTCCGCAGCTTCGACGCCGGCGCGGCCGCGGCGCCGAGCATCACCCCGGTCGGCCCCCAGACGTACGGCGATTTCCTCCGCATCCGGATCTTCGATCTGTGGGTGCATGCCCGAGACGTCGGCCTACCCCTGGGGCTTCAGCTGCCCGATGGTGGCGACACCGCCACCATGGCGCTCGACGAGGTCAACCGGTCGATGGGCTATATCGTCGGTAAGAAGATCGGACTCGAGGACGGCATGAGCATCACGGTGCACGTCACGGGAGGCGTCGAGCGGGACATCCACGCCGCCATCGACGGCCGCGCCGCGATCGTCGACTCGCTCGACGACCCCACGGTCGAGCTCACCGCCGACACCGAGACGTTCATCATGCTCGCGTGCGGTCGAGTCGACCCGCAGGAACGCATCGACGCGGGCCGCATCTCCTGGACCGGCAGCGACGAATGGGGCGACAAGGCCGCCCGCAACCTCCGCTTCACCATGTAACCCCTGCGGTCAGCCCGCCATTGCCATCGCGGCGTAGATGGCGACGCCGTTCTTCAGCGAGTCCTCGTTGGCGCGCATCAGGTTGGAGTGGTTGGGGGCGGCGGTGGTGTGGTGCTCGTCCTCGGGGCACACGCCGAGGAACGCCATCGCCCCCGGCACGTGCTGGAGCACATAGCTGAAGTCCTCGGCGCCCATGATCGGGTTGGCCATGAGAGAGAACGAGTCCTCTCCGAGCACGGCCTGGGTGACGTCGCCCACGAGCTCCGCCTGGTCGTCGTGGTTGACCGTGACTGGGTAGCCGGCCTCGATATGGGCCTTGCATGAGCAGCCGTGTGCCGCGGCAGTTCCTTCGGCCACGCGCACGAGGTTCGTCTTCAGGGTGTCGCGGGTCTTCTCGTCGTGGGATCGAATCGTGCCCTCCATCCAGGCCACTGGCGGGATGATGTTGTTGGTCGTGCCGGCACGGGCGTGGGCCACTGTGACCACGCCCGACTTCGTGGCGTCGAGGGAGCGACCGACCATCGTGTGCAACCCGGTGATCGTCGCACCCATGGCGGGGATCGGGTCGGTGCAGTTGTGCGGGGCCGACGCGTGTCCCCCGCGCCGTGGATGGTGATCTCGAATTTGTCGGCGGAGGCCAACAACGCACCTGCCCGGGTGGCGATCATTCCGGCGGGGCTGTTGGCGGTGACGTGGATGGCGAAGGCGCGGTCGACGCCTTCCAGCACTCCCTCGTCGATCATGTACTTGGCGCCGTGGAAGCCCTCTTCGCCGGGCTGGAACATGAAGCGCACCTTGCCGGTGAAGCTGTCCTTGTTGCCGGCCAGCAGTCGGGCGGCGCTGGCGAGCATTGCCACATGCGTGTCGTGGCCGCAGGCGTGCATCTTGCCGTCGTTCTGCGACTTGAAGTCGAGCGGGAAGTCCTCCTGCAGCGGCAGGGCATCCATGTCGCCGCGCAGCAGGACCGTGGGGCCGGGCCTGCCCGAGTCGAGATCGGCGACCACCGATGTGGTCGACTCGCCGAGGGTGATGTCGAGGCCGAGGCCGGTGAGTGCGTCGGTGATCCGCTTCTGCGTGCGCGGCAGGTCGAGGCCGAGCTCGGGATCCTGGTGGATGGCGCGGCGCAGCTCGATCGTGTGATCGTCGATGGCGGCCGCCGCAGTGGCGATGTCGGGTCCGAGGTCAGCGTTCATCCTCCCAGGCTCGCCGATGTCCCCGCCTGTCGCAAGACGCCGTAGGGTCGCGGTCATGAAGCTTTCGATGATGCTCAACTACTCCGGCGACCCGCGGCTTGCTGCGGCGGAAGCCCGTGACCTCGAACTGGCCGGAGTCGATCTCGGTTGGGTGGCCGAGCTCTACAGCTTCGACTCGGTGTCGATTCTCGGTTATCTCGCGGCGATGACCGAGACGATGGAGCTCGGCTCGGGCATCTTCAACACCTACTCCCGTACGCCGACCACCATCGCCTCCACCGCGGCCGGCCTCGATGCCGTGTCGGGCGGTCGGTTCATCCTCGGGCTCGGTGCGTCCGGCCCGCAGGTCATCGAGGGCTGGCACGGCATGCCGTACACCAAGCCACTCGGCCGTCAGCGCGAGATCATGGACATCTGCCGCAAGGTCTGGAAGCGCGAGGTCGTCACGAACGACGGTCCGATCTACAAGCTCCCGCTCCCGGAGGACCGGGGCACCGGCCTGGGCAAGCCGCTCAAGCTGATCAACCACCCCGTCCGCAGCGAGATCCCGATCTATCTCGCCTCGCTCGGCCCGAAGAACGTCGAGCTCACCGCCGAGGTCGCCAATGGCTGGCTCCCGGTCTTCTACTTCCCGGAGAAGGCGGGCGACGTCTGGGGTGACGACATCGCCCGGGGCAAGGCCAACCGCGACCCGGGGCTCGGGGAGTTGCAGATCTCCGCGGGTGGCGCGCTCGCCATCACCGACGACAAGGAGCAGGCGGGCAAGATCCGCGACATGGGTCGGTTCATGACAGCGCTCTATGTGGGTGGCATGGGTGCGAAGGGCAAGAACTTCTACAACAACATCTTCCGCAAGTACGGCTACGAAGATGAAGCCGAACAGATCCAAGACCTCTACCTCGCGGGCAAGAAGGAAGAGGCCATGGCGCTGATCCCGCAGGAGTACCTCGACGCCACCGCACTCGTGGGCGACGAGGGCTGGGTGCGCGAACGCGTCGAGGCCTACCGCGCTTCGGGCGTCACCCACCTGCAGGTTTCACCGATGGGCGAGAACCCGCTGCACGACATCGAGAAGGTCAAGGCCTGGGCCGAGTGAGCCGGTCGTCAAGACCAGCGAGGGCGGCCCGGAGGTTCTTGGTCAACGGCTTGCGCAGGACCCTGTCGAAGAGCCATGTGAGACGAGGCCGAGGGCCGAATGCCATCAGGTAGGTGACCCGGCAGCGGTCGGGGCTGAGCTGTTGGATCGAGACCCGCTCGTTCAACGACTCGAGCGTGTTGGGCGCGCCGCGGACCTCGAGCGAGGTGAAGCCCCACGCTTTCCCGGGCTCCCACAGGATGAACTCCTCGTCGACCTCGACCCTGCCGATGTGGACTCGCCGGTTCGATCCGACGCCGTCCTGCAAGTCGCCGTATCGTTCGACCTTGGTGATCTTCGGAAACCACTCGACCCAGGTCTCGTGGTCGGCGAGCGCGGCGAAGATGTCGTCCGGTGACGCCACGATCTCGCGCGAAGCGCTGATCTTGACCGGCGCAGCGTCGGTCCATTCCGGGGGCTGAGCTGTCAGAGCCATGGCGACATCATGGCCCAGCGTCCGCGGCTCAGTCGATGACGTCTGATGCGGAATCCCCGAGGAGGTAGCGGGGGCCATCACCGAGCTCGGCGGCGATGTCGCTCGGGTTGTACATGGCGCATCGCTCGAGCGACAGACAGCCACAGCCGATGCACGCGTCGAGCTGATCCCGCAGTGCCCGGAGCCGAGCGATCTGTTCGTCGAGCCGTGGTCGCCACATCGAGGCGACCTTGTTCCAGTCGTCGTGGGTCGGGGTCCGGCGTGCCGGCAGGGTCTCCAGGGTCTCGGTGATCTCCGCGAGACTGCGACCGACCGCCTGCGCGGCCGTGATGAACGCGATGCGGCGGATGGTGTCGCGAGCGAAACGGCGCTGACCGCCATCGGTGCGAACCGACCGGATGAGTTGGCGTTCGTCGTAGTAGCGGACGGCGGACGCGGCGATCCCACAGCGATCGGCCACCTGTCCTACGGTCAATAGATCGGAGTCGGGCATTCTTCGAGAAACCACCTTGACTTCAAGTATACTTGAACTTTTACCATCCGGACCATGAGCATGACAATCAACGACACCGGTACTGACCGGACAACCACTGCCCATGTCGCCGATCTCGATGATCTGGCCATCGGCGACATGAAGATGGCGAAGGTGGGGGAGCGCCGGGTCGCCGTGATCCGCACGGCCAGCGGGGTCCATGCGCTCGACAATGCGTGTCCGCACCAGGGCTACGGCCTGGTGACCGGTGCACTCGACGGTGATCTCGTCACCTGCCAGTGGCACAACTGGAAGTTCCGGGCTGACACCGGTGAATGCGTGATGGGCGAGGAGGACGTCGCGTGTCATCGGGTCGACATCTGCGAGGGCCGGGTGGAGGTCACCGTTGTGGAGCCGACGGCGGAGGAAGAGCGCGAGCGCCTCTGGCCGAGCCTGCTCAGCGGAATCGAATCGAACTACATGGGCCAGGTCGCCCGTGACACGGCGCGGCTCCTCGCGAACGGCGCGCACCCCCACGACATCGCCTGGGTCGGCTTCGAACACTCCTTCCCACGCGAGGAGTGGGGTCCCGGTCACGCCATGGCCACGGCCATCGATTGTCTGGCGTTCGCCGATGATCGTGATGGCGCCGACCGGACCCTGCCCCTCGTCCAGGGACTCGCGGCGCTCTCCGAGCCGACGCGCGGGCGCAACCCCCGCCCGACGCCGGACGCCGCGGCGGGTGACCTTCTCGCGCTGATCGAGTCAGAGGGTGCCGATGGCGCCATGGCGGCCGCCCGGCATCTCGCCGCCACGAGCACACTGGAGGAGACGCGCCGGCTCTTCATCGAAGCCTCGTCCATGCACCATCTCGGATACGGCCATGGGATCATCTACACGCAGAAGGCATTCGAACTCCTGGAGCGCACCGGTTGGCATCACGCCGACGTGGTGCTCGCCCAGCTTGCTCTGGCGACGACATGGGGAACTCGGGAGGACACACTCCCGTACATGTCGGGGACCGTTGCGGCGATGCGATCTCTCGACTTCGAGGCGCTGGCGGAAGTGACGGCCGACCCACAGTGGAGCGATCCCACGCTCGTCGATGACATCTTGGAAGCGAGCGAGCCACCGATCGCCCGGGCGGTTGCCGCACTCGAGGCCGGCGCGGGAGTCGAGCGACTTCTCGACGCTGTCTCGCTCGCTGTCAGCCGACGATTGCTGCGGTACGACCTGGAAGTCGAGTACGACCTCAGCGAGGACTTCGGCTGGCTCGATATCACGCACGGCCTCACCGCCGCTCGCGCCGCCCGTTGGGCGTACCGTGCGCACCCTGGTGCCGCCACGGTCCGGCAGGCGATGTGGGAGGTGTGGCTCGCGTTCGACACAGGTCGAATGGAGCGAAGGAGCACGGTCGGGGCCGAGCTCAACCCGGACGCGGCCGAGGGTGACATCGCCGGCCTCATCCGTCGCGGCGAGGTGGACGCCACGGTCGCCGCGATCCGGGCGGCCGGCCCCGATGCCGCGGGCGAGGCACTCATCGAGGCCTCACTCGCCGATGGCGCCGGTTCGTTCATCGTCGTTGCCCACCTGATCAAGATGGCGAAGGCGTCGATCGAGGAGGCCCAGGCCACAGGGTCCGACCTGCCGCTCCTGGCAACCGGTCGGTTCCTGGCCGCGCCGCGACTCGAACGGTTCGTGACGCGCAACGTCGGCGAAGCGATCGACTTCGTCGAAACCGGGCGCCCGCCGACGCGGTGACCCGAGGGTTCGTCAGGCGGCGAAGTTCGCGGCAGCGAACTCCCAGTTCACGAGCTTCTCGATGAATGTCTCGACGTAGGCCGGCCGAGCGTTCTGGTAGTCGAGGTAGTAGGCGTGCTCCCACACGTCGATCGTGAGCAAGGGTGTCTGGCCGTGCTTGATGGGGGTGTCCGCGTCATCGGTCTTGACGATGGCGAGGCCGTCGTCATTCTTGACGAGCCAGGTCCACCCGGAACCGAAGTTGCCGACCGAGTCGGTAGCGAATTGTGTCTTGAATGCATCGGCGGAGCCGAAGCTGGCATCGATTGCGGCGGCGAGGTCGCCGGAGGGGTCGCCTCCGCCACTCGGGCGCATCGAGTTCCAGTAGAAGGTGTGGTTCCAGACCTGGGCGGCGTTGTTGTAGAGCCCACCGGGCTCGGCCGCGGCGATGATCTCTTCGAGCGACGAGTCGGCGAGCTCGGTGCCCTCGATCAGCCCGTTGAGGTTGTTCACGTAGGCAGCATGGTGCTTGCCGTAGTGGAAGCTGATCGTGCGATCCGAGATGTGGGGATCGAGCGCGTTGTCAGCGTATGGGAGCGGTGGAAGGGAGATAGCCATAAAGCAAGGCTACCACTGCGTAAAAGAAAGCGGTCAGTGGAGGTGGCCGACGAAGACGGCCAGCGGCACCGGATCGCTACCCGAGGGCACTCAGAGCAACACGAGGTGGTCGGCGGCATGGCGAACCCACAGCGCCTCGCTGCCATCGTCGCTGATCAACGACAATCGGATGCCAGGCCCCGGGCTGTGTCCGTCGAGGGATTCCTCGTCGGACCACACCACTTTCGCCGCGTCGAGGTAGGCATCGCTCGCCGCATCGCCCCCGGCGATCACCCACACGTCGCCGAGTGGGTTGCCCGCGTCGGTGAGTGCCCGGGCCGCGAACGGCTGGTTCGTCTCGGCCGCGACGAGTTCGATCGAATCGTGGGTCGTCCGTGTCGGTTCGGAGAGTGCGAATGGGGGACTGATGGAGTTGAGGAGTCCGGCGACTCGTTCGATTCCGACGTCGTATTCGACAAGGTCGAGAAGGTCGCCCGTGAGCAGGCTGATCGCCGGGGCGTTGTCCCAGGGAGACGAGATGGCTCCCACGTCGCGCTCGGCGCTTCCTTCGGCTCCCGTCACCGCCGCGGGAGCGGCGGTCACGATGGGTTCATCGGCCGAATCATCGCGGATCGGCGCCTCGACGTCCGTGCGAATGATGGTGTCGGTC
>JAERSO010000170.1 GCA_016845585.1 Acidimicrobiaceae bacterium | reverse complement strand
CCACCAGAGTTCGTCGGGGTCGGTTGTGTGGATGTCGGTGGCTTCGGCGTCAACGACGATCCAGGCATCGTCGAGCAATTCGGCGTCGAGCTGGCCGGGTGCCCACGAGGCGTAGCCGGCGAACATGCGCACCATGGCAATACCCGGGACGGCACTCGGATCACTGTCGAGATCGACCGTGCCGAGCCCGGGGGCCACCTCGTTCCAGTGGTCGGTTGTGGGATCGGCTGGTTCGGTGGCGAGGGCGATCACCGACGAGGCCGAGACCGGACCGCCGACGAAGATCACACCGGGTTCGGGAGCGAGGTCCTTCCAATCATCGATCGTGCCGGCGACCGGGAGTTCACTCGGGCGATTCAGGACGACCCCGAGCGCGCCTTCGTCCCCATGCTCGAGCATGAACACGACCGTGCGGTCGAAGTTGGGGTCGACGAGCGCGGGTGAGGCGAGAAGATGGCGACCCTTGGTGGACATGCACTCATCATCGCGTGTGGCACCATCTGATCCGTGGCTCTCCCTGTTCCTACCGTCGCGCTGTCCGTCGCGGCCCACGATCCTCTCGGTGGTGCTGGGCTGGCGGCCGATCTGGCGACCTATGCCGCACTCGGGGTCCACGGCACAGTGGCCGTCACCGCGGTCACGGCACAGACGCTGAGCACTGTCAGTCGCGCGGTGCCGATGGAGGCTCCGTTCGTCGCGGCTCAGATCGCCGCCGTGGTCGGTGAGTTCTCGATCGATGGGGTCAAGACCGGCATGATCCGCGAGGCAGAGACCGTCGGACTGATCGCCGAGTTGATCGACGACGGGCAGCTCCCCGCCCCGGTCGTCGATCCGGTACTCGTCGATGGACGAGGGGTGCAGTTCGCACCACCGGAGGTCGAGGCGGCCTACCGAAACCAACTCATCCCACGATCACGCGTGCTCACGCCGAACCTTGCCGAAGCGTCGCTGCTCGCCGGGCGGTCGCTCACGACCGTGCCGGAGATCGAGGACGCGGCCGAAGCGCTTGCCGGTCTCGGCGCCGAGTGGGTGGTGGTCACCGCCGGCTCACTCGCCGATGTCGCCACCGATGTGGCGATCAACCGCTCCGGCGCCGTGCACCATCTCGCCGGGGAACGGCTGGACACACCCCATGTCCGCGGATCGGGCTGCACGTTCGCCGCGGCGACCACCGCCTTGTTGGCCAGGGGCGCCGAGCCCCTTGATGCCTTTGCCGGAGCCAAGGCATTCGTGCACCAACAGCTCGAGCGGGGCCGGGGCTGGCGTCTCCGCGATGGCCTGGCGGGGCCGATCGCGCATTGGATCAACGACGGTTGACGGCTATTCCTCTTCTGAGTACCCGGCCTCGATGAACGCTTCCCATTCCTCGCCGTAGTGAAACGTCAGCTCGTCACCGGGTTTGATCGCGACGATCGCATGTAGCTCGGATCCGTCGAACTCGACGTTGGGAGTGCGGCTGTGGTTGAGGAACCGCAGCACGCCGGTGCCGTCGATGCCTCGCCAGCCGCCGTCATCCGTCTCGACCCAGAGCACGTGTGTGCCGTCGTCGTCGGTCGGCGTGCCGACATACGTGCCGACATGGTCCCCGACGTCGAACGAGCGCGTGGCGAAGGCTCCCAATCCGTGGATCGTCGACTGCCGGCATTCAACGCCGGGAGTCGATCCGGCGTGGGGGTTGCTCACTCGGGTGCGCGAAGCGTCACGATGTCGGCTTCGCTCGGATTGGCGGACCGATGACGCCCATCGGTGATCATCGAACGCGAAACGGCCCGTACGGCAAGATCCTCGGCATCACCTCGGAGCGGATCACGAAGGAAGCCATCGATCGACGGCACGTCGGGGAAGCTGAACACGATGAGGGCGTCGGGGGCCGCCGGCCCGTCCTCAACGGGCCGAACCCGCCGCTCCATCAGGCCCCGATGACGGGGGAGCAGGCTGCGTAGATGGTTGATGTACTCCTCGAACGAGTCGTCGGCTCCGGTGCTCCAGAGTCGGTACGTCAGCTCGATCCGGTCGTCCTCAGACATCGGGTCCACGGTACCTGGCGGACGGTCGCCGCTCGGGCCACCGATGGGTGTCGCCACTCTGAGAGATGCCAGACTCATCGCAATCGGATCGACCGAGTCCAGCGGCCAGAGGAGCGATATGAGCGACGAGCAGACGAGAGGCCGGTTGACCGGCAGGGTTGCACTTGTGACCGGGGGCGCCTCGGGGATCGGGCGGAGCTGTGCCGAACGTCTCGCGTCGGAGGGTGCGGCCGTGATGGTGACCGATGTCCAGGACGATCTCGGGGCAGATGTGGCGTCGCTCATCCGCGATGAGGGCGGCACCGCCGAGTTCCTCCACCACGACGTCACCAGTGAGCAGGAATGGACAGACGTCGTCGCCGCCACCGTCGCACGGTTCGGGGGACTCAATGTGTTGGTCAACAACGCCGGCATCGCGATCGGGGGCAGCATCGTCGAGATGGAGCTGGTGGACTGGCAGCGTCAGCAGGCGATCAATCTCGACGGCGTCTTCCTGGGGATCAAGTCGTGCATCCCGGCCATGCGAACGTCCGGCAACGGCTCGATCATCAACATGTCGTCGGTCGCCGGACTGAAGGGCAGCGCGAGGTTGGCCGCATACAACGCGACGAAGGGTGGTGTCCGCCTCTTCACCAAGGGGGTCGCTCTCGAGTGTGCGCAGAATGGCTGGTCGATCCGGGTGAACTCCGTGCACCCCGGAATCATCGACACGCCGATCTGGACGAAGCTCAACCCCGCATTCCAGGAGGATGGGTCCGCCGAGCTGGACCCAAAGGAACTGGCCGCCATGGCCGTACCCAACGGTGTGCTGGGGACCGGCCAGGACATCGCCAACGGCGTGTTGTTCCTCGCCAGCGACGAGTCGAGCTACGTCACCGGGACCGAGCTCGTGATCGATGGAGGCGTCTCCGCCTAGAGACGGCTACTCAGGCTTCCGGGCGATCACCTGAACGACCGCGCCATCACCGGTGTGTCCGGGGCCCTCGACCACGGACCGGATCATCTCCAGCTCGTGCTCGAACACGAGGCCGTCGAGTTCGTCACGGAGCGAATCGAGATTCATGGTCATCTCGGGCACCGGCGGGCCGCCCGTACCGCGGCCGATCTGATCGGGCGTGTACGCCTCGAGGATGAGCACGCCGCCGGGACGGAGCGCAGCGACGACGTTGGCGTGAACAGTCCGCCGAACCGGCGGCGGCATGTGGGCGAAAATCGACACGACGGCGTCCCAGCATTCGATGCCGATGTCATAAAGGCCCAGGTCAGCGACAATGGTCGACAGTTCCACGCCACGCTCTGTGGCCAGCCGGCGGGCCTTTTCCATGCCAGCGCGGGTGAGATCGATCGAGGTCACGCGGTGGCCGAGTTCGGCCATGAACACGCCGTTGCGTCCTTCACCGTCGGCGAGGCACAAGACGTCGCCGACGGCGACCCCACAGGCCTGAGATGCCAGGAAGTCGCTTGGCTCGGTGCCATACAGATAGCCGTCGACACCTTCGTATCGGGTTTCCCACACCGAGGCCGGATCGGGCATGCTCATGACCGGTCACCGTAACGGAGCAACGCCATGGACGAACAACCGCTCATTCTCACGAAGCGCAACGATGGTGTCGCCATCGTCTCGATCAACGACGACCCGTTGAACCGCATGAGTCTGGCCTTCATCGACGAACTCGAGGGCGTGATAGAGGACATCGCTGCCGATGATGCGATCCGAGCGTTCGTCATCACTGCGGAGGGGACGACCAACTTCTCGGTTGGTATGAACCTGAAGGAGCTCGGGTCAGGGATTGCCGAGCGGGGTGGTCCCGATGCCTTTTTCGATCAACGGATCAACGTGATCGGCCGGATCGAGACGATGGGCAAGCCCTCGGTGGCGACCCTGTTCGGCTACTGCCTGGGTGGTGGACTGGAACTTCCCCTCGGTTGCACGTTCCGTTTGGCGGCCGAGGAGGGTGCACAGATCGGATTGCCCGAGATGGATCTCGGCACGACACCTGCGTGGGGCGGGAGCGCTCGCCTGGCCAAGTGTGTCGGCCGCAACCACGCCATCGACATGATCCTGCGAGCCAAGAAGATCTCCGGACCCGAAGCCCTGCGCATCGGCCTGGTCAATGAGGTCTGGCCACTTGCGGAACTGAAGGACCGAGCGATCGCACTCGCTTCCGAGCTCGCCACCCAGCCTCGCCTTGCGGTGAAAGCCATGCTCGACACACTGCACGACAGCGAGGACAAGACCCTCGACGAACTGCTGGCGGGCGAGCGGGCGGGTGTCCACGCCACGATGGGCACGGCCGATGCCGCCGAGGGGATCATGGCGTTCCTGGAGAAGCGTCCGCCGGTCTTCAACCAGCAGATGGACTGATCAGCGGTCGACCCGAGCGAGCAGCGCCTTGAGGTAGACGCCGTGAACGAAGTCGATCCGATGATCTAGCGCATGTCCCGTGCGCTCGACCTCGGTGAGCGTCACGCCCGAGAGATCGGCCTGACGACGGATGGTGGCGTAGAAGTCCTCGGCGTCGACCCGACTCGAACACGACGCCTGGAACAGCAGACCGCCGTCCTCGACGAGCTGGAGACCGAGCGCGGTCAGCCGTTGGTAGGCCCGTCGCGCCATCGGCACCGCCGCCTCCCTGGGGGCGAACGATGGTGGATCGATGACCACGACGTCGAAGCGGCGACCGTCGCGAACCAGTTGTTCCATCACCTCGAATGCATCGCCCACTGTGGACTCGGCGGTCAGGTCGGCGCTGATGACCGCCTGGTTGGCGGCCAGGTTGGCGGCGACCTCGTCGATCGCGTGCGCCGAGAGATCCACGCTGTGCACGAGCCTTGCGCCCGCCGCGGCGGCATGGACGGTGAAGCCGCCACTGCAGCAGAACACGTCGAGGACGCTCGCTCCCGTGGCATGGCGAGCAACGAGCGCACGGTTGTCACGCTGATCCAGGAACGTGCCGGTCTTCTGGCCGCTTGCCGGCGAGCAACCGAACGAGAGCCCGTTCTCCTTGAACCAGACGCGGTCGGGGGCCGCGGGACCGTGAAGGAGCAAGCCATCGGCCAGCGGTGCGGCGATGTGGCGGGCGGTGTCTCGAGCCAGCCGGAGGAGAATCGTCGTGGGCGCGCGCAGTTCGACGATCACGTTGGTGATCGTGTCGAGATGCGGAGCCCACGCAGACGAGTAGAGCTTGACCACGACGACATCGGCGTACTGATCGACGATCAGGCCGGGGAGTCGGTCGTTCTCGCCATTGACGAGTCGGATCCCCGTGTTGTCGGGGTCGTCGAGAAGTGCTTGGCGATGGGCGAAGGCCGCCTCGAGTCGCTGACGCCAGAACGCGCCGTCGATCTGGGCCGGCTTACCCGTGTGGAGGATCCGAATTCGGATGGGGGAGTGGGGGTCCCACAACCCGATCGCCGCGAACTGCCGCTTGTCGTCGAAGACGACCGCGAGGTCGCCCGCCTCCCCCTCATGCGACACCGACGTGATCGAGCCGTCGTAGACCCATGGGTGACCACCACGAACATGACGAAGCGCGTCGGCGGTCAGGCGAACGGCGAGTCGTCGGCGGTCGGTCACAACCGCGAACCCTACCGACGAGTAGCGTTCGTGGTGTGGGCAGGCGGACGGGGCAGGTCGGCGCAACACTGGAGGTGACTGTGCTCATCGCGCTGGCCGCAGTGGCACCGGCGGACGCCCGATTCGCCGATGTCGAACCCGGCACCTCGACGAGAACGGGGCGGCCTGGTTGCTCGAACGTGGTCTCACGACCGGTACGAGCCCCGGCTGCTTCGAACCGGGTCGAATCCTGACCCGCGCGGAGGCAGCTGCTTTTCTCCATCGGCTCGCCGGTGAACCGGTGCCGCAGTCGTCGCCCCCGTTCGATGACGTGTCGGCCGCCTGGGCGGTCGACGCGGTGGCATGGATGGCGGGGGAGGGAATCACCACCGGCGTCGGCCGCGGTCGGTTCGCTTCCAACGATCCGGTGACACGTGGCCAGTTCGCGGCCTTTCTGTATCGCTATGAGGACCCGTCACCCTCGGTGCCGCACGGTTTCACGGATGTGGCTGCTCCCTGGCAACAGGAGGTCGTGAGCTGGTTGTCCGCGGCTGGGATCACGACGGGGACCGGGCACGGCCAGTACTCGCCCGACCGCTATGTCATCCGGGGACAGCTGGCGACCTTCCTGCACCGCCACGCGGGGCGGCCTGAGCTTCTGCCCGCAGAGGAGACCATCCGGTGTCAGCGCGATCTCGTCGTCCACGCCGTGGGTGACGTGAACTTCGATCCCGGCCATGGACCAAATCCGCAGCACGATCGAGTCGAAGGGTCACCCGGTGCGGGTTTCTCCGTAGCCTAACATAACGATGATTTCCGGCGTTTCATTCACCCGTCAGGTCAATCAACCCCGCTCTGCTCGGCGTGAACCCGCAGGCATCGATGTAGCACGTCGTGTGTTCGTCGTCGAAGTCGACGTGCAACCACTCGCATCCAGCCGTGATGGCGCCGTCTCGGGCGGCTTGGACGAGCTCCCGTCCCGTTCCCGTCCGTTGCCGGGCCGGGTCGACCATCACGTCCTGAATCCATGCGTGGACGAATCCGTCAGAGATGACGTTCACGAAGCCGACAAGCGACTCTCCATCGCGTGCGGTCACCCACCCGCGGCTGTGCCCGTGGACCTGTGCCTTCCAGTCCCACTCATCATCGGTGAAGACGCGGGTCTGGAACGCGTCGGCATGGAGTCGATTGGCCTCCGCACTGTCGAAGTCCCCGCGCGACGTGTAGCGGATCGGATCAGCCATCGGTGTCCTCAGATGCTGTCGGGGTGTGGCGGCGCTGTTCGCCGCGCCGGGTCCGAGGCACTCATCAAGCCGACCACCATGGGACCGGGCGCACTGACCACGGCGTATCTGGCGCCCCAGAAGGTGTCGTAGGGCGCCTTGAGACACTGACCCCCCCCAGTTCGACAGCCCGCTCGTGCAGTCGATCAACCTCCTCGCGGCTCTCGGTCCGCAGGTTCACGACGACACCGCTGAACAACGGCGACAGGCCCCCCCAGAGATGGGCGAAGGCACCACTGTCGAGATCGATGGCGAATTCGGGTTCATCGAGGTCGTGGCGGATGTCGACCGAGGTGGAGGTCGGAACGCCACGATGATGGTGCTGCCACTCCCCCGAGGCCCACAGCATCTCGACGCCGAGGCCTTCCAGGAACTGTGTGGCGGCCGGTACGTCGGCGACGACGACATTGATCTGATCGACTACTGGAGCACCCATGGATCGACCGTAGTCGCTCGTCGGTGGGGACCGCCGGTGGCGGTCGTCAGCCCGTCCAGAAGCGGAGTTCACCTATCGTGCAGAGTCCGTTCGTGTCACAGACTCGATAACTCGCCTAATCGCCACCCGGCAGATTCGGCGAGTAGACGAACGTGCCATCGTCGCTGACGGTGAGTGAACCGATCGTCGGCTCATCGACCACGGCCAGCGTGGTGAGATCCAGTGGTGCGTCGCCGGCCACGTCGGTGCTGATCGTCGCGAACGCTGTCGGCGCGCCATCGGAGACGACGAAGTCGATGCCGGCGACCGGCCCGATCGTCGTACCCGGGCCGACGACGTCGAGGGTCAGTCCCTCCTCCGAGTCGGCCTGATTGTCGACATCGTCGGGATCCGAGAACCGGATCGCCGCATACCCGCCTGGCCCGACCGGGGTGGACACGCCAGCCGTGATCACGACATAGAACGCAGGTGAGTTGTCGCCTCCGAGGTCGACGATGTCCGGGAACCCGCTCACCGTGATGCCCTCGGCAAGCCCCGATGCGTCGAGGTCGGGCAACAGCGGCCCGCCGTACTCCCCTGCGCTGAAGAGGGACACCGGCACCACGATCGACTCCCCGGCGCGAATCCGGAAATGCCGCGAATCGGTGCGAAGAGCGAACTGCTGTGCGGTCAGGTCGGAGCCCACTCGCCGTTCAGCCCCGGCCACCGGGTTCGCCACGGGTTCGCTGCTGCAGCCGGGCAGAGCGACGAGCAAGGCAGCGAGAACTGCGACGAGGGCACCGACGACGCGAATGGGCACCACCCCTCATCGACGTTCGGCTTCTCGAGCCTGAGAAGAAACGCTGCATCTGACCGCGTTCGTGCTCGCGGGACGTGACGGATGCGACACCTCCATCGGGCCGTGATTCCTTGTCCCCTCCCCCGGCTGCTCCTACTGTCGCTTCATGGCCGGTACCAGCGCAGCATCGACGGTTCGGATAGCGGCGACGAGCGGACGGGTTCAGATCCAGGCGCGGCCGGGTGCGGAGGTCACCGTGTCGAAGCGGGCCGAACTCGCGCACGTCGGCGATGTCGTCACCATCGACAGCGGAGTGCAGAACATCGATGTCACGGTGCCGGAGGGCATCGATGTCGTCATCGGCACCGAGTCCGGACGGGTCGACGTTCGCGGGAGGCTCGGCGACGTCGCGATCGTCAGTGTCTCAGGACGAGTGGATCTCGACCGCGCCAGAACCGCCGACGTTCGCACCACATCCGGCCGTATCGACATCGGACGTGTGGAGACCGAGTGCCGTGCTCACTCGATCAGCGCACCCGTGCAGGTTGAGCATTGCGGGCTCGCCGACGTCTCCTCGAAGAGCGGTCGGGTGGAGGTCCGGGAGGTGGATGGGCCGGCACTCGCTCACAGCGTCTCGGGGCGTATCGACATCGGCGTCCTGCGCGCCGCCGACGTCGAGGCCGAAACCGTGTCCGGCAGGATCGAGGTTCGGTACCCGGCCGGCGTACGAATCCACCGCATCACGGCCGACGAGGCCGGCGAGGCACGACCTGACGACACCGACTGTGTCGTACTCGCCCGTTCCGGTACCGGGAAGGTCTCGGTCACCGCCCGATGAGTGCCACGTCGGTGAGCGGAGCCGTGCTTTTCACGGATCTCGTCGGTTTCACCGAGTTCAACGATGGCCGTGGCGATGGGGCGGCACTCGATGTGCTCGATCGCCAGCGCACCCTCGTCGACGGGGTTCTGGGGGCGGATCCCGATGCTCGCGTGGTCAAGGAGATCGGTGACGGACTGATGATCTGGTTCGAAGGCACGGCCGATGCTCTGAGCCTTTCGCTCGAGTTGCGTGAGGCCATCGAGACCGCTCGCACCGACGAGGGCTTTCCGCTTGCGGTTCGCATGGGGCTCCACCACGGAGAGGCACTCGTGCGGGGCGACGATCTCGTCGGCTCCACCGTCAACATCGCAGCCCGAGTCTGTGACCTCGCCGGTCCCGGCGAATTGCTGGCGTCCGAGGCCGTCGTGCGCTCCGCCGCGAATGGCTCTCGTCCGAGAGTGATGCGCCCGGTCGGGCCCGCCCGCGTGAAGGGTGTCAGCGAACCGATCTGGTTGCACCGCGTTGCGTGATCCCATCGCGGCGGATGACACTGGGCCGCATGCCTGAGCTTCCGACCAGCGATGACATCGCAATTGCCGTCGAACGCCTCCGCGAACACGTTCGCAGAACCCCGGTGGTCCGTCCCGGGCGAGGCGCCTTCGGGAGTGACGGTTCGGTCGACCTCGTCCTGAAACTCGAGTCGCTGCAACACGCCGGCTCATTCAAGGCCCGGGGCAGCTTCAACAGTGCGCTCGGCACTCACCTGCCACCGGCCGGGTTGATCGCGGCATCCGGCGGCAACCACGGGATCGCGGTGGCCCATGTGGCACAGGCCCTCGGTGTGGCGGCGGAGATCTTCGTGCCGGCGATCTCCTCGCCGGTGAAGATCGATCGGATCCGGCGGCAGGGCGCGACGGTTCATGTGATCGAGGGCGTCTATGACGACGCCCAGACCGCGTGTGACGCCCGCCAGGCGGAAACGGGGGCGTTCAGCATCCACCCGTTCGACGCCACGCTCACGCTCGGGGGTCAGGCCACCATGGGTGTCGAACTCGCCGAGCAGGTGCCTGGCCTCGACACCGTGATCGTCGCCGTCGGTGGTGGAGGACTCGCCGCGGGTCTGGCGCTCTCGCTCCCCGAGCACGTTCGCATCGTGTGTGTCGAGCCCGAGACCAGCCAGTGCCTTCGGACTGCACTCGACCGCGGCGAGCGGACCTTGGTCGACGTGAGTGGCGTCGCCGCGGACTCGCTCGGCGCTCGCACGATCGGTGACCTGGCCTTTCACGCCCTTCGGGACCGCGTCGAATCAGTTCTGGTGACCGACGAATCCATCGTCGAGGCCCGATGTCGGCTCTGGGAGGACCTCGGGGTCGTGGCCGAAACCGGAGGCGCAACCGCCCTCGCGGCGCTCACCAGCGGCGCGTTCGAACCCGCTCCAGGCTCGACACTCGGTGTCATCGTGTGTGGGTCGAACACTGATCCATCCGACCTCTCTTCATAGAACCCGCGCGCCCGGGTCGCTCTACGGGGCTGTGGGCGATACCGTTTTCGACCGTGGCACACAGGCTCGACATCGAACTCACCTCCTCGCGCGACGACGGCACGTACACGTGGCGCGCTGCAGGTGCGAAGCAACCGAAGGGTCAGCTGAACGGCGCCCTCCTCCCCGAAGGCGTTGGCGTCGGTGACGTCGTGAAGGTCGAGGCCGAGGCTGACCTCGATGGTCTCGTTGTCACCACCGTGTTCCCGCCGAAGGGCGCACGCAAGGAGCCGCAGTTCCTCGAATTGCTCGGGTCGGGACGAGACGAACCACTCGTCACCCAGGTGCTCGCCGAACGAGGCCGCGGACGCGGCCGTGGCCGTGATGGAGAGGACCGTGGTCGTCGCCGGGGCGGCGGCGGACGTGGTCGCGATGGTGATCGTGGTGGTCGTGGCGATCGCAACCGCGGCGAACGAGGCAAGGGTGGGAAGCGACCGGAGCGTCGTGAGCGTCCCAAGCCTCCCGCACGTCCCAAGGCACCCCGTCTTCGCCCTGGTCCCACCCACCGCCAGGCTGCGCTGAAGGCACTGCCTCAGGCCCAGCATCAGCTCGCCGACGAGGTCCTGCGTGGCGGCGTCCCCGCCGTCCGCCATGCCGTCGAGCGCATGAACGAGAAGGCAGCCGCTGAGGGCATGCCGAAGATCAAGGTGCAGCCCCTCGTCTCGCTGGCCGAGAAGATGGCCCCCACTTTGAAGGCGGCCGAATGGCGTGACCGTGCCGAGGCTGCTGTTGCCGGCATCGACGAGATCGACCTCCGCGACATCCGCAGCGTCGTGGCTGCGGCGGAGAACGCGGCACGCGACGACGAGTCCCGCGCACTCGCCGAGACGCTTCGTGAGGGTCTCACCGCCCGCGCCGATCTCGAGCACCGCAAGTGGCTCGATGAACTCGCCGCCACGATCGCCGACGGCCGCACGGTTCGTGCCCTGCGCCTCAGCTCACGCCCGCCCAAGGCCGGCGCCCCGTTGCCGGTCGACATGGCCGCCAAGCTCGCCGAGGCGGCTTCGGCGTCCTTGACCGCAGAGGCCACGTCCGATCGTTGGGCCACGGTACTCGACGCGGTGGCGTTCTCACCCGTGCGCTCCCAGGTGATCGCCGAGGGAATCCCGGCCAAGCCGAGCGACGAGCTCCTCGCCGCCGTCAAGAAGCTGTCGTCTCGCACGCCGGAGATCGCGAAGCTGTACGGCATCGAGCCGCCGGCCCCGAAGGGCCGCGGTCGTGGTCGCCGCACGCCTCCCCC
>JAERSO010000169.1 GCA_016845585.1 Acidimicrobiaceae bacterium | reverse complement strand
TCAGCATTCAGATGAGACTCGACGCGATGGTTGCCTGTCGCATCTTGTGGGACCTGTGCGAAGGCATCGAAGTGGTTGAGTCGCCGACCGGTCGTCGCTTGGAAACGACCATTGCGGCGGTCATGGTTCTCGACCTCACCGCCACGCTGACGGGCTCGATCCGTTCTGCCGCTGTGTACCTCGAAGATCCGGCAACGTGGAAGCGCCTCGTCAACGTCGCCAAAGAGGCCTGGCCTGACAACCCTTCCCGTCGTCTCCCACCACGCCCTGCCTCCCGGAGCCAATACTTGTATTTCCGGGATCGCCACCTCACCGACAACTCCGGACAGGTCGAAGAGCTTCGCGAATTGACTCGTCGGCTATCTGTTGACGCCGCTGCGGAGATCGAACTGTTCAATCCACGATCGGGTTCGTTCTCTAGGCCAAGCCGCGAACAGACGATTGCCGGCGATGCCACGTACGTGAAAGCGGCGTTCAACACGAACAACCCGACACTCATCGATCCCGTCACCGGGGAGGTCCGAATACGTCGGGTCGACGATGACGCAACCTGGCCTGCTGGCGAACAAAAGTCGCCCGGGTATTACCTCGTCGACGCTGTCGCACAAGGAACCACGCCCGGGGCGCGGATCATCCTCGACGCAACCCTTCGGCCCCACGGCATTGGTGACGGCGCCGTCTTCTGTGACCTCGTTGAGGCGATCCAACACGACCTATCCCGCCACGGCCGAGAGGCCTACGCGGCGACCTACGACATGGCATTGCACGCAGCCGACCAGGACCGCCTCCTCGGCCTCGGTCTGATCCCTGTTGCGAAGGTCCCACTCACAAAGAGGAAGAAGCGGGCTCAACGCAGACTTGGGCCCCACACCTTCAGGCTCTCCGACGGCACGCACCAAAGCTTCGACGTGATCGCGGTCGATGGCACGCCCCACATCGAGGTCCCGACGACTGATGGCCTGTGTCCTGTCATGCTCGAGAGGGCGCAGACCAAGCGGCGAAGGCGAAAAGACGGTACCCACGAGGTCGCCAGCTTCTGGCGAATCCCCGACCAGCCCGAGGTCGCCCTCCGTTTGGTTGGCGCCACAGCCCGCATTCGCAACCAGTCGACCCCACAAGAGCTCAACCGAAGCACTCCCAAGCCGCGCACCAGAACCTTGCGCGTCATACCGCCAAGCGACCCGTCATACCGCGAGATCTTTGGGACCCGTGAGGCCACCGAGTCGATGCACCAGCACTGGAAGGCAACGCTCGTGAATAAGCGCGCCCGCACCGTCGGCGCCAACCGACTCCGACATGCGTTCCACTGCTACCAGATGAGTGTCAACATCACGACCCTGCTGCGCCATGCGCAACAGACGGACAACTGGGACATGTTCGGCGCCTGGCGACCACCTCAACGCCGCCTCCAACTGGCGGCCTGATCCCCCAACCGAACCCCAGCGGCCCATCGCCGCTGCTTCGCAGCGCCCCAACACCCCCAAATCGGCACGGCTGGCTGCCTCGACACTCACCAAAGGCCACAGCGCGCCCCGAAGCACGCCGATAGCCTCAGCCACACATGGGGACGGACCCAGCAGCGCAGTTTCGCGCCGCGTTTCGCGCCATCCCCGCCCCTGTAGCTCAGTGGATAGAGCATCGGTTTCCTAAACCGTGTGCGCAGGTTCGATTCCTGCCAGGGGCGCGATTCCCGGACGGTGGGTGGACCTACAGTGTCGACCATGTCGCCGTATGCGCCGCTGAACGTCTCGGTTCGCACGTCCCGGTTGGAACTCCGGGCCGCCACCGACGAACGGCTCGGCGACCTCGCCCCGTTGGTTGCCGCCGGTGCGGCGAACGCAGACCCCCCGCCGTGGGACGATCCCAGCTCGTTCTACGAGACCGACCCGGAGATGCGCGTGACCGGGTGGATGCAGGCCATCTGGCGGGGCCGAGGGACGGTCCGCTCCGATGCGTGGCGGCTCTACTTCGTCGCATACGTCGACGACGAGCCGGTCGGCCAACAGGATCTCACTGGTCACGACTTCAGTGCTTTCGGAACCGTCGAGTCCACGTCGTGGGTCGCCACCGATCACCGTGGCCAGGGGATCGGGACGGAGATGCGAGCCGCGATCCTGCACCTGGCGTTCGAGGGCCTCGACGCCACCGAAGCGCACAGCGAGGGCGCCATCGACAACGTGGGGTCGAACGCGGTCTCCGAGCGGCTCGGCTACGAACGCAACGGAGTCTCGTGGGCCACCCACCAGGGCAAGCCGGTGCTCGGTCAACGCTGGCGTCTGACGAGAGAGAGTTGGGCGGCTGGGCGTCGGAGCGACATTGATCTCTTCGGCGTCGGCCCCTGTCGAGCAACTCTCGGCATCGATGTCCCTTCGAGCCGGGCTGAACAGGCGGGGCACTGAGCCGTGACGAACTACCAGTCGACGTGAGCTGATCGAGCGGCGACACTCATCGAGTGTCGGGGAACCGCGAGTTGGGGCGTCCGTTCTGGACGATGTGGGCGGCATTCACCGCGTCGAACCTCGGCGACGGGCTCAACCTCGTCGCCATGCCATTGCTCGCGATCCAGCTGACCGACGATGCTCGACTGATCGCGGCCGTTGTGCTGTTCCAGTTCCTCCCGTTCCTCGTCATCGGGCTCCCGGCCGGGGTCGTGCTCGATCGCTTCGACCGGCGCCGGCTCGCCGTCGGAGCGCAGACCATGCGCGCCGCGGTGCTTCTCGGCGTCACGCTGCTCGTTGTCGGTGAACAGGCGCGCATCGGCACGCTGATGGTGGCCTCCTTCCTGATCGGCACGAGCGAGGTCATCACCGATGGTGGGGTGCCGGCGCTGGTGCGCGAGATCGTCAGGTCCGATCAGCTGGAAGTGGCCAACGCCCGGCTGATCGCCACGCAACGGGTGTCGAATGTCTTCATCGGACCGCCGGCGGGGGCGCTGCTCCTCGAGATCGAACCGTCAGCGCCGTTCGCCGTGGCGGCGGTCATGTCCCTTCTCAGCGGCGTGACCCTGCTCCGATTGCCTGGCAGCTACCGCCCCGAGCGCGGCGAGGAGGAGGCAGCGTTTCTCAACGAGGCTGTGGTCGGGCTGAAGTACGTGTGGCAACACCCCGTCCTCCGCCCGCTCGCGCTCGCCGTGGCCACATTCGCGTTCGTCGGTGCCGCGGGCAACGCCGTCTTCGTCGTCTTGGCCACCGAACGTTTCGGGATGACGGGAATCCAGTTCGGCATGCTGATGAGCGCGACCGCTCTGTCGTCGGTGACGATGACCTTCCTCGTCACGCCGTTCATCAAACGCACGAGCCACGCCGCCAGCCTCCGCCTCGCGATCGTGTTCTTCGCGGTCGGCTCACTGATGTTCGGGTTCACCACCGTCGCGGCCGCTGCCTTCATCGCCGGCCTGATCAGTGGCGCGTCCGACCCGTTCTGGAACATCGTCAGCTCCACTGTCCGACAGCGTCTCGTACCCGATGAGGTCTTCGGCCGCATGATGACCGCCTACCTGTTCATCGCGTGGGGCATGCGGCCCGTCGGCGCGCTCCTCGGTGGCGTGGTGGCCGAGGCATGGGGCGCGCAGTGGGTTTCGATCGGAGCGGCGTGCGTGGTCGGCTCGATGCTCGTTCTCGCGGTGCCGATGTTTCGCCAGGTCGATGAGTCGATGGCGGCAGAGCCGGGTTGATCTCACTGGTGCAGAGTTCGGCGCCGGCGACACCCAGCGTCCGCTCGATCATCGTCGATACGGGAGCTCCGGATCGGCTCGTGGAGGTCGGGCCCGAAGCGGATGCGGCGCGGCCATCGTCGGTGACCCCGACCAGGTGGCCGCCAAGATCCGCCGCTACGAGGAGCTCGGCATCGAGGCGCTCATCCTCTCGGGCTACCCCCACAAAGAAGAAGCCGAACTCTTCGCCCGCCACGTCCTCCCCCAACTCGACCACGCCCCCCTCTAGGGACAGGTCAGGCGGGGTAGACCCGTGGCCAGCGGCGGCTGACCATGGGCGCGCCGACGGCGAAGTGTTCGTCAGGGTCCGGAAGCAACGCAGGGTCCTGGAAGACGCCCTCGCGCAGCATCATGCGAGCATCGTCACCGATGAAGCGGACGGAGTACGCCAGCCGTCGCTGGTCGGCGGATCGGTTCCCACCGGATGAGTGGACGACCCGGGTGTTGAAGATCACCGCGTCGCCGGCGTTGTAGCTGAACTCGACGACGTCATGAGCGACCGGGTCGTCGTGGAACGCCGGTGGCTGGTGGTCGAAGAACTGATCGCGAACGTCGACCGCGAGTTCAGCGCGCTCACCGAGGTCACCCTCCATCGCCGAGCCGTCGAATCCCAGGGGCGGGTAGAAACGGCGTTCCTGATGCGAGCCGCGCACGAACTTGAGTGCTGCCGATTCCGGCGTGCAGTCGTAGAGGCTGAGCCAGACGGAGATCACATGCTCACCGTCGACCGGCCAGAACGGGAGATCCTGATGCCAGTAGTGGCCATCGACCGGGGTGCTGGGCTCGAAGAGAAACATGTGGTCGAAGAAGAAGTTCGCCGTTGACGAGCCCATCGCCCGGGCCGCGTTCTCCCCGAGCACCGGGTCGAGAAGGTACGCACGCAGAGATGGCCGATCGAGCCCGAAACACCGATCGGAGTGATGGTCGGCATCGGTGTGCCAGCTGCTCGGGTGTGCAATCTGCTCCTCGAGACCCTCCCGAAGCGGGCCGAGCAGCTCAGGTCCGACCAGCCCCGGGAGCTTGGCGACGCCGTCGCGGCGATAGGCCTCCACCTCATCTTCGGTGATGGATCGCACAGCGGCCATGCCGTATCCCTACCATCTCCTCATGCAGGAAATCGATCCGTCCGTCTATGTCCATCCGTCGGCTCAGCTCTACGGCAAGCTGTCGATCGGTGAGGGCAGCTCGGTCTGGCCAAATGTCGTGATGCGGGCGGAGATCCAGGAGATCCAGATCGGGAGGATGTCGAACATCCAGGACTTCGTGATGATCCACACGTCCTACGACGGGCCGACCGTCGTCGGCGACCATTGTTCGATCACGCACCATGTCACCCTGCACGGGTGCATCGTCGAGGACGACTGCCTGATCGGCATCGGAGCCACCATCATGGACGGGGCCCGGATCGGGGCCGGGTCGATCGTCGCCGGCGGCACCTTCATCCCCGAGGGCAAGGAATACCCGCCCAACTCGATCATCATGGGCTCGCCGGGCAAGGCGAGGGTCGAGCGCGACAACCGCGTGGCCAATCGTCTCAACGCGCTGGTGTACAACCGCAATGCCGCGGGGTACGCCGAAGGCAACCACCGCGCCTGGGCGGGCCAGGAGTTCCAGGACTGGATGGCAGCCACACGGGCTCGGCTCAAGGCCGAGATCGAGACCGGGTAATCACGTCACCAGATGCGGCGGGCGGCCGCCCAGCGGCTGAGCTCGTTGCGGTTGCTGAGTTGCAGCTTGCGCAGGACCGCGGAGGCATGGGTTTCGACCGTCTTGATCGAGATGTCGAGCTGACGGGCGATTTCCTTGTACGTGTAGCCCCTCGCCAGGTGGCGCAGAACCTCGCGTTCTCTCGGCGTGAGCTGGTCGAGATCATCATCGGCGGGGGTGGTGTCCGCCGCCTGCCCTCCCGCAAAGGCATCCAGGACGAACCCGGCGAGCCGCGGCGAGAAGACGGCATCGCCGTCGTGGACCCGCATGATCGCGTCGATCAGGTCTGCACCGGAGATCGACTTGGTGACGTAGCCACGGGCGCCGGCGCGAACGACGTCGATCACGTCCTCCGCGGCGTCGCTCACCGACACTGCCAGGAACTTGGTGTCGGTGGAGCCCGCATGCACGGCTTCGATCACTTCGCGACCGGTGCCCGACGGGAGATGCACGTCGAGCAGCACGACATCGGGCGACCACTGATCGATGACGGACACCGCTTCCGCGATGTCCTCGGCTTCACCGACGACGGTGACATGATCACCGAGTTCGGCCCGCACGCCGGTACGGAACATGCGGTGATCGTCGACGATCACGACACGGGGCGGGGCGGCGCTCATGAACTGGCCGTACCGGTGGGGATGGCGACTGCAAGGCGAACCTCGGTGCCATCGCCGGGAGCGCTGATGATCTCGGCTCGTCCGCCGACTCGTTCCATTCGTCCCACGATCGATTCCTTCACGCCGAGCCGGTCTTCCGCGACCTCGTCGATGTCGAATCCCGATCCGGTGTCCCGAACGAACGACTGCACCTCATCGTCCACGACCTCGACGAACACCGAGATGTTCGGGCACCCCGACCACTTGGCCGCGTTCGTCGCCGCCTCACCGGTGGCGCCGATCAGGGCCTCGACCGCGGTATCGATCGGCGCATCCCCGACCACTACGGTCTCGACCGTGATGTCGTGGCGATCCTCGACCACACCGGCCATGCGCTCGACGGCGGTCTTCAAGGTCCACTCACCCGGATCATCGGCATCGGCGTACAGCCAGCGTCGGAGTTCACGTTCCTGTTGACGAGCAAGGGCCGACATCTCGCGCGGGTCGTCGGTCCGCTGCATGAGGGCGAAGGTCTGCAGAACCGAATCATGAAGATGCGCGGCGACGTCAGCGCGAGCATCGGCCTGCTGACGCCGGCGGCGTTCCTCCGCTCGATCGCGGATCAACACCACCATCCACGGCCCGAGCAACAGGGCGAGACCACCGATCACCAGAATCATTCCGAACAAGCTGTCGCGCACCGCACCGAGGGAGATGTTGCCGGCAACGAAAGCGGCGAGACCGGAGCCGACCACGATGATCCCGGCGGCGATCCGAGCGGCCGCCCAACGACTGAACTCGAGCGATGGCTGAACCTGCCACAACACGATGCCAACCCCGATGCCGACGAGCAGGATCGGCCAGATGATCGCATCCGGTGGCGTCAACCCGATCTCGCGCAAACCGAGGACCGCGCCGAGCACGATCATGACGAGGCCGACGCCGCGCCGCATCTCGATCGGCGACTGGCCGTCCTCCGCATCCGCATCGGATCGCGGAACCTCCGGCATCACGAGCCAGGCAATGGCATACGCCGGTGCCCCGGGTCCGCTGAACGTCAGGACCAGCACCGCGAGACGAACCAGGATCGGGTCGAGCCCAATGGCCTGCGCGATGCCCGCACAGACGCCGCCGACCACCCGGTCGTCGTTCGATCGTGGGGGAATACTGGCGCGCCAGTCCGAAGGCATGGACTGATGATCGCACTTGTTGACGCCGACGCCACTCAGGGACGACCCTGAGATCACCCTGAGACCTCGGGGAAAGACCAGGGTCATCCCCGATGGTCCATCCGGTCGGTGAGCAGGACACTGAACCCATGAGCGAAGAAA
>JAERSO010000168.1 GCA_016845585.1 Acidimicrobiaceae bacterium | reverse complement strand
TTCCGCCGACCGTGTACCAGGTCTGGATGTCGAACTGGTAGGCCCCGCGGTAGACCCCGCTCGGGCTGACGGCCTCGTAGTCATGGGTTGATTCACAGAAGCGGAGCTTCTCCCACTTGTCGGCCGGTGCGATCCCATGCGCTCCCTCGACGATCGCCACCGCGGCCCGATCCCAGGCCTCGGCCAGTGGGAGCACCTCCCAAGCCTCCTCCTCCTGCGGGTCGAGGCTCACGAGGCTCGCATTCAGTGTGTCGATCAGACCCCGGAGCTCCGCGGCGCGATCGATGTTCTCGAGCACACCCTCGTCGGCTCGTGCGCGGAGCACACGCAGGCGCTCGACGGCGACGGTGAACGAGGAGGCGTGGTTGCGGACCAAGTGGTTGCGCCACGCGAACTCGCTGGCATCGCTGATGTCGGCCAGGAACTCCAGATCACCGACAGGTCCGCCGTTCATGAACGCACGGACGCCGACGAGCCGGAGGCTTTCGATGGACGCTTCGATCTCCGCGGTCAACCGGCGCTGCTCCTCGTCGAGTCCTTCTCTCGCGGCGAGAATCTCTGCGACCTCGCGTTCTGCCGCAGTGAGTTCGCCGACGAGTTCGACCCGACGGTCGGCGATCTCGTCGAGGTGGGCACGAACTTCATCACCGGTCGGGATGTCACCGCGAAGATCATCAGCGGTCTCCGCGGATGCGGCGAACGCCGACCAGCCCAGGAGCGCGAGAAGGCCCGTGAGGAGCGCCGTGAAGATCGGCGTCCGACGGAAGCGGCGGATGGGAATGGGTTCTCGCATGAGCTGATACCGCTCGATGGAGAACGCCCGCGCACGCGCGGACCGAAAGACCCTCCACCCATCGGCCCGACGAGGCTAGCGAGGTTCTGTCCCGACGAAAAGGCCGGCGCCGGTACGCTCACCACCATGCCCGGCTACGACGCCGTCCTTCTTCTCTCGTTCGGTGGCCCGGAGGGCCCCGACGATGTGGTCCCGTTCCTGGAGAACGTGACAGCCGGCCGCGGGATTCCTCACGAACGGCTGGTCGAGGTCGGCGCCCACTACGCGCACTTCGACGGGATCAGCCCCATCAACGAGCAGTGTCGACGCATCCGAACGGCGCTGGCCGAGACCCTCACAGGTCGCGGACATGAACTGCCGGTGTACTGGGGCAACCGAAACTGGCATCCGTTCCTCGCCGACACAGTGCGCGAGATCGTCGCGAATGGCCATGAACGGGTGCTCGCCGTGGTCACGTCCGCGTACAGCTCCTACTCGGCGTGCCGCCAGTACCTCGACGACGTCGAGCGGGCCAGAGCCGACGTCGGCGACACCGCTCCGATCATCGACAAGGTCGGGGCGTACTACGACCGGCCCGGGTTCATCGAGCCGTTCGTTCAGGCGACGACGGAGGCGCTGGCGTCGTTTGACGACGATGCCGAACCGACGCTGGTGTTCACCGCCCACTCGATACCGACGTCGATGGCCTCGACGTGCGACTACGAGGTCCAACTCGACGAAGCCGCCCGCCTCATCAGCGAACGGGTCGGCGCCGAGCCGCTCCCCTGGCGGCTGGCCTGGCAGAGCCGTTCCGGCCCACCGGTGGTCCCGTGGCTCGAGCCCGACGTCAATGATGAGCTCCGAGCTCTGGCCGCCGAGGGAGTCGACGCCGCCGCCATCGTCCCGATCGGCTTCGTCAGCGACCACATCGAGGTGCTGTGGGACCTCGATGTCGAGGCGGCCGCCACGGCCGCGGAACTCGGAATCGAGCTTCGTCGTGTCTCGACCCCAGGCACCGCCCCACAGCAGCCGTTCATCGACATGCTCGCCGATCTCGTCGAGGAACGGATCGATGACGTCTCACCCGCGGATCGGGCGACGCTCGGCAGCCATGCGCCGCGCCCCGACCGCTGTGCTGTGGATTGTTGTCCGCCACCGCGCCGCCCGGGGGCCGCGATCGACTGAAGCCGGCCCATCCACAGGCCACAGAAACCGTCAAGGTAGGCAATCCACCCCTCCTCGCGCGATTCTTTGTATCTTTTCCACAAGGGACGGACTCTTTTCCACAGGCATGCGCTGCTCGTGGAGGGAATCGGGGGTATGGACCGGTGAATCACGCAAGGATTGCGGCCGAGGCGTTGCGCTATCGGCTCGACCTGCTCGACATCCCGCCCGACTCCCGCGCCGAGTTCGATCTCGATGCCATGGCGGGCGCCACGCTTGCCGCCGCCGACCCCACCGTCGATGGGGCTCTCCGCCGGATCGCCACTGCCTGGATCCGCGCCGGACTCGATCCGGAGCGGCTGTGCGAGCGCTGGGCGTGCCCGGAGGCACGGGCGTTGTTCGAGGCCAACCCTGAGCTCATCGACGCGCTCGACGACATCGTTCGCTTCGCCACCCACGCCGTCCGCAACGCCGCGTAGACCCGGGCTGCGGATCCCTCAGCCCAGAGGCAGGAGCACCCGCACCAACGCGCCGCCCTCCGGTCGGTTACTGACCTCGATGCGGCCCCGATGGGAGTCGATGATCGAGCGGGCGATGGCGAGACCGAGGCCACTCGATCCACCAGTGTCGCCTCGACGGAAGCGATCGAACACGTGCGGAAGCACGTCCTCGTCGAACCCGGGGCCATTGTCGGCGATGTCGAGCACCGCC
>JAERSO010000167.1 GCA_016845585.1 Acidimicrobiaceae bacterium | reverse complement strand
CTGTGGGGGAGGGGGGAGTGTCGATTCCATACCCCCTCTATCGAGGGCCGTTGCCGAAAGGGTTCACGGATCTAGGGTGAATTCATGGATGCGCTGGACAGGGCCGGACTCGACGCCGCGATCGACGAGGCCCGAGCCGGTCTCGCCGAGGGCGGCATACCGATCGGATCGGCGCTGATGATCGACGGCGAGATCGTCGGGCGCGGTCACAACCGGCGGGTGCAGGAGGGTTCGGTCGTGCTGCACGCCGAGATGGACTGCCTCGAACGGGCGGGTCGGTTTCCGGCCGCGGCGTATCGTCGCGCCACGCTGTACACGACGCTCTCGCCGTGCGACATGTGCACGGGCGCAGCACTGCTCTACGGGATCCCGCGAGTCGTGATCGGCGAGAACGAGACATTCCTCGGCGGCGAAGCGCTCCTGGAGTTCCGGGGCGTGGAGCTGGTGGGAGCCGAGGACGAGACGTGCAAACAGATGATGCGCGACTTCATCGCCGCGGAGCCGGAACTCTGGAACGAGGACATCGGCGAATAGCCGGCCGTCTAGTCCGGGATGTCGATCACCAGCGGGGCGTGGTCGGTCGGGCGTTCGAGGCCACGGGCGGCAACATCGATCCAGACGTTCTCGGCTCGATCGGCGACGGCGTTCGAGCAGAGGGCAAGGTCGATGCGCAGGCCCTGATTTTTTTCGTACTGGCCGGGCCGGTAGCTCCACCACGTGTAGGTGCCCGCCTCGGGAAGGTAGTCGCGGGTGAGGTCGCGGAGTCCGAGGTCGACAATGGCCTGGATTCCGGCCCGCTCCGGGGCGCTGGCGTGGGTGCGGCGCTTCCAACGCGAGGGCATGTAGATGTCGAGGTCGGTCGGGGCCACGTTGAAGTCGCCGGCCACGATCGTCGGTTGCGCGGCCGCGGCGCGGTGGAGGAGGTCGCCGCGCAGCCGCTCCAGCCAGGTGAGCTTGTAGAGGTAGTGCGGGTCGTTGAGTTCACGGCCGTTGGGGACATAGATCGACCACATGCGGATGCCGCCGATCACCGCGGACATCAGGCGCGGCTCGTCGAACGGTGGTTCGGCCGGGCCCGCGAATCCGCGTTCGATGTCGGTGAGTCCCCGCCGGCTGGCGATGGCCACGCCGTTCCAGTGATTGACGCCGTGGTGGGCGACCTCGTAGCCGGCGTCGGTGAACGGCTCGTAGGGGAAGTCGTCGTCGCCGCACTTCGTCTCCTGCAGGAGAAGGACGTCGGCACCGTGCTCGACCCCCCACGCCACCACCTGATCGACCCTGGTGCGAATGGAGTTGATGTTCCAGCTAGCGATCCGCATCGGGTTCGGCGGCGGGTAGTGCAGCCAACAGCATGGACGCGGCGAACGCGGCCCACAGCCAGATCCCGGCGAACTTCAACCCCTCCTCAGCGAGTATCCCGGCATCGGACTCGGAGTCGAACAGCACCTCCACGGCGACCGATGAGGCGAGGCCGATTCCGGCCGCGAGGGCCAGCACGAGGCTCGGAGGACGGATGTCTTTGCGTGACAGCCACAGCCACCCGGGCACGGCGATGGCATAGGCGAGCAGGATCGGCTTCTCGGAGTTGAAGACCGCGTCGAGAATGCGCTCATGGACGAGGAAGAGATCATCGAACCAGAGAACCGAGGTCAACACGCCACCCGCGAGCATCACGAAGTACGGGTGTTCGGCGTGCCACTGCAGGAACGCTCCGAGCAGAAAGAGGGTTGCGCCCACCGACCAGCCCGTGACTCCGATCGACGAGGCCATTCCGACGTACCACGGGGATGGGAACGCAGCGGCGGGGTCACGGGTCAGGAACGATACTTCCGCGGTGTTCTGGACGGCGATGGCTCCGAAGAACGCCAACGACAGGATTCCGATGATGGCGGTGGTGACGCCGGCGCTTCGAATCGAGCTCACGGCAGTGATTGAAGCACAACCTAGGATTGATCCCGATCATGGGAGGATCGTGGACGACAACAAGCGGGAATTCATCGATTTCATGGTGCGCGCCGAGGTGCTCACCTTCGGCGACTTCGTCACCAAGAGCGGGCGGAACACGCCGTTCTTCATCAACGCCGGCAAGTACCGCACCGGTGCTCAGCTCGCCGGCCTCGGTGAGTACTACGCCGCCGGGATCGACCGCGAGTGGCCCGACGGCATCGATGTCTTGTTCGGTCCGGCCTACAAGGGCATCCCACTCGTCTGTACGGCATCGATGGCGATGCATGCGCACGGCCGGGAGGTCGGCTTCTGCTTCAACCGCAAGGAAGCCAAGGACCACGGCGAGGGCGGCGTGCTCGTCGGCTCGGAGTTGAACGATGGAGACCGGGTGCTCATCGTCGAGGATGTCACGACGGCGGGTACCTCGATCCGGGAGACAGTCCCGATCCTCCGAGCCGCTGCTGATGTCGATCTGGTCGGGCTGATCGTGTCGGTTGATCGACAAGAACGCGGCACGGGATCGCTCTCGGCGCTGCAGCAGGTCTCCGAGGAGTTCGAGATGCCGGCAAAGGCGATCGTCACCCTCGACGAGGTCGTCGCCCACCTGCATGGCCGCGAGATCGACGGCCGTGTGGTGCTCGATGACGAACTCGTGGGCAGAATCGATGCCTATCGAGAGGAGTTCGGCGTCTGATGACCTCGATACGTATTGCCGCCCCTGATGACTGGCATGTCCATCTGCGCGATGACGACATGCTGAGTGCGGTGGCGCCCTTCACCGCCGACGCCTTCCGCTACGCCCTGGTGATGCCCAACCTCGTGCCGCCGATCACCACGACGGCGATGGCACAGAGCTACCGGGAACGCATCATCGCTGCCGCCGGGCCGAATGCGCGCGCGGACTTCACCCCGCTGATGGGGTTGTACCTCAACGACGACCTGGTCATCGACGATCTTCTCGCCGGGGTGGACGCCGGCGTGGTGTTCGCGGTGAAGTACTACCCCGCCGGCGCCACGACGAACTCCGAGGCTGGTGGGTCATCGTTGATCGGCTACCAGGCCGTGCTCGAAGCGATGGCTGAGGCCGCGATCCCGCTGCTCGTGCATGCCGAGTCCACCGACCCCGACATCGACATCTTCGATCGTGAAGCCGCGTTCCTGGAAGCTCAGCTCGCGCCGGCGTGCGACGCGGTTCCCGGTCTCACGGTCACCGTCGAACACATCTCGACACGCGCCGGCCTGGAGTTCGTCGCCGCCCACGAAGGATTCGCCGGATCGATCACGCCGCACCATCTGACGTGTGACCGCTCCGACATCCTGGCCAACGGTCTTCGCCCGGACCTCTACTGCAAGCCGGTGATCAACAGTCGTGAGGAACGTGATGCGCTGGCCGCGGCGGCGATGTCGGGCGATCCGTCGTTCTTCATCGGCACCGATTCGGCCCCACACCCGCTGAGCCACAAGGAGACCGGCCGGGCGAAGGCCGGCATCTTCAACGCCCCGTACGCGCTCGAGGTGGTGGCTGAACTCTTCCACCAGCACGACTCGCTGGATCGGCTCGAGGGGTTCCTTTCGCTCAACGGACCGCGGCACTACGGCCTCCCCGTGGCGGAGTCCACGATCACGTTGACCCGTGAGGAGCCGACGGATCCGCCGCCCGAAATCGTCACGACCGGCGATGGCGTGGACGTACGCATCTTCGGCGCCGACGCGGCGGCGCTCTGGACGATCAGCTGACGCGCTACCGGTTCAGCTGACGCTGGTGCCGTACATCTGGCCGAGGTCGTCGGCAATGAGCTCGAGACGTTCGCCGTCAGGACCCATGAAGTAGATGGACGTGTCGTGCTCGAACACGATCTCGACGCCCGCCGCCTCGAGTTTGGCCTTGAGGTGGGCGTGCTTGTCGGGTGCGACCGAGATGGCGAGATGGTGCATGCTCCCGAGTACCTCGGCGTAGGGACCGAGATCGAGTCCGGGGAAATCGAAGAAGGCGAGCAGGTTGCCGTTCCCGATGTCGAAGAAGAAGTGCGTGGACCCCTGGTAGTCGCGGTTCTCGAACAACTCGGTCATCGGGAACTCGAGGAGGTCCTGATAGAACCCGATCGTTCGTTCGACGTCCGACGACAGCAACGCCAGGTGGTGCACTCCCTGGGCGGACGACGGTGGTCGATCATCGTGGAGATGGGCGACTCGAAGCGCCTCCCACTCGGCGGTGCGGTCAGGTTCGGTCGTGCTCATGTTCGCAGTCTCTCTCGTCTTCTCACGTCGTGCCTGCCGATGACGCCGGCGACGACTCCGAAGATGAAACCCGCCACATGGGCCATCCATGCCACACCACTGTCGTTGCCGATGTAGAACTGCGACACGAACCAGACCGCGAGCAAGAGTGCGGCGGGGACGCGGGGCCAGAGGGGGATGACGGTGATGAACACCAAGGTCCGCACCCGGGCATGTGGGAACCACACGAGGTAGACGCCCATCACCCCTGCCACTGCGCCAGAGGCACCGATCACCGGTGCCGTCGAGTCGAGTTGCACCGCGACATGGGCGAGTGTGGCGATGACGCCGGCCAGCACGTAGAAGACCGCGAAGTGGCCGCGACCCATGTGGTCTTCGATGTTGTTGCCGAAGATCCAGAGGAAGATCATGTTTCCGGCGATGTGGAGCCAGCTGCCGTGCAGGAACATCGACACCAGGACCGCGAGCCAGACGTTCTTGGCCGGGAACGGAACGAAGCTGTTCGGGTCCGGCGTGTCGGCACAGGCGTTCAGGTTGCCATCGACCTGTGTGGCGGTGATCTCGCGAGCGGTGAGGGGTCGATTCTCGATCAGCTCGCAGGGGACCGCCGCGAATTCGTAGGAGAATTCGATCGAGTCCACGAGTTGCTCCGTTGTGGGTTCCTCGAAGGAGCGACTGGCCGTGGGCTGTACGAGGAGGAAGGTGCCCAAGCACGCGGCGATGATCAGCGCGGTCACGATCGCCGGTCGGTGGGTCGGATTGTCATCTCGAAGCGGGATCATGGCTAGGCACTCCTCCACGCGGCCCACGCGCGGTCGAGTCGATCGATGCCGTCGCGAAGCACATCGTCCCCGACGTCGGTCGCGATTCGGAGATGGGGGTCGGCACCGCGGCTCGTGTTGACGGCGCTGCCCGGCAGGGTGGCGACGCCGAACTGGCGGGCGTACGTGGCGAATCCGGTGGCATCGGCGAGCGGGAGGGTCGCCCACACCATCGCGCCACCGGAGGGCAGCTCCACCCCCCAGTCCGGGAACCGCTCGTGCAGGAGTCGGGTGGCGAGGGTGGCAGCGGCGGCGAGGTTGTGGCGGCGGGCGACGAGATGGTCGTCGAGCGCGGGGAGCACTCGTTGGGCCAGGAGTTGGCTGGTGATGGCGGTGCCGAGATCGCGACGGGCGCGCTGACGAGCAAGCGTGTCGAAGAGTTCAGGGCGCGCCGTGAGCCAGCCGACCCGGAGGCCACCCCACACCGACTTGCTCAACGACTCGATCGTGATCACCGAGGCACTCCGGCACCGGGCGCCGAGGCCCGGTGGCCGTTGTCCGTGGGTGAGATCGGCGAGTGCCTCGTCGGCGACGATGGTGGTGCCGCGCCGATCGAGGATCTCGGCCAGTTCATCGAGCCGGCCCGCCGGTGTCGCCACCCCCGTCGGACTGTTCACCGTGGGCAGCAACACTGCGATCGACGTCGGCTCGGTTGCGAGACGCCGGTCGAGTTCGCTCGGCACGATGCCCGCCGAGTCGCGGGGGACCGGTACCGCGACGGCACCGCGGTCGTCGAGCAGATCGAGGATCCCCCCGAAGGTGTGCTGCTCGACGATCACCCGATCCCCGGATCGAACGAGCGCACCGATCGCGACGGCCATCGCGTGATGGGCGCCGTTCGTGATGAGGATCTGATCGGTCGTTGCGGCGAGGCCCTGGGAGCGGAATCGCTCCGCAGCAAGCGAGCGGAGCGCGACAACACCCACCGGGTCGTAGCCGTTGGCGGGGAGCTGGGCGCCGAGGTCCGCCGGGGAGATGGCCCAGTCGAATCCCGCAGGGAGGCGCTGCGCGACGGGTGCGGCGAGGTTGACGGTGGCGCTGCCGAGTGCCCGTTCGACGAGCGTCGGTCCCGCGGGCGCGACGTCGACCTCGGCCACCCGGGTGCCGGAGCCCTGGCGGCTGATGATCAGTTGTTCGGCACGGAGTTCGTCGAGCGCGGCGCTGACGGTGGGACGGCTCACCGACAGGGCCGCGGCCAGGCCGCGTTCGGCGGGGATTGCCGCGCCTGGCGGCAATGCGCCGCTGACGATCAGGGTGCGCACGGCGGCGGCGAGTCGTCGCGGAAGGGGGCCGTGCCCGGCCTCGGCCCATCCGTCGATGTGGGCGCAGAAGATGGTGGTGTCCAATTGGACAACAGGATACATGGCCAAATGGTCAGTGTCAGCACAGGCCATTCTTGTCATGGTCGAGGCATGAACGAGATGCTCTCCGCCCGGGCGCGAACCGCCGAATCCTCAGCGATCCGCGACCTCCTGCGCCACGCCGAATCCCCCGGGGTGCTGTCCCTCGCCGGGGGGCTCCCATCGGCGGCCATGTTTCCGGTCGATGATGTCGTTCGAGCGGCGAACGGAGTGCTGCGCGATCCGTCCACCCTTCAGTATGGACTCAGTGAGGGTTCGACGGAGCTGCGCACCATCGTGGCCGGGCCTTCTGGTGACCCGGATCGCATCGTCATCACGACCGGGTCACAGCAGGCGCTGGATCTTCTCGGCCGAGTGCTCCTCGATCCCGGCGACGACATCGTCGTCCCCGACCCCTGTTATGTCGGTGCGCGTCAGGCCCTCGGAGCCTCCGGCGCGACCCTGGTGGGGGTTCCGGGCGATGTTGACGGACTCGACACCGATCGGCTCGCCGATCGGCTCGCCGCGGGCTTGCGGCCGAAGGCGGTCTACGTCGTGGCCAACTTCGACAATCCGAGTGGTGCCGTTCTCGCGCCGGTCCGTCGGAGGATGCTGGTGGCGCTGGCGGAGCGCTATGGGTTCATCATCATCGAGGACGACCCGTACGGCGCGCTGCGATACGCGGGGACGGAGATCGATGACATCGGCCCGGGTTCAGATCGTGTGGTGCGGTTGCGGACGGTCTCGAAGACGATTGCGCCCGGGCTGCGTGTCGGCTGGCTCGTCGGGCCGCAATGGCTGGTCGATGCGGTGGTGGTTGCCAAGCAGTCGGTGGACCTCCACACCTCCACGGTCACGCAGGCGGTCGCCGCTCACCTCCTCGGGCAGGACGGCTGGCTGGATGGACATCTCGCAGAGTTGCGCCCCTGGTACCGGGACCAGCGCGATGCGTTGGTCGAGGCGCTCACGGAGAAGCTTCCCGGTGCGGCGTTCTCCGTTCCCGACGGAGGGATGTTCCTGTGGGTGCGGTTGCCGGACGTCGACACGGCCGGGCTCCTGCCATCGGCGATCCGCTCGGGCATGGCGTTCGTTCCGGGCTCGGCATTCGCCGTTGATCGGGACCTCGGCGAGCTTCTCCGTCTCAGCTTCGCGACCGTGGATCGTTCGCAGATGGGCGGTGCCGTGGATCGACTCGCGCGTTCGCTCGCTCGGGCGGCATGATGTCGCGATGAACAATCCTGACTCGATCAACAACGAACGTCTGCAGTCCCTCTTCGGCCTCGAGGGCAAACGCGCCGTCGTCACCGGTGGTAGCCGGGGTATCGGCTACATGATCGCCGATGGTCTGATCGACGCCGGATGCGAGGTCATCATCTCGGCCCGCAAAGCCGAGCAGGTCGCCGACGCTGCGGCTCGCTTGAGTGAGAAGGGCACCTGCATCGGTGTGCCGGCCGATCTCTCGGCCGACGAGGGCCTCGCCCACCTCGCCGACGCCGTGGCCGAGCAATGGGATGCGCTCGACATCTTGTGCAACAACGCCGGCGCGTCGTGGGGTGAGCCGATCGAGTCGTTCAGCCCCGGTGGTTGGGACAAGGTCATGAACGTCAACGTGAGGAGCGTCTTCTTTCTCACGCAGAAGCTGCTCCCGATGCTGCGTAGCGCAGCCTCAGCGGACTCGCCGTCGCGGATCATCAACACCGGTTCGGTGAACGGGCTCACGCCGCCGGAGATGGACACGTTCTCGTATTCGACCTCGAAGGCGGCGGTTCACATGCTCACCAGGCATCTGGCCAAGGAGTTCGCCAGTGATCACATCACGGTCAATGCGATCGCGCCCGGCCCCTTTGACAGCAACATGATGGCGTTCGCCCTCAGCGACCCGAACAGCCGCGCCGCCATTGCGAGCGATGTACCGATGGGTCGCGTCGGCATGCCGGGCGACATGGCGGGGGTGGCGATCTACCTGTCGTCGGCGGCCGGCTCCTACGTCACGGGCGCGGTGATTCCGGTCGGCGGCGGCCTCTCCACCATCCACAAATAGGTCGCTACAGGTAGGTCGCGGTCTGCTGCGGCAGACGGGGTCCGTCCGGTGCCTGCTTCGATTGCTGGAGTTGCTGCAGCTGCATGGCAGCCGCGGCTTGCTGTTGCGCCATCGAGGCCTGCAGTCCTTGGAGTAGACCCTGGAGCCAGCCCACGAGCTGGGCCTGGGCGACGCGGATCTCGGCCTCGGTTGGCACGCCGTCGTCGCCGCAGCAGTCGGCGAACTCGGTGAGCTCGTCCATGAGATCATCGGAGAGCACGGTGCCGAGCTCCTCCATCGTCTCCTCGTGGATCCGGGCGAGGAGACGGCGGCTCTCCTCGTCGGTGTCGGCCTGGCGAACCTCGGCCATGAGTGTCTGGACCATGGTGCCCAGCCGGATCAGCTTGGCAGGGTCCGAGATCGTCGGTTCAGCGGGGGTGGCATCGGTCATTGCCCCAGGCTTGCAGAAGAATCAGGTGAGAATCCGGCCAGGGTGGTGCCGGGCGTCTCGGCAACTGGTTCAATCACGCCATGACCCGTGTGCTTCTCGCCGAGGACGACCGGCAGGTGCGCGAGTCGCTCGTGCGGGTGCTCGAGTTCGAGGGCTACGAGGTCACCGCCGTGAACGACGGGGCAGCCGCCCTCGAAGCGTTCGACCGTGAGTCACCGGCGGCCCTCTTGCTCGACGTGATGATGCCGTTCGTCGATGGCCTGGACGTCTGTCGCCGACTTCGTGCCCGCGGAGACCGGACGCTGGCCATCGGGAGCGAGGTCGAGGAACTGTCGTCGTTGATTACCGAGCTCATCGAGCTGGCCACTGACACCCGTGACGACGATGTGCCCTTCGAGTCCGTCGACCTCGGCGACATCGTCGGCCAGGCGGTGGATCGGATGCGTCGTCGAACGGACCGCGACATCGACGTCGAGTCGGATGCCTCCATGGTGTTCGGACGGCCCGCGCTGCTCGGTTTTCGCTGCCAATCGGCCCGACGGTGGTGCCGAGGTGGGGTTCACGCTCCCCCTGACGGACTGATCAGCCGAAGGCGAACGAGTCCAACACCGCAAACACGACGGTTCGCTCGAGAGTAGCGAGCTCATCGGACTCGGCGGCGAGGGCGACCGTGATGGCGGGTTCGCCCTGGTGGACGTAGGCGACCATGTCGGATCCCGTACGTTCGATGAGTCGTCGTTCCCAGGTGCCTGCGTAGCGCGCGGGGGTGTCGGTCGGCACGAATCGTTCGCCGGAATAACCCTCGAGATACCAGGTGAGTTCACCGACGTTGAACGGGCCGTTGCGGATCACCAGAATCGTCGGGTCGAGCCAGTCGTTGCCGCGGTAGTAGCTGGTCTCGTCGTCGATGTAGTACGGCTCCCAGTCGGGAACACGAATGTCGGCCCAGGTTGAGGCGTCACCGGATTCCGTGTCGAAGATGTCCTCGACGAATTCGGGTGCGGCCCGGTCGATGAATCGGGCGGCGTTGTTGTCGAGCACGAGGAGGTCACCCGTCATGCAACGCACATCGACCTCGTCCTCGGGTCGTTCGATGAACCGGCGCATCATGTCGACGGCGCAGAAGCTCTCGTCGGCGTCGTGGCCGCGGTCGGGGAAGTGCACGTGGGTGACACTGTCGAGCCGGCCGGCGGTTGTGGCAGCCCACGTCGGTGGTGTGATTGGATCGAAGCCGCCGGAGAACATCAGGGTGGGGACGTCCCAGGAGGTCGGTTCGTTCTCCACCGGTTCGGCCGAACCGGTGTCCCAGAACGGGCAGAGGTCGAGCAGGCCACCGCCGATGAAGCCGGGAACGAGGTTGACCCGATCCACCGAGCGTGTCGTGGCTCGGGCGGCAGTGGCCTCTGCCTCGCTGGTGAACGGCGCCTCCTCGTTGCATTGAACGGCGACGAATCCGGCGACGTCGGTCACGTCGGTGATCGACGACGCGCCGATGCGGGTGAGCTTGTCCAGGTTCCCGTCCCGGAAGTCGATGAGTGCATCGGGGATCATCGCGGCGGAGCCCGCGGAGTACAGCAGGGCGTGAAGGCCGTTGATCACTTCGTCGTCGTCGATCAGTGCCACGTCATAGAAGTAGGGCGACTCGTAGGCGACTGGCTCGCGGTTGAAGCGGGCCATGGCCTCGTCGAGCGTCGACCACGGATCGGGGAGAGCCGGATCGCAGATCGGGTCTGCGGCACACGCGTCGAACACGGTCTGGAGGGCCATTTCCAGGCTGTCCGGGACCGAGCCGATCAGATTGACGTCGGTGGGGTAGAAGCCGGTGAGGATCGCCGATCGAACCCTGCCCGGATACTCACGCAGGATCGTCTGCGCCAGCCGCGTGCCGTAGCTCGAGGCGTGGATGTTGAACGAGTCGATTCCCAGGGCCCGGGCCAGTTCGATGGTGTCGCGGGCGTTGGTGACGCTGTTGTAGGTCTGGAGATCGTAGAGAAAGCTGCTCGAGAGGTCCTCGCCACACTGGGCAAGGACATCGAGGTACTCCACCGACACGTCGGCGTGATCTCGGTCCTCCAGGAAGAAGTCCGTGTCGAAACGCCACGCGTCCTCGCAGGCGGGGAGCGGGCTGGACTCACCACCCCCGCGTTGGTCGTAGATGACGACATCACGGCGATCGATGAACGGATCGACGATGGAGGTGTAGAAGCTCTCGGCGTCGGCCAGGACGCTCCCACCCGGGCCACCGTGCAGGTAGATGACCGGGTCGGCGCGGGGGCTGTGGAAGTCGGTGAAGAAGCGGGCGTAGGACAGCCGAATCGGTCGGGGACTGCTTTCGGGGCCCGGGAGCGAGATGTGGCCGCACTCGACCTCGCCTTCCAGGCCATCCCCGTCGAACGGGCAGGTGGTTGACCAGACGTCGTAGGGTTCCGAGTCGAACTCGGATGGGGGCTCGGGCTCCGCAGGATCGTCGTCGGCCGGTTCGGTGCTCGTCGGCTCGGGGAGCGCGTCGTCGGCCTGGATCCGGTCGAACTCGTAGTGTTCGGCCAATTCCTCGGGCGAGACCTGGGCACAGGCTGCGGCGATCAACGCAAGGACCAGTGCGATGGCGCGAGGTGTCACGGATGTCACCCTAAACCGTCGTCACCTTCAGGCCGGGATCAAGGGGTCGGGTCGGTACCCTTCGGCCGGTGATCCGTCGCGACGACCTTCGAAATGTGGCGATGATCGCCCATGTTGACCATGGCAAGACCACTCTGGTCGACGCCCTCCTCCGGCAGGCCGGCGCCTTCCGGGAAGGGGCCGAGCTCACCGACCGGGTCATGGACTCCATGGATCTCGAGCGGGAGAAGGGGATCACGATCCTCGCCAAGAACACGGCAATCCGCTACGGCGACACCAAGATCAACATCGTCGACACGCCCGGCCACGCCGACTTCGGTGGCGAAGTGGAGCGAGCGCTGACCATGGTCGATGGCGTCGTCCTCCTCGTCGATGCCTCCGAGGGACCGCTCCCACAGACCCGGTTCGTACTGCGCAAGGCCCTGGAACTCGAGAAGCCCGTCGTCCTGGTGATCAACAAGATCGACCGACCCGATGCCCGGATCTCGGCTGTGGTGGACGAGGTCTACGAGTTGTTCCTCGATCTGGATGCGACCGAGGACCAGATCGAGTTCCCGATCGTCTACACGATCGCCCGCGAGGGCATGGCAACCCTGGATCCGGACGAACCGGGCACGGATCTCACCCCCCTCTTCGATGTGCTGCTCGAGTCGATCCCCGCGCCGCGGCACGACCCCGAACACCCGATGCGGGCATGGGTCACGAACCTGGATGCTTCGCCGTATGTGGGTCGCCTTGCCATCTGTCGCGTCGAGCACGGCACGATCCGCAAGGGGCAGGCGGTTGCCTGGTGCCGCAGCGACGGCACGATCGCCTCAGCACGCGTCGGCACGCTCACCGTCACCGACGCACTCGATCAAATCGACGTCGAGGAAGCGGGTCCCGGTGAGCTGATCGGTATCTCGGGTATCGAGGACATAACGATCGGCGACACGCTCGCTGACCCCGAGGATCCCCGCCCGTTCCCTGGTATCACGGTCGACGAGCCCACCCTCTCGATGACGATCGGCGTCAACAGTTCGCCGCTCGCCGGCGATGATGGTAACAAGCTCACCGCCCGGCAGATCAAGGCCCGTCTCGACTCAGAGCTGATCGGCAATGTCTCGATTCGGGTGTTCCCCACCGAGCGGCCCGATGCCTGGGAGGTCCAGGGCCGCGGCGAGCTACAGCTGGCAATCCTGGTGGAGACGATGCGGCGCGAGGGCTTCGAGCTCACGGTCGGAAAGCCGAATGTGCTCACCCGCGAGATCGACGGGAAGCTCCACGAGCCGACTGAGCACCTCACCACTGACGTCCCCGAAGAGCATGTCGGCGCGGTCACCCAACTCCTCGGCGCTCGCAAGGCCAAGATGGAGGACATGACGAACCACGGCACCGGCTGGGTTCGCCTCGACTATGTCGTGCCGGCCCGCGCACTGATCGGCCTCCGCACGGAGTTCCTGACCGAGACCCGTGGTACCGGGCTCATGCATCACGTCTTCGAGGGTTGGACCCCGTGGGTCGGCGAGCTTCGCTCCCGTCACAACGGGGCTGTCGTTGCCGACCGCACCGGCGACACCACCGGCTATGCCATCGCGTCGATTCAGGAGCGGTCGGCGCTCTACGTCGCACCTGGCGCCAAGGTCTACGAGGGCATGATCGTCGGAGAGAACGCTCGGTCCGAAGACATGGACGTCAACATCTGCCGAGAGAAGAAGCAGACGAACATCCGGACGCAGTCCAGCGACGACACGATCCGACTCACGCCGCCGAAGCTGCTGTCGCTCGAGCAGGCGCTCGAGACGATCGCCGACGACGAGTGTGTCGAGGTCACGCCGGGCAATGTCCGGCTGCGCAAGACCGTGCTCGATGCCGGCGAGCGAGCCCGCATCGTCAAGCGCGCCAAGCTCCCCCGTGAGTAGCGAGCTACCCCGCCACGAATAGTGACACGCCGGCTACGGCGAGGCCGGTGGCCAACCCGATCAGAACGGCTCGAGCCGGCAGCCGCCCGGCGAGACGGGCCCCGAGCGTCGAGCCGATGATCGCGCCCCCGACGAGCACCGCAGCATCATCCCAGATCACGTTCCCGGCGATCGTGTGACCGGTGGCTCCCGCGAATGACGACATCGTCGCCGTGGCGGAGGTGGTGGCCGCGGCTCGATGGGGCCGAAGCTTCTGCACATTGGCGAGAAGGGGAACGGTCACGAGACCACCACCGACCGCGAACGTCCCCGACAGCACACCGACGCCGATCCCTGCTGTCGAGAGCCGCCCCCGGCGCGCATCGCTGATCTCATCGTCGTTCAATGTCGGATGGGGCCCGAAGAGCACGAACACGGCGAGCGTGACCAGCACCGCACCGAGAATCGTGGTGTACACGTCGGCATCGATTCGATCAGCCACGAACCAGGCGCAGAGCAGCGCCGCGGGGACGGCACCGATGGCGAACCATCCGGCGGCGCGTCGGTGGATCAACCCGGCACGGTCGTAGTTGACGGCGCCGGTGATCCCGATCGCAAACAGGGTGACCGTGCCGGTACCAACCGCTTCGACCCCTTCCAGGTCGAAGAGCAGCACGAGGCCAGGGATCAGGATGAAGCCGCCACCCGCGCCGATGATGGTGCCGTAGGCGCCGACGGCGAGGGCGAAGCCGATGAGTGCGACGGCCGTGGCGGCGTCCACCTCGGGTCAGCGTTACTTGGCGATGACGCGGGTATTGCCGATGCGGTCGAATGCCGAGCGGTTCTCGGGATCGTTGGAGATCATGATCAGGCTCGCGATCAGCGCGCCGACGATCACGAAGAACCCGAGCACCGGAACGTTGCCGATGAGGTAGGGAAGACTTCGCATGATCGCCTTCTGAGCGCCGGGCGGGGTCGTGACCCCATCTTCGGTGGTGATCGTGAGTCCGAGCATCATCTTGCCCGGCGTGGCTCCCTTGACGGCGATCAGGGCCGTCATCACGACCATCACGAGGAATCCGATCAGGATCTGCTCGGCGCCACCGGAAGCGGAGAACCCGCCATCGCCGGTGTCGACGTCGCCGAAGACGAGGAGTCCGACGAAGCTGATGGCGATGACGATCACGAAGTCGATCACGACCGCACCGAGACGACTGCCGAGCGAGCCGAACTGCGCGCTCTCGGTGCTCGTCGCTCCCGCACTGGGCGGTGCGGGCATCGGATCGCCGAGCCACTGGGCACCGTCCCACTGGCGAACCGTGCCGGGAGGGTCGCCCGCGGCGTAGTAGTAACCAGGGGCGGGGTTCTGTGGAGAGCCGTTGTCGGTCATGGTCGCAGGCTAGGCGCTGACATGGCACAGACGTCACACCGAGGCGGAAAAGGACACCTCACCCGCTACGGTCGAATGCCGACCACCCCCGGTGGTCTCCCCTCGCCCGTCAAGGAGATGTGCTCATGGCTACTGGTCGATCCAGCTTTGCGAAGCGCCAGAGAGACATGGCCAAGAAGGCCAAGGCCGCTGCCAAACGAGAGCGAAAGCTTGAAGGTGACGTGGAGGTCGAGGATGATGAAGAGGTCGTCGAAGACTCCGGTCCGAAGCTCTCCAACGACGAAATCATGGAAAAGGTCGCCGATCTGCACCGTCGCTACGACGACGGCCAGATGGATCTCGACTCCTTCGATGAAGAGCGCGCCAACCTGATGGCGCAGATCTCCATCGACTGACCCGTCTAGCGGATCACCTCGAGCGCTCCGCCGTCGAACAGCGGAAGCATTTCGAAATCGGCGCGATCCTGTGCCAACGCGTCCTCGCTCGGACGGCTGCCGTCGTGTGCGGCTGCCGTCTCGGCCGCGGCGCGCAGGAGCCGGGCGTCACTCGAGGTGTTGAGGAAGAAGCGCTCGTCGCTGAGCACGAACTCGACGGCTCGTCCGATCGCAGCGGGATCCTGCAGCGGCTCGTACCAGCTGTACATGGCGTCCCCCCAGTCGTCCCAGCGGCGGCGGGCGATCGACTTGATCGTCTGGCGGGCGACGCCATAGGTCTCGCAGACCTCGTTGAGCATGGCGACGTCGGCCGTGTAGTCGGCGTTCTGGGCCAGGACGTGATTCCAGGGGAACAGCACCGACGCGAACGGTGCTTCCGCGAGGCTGCGGATGTGCATCTGCGCGATCCGTAGTCCGTGGCCGGTGACGCCGACGTGGCGACAGAGACCCTCGTCGCGGGCCTTGAACAGCGCCTCGACCGCACCGCCCGGCGAGAAGGCGGTGAGCCACTCGTCCTCCTCGACGAGGTTGTGGAGCTGGATCAGATCGACATGGCGAACACCGAGGCGTTCGAGACTCGACTCCAGCTCGGCGCGGGCGGCGGACCCGGTGCGTCCGCCGGTCTTGGTGGCGAGGAAGACGTCGCCACGGTGGTCGGAGAGGAAGTCGGTGAGCCGCAGCTCGGACTCGCCATAGGAGGCCGCCGTGTCGATGTGGTTGATGCCGAACTCGCGCACGGTCTCGATCGTGGCGTCGGCGCGGCCCTGAGACATGCCACCGAGCGCCGCGGCGCCGAAGATCACGCGACTGCTTTCGTGTCCGGTCGCGCCGAACGGTTGCGTGGCGATCATGGTGGCCTCCGAGGTCAGATGTCGTTGGGTCAGCTGTCGGTGAGTAGTTGCACAATACGGGAGCGAAGCTCGGGGATGCCCGTGCCCTTCTCGGCGCTGACCCACAGGATGTCGCCACGGGGGACACCGAGTGCTTCGACGACCTCGGTTCGGCGCTTCTTGCTCTTGGATGGTCGAACCTTGTCGAGCTTCGTGGCGACGAACGTGATCGGTCGCCCGAGCGATCGGAGCCACTCGAGGGTTTGCAGATCGAGCGCCGTCGGTCCGACCGCGCCGTCGATCAACTGCAGCACCCCGACCAGGCTCTCCCGTTCCTCGATGTAGCGGGTGAGGAGGTTGGCCCAGGCGGCCTGCTCGGCTTTGCTGACTTTCGCAAAGCCATAGCCGGGGAGGTCCATGAGCCAGCGGCCGCTGTCCGCGGGCGCGAGCTCGAACGCGTTGAGCAGGCGGGTGGCGCCCGGTGTCTTCGAGGTCTTGGCGAGCTTCTTCTTGTTCGCGAGTGCGTTGATCAGGGAGGACTTGCCGACGTTGGACCGCCCGACGAGCGCGAGTTCGGCGCGCGTGAACGGCAACGCCTCCACATCGGCATAGCTGCGCAGAAAGGTCAGGGGAAGCGGGCCGGCCATTCGTTGAGGCTACGGCCCCCGCGGATGATCAGCGGAACTTCGGTGGGCGGCGTTCCATGAAGGCGGCGACTGCCTCACGATGATCGGCGGTTGCATAAGCCTCCTCGAGCGCCTTCAGCTCCCGGCGCTGGACCGCACGCAGATCCGAATCGGTGGCGTTCTGGGTCAAGAGGTCCTTGGACAATCGGATCGATGGTGGTGCATTCTCCGCGTAACTCGCCGCTCGATCGACGGCAGCATCGAGAACGTCGTCGGCCAGCGCGTCGACGAGGCCGAGCTCCTTCGCCTCTACGCCGAGCACGGTGCGGCCCGACAGCACCAGATCGGACGCCGAGCCCCAGCCGCAGCGCTGGACGAGGAAGTGGGAGGACGCGAGCTCCGGCACGACCCCCATCTTCACGAATCGCATCGAGAGCTTGGCGTCGGGGTGGGCGATCAGGAAGTCCATCGACAGCGTCAGCGTCAAGCCGACGCCGATCGACGCGCCGTTGATGGCTCCCACAACCGGTTTGGACGTGCGCATCAGATCGACCCAGTTGTGGCTGGGTCGATCGTCACGGCCGGCCTGGTTGGCGAACACCTCGGTGATGTCCGCGCCTGCGCAGAATCCCCGACCGGCCCCGGTGACGACGAATGCCCCGACCGCCGGGTCGGCGTTGCCGACCAGGAACGCATTCACGAGCTCATGGTTCATCGTGTGGGTCCACGCGTTGAGCTTCTCGGGCCGATTCAGGGTGATCACACGGACTTCGCCGTAGTCCTCGACCGTGATCTCGCGGTAGTCCATCGGCGCGGGCGGTGGACCGGACGTCGGTGTCGGTGGGGGTGTGGGTTCGGCCGTCACCTCCCCAACAGACGCCGATCCCGCCGACCACAGCTCATCGATACGCGGCTCGCGTTCACCGGGCTTGCGTTCGAGACGGACCACCAGAGGTTCAGAGCGAGCCGAGAGGCGATCGATGGCCGCGTTCACCGCCTCGGCGTCGCCGTCGGGCCCATCGGTGTAGCGCTCCGTGCGGGTGGTGATCTCGTTGAGCGTCTGGGCCCCGCGGAGCAGGAGCACGGCGAGAACGGCGAGATCCTCCTCCTCGAGCTGCATGGCCTCATCGACGATGTGGCGATGTTTGGGCACACGATGTCCGGCTCCCGACAGCGTGCGGGCGAGGCCGCGCTGACGGAGGTCCATCATCACCGCATCGACCTCGCGTTCGGACACGTCCATGACCGGGTCTCGGTTGGTCGATTGGTTGCACGCGGCCACGAGCGCGTTCGAGCTGAGCGGATAGCTGTCCGGTGTGGTCGCTGCCTTCTCGATGAGCGCACCGAGGATGCGGGATTCGACGGGATTGAGCTGTTCGGTTGAGTCCACGCACGGATGGTAGGGGGTGGCGCGGTTCGGGTGAATCCGCGAGGCAGAGTTGTGGCTCATGTCTCGCGTCGCTGTGTTCACTGTTGTCGGTCTCGTGGTCATCGCGAGCGCCGCCATCATCGTCTGGCAGGAGGGCGGCGAGTCGGAGACCACATCCCCGTCGACCTCGGTGGGAACCGACGTGGCCACCACGAGCACGACGACGTCGACCACCACGACGACGACCACGACCACAACGACAATTGCTCCGGACGTGCTCGCGACCGACGCACTCGTTGACTCGATGTCACTGCGGGAGAAGGCCGAGCAACTCATCGTGGCCGGCTCGACCGGAGAGGTGGGAGCGGCCCTGGACGAGACGCTCGGCACGCGATGCCTCGGTGGGGTTTTCGTGTCCAAGAATGTCGACAACTGGTCACCCGTCGACGATCTGGGTGCGGCAACTGTGGCGATCTCCGCCATCACCGCAGGCGCGGCCAACTGTCCCCTTCCCCCGCTCATCACCACGGACGCCGAGGCGGGAACCCGAGTGCTGAAGGTGCCGGTGGGTCCGCTGCCCGAACCGGCCATCCTCGAGGCCAACCATGCCGCTGATCCGGCCACGACGGATGTCGGGCTGGCGCCGGCAGCGGCGGCGTTCGCTGGTGAGCTCCGTGACGCAGGTGTGCACGTGAACCTCGGTGTCGTCGCCGACGTGGATGTCGGCGACGACTACTACATGGCCCGACAGCGTCGGTCCTTCGGCGGTGACCCACAGGCCGTCGCCGCCATCTCGGGTGCGCTGGTGGAGGGTCACTGCGCGGCCGGGGTCGCACCGACGCTGAAGCACTTCCCGAACCAGGGGTCGACTGTCGATGATCCGCACCGCGCCGACTCGGTGTCGACGAACGACCAGCCGGCATGGGGCGAGCTGGGCCGCATCCCCTACGTCGACACGAATGCGCCGCTCGTGATGACCGGGCACATCCGATATGCCGATGTCGACGACGGCACGCCGGCGACTCTGTCCGCCACGATCACCACCGGATGGCTCCGCCACGACCTCGGCTACGACGGGCTGGTGATCACCGATGACCTGCACGGCATGCGAGGTATCGCCGACGACTACGGCCCCGAGGAACGGGGCACGGACGCGATCGCGGCGGGTGCCGATCTGGTCCTCTTTGTCGATGACGAGTTCGTGGCGGCTGTGATCGATGCCATCGTTGCTCGCGCCGAGGCCGAGACGGTGTTTGCGGCCCGGCTCGACGAGAGCGTTCGCCGCATCATCCGGTTGAAGGGCGCGCTCGGGCTCGTCAGCTCGATCGATCCGGCGTGGATCCCACTGTGCGGAGGCGACCGCTGAGGAATTGCCGCTCAGCATCATTGGTCACCAATGCGAGCGCTCGCGAGTAGCTCTCGACCGCCGCGGATTCGTCACCGAGTCGGCGGAGCAACTCGGCGCGAGCCGAATGCAGGTAGTGGTACCGGTCGAGGGATTCGCTGATCTCGCGCGAACCCATCAAGTCGAGGCCCGCCTGGGGCCCCTCGTACATGGCGGTGGCAACGGCATGGTTCAACGCGACGATCGGGGTGGGTCGATGAGTGTGCAGCGATTCGTACAACAAGACGATCTGGGCCCGGTCGATGAGGGTCGTGGCCTCGTCGATCAGTGCGCGGTCCCAGATCGATCGGTCCTGGTCCGTCATCAGCACGACCGCACCTGCAGAGTCGACGCGGGCGTCGCGTCGAGCCTCGATGAACAGGAACAGGGCGAGCAACGCGAGGGTCTCGGGATCGTCGGGCATGACGTCGGCCAGGAGTCTCGCCAAGCGGATCGCCTCGGCGCTCAGGTCGAGTCGGAGGACCTCCTCGCCGGAGGTGGCGTAAGCGCCCTCGTTGAACACGAGGTAGAGGACGTGGTGCACGACCGACAGCCGATCGAGCAGCTCACCACCCTGGGGATTCGGAAGGGGATGGTGGCTTCGGCGACGAGGAAGCCACGGGCGATCTCCGCGGTTGTCATGCCGCCGACGCTGCGCAGGGTGAGCGCCATCTGAGCTTCGACACTCAGTGCCGGATGGCAGCATCCGAAGAAGAGTTGCAGCTGATCGTCGGTGTCGGGGACGACCGGTTGCGTATCGAGGCCGATGTGCACGAGTCGGGCGAGGAGCTCGGTCTTCTCCCGCCCGACCCGTTCGCGACGGATCCGGTCGACAGCGCGGCGGCGGGCCACGGTCGTGATCCAGGCTCCGGGCCGGTCGGGGATGCCGTCGTCGAGCCACCGCGTGAGCGGCACCTCCGCCGCTTCCTGCGCGGCGTCCTGGGCGGCGTCGAGGTCTCCCAGGTCGCGATAGAGCGTGGCCATCAGCTGTGGCCACTCGTCGCGCACGATCTGGGCGATGGTCTGACCGACCGGCACCGGTGCGTTCACCGGCTGCGACCGATCCGTCATCGGCTCACCGGCATCGAAGCGGGCCAGCCATTTCTGCGCGGTTCGTTCGCTGCAACCAGCCGCGACAGCCGCATCGACAATCTTCCAGCCGTCGACGCGGACTCGGGTGCACATCAGCTCGCGCTGAAACGGACAAAGACGGGCGTTACCGTGAAGATCCACGGGTCTCCTTGAGGTGTGAGTGACTAAGCACCCTCATTCTCAAGGAGACCCACCAAACCGAACAACGTCCTCAGGATCTACAGCTAGGTCCGGGTTGCTCACGGGATCGTTCTCGTTGCTGTAGATCAGGCAGGCGTGCTTCATGATTGCTCTTCTTTCGCTTCGGTTGTGAGCACGACGAACGGGCCGGCGCGTTCTCGACAGGTTCGCGCGGATTTCCTCAGTCCCAAAGGGCCGTCAGCGCGAGATCGACCTCGTCGGCCACACCGACACCGGCGAGCTGGAGTTCTGACTCGATGTCCACGCCCACGGTCGGCGACGCGGGTTCGTCGAACAGCTCACGGACGGGCTCGATGAAACGGCTGATCTGGGCATACACGTGGCGATCGTCGTTCGCGTAGCGATTGACATGGAACCGGAGGGGGAAATGGACGGAGAGCTCGTCTTTGGCGCGGGTCAAGGCGACGTACATGAGGCGGAGTTCCTCGGCGAGCCCCGTCTCATCGCCGAGCGCCATCTCCGAGGGCATGTTGCCGTCGGCCGCATGGATGAGGTGCACACCGCGCCATTCGAGACCCTTGGCGGAGTGGATCGTCGAGAGGGTCAGCCAATCGTCGTCGAGATGGGGTGGGCCGGCCTGGTCGCTGGTGCGGCTCGGTGGATCGAGCGTGAGCTCCGTGAGGAACCGGCTGCGCGTGGCGTAGGCCGATGCCCCCGCGGCGAGTTGGTCGATATCGGCGAGTCGGGCGGCCGCGTTGTCGTAGCGGGTGGGGAACACGAGGGCGCAGAACTGCTTCAACCGATCGACTTGTGCGCTCGGGTTCAGGTCACCGCTGAGGCAGGTGTCGAGAGCGTCGCGCAGATCCGCGGCCTGGGTGTCGGCCGCGGACGGAACCACGCCGGCGCCGTTGATGAAACGGGCGACCGAGTCGTCGGCTTGGTCATCGATCCCGAGTTCGGCCGAGAGTCGACGAACGGTGGCCGGGCCGATGCCCTCCATCGTGGCGAGGATTCGGTGCCACGCCAGCTGGTCGGCCGGATTGTCGAGGATGCGCAGCAGGGCCAGGAGGTCTTTCACGTGGCCGGATTCGAGGTACTTGAGGCCGCCGTACTTCACGAAGGGGATGTCGCGACGGGTGAGTTCGAGCTCCAGGCCGTCGGCATGGTGGCCGGCGCGAAACAACACGGCCTGGTCTCGCAGCGAGATCCCCCGTTCGCGGGCATCGAGGATCGACTCGCACACGGCACGGCTCTGATCGCTCTCGTCGTGATGGGTGTGAAGTGACGGCGCGACGCCCGCGGCTCGCTCGGACCACAGCTGTTTGGCGAAATGGTCCTGGCTCTGCCCGAGCACGCCGTTGGCCACAGCCAGGATCGGCATCGTGGACCGGTAGTTCTGATCCAGCGTCACCCGTGTGGCCCCGGGGAACTGATCGGCGAACTCCCACATGTTGGCGACGGTGGCGGCCCGGAACCCGTAGATCGCCTGCGCGTCGTCGCCGACGACACAGAGGTCCGTGTCGGGTCGGCACATGCCTCGCACGATGTCGGCCTGGATCGGGTTGGTGTCCTGGTACTCGTCGATCAGGACATGGTCGAAGAGGTCACGGAGGGCCCCGCCCACCGCGCTGACGGTGAGCGCACGCCAGAACAACAGCATGTCGTCGTAGTCGAGGACATTGTTGGTCCGCTTGCGTGTGGTGTAGGCGGTGAAGATCGTCTTGAGGTCGTCGCCGTGGTCGGCGCACCACGGGTAGTCGGTCTCGAGGACATCCCCGAGTTTCGCCTGGCTGCTCACCATCCGGGAGTAGATGCCGGCGACGGTCTCCTTGCGGGGGAAACGCTTGCCACGCTCGGCGAAACCCTCCTCGGTGCGCACCATTCCCATCAGATCGGTGGCGTCGCCATGGTCGAGCACCGTGAACCCGCTCGACAACCCCGCCGACTGACCGAAGTTGCGCAGGATTCGGTTGGCCGTCGAATGGAATGTGCCGCCCCAGACCTGGGACGCCGCACGGCTGGAACCGGTGGCCGCCACCCGCGCGAGCATCTCAGCTGCTGCTCGCCGCGTGAACGTGAGGAGCAGGACGCGATTGGGGTCGGCGCCCGCGTCGAGGATGCGGCTCACCCGCGCGGCCATGGTCTTCGTCTTGCCGGTGCCGGCGCCCGCCACGATCAGGAGCGGCGAGCCGGTGTGGTCGACGGCGGCCTGTTGGGGAGGGTTGAGCGTGTCGAACATGTGTTCGACAGTACAGGACCAGGGGAACGTTTGTTCGGTTTCGTCTAGGTGCGTTCGTCTCGCAGTGCGCCGCGGCGCACCTTCCCGGCGTCGTCGCGCACGGGTTCGTCGACGAATTCGAACGTGCGGGGCAACTTGTAGGACACGAGGCGTTCGCCCAGGAACGCCTTGAGCTCGTCGAGGTCCGTCGTTTCCGGGTCGGCCTCGATGATGGCGTGGACCGTGTTCCCACGCTCCTCGTCCGGGAGCGCGATCACGGCCGCCGAGGCGATCGATGGGTGGGCGTTGAGTGCGGCCTCGACCTCGGCCGGGTAGATGTTCGCTCCGCCGACCAGGATCATGTCCTTGCGCCGGTCGGCGAGGTAGAGGTAGCCGTCAGCGTCCATCCAGCCCATGTCGCCGAGACACTCCCAGCCGTCGTCGAGCGCCTCGGCTTCGGCGCCGACGTAGCGGTAGGTCGGGGTGTCTCGATCGGTCGACCGCAGCCACACGTCGCCCACCTCCCCGGGTGGGAGCGGCGCACCGTCCGTGTCGCGGATGCCGATCTCGCCGGTGATGGCGCGGCCGACCGAACCCCGGTGGTCCAGCCATTCCTGGCCGTTCAGGACGGTGAAGGACTGACCCTCGGTGCCGCCGTAGAGCTCCCAGATCACCTCGGGGCCGAGCCAGTCGATCCACGCTTCCTTGAGCCATGGTGGGCAGGGTTCGGCCAGGTGGAACGCCACCTGCAGCGAGGACACGTCGTGGGCGAGGCGATCGTCCTCGGGAAGCTTCCAGATCCGCTGCATCATCGTGGGGACGAGGTAGATCGCCTTGGCTCGGTTGCGCTCGATCGCGGCCAGCGTCGCCTCGGCGTCGAACCGGGGGAGGATCTCGACGTGGGCTCCGGCGAGCAGGCTGAGGTAGGTCCAGATGAAGGGTCCGTTGTGATAGAGCGGCCCGGGCATGATCGTGGTCTCGCCGGCCTCGGCGCCGATCGTGGCCCCGAGCCCGATCAGGCCGGCGTGGTACACCGACGGGTCACCGGAGACGATCAGTTTGGGTCGGCCTGTCGAACCGCCGGAGGTCGGTGCCTTCCACGCCGCGGCGACGGCGGTGGGGTCGAGCGGTTCGTCGCCGAGTTCCACGGGTGGCTGGAAACCGACGGGTAGGCACGGGCGCCCGTCCAGTTCGGCGCCGATCACGATCGCAGGGTCGGCCAAGTCGACGAGCGCATCCAACTCCAGACGGGGGAGTCGGGCCGAGACGGGCTGTGGGGTGGCGCCGATCTTCCAGCAGGCGAACGACGCCACCACACACTCGACGGAGTTGGGTTCCGCGATCGTGACGAAGTCATCGGTGGCCACGCCGAGGTCGAGCAGGTGGCGGGCGAGCCGGTTGGCCCGTCGCTCCAGTTCGCGGAAGGTGACGCTGATGTCGGCCACGGTGACGGCCGGTTCATCGCCGCGCACGGCGGCGAGTTCGGTGAGTCGGGCGGCGAAGGTGGGATCAGGCATGGGGTCAGACATGGGGTCCGCCCAAACTACTGTGGGCAGCCGTGCACTGTCAGCGTGTCGAAGACCTCTGTCTGGTTGCCGCGAGCGTCGATGGCGATGACGCTCACTTCTTCGAGGGAGTCGCCCTGCAGGAAGTCCCATGGGCCGACGACGCCGTTGTAGCTCGTGCCGGTCGGGTCGGAGGGGTCGGGGAGCAGTTCGACCCACTCGATCCCCTCTCGCCAGTAGGCGATGACGGACACGATCGGACTCTCGTCGGCGATCGTGGCCAGGATCTCGATGGTCGTCGGGAGTCCGATGGCGGCGGACTGGCAGGCCGGGTCATTGATGTACACCGGTTTCTGCACGGGGTCGGGGAAGAAGATGAAGCTCGCGTGAGGGGCGGCCTCCACGGCGGCGGTGAGGGCCACGGTGGCGCTCGCCGCCGTTGAGCTGATCACCAGGGAGCCGACGTAGTCACCCTCGGGGTGGTGGGTGACCCGGTCGAAGAGCACCGTGACCGGCTCCGATCCACCAGGTGCGATGAGACGCTTGGTGATCGACAATGTGAATGGCGTTCCCGGTGTGGTCACGGCGGTCCAGGACAACGTCTGGTCGCCGGTGTTGGTGATGAGCACGGTGGCCGTGTCTCCGTCGGGCCCGAAGCCGATGGTCGACACGGCCACGGTGAGGATCGGTCCCAGCGGGGGTGGGGCCGTTGTCGTGGTCGTGGTCGTTGATGGAGCGGTCGTCGGTGGAGCGGTGGTCGGTGGAGCGGTGGTCGCCGGTGGGGGAGTCGCGGCGGTCGTGACCGTGGTGGTCGTGGCAGGAACGGGCGCTCCGGTCGTGGTGGTGGTCGTCGACAGGGTGGTCGTCGACAGGGTGGTCGTCGACAGGGTGGTCGTCGTCGACAGGGTGGTCGTCGGCTCGGTCCTGGTCGAGACGACGGCTGTGGTGGCGGCCTCGACCACGCCGGCCACGATCGTGTCGGGCCCGGTCGGGCCCCGGTTGCCTGCCACGGGGAACGCGAGCACGGCGGCGGCGATGACAACCGTCAGCACGGCGGAGGCGACCGACGCGAGCATCGAACCATCGAGGCTGGTTGCGCCGCCGTCGCCGGGCCCCCCAGGTGACGGGGCGCCGACCTCGGCGAGCACGGCGCCGCGCACCGCGACCGGTGCGGCGACCGATGGCATGGCTGCAGCGATGCCTTCCCATCCGATGGCGGCCTTCTTGGTGCGGGTGCACGTGTCGCACTGCTCGACGTGACGGGTGACCTGCGAGCGGATGGCGAGCGAGAAGGTGCCCTCCCACCCGTCGAGAAGGCCATGGAGCTGGGGACACTCGCCGCGCCCCACTCGTGCGACGAGCAGGGAGCCGACCGCCGTGGCGAGTCGGTCCTTCATGCGTTTGACCATCACATAGACGTGCGAGGGCTCGACTCCCATGGCCATGGCGAGGTCGGCGCCGTCGAGTCCTTCGCGCAGGTGGAACTCGAGGAGTTCCTGATCCCGGGGCTGGAGCGCCGTGGCCGCTGACCACACCAGCGCGCCGGTCTCGGCTGCCTGGATCCGGTGCGAGTGGTCGGGGAGATCAGCGGCCATCTCTTCGGCCTCGTCGTGGATCGGCGCTGCTGATCGGCGGGTGCGGTCGCGTCCGAGGTCGGTGATCGCCGTGCGAGCGATGGCGAAGAGCCATGGTCGGAAGCGGCCGGGGTCGTTCAGGTCGGCCAGTCGCTCGTGGGCCTTGATGAAGGTTGTCTGGAGTGCGTCGGCGGCATCGGCGTCGTTTCGCAAGCGGGAGTAGGCGAAGGAGTGAACCCGATCGGCGTAGCGGTCGTAGAGGTCGGCGAACGCGGCAGTGTCGCCGCCGACGACGGCGGCGACGAGTGTCGCATCTGTTCTGGGTTTCACGCCGCTGCCTCCCTCCGAACGAGTATGCCACGCTCCGTGAGATTGAGCACTGAGAGTGGCTGCCCTGGGCCGGGCCGCCGCCCGACCCAGGGACAATGGTCGCGTCCTGGTCCTGCTCTACCGAACAGGATGCATCTACCCCGACAGGGAGACAAACGCCAGGGTCGCGATCTGCATCGCCAATGCAGCGGTCAAGAACCACAAGAGGCGACGTTGGGGGATGGAGATCGATTGGATCATGAGAGTCCCTGTTGTTCATCGCCGAGCAGTACAAGGCCGATCTCCTCGTTGGCTTCAGGTGAGGAGGCTTCCTCGCGTGAAGAGACGTCGGCGGTCGTCGGCGGGACTGGGGGACCGGACGGACAGGGAGCGTGATCGATCGAGTCGCCGTCGAGGCACTGACCTGCTGAGACCTCGGTGCGGGATACCAGCGGAGACATTCCGCCGGCAACCGAGGAATCGGCGACTACCGCAGTAGCAGCCAGCACAACGACGGCCATCCCGATAGCGACCCGCTCCTGCGCACGAGCACGACGATGGGCATCGGCTCGCAAAGGGTTGGGTGCAGTTCGGGTCGGCATCTCACGCTCTCGTCTGTCCGTCCGGTTATTGGGGAGACGGACGTGGACCCGCCGATCTGACACCCCAACCGAGGAATTTCCGGATTTCTTCTTTTCAGGTCACACTTGGGGATCGTGGAGATCATCGACCCGCACGTCCACATCTGGGACCCCCGAAGGACGCCGCGCGAGGTCACGCCGCTGGTTCGGCTCTTCGGGCGCTGGCCGAGTCTCGTCGAGAAGCTGGCGCGTCGGGCCACGCCGCAACCGTTGGTCGACTTCATCGGCGACCCTCGCTACGTCCTGTCGGCTCACATGCCAGATCGCTTCCACGCCGACACCGGCCACCACTCCGTGGCCGGCTATGTCCATGTCGAAGCCGGATGGAAGGGCCGGGGCCGGCTCGGACCGGTCGGCGAGACGCGATGGCTCGAGCATCTCGCCGATCCACCGTTGGGAATCGTGGCCAATGCCGACCTCTGCAACCCTGCACTGTTGGAAGCCCAGCTCGACGCCCACGCGCTGAGCAGCGGCCGGCTTCGAGGCATCAGGGACATCGTGGCCAGCCATCCGTCGGAGTCGGTGCACACCTGGTGCGATCCCGCTGATCGCCTCGTCACCGACGAGTTCCGCACCGGTCTCGCTGCACTCGGCGAGCGGCAGCTCTCCTTCGATCTCTGGTGCTACTCGAATCAACTGCAGGACGCGGCCCGTCTCGCCGACGACATCCCGCAGACTCGGATCATTCTCGATCACATGGGAACCCCGGTCGGCCTCGCGGACAATCCCGGAATGGTCGACGATTGGTACGGCGGCCTGGCCGCCATGGCCGAGCAGCGCAACGTTTCGCTGAAGCTGAGTGGACTCCTGATGCCGATCGTGGGGTTCGGCTTCCACCTCCGCCCGTCACCACCGAGCCATGACGAGCTGGTCGACGCGATGGCCCCGCACATCGCCAAGGGGATCGAGCTCTTCGGCGTCGATCGCTGCATGTTCGCCGGGAACTTTCCGATCGACAAGGTGTCAGTCTCGTACGAGGCTCTGTTCGACGCATACTTCGCCATCGTCGCGGACCTCGGTCTCGGTGCGGAGGCGACGGAGAAGCTGTTCGCGGGCACTGCCTCATCGGTCTATCGGTTGTCCGCATGACCACGATTCCGAGCGCGGGCGGTGTGCCGACGGGGATCGTGACGTTCCTCTTCACCGATGTCGAGGGCTCGACCCGGTTGTGGGCGGCCGACGCCGGCAAGACAGCGGTCTCGATCGAGACCCACGACCGGATCATCAAACAGGCGATCCAGGATCGCGGTGGCGTCGTGTTCGGCTGGGCCGGGGATCACTTCAGGGGGGCATTCGAGGATCCGCGTGCCGCCGTTGCCGCGGCAATGGCGGCCCAAACCGTCCTGGCCCAGGCGGATTGGGGTGATGGTCCCGTCCTCAAGGTTCGTATGGGACTGCACCGAGGGAGGGCCACTCCGCGCGATGGCGACTATTTCGGCAGCGCGCCGAATACGGCGGCCCGCATCGAATCCCTCGCCCACGGTGGCCAGGTGTTGATGAGTGCCGCAGTGCATGACGAGGTCGATGTCGAGTCGCTGGACCTCGGGCACCACCGCCTCCGCGACGTGCCCAAGCCGGTCGGGATCCATCAACTGGGAATCACCGCCAACCGGCCAATCCGCACGGTTGATCCGAGTCTCTCGACGCTGCCGAATCCAGGGTCGATCATCCTCGGTCGCGACGAACTGATCGCCGAGGTGCGCGGACTCTTGGAGACCCAGCCGATGGTGACCGTCACCGGCATGGGCGGCTCCGGAAAGACCCGACTCGCCGTGGAGGTCGCCTACCAGGAACTCCCCGGCCGTTACGACGGCTGCTACTTCGCCGACCTCTCGGCGATCTCCGAGGGCAGCGAGGTGGCGGCGGCAGTCGCTGAAGCGCTCCGACTGGAGCCCACGGCCGGCGGTGGATCCTCGGCCATCGAGCAGTTGGCGGCCTACCTGGCGAGCCGCGACGCGCTGTTGGTGCTCGACAACTGCGAGCATGTGGTGGAGGAGTGCGCCGACCTCGCCGAGCAGGTGCTCGCTCGATCGACGGCCACTGCCATCCTCGCCACCACTCGCCAACGTCTCGGCGTTGCGGGTGAACGGGTCATCGCGGTTCCCTCGCTCGATGCCGACGATGACCGGTCGCCGGCGGTGGAACTGTTCGTCGAGCGGGCGCTGGCCGTGAACCCGGCCGGACGCTTCGGTCGAGCGGAGCGGGCAACGATCAGTGAGATCTGTCGGCGCCTCGACGGAATGCCGCTCGCCATCGAGCTCGCCGCGGCTCGATCCGCGGTCCTCACCCCGGCGGAAATCCTCGATCGCATGGCCGACCGATTCCGCCTCCTCTCCGGTGGCCGGGGCCGGCACCGTCGGCGAACCCTCCAGGCCACACTCGATTGGAGCTACGACCTCCTCGACGAGGAGGAACAGGCGTTTTTTCGTTCGCTCGGTCTGTTCGTCGGCTCGTTCGATCTCGCAGCCGCTCAAGCGGTCACCGGGATCAGTGGTTATGACGCGATGGACCTGATGGAGTCGCTGGTGGCAAAGAATCTGGTGGTCACCGATGACTCTGGTCTCGACACAGCCCGGTACCGGCTCCTCGAGTCGGTGCGAATCTATGCTGGTGACCAGCTCACCCGTCATGGCGACGCCGGGCGCGCCCAGGATGCGCATGCCGACTGCTACCGGCGGCTGACGGCCACAGACGACTTCGGTGTCAGCAGCGACCTGGGACGATCAGCCTCGCTCCGGCCCGACTGGCCGAACATCGCCACCACGTTGGAGTACTTCACCTCGGCGGGCGACTTCGAGACGGCGGCATCGATCGCATTCGGTTGCCAGGCCCTCTGGGAGTCGAGGTTGCCGGCGACAGAGGGTCGCAGATGGCTCGAGATGCTGGTCGACCAGCTCCCCGACGGCCCTGAGCGAGACTGGATCACCTACGGGTTGATGATGCTCTGCTCTCAGCTCGATGACTGGACCGAGGTCCACAGTCTTCTCAGGCAGATGGTGGCGAGTGCGTCTCCGGGCCCGCGGACACTCGCGGCGGGGATCCTGGCGTTCTTCATGTGTCGCGAGGGTCCCGACGAGGCCCTCACCCTCGCGAGTCTTGGTCAGAGCCTGGCCGCCGAACACGACCTCGGGCCGGAGTTCCTCTGCCCGTCGGTGTGTGCCGAAGGCGTCCACGCGTTGTATGACGCCCGGTTCGAGCATGCTCGCACGGCGTTCGAGGATGCTCACGAGCTCTCGTGTGAGCGACGGGTCGAGACGAACCACTTCGTGATGACCGGGATCGCCGTCGCCGCGGCACAAGTGCTGACCGGTGATCCCGAAGCCGCGCTCGAGAGCCTTGACACGGCTGACTGGAGTGCGTCGATCTGGGACTCATCGGCGATCGTGCGAGCGCTGGCGCTCATCGATCTCGGACGGTCGGCCGAGGCGGCCGACCTCGTCGTCGGTTTCGGTTATGACGCGCTTCGTGGTCGACTCGCCCGAATGTCGAACGACGCAATGGTCGGCCTTGCTGCGCTGGCGATCAACCAGGGCGACATCGAGCACGGATGGAAGCTGCTCCAGCAAGCCGCCTCACCGCGCACACCCTTCACGATCGGGTTGGCCGAAGGCCTTGCTGATCGGATCGGGCGCGGCGACGCGATGCGCCACATGCATCGACTCCGCGATCGCCCGCTGGCTGAATTGGACGCCTCGGAGGCCCTCCGCGCCGAACTGACCCGACTGCGGTCAGCCCGCTTTGAGCGCTTCCATGACGGTACGCCAGGCGCTGATGTCGCTCTGGCCGGGGGCGTAGAAGCTGATCCGGTCGACCACGTCGCCGTAGCGGCGGTTCAACTCCGGGGCGATGGTGTCGGGTTCACCCACGACGGCGAACGTGTTGAGGATCTCGTCATCGATGAGTGAACCCATCTCGACCCAGTCGCCCTTCTTCGACAGCGTGTTGAGTTCGGGATGGAGTCCCTCCCATCCGTGGAGCTCGAAGACCTTTGCGTAGGCCGGGGTCGAGCCGTAGAAGGCGATCTGCTGACGAGTGGCCGCGGCGGCTTTCGCCATCTCCTCCTCGTCCTGACCACTCACGACGAAGAACGGGCCGGAGATCATGAAGTCGTCCATGGACTTCCCCGCACGTTCGCGGCCCTTCGCGACGTTCGGGATGGTGACCTCACGCAGGTACTTCTCGGTGGTGAAGCCGTGGCAGATGATGCCGTCGCACACCTCTCCGGCAGTCTGCGCCATCAGTTCACCGACGGCGGCGAGCCAGATCTTGGGGGGACCAAAGCCCTCGAGATCGGACTTGTCCGGCTCGAAGAACGGGGTCATGAGACGGTGTTGGTAGAACTCGCCACGATGGTTGAGCCGCTCACCGGTCTCCCAGGTGTGCCAGATCGCTCGAATCGCCTCGACCATCTCGCGCATGCGCGCCGCGGGCTTGGACCACGGCATCGAGAATCGCTTCTCGATGTGGGGCTTGATCTGGGTGCCGAGGCCGAGGTGGAAACGGCCCTGCGTCAGTGCCTGGAGGTCCCAGCCCAGGTTGGCGAGCAGCATCGGGTTGCGGGCGAACGCCACGGCGATACCGGTGCCGAACTCGAGCTGCTCGGTGTGCCCGGCCGCCACGGCGATGGGCAGGAACGGGTCATGGCTGGTCTCGGCCGTCCAGACGCCGTCGTACCCTGCTTCCTCCTGCGCTCGGGCGTTGGCTGCGATCTTTGCGATGTCGGGCGACTGCCCGAGTCCTCCGTCAACTTTCATGGCGGCGAAGCTAGCGGAGCAGGATCCTCTCGGCCGCATCCGTGGCTTCGGCGGCGAGGTCGTCTCGTCCGAGACTGCGATAGGCGGCGGCGAGACCCTCCCAGGCCTGGGCATCGTCGGGTGCGTGATCCAGATGGGCGCGGTACGACGACACGGCCTCGCGATCTCGCCCCTCGGCACGGAGGAGATCGACGATCTCGCGGTAGCGGGCGATGTTCTCGCCGCTCGGATAGCGGGCGACCGCCCGCTGGAGGGCGTCGATCCTGACCGATGGCGCCGGTGCGGACTCCGCCGTGGCGAGCCAGCCGACCGACGCAGCACGCTCACTGTCCTCCAACCGCGAGGCATCGAAGTAGCGACGGCGGATCTCCTCGGCGATGAATCGAGTGCTGGTGCGCATGTGTTTCGCCCGCATGAGATCGATTTCGACCCGGTTGTCGGAGTCAGCCGCCTCTCCGCCGGCGAAGGTGATGACCAGGGGGTAGAGGTAGCCCGGGAAGCCCTTGACGTAGCGGATGTCGGTTTCCACCGAAGCGCTGACCAGGTCGATGCGAGGCCGCGACCGCCAACCGTGTCGGAGGTGTCGCCACCGAATCTCGTCGGGGTGCAGCTCGAGTACGGCCGGGTACCTGCCGAGGAACGACTCCTGCCACACGAGTCCGAGGATCAGCAGCCAGAAGCCGATGCCCATCCCGGCGAAGATGAACGAGTCACGGGTCGGATGGTCACCGGTCACCACCGGCCACGGCCATGAAATGAAGAAGACCAACAGGGCGATCATGAAGACGACCACCACGCGGGTGCGTGCCCTGGACACTGCGAAGACCGCAGGTTCCGACAGCGGGGTCGCGGGAGTTCCGGCAGCAGCAACGGTCAGCGCCTCCTCGTGTCGGTCGGCGGCCAGGAGAATCCTTGCCCGCTCGAGAAGAGCGTCGGCATCGTCCGGCTCCCGGGTGAGTACCTCGTCCACCGTCGCCAACGCTTCGTCGAACCGTCGAAGGTGCCGCAGGGCGGCTGCCCGATCGAGCTGCGGGTCCATCAGATCGGCAGGAACATCGGTTGCAGTTTCAACGCTCGCCACGGTCGCCGTCCCGACGCCACGATCGCGCCGGTCAGCGCCGGAACCCACTGGTTCTGGCGTCCGTAGAGCACCTTCAAGAACGCCTCGGGTCGCGCACTCAACCGAGCGTCGGGTCGCCGGCCGTCGCCGGGTGGATCGACGGTGAGCCGTCCGTCGTCGAACTCGAGTCGAAGCGTGCCGCGACCTCCGCGCAGGCGGATCTCATAGCGGCCGGTGTGGCCGCGGGCGGCGACAGGATCGACCCACCGATCACCGACGGCTCTCACCGAACCGAGGATGGCGCATGCTGCATGGTCGGGGTTGATCCGCCATGGCTGTCCGATGGTGCGGCCCAGATCGTGGCCGTGGATCTCCAGTTCACCCAACGCGACCCCGGCGATCTGGCCGACGGTGGCGCGAGAGCCGGCGTGGAACGGAACGATTCCCGGGGGTGCCGAGCGCACGATGTCGGCGAACCGGGCGATCCCCTCAGCGAGCGTGGCCGCACATGTCGCCACATCGGTTGACGATCGTTCCGACAGGCGGTCACGGTTCACGGTGACCATGTCGGCCGGTGATGTGGCGACGCGGGCCATGGACTGCGACATCTGGGTCCACCACTCGGGGAGGTGAGCCACGTGGCGGATGAGTTCAGCGATGTTCCATTCGGGAGCCGTGCGAACCTGGCGCCCGTGGTCGGTGGCGTGCGGGATCAGTGCGGCGAATCGCTCAGCGGTGGCGAGCAAGCCGGCGGCCAGACCGTTGTGATCGAGGGGGAGGGCGGTGGTCATCGAGCTCAGGTCGGTGTGGTGAGAACGCAGTAGGCGATTGCAACGGTGGCGTCGGCGGCGCGTGCCGTCAGCGACAATGCGCCGCTCCCGATCGCCAGGACCACCAGAGTGGCCAGGCCGGCGGGTGTCACGCGGAGGCCACTCTCAGAGGCCGGCGGTGGCTCGGGTACGGGATGGTCACTGATCAGCAGGTGAAGCCCCATGGCCAGCACACCGAGTGCCACCGAGAGCCACCACATGAGTGCGTAGCTGCCGGTTGCGTCGACGAGTTCACCGCCCATCCACGCGCCGATGAACGAACCGATCTGATGCGACAGGAACACGATGCCGAAGAGGGTGCCGGCGTGGGTCGGGCCGAACTGGTTCGTGACGATCCCGGAGGTCATCGGGACCGTCGCCAGCCACAACATACCCATGGCCGCTCCGAAGATCAGCGTTGCCCCGGTGCCGGCCGGGATCAGGATGAAGGCGGCGATGACCAGAGCTCGGAGCCCGTAGATCCCGGCGAGGATCCACGTGTATCTGAACCGCTGCCCGAGCGCTCCCGCGAGCAGCGAGCCGAACACGTTGAAGAGCCCGATCAGTGCGAGCGCCGTCGAGCCGGTGGAGGACGACAGGCCGACGTCCTCGACATACCCGGCCAGGTGGATGCCGATGAAGGTGACATGGAAGCCGCACACGAAGAAGGCCGCGTTGAGCATCATGTAGGAGCGGGAATGGGCGGCGCGGCGGAGCTCCTCTCGGAGCGGCCGCGCGGGCGGGACGGAAGCGTCGACGGCGATCGGAGCCGATCGCATTGCCGGGCGGCCACGACAACCAGCAGCGCGATGAGTCCGAGGATCACGGTGGTCTGTTCCCAGGAGCCGTTGTCCAACAGAACCCGGGTGATGGGGATCAGCACGAACTGTCCCAGAGAGCCGACGGCGCTCACGATTCCGAGTATGAGCGAACGCTTCTCGGGTGGTGCCATTCGCCCGACGGCCGAGAGCACGACGGCGAAGCTGGCGGCACCGATGGCGATCCCCGTGATGAAGCCACCGGAGAGGATCACCATTCCGGCGCCGTCGGCGGTCGACATGAGCAGCAGGGCTGCCGCGTACAGAACGCCACCACCGGCGAGCGTGCGGGCTGTGCCGAAGCGGTCGCTGATGGCGCCGGCCAGCGGCTGGGACAGGCCCCACAGGAGATTCTGGATCGCGATCGCGAGCGAGATCGTGCCGAGGTCGCTGGCGGTGCCGTCGGCGATCGGGTCGACCAGCAGACCGAACGTCGACCGCACGCCGAGCGAGACCGACGTGATGATTCCGCCGGCGACGACCGCCCACCACAGCGGAATCCGCGATCGATGGGATGCGGCCACGGCGGTCATGGCCAGAAACGCTAGTCGTGATCGCCGATGACGCCTTGATGACGGGTCTCTCGTTTCATGGCGCCATGAGAAGACTTGCCCCCATCGCCGCCGTCATCCTGCTCAGCGTCGCCTGCAGCTCCAGCCCCGACAACCCGGACACCGCCGAGGGGCTTCCTGTCGACGAGACGACCGCCGATGAAACGGCCGGTGATGAAACGACGGTCGAGGAGACGACGGTCGAGGAGGAACCCGTGGAGGAGGAGCCGGTGGTCGAGGAGGAGCCGGTGGCCGAGCCCATCACCTTGATGCTCGCGGCGGACCCGGTCGGTTCGACCGATCCTCTGGAGACGGTGAACCATCTCGAATCCGTGCTGGTCTGGCCGGGCGATGACGGATTGATCGTGCAGTTCCCGGAGATGGAGAACGGTGGCCTCCGGGTCGAGGTGCGCGATGAGGTGCTGCAGGTCGATGCGTTCTGCGATCTCTACATGGCGGACACCCTCGTCGCCGCGTGCACCGGCCACAACCGTTCCGACGGCATGTTCCTGCCTCAGGAGGAGCGAACGATCGTGGAGGTCGACATCGGATTCGCCTTCTCGGTGCCTCTGGCCAGCGACGGGACTGTCGTGACGCTCACGATCGGCGGCATCGACTACACCGGTGGGACGGTGGTCTTCTCCGACGCTCCCGGCATGGTTCAGATCAACCCGGACGGCTCCCTCGCCGCCGAGGTGGTGCGCACGATCGGCATCGGCCTCGCTGCCGACGTGGCCGCGGCGACCAGCTGACCCCTTCCCCTCAGGGGTCGGTCGTCGCGGCCATCAGATCCGCGAACGCGGCTGACGCGTCGGTGCTGAGCGCGCCGACGGTCAGCGTGCGGTCGTCGATCCGTACGATCGGCATGACGTCGCGGGTCGAGGAGGTGAGGAACGCCTCCCGCGTCGAGACGAGGTGCTCGATCGACACGTCGATCTCCTCGCACCCGGTTGTCTCGATCACCAGTTCGCGGGTGACGCCGGCCAGGCACCCCGAGGAGAGGGGTGGGGTCACGAGGCGCCCGTCGAGCTCGACGAAGATGTTGGTGCCCGTGCCCTCGCACAGGTGCCCGATGGTGTTCGGGAAGATCGCCTCGGAGGCGCCGGCCTCCTTGGCTCGGGCGAGCGCGATGACGTTCTCGGCGTAGCTCGTCGACTTGATGCCGGCCAGCGCACCACGCTCGTTGCGCGGCCACGGGACCGTGATGACGGCAGCGGTCGAATCCCAGCCCCGGGCCGGCCCGAGGGCGATGAGCACGGTCGGGTCGCTGAGGTTGCGGCCGGAGCCGAGTGGCCCGCGTCCGGCGGTGACCGTGATGCGAACGATGCCGGCGTCGGGTCGGGTGGCGAGGGTCTGCTCGATCGCGGCCCGGAGTTCGTCGTCGGTCATCGGGAGCTCGAGCAACAGCCCGGACAGCGATCGACGGAGACGACGCAAGTGGCGGGTCAGAGCGAAGGCTTCGCCGCGGACGACACTCGTCGTTTCGAAACAGCCGTCGCCGACCGTGAAGCCATGGTCTACGGCGGAGAGAGTCGCCTCGGCCGGAGCGACCAGTCCGCCGTTCACCCACCAGCGTTCGAGATCAGTCATGTCGGTTCTCCGCAGTCGGTGAACCATGTATAGCCACCGTCGACCAGCTGCCAGTGCAGCTCGCGCGCAACCGCGTCGTCGCCGGTCCCGATCTCGACGTCGATGGTGACGGCATCGGTGATGTCTCGAGGCCGTCGGTCGTGTAGCTCCAGGTGCCGACCGCGCCCTCACCGACGAAGCTGAGCGGCGGTGCCGTCACGCCCTCGAGGTAGGTCCGACACGCATCGGCGCCGTAGCGGTCGAGTGTCGCCTGATTCAAGCGGCCGTACAGGAAGTCGATGTCGCCGTCCGCGAACGCAGCCAGATACCGAGCAAAGAACGACTCAGCCGTCTCGACCTCGGACACGGTCGTCGTGGTGGTCGTTGTTGTTGTGGTCGTCGTTGTTGCTGTGGTGGTGGCGGAGGAGGAGGAGGTCGTTGGAGCCGCACTCGTTTCATCACCGCGGGCCAGCAAGCCGATGGCTGCGATTGCGATGAAAACGACGCCGAGAGCGATCATCACGTGCCCGAGTCGGCGTTGGTCCATGGGAGCCATGATGCCCGCCGTCGGCACCTCGTGCACGAGTGACTGTCACACCCCCTGATCATGATGAAGGAGTGGAGAGCACCGACTTCATCGAGCGCCTGGCGATCAAGCTGATGGCGAGCGAACTCGATCACCCGGTCGCGGCTGCCTTGGCTCGAGCGGCGCGGATGAGTGAGTTCAGCGGAGCGGAGGATTTCGCCGCTCGCCATGGCCTGTCGGCCGATGTGATCGCCGCAGCGGAATCGGGGGAGATTCCGTTCGGCGTCTTGCCCCGCGGCTACGGCGCCGTGCTCGTCGCCCTGGAGGTCGATCTGCTCGTGATGGCCGAGTTGGCTAGGACGTGGTCAACGCCTGACACCGTTCCCACAGATCCGGATCCACCTCGACCTCAGACACCGGCTGCTTTCCGGCCCCGGGGAGGCGTGCGCCAGGCTGCTCGGCCACCAGCTCTGCGAGCTGTTGCAGACGGTCGATGAACGCGCCGTCGGCGTGCGCACTGGGGTCGATCACGAGGTAGTGCTGCCCGATGTCGTGGGGCGGGCCTTCGGGGGTCTTCAGCGGCGGGATGTGGGCGCTCAGGTTCGAGCCGCTGAGCGCACCGGCCAGGATCTCCACGAGGAGGCCGATGCCGTATCCCTTGTAGCCGCCCGTGGAGAGCAGCGAGCCACCCACTGCGGCGGAGGCATCAGTGGTCGGGTTGCCGGCGGCGTCGACAGCCCAGCCCTCGGGGATGGGCTCACCCTTGGCGGCGGCCATCGTGATTGTCCCGAGGGCCACGGCGCTGGTGGCGAAGTCGAACTGGAAGGCGATCCCGCCGTCACCGTCGGGCACGGCCATGGCGATCGGGTTGGTGCCGAGCAGGGCCTGTGACCCGCCCGGTGGGGCCACCCGCGGCGAGGCGTTGGTGGCGCCGATGGCGATCATTCCTGCGTGGGCGAGCTGTTCGGTGAAGTACCCGAGCGAGGTCGCAGTGTGCGTGTGGGCCACCGAGAACGAACAGATGCCGTTGGCCTTGGCCGCGGCGACGGCCTGATCGAACCCCGCCGCGAACGCCGGCTGGGCGAAACCGAGCCGACCGTCGACGATCACGGTGCCCGGCCGAGGTGTGCTCACGACCGGTTCGACCGTTCCGTTGACACGGCCCGTACCCAGTTGCGCGCAGTAGCTCTCCAGGTAGTACAGCCCACAGATTCGGTTGCCGTTGGCTTCGGCGACAGAAGTTGCATGGGCGACGTGATCGGCAACGCTCGGCGAAGCACCGGCAGCGACCAGCGCGGCTCGTGCGGTCGACTCGATCTCTGACACAGCTACACGAATCATGAGCGGCATCGTAGGTCCAGATGGCACAGCAGGTCGGATGGCACGGCAGGTCGGATACTGTCGCCGGCATGAAGGTTCTCGTCATGGGCGGCACACAATTCAACGGTCTGGCACTCGTCCACGAGCTCGTGGCTCAGGGCCACGATGTCACCGTGTGCAACCGTGGTCGCACCGAATCCGACATCCCCGAGTCGGTGCAGCGTCTGGTGGCCGATCGCACCGACCATGCTCGACTGCGAGCGGTGCTCGGTGGCCGGGACTGGGATTGTGTGCTCGATGTGAGCGCCTACCACCCCGAAGATGTCGAGATCATGCTCGAGATCCTCCCCGGGCACGTCGGCCACTACATCTTTGCCAGCTCCACCGTCATCTATCAGTCGAAGGACACGCCGATCCGAGAAGAGGACCCGGACGATCGCGGGGAGACGCAGATCGAGTACGGGCTTCACAAGCTCCTCTGTGAGGATCTCCTCTTCGCGGCCCACGCAGAGTCCGGCTTTCCCGCAACCACGGTGCCGTTCTCGATGGTGCTCGGCCCCCACAACGCGCTCACCGACCGCGAGCAGCGGATGTTTCGGCGCGTGCTCGATGGCCGGCCGATCCTCGTCCCCGGCGACGGCTCCACGCTTCTGCAGGTGGGCGACGTCGCCGACCAGGCTCGCGCCATGGAACAGATGATGGGCAAGGAGGTCACATTCGGTCGGCGCTACAACCTCACCGGATCGGCGGGGATCAGCCGAAATGCCTATGTCGCTGCGGTCGGCCGGGTCGTGGGTCGGGACCCAATCGTCGAGCACGTGCCCGACGAGCTGATGGAGGATCTGTGGACCGGGGCGCAGAGCGTCGAGGTCGGCGAGCGCAGCGGTGGTCTCGACATCCGATCGTCGGCCTCGCCGGATCCGACCAGCCCGCGAGCCATCCTGCGCACACGCTTCCTGCTGACCGTCAACCTGGTCCAGCAGCTTGCGCCCAACATCCACTGGTGGGATCAGGACACGGTGTTCAGCATCGATCGGTTGCGAACCGATGTCGGATGGGAGCCACGCGAGACCACTGAGACGATGCTGGCTCGCACCTACGACTGGTGGCGCACGAGCGAGAACGCGGATTTCGCGTACGACTGGACGACCGAGGACGAGATCCGGTCACTCGTCGGCTGACCAGGCCGTCCGGCACCGGTGTGCCAACATTCAACCCATGTTTCGGCGTGTAATCGCGGGCCTGATCCTCGGCCCGGCCCTTCTCATCGGTTCGTTCGCGTGGTCGGGGTATCTGGCCCTTCGGTCGGTCTTCGACGAGAACCGCACCGAGAAGGTGGCAGAGGAACTCCTGGGCAATGACGAGGTGCGTACCCAGCTCGCCGAGAACATCGGTGTGGCGCTCTCCGCCGCACTTCCCGACGAGGTGCCGCTCACCGACGAGCAGATCGATGCGGCGGCGCTTCGTGTGCTCGACGATGAGCGCGTCGTCGACCTCTTCCTCGTCGCGTTCGGTTCGACCCACAAGGCGTTCCTCGGGCAGGGCGACGCTCCACAGTCGCTCGACCTCGCGCCGGTTGCAGCCGCGGCCCGAGAACAGATCGCCGTCATCTCGCCCACCGCTGCCGACTCGCTTCCCGAAACCCCCGAGTTCGTCGTCGAGTTGCCGACCGAGAAGATCCCGGATGCGAGCCCGATCAAGAACTTCCTGGAAACGTCGGTGCCATTCCTGGCCGGGATCTCGGTGGTGCTCGTCCTCATGGCGTTCCTGACCACCAGCGACCGGCCATCGGTTCTCGCCCGCGCCGCTCGTTGGGCGATCGGTGCCACGGCCATCTATCTCCTGTTCGGTTTCGGTGTGCCGGCGCTGCTGCGCGCCGTTGCCCCGGACCAGGCCGAGGTGCTGGCCGCACTGCTCACCGCAGTCCTGCGCGAGACGCTCGTGCCCTCGATCGTGCTCGGGGTCGTCGGTGCGGGTCTCCTGGTCGCATCCTGGGTCTGGCCCGAGCGCAGTCGTCGTCGTGATCCCGCCCCGGCGCAGCCCGTCGCTCAACAGGCACCACAACCCGTGCCTCAGCAGGCGACGCAACCTGTGCCTCAGTCCGCAGACCCGCCTGCGAAGCCGAAGGCTCAGCCGATGTCTCCGGCAACCCACTCGCGTCCGTACCCGCAGCCCG
>JAERSO010000166.1 GCA_016845585.1 Acidimicrobiaceae bacterium | reverse complement strand
CCTGTCCGACCCCGACGCCATCGCCGCCATCGAAGAAGGCCGTGCCGACTACGAACGTGGCGACTACGTCACCCTCGCTCAGTTCCGAGCCGAACACGCCGCCCGACGCCCGACCGACCCATGACCCGGGTCGTGCTCGGTCGCCGGGCACAGACGGACCTCGAGGTCCTCTCCTGGCGGCAGACCGACGCCGTCCAGGAGTCGATCGGCCTCCTCGAGCGGGACCCCGATGTCGGGACGCCGCTCCGTGGGCACCTGAAGGGCCTCCGGGTGTTCCGGGTCGGCTCCTACCGGGTCCTCTACGAGATGGTCGACAACGGCCACACGGTGCGGGTCCTCGCCATCCGCCACCGCTCGATGGCCTACCGGACCGACCCACGATGAGGCCGTAGGGTGCCGACGCCGTGAACCCCGCTCCGCCCGTCGTCGCCTCCGAAGACCAGCCCGCTCCCGCCAAGCCGAAGTGGCGGGGCGTGTCGCACCGGATGGCGTTCGTGGCGTCGCTGACCCTGGCGCCGATCATGGTGGTGCGGGCGCCCGGCGTCGGCCCCCGGTTCGTGGTCGCCCTGTACGCCCTGGCCATCGTGGCCCTGTTCGGCGTCTCGGCGCTCTTCCACCGCATTCCGTGGGGAGCTCTCGGCGAGCGCCGCATGCAACGCCTCGACCACGCCACGATCTTCGTGGCCATCGCGGCGACCTACACGCCGGTCGCCGCGTTCTCGCTGTCGACGTGGGCGGCGCGCCTGGTGCTGGCGCTCGTGTGGGGCGGAGCGCTCATCGGCACGTGGGTCCGGCTGCGGTTTACCGAGGCCCCCACGCCGATCGTGGCCCTCCCGTACCTGGTGGTCGGCTGGTGCCTGCTGGCCGTCGTCGGCGACGCCTGGCACCACCTCGGCGTGGCCGGCTTCGTGCTGTTCCTCGTCGGCGGGCTGCTCTACACGGCGGGCGCCGTCGTCTACGCCTTCCGGTGGCCCGACCCGTGGCCCGACTCGTTCGGCTTCCACGAGGTGTTCCACGCGCTCACCGTGGCCGCGGCGGCGCTGCACTACGTGGCGATCGCCTTCGTCGTCCTCCCCGACGCCTGACCCTCAGCCGGACGGCCAGACCCAGCAGGCCGCTACCGTCGACCGCCTGCGGTCGATCGCGGAGCGAGGCCGGCCTCGGGCTCCGCCATCAGCGTGCGGAGCAGGTCCTGGACCTCCGCCTCCGGCCAGCCGTCGTAGACGGCGAGTGCGACCTGGTTCCACCAGCCGTCGCCGAGGTGCCGGGTCGAATCGCCAACGACGAGGTACATCTCCTCGGCGCCGACCTCACCCGCCAGATACCGGCGCGCCACCGCCCGGTACTCGCTCTCGGATCGGACCGCTTCCATGACGAGATCGTACCCACCGGCCTGATGGCGTCCGAAGGGCGTAGTCGACAGTGCACCGACATCTGGGCGTACCGGCGTGAGTTCAACGATCGCCTCTACGTCGAACGGCGTGACGCTGGCACGATGACGGTTCGACGGAACGCTAGCAACCCGGCGCGGGACGTGATCGTCGCCAAGTACGGCGCGGGCACCATGACGGAGATCTGGTACTACTTCGACGCCGGTCGACTGGTCGCCGTCTCCCACGAGTACGTCCGGGGCGACGGCCGGAGAGTGGACCGTCCCGACCCCAAGGGCCTGGACGTCAATGGCGTCTGGTGGCTTCCGCCGAGGTAGGCGTCAGGCACTCAGCCGTCGAGGAGGAGGGCGGCGGCTCTGGAGACGGCGTCGGCGGCGACGGCGAGCGCCTCGGGCGACGTCGACGCCTCCGGGAGGTCCTCGGGCGTGTGGAACCACGGGCCGGCACCGATCGGCGAAACTCACGCCATGTCCGCTGCTCCCCGCTTCCGGCTCCGCTCGGGCGAGACCTGGCGCGACCCGTTCCCCATGTACCGGGACCTCCGCGACCACGACCCGGTCCACCACGTGGAACGCAGCGCCGCCGGAGGCGGCACCGAGGGCGCCGAGTCGAACGACGAGGCCGGGCCCGACTACTGGTTCCTGTCGCGATTCGCCGACGTGTTCGACGCCGTGCGCGACACCGCCACCTTCTCGTCGGCCAGCGGCCTCACCGTCGAGGCGGCCACCGGCGTCGACCTCGGCGATGCCACCCCCATCGTCTTCCTCGACCCGCCGGACCACACCACCTTCCGGCGTCTCGTCGGCTCGGGCTTCACGCCCCGCCAGGTGTCCGACCTTGAGGCCGACGTGCGGGCCTTCGTCGTCGACCGGATCGAAGGGCTGCGGGCCGACGGCGGCGGCGACGTCGTGGCCCGCCTGTTCAAGCCGCTCCCCAGCTTCGTCGTCGCCCACTACCTCGGCGTCCCCGCCGCCGACCGGGCCCGCTTCGACGGCTGGACCGACCAGATCGTCGCCGCGGCCGCCGAGGGCCGCACCGGCGACCCCACCTCCGGCGTGTTCGACCTCCTCGCCTACTTCACCGAGCTGATCGAACGCCGCCGGACCGAGCCGGGCGACGACATGGTGAGCCACCTGCTCGGCCTCGGCGAGGACACGGTGTCGATCACGTGGATCCTCGGCTTCGCCTTCACCATGGTCACCGGCGGCAACGACACCACCACCGGCCTGCTGGGCGGCGCAGCGGTCCTCCTGGCCGACCATCCCGACCAGCGACGACGCCTCGCCGACGACCCGGCGCTGGTGCCCGACGCCGTAGACGAACTGCTGCGCCTCACCAGCCCCGTCCAGAACCTGGCCCGCACCACGACCCGCGACGTCGACGTGTCGGGGACCACCATCCCCGCCGGCGCCAAGGTCCTCCTCGGCTACGGGGCGGCCAACCGGGACCCCCGCGAGTTCGGCGACGACGCCGAGGAGCTCGACGTCGAACGGCGGCCGGCCCGGATCCTGAGCTTCGGCTACGGCGCCCACCACTGCCTCGGCGCCGCCGCTGCCCGCCTCCAGGCCCGGGTCACGCTCGAGGAACTCCTGGCCCGCTGCCCCGACTACGCCGTCGACGGCGACTCCATGGCCTACGCCACCGGCAACTACGTCCGCCGCCCCACCAGCCTGGCGTTCACGCCCTAAACGGCTGACGGCGGGCATAGGTGGCGCTGCGCCACGCCCACTCCACCGGTCCGAACCGGAACCGCCGGAGCCACGGCGCCGACCAGGCCAGTTGCACGGACCAGACGGCCAGCATCACGACCATCATCCAGCAGGCGTCCGCCCGCTCGCCCGTGAGGCGATCGACCACCCCCAGACCGGCCATGCCCAGCACCGTCTGCAGCAGGTAGTTGGTGAGCGCCAGCTGGCCGGCGGCGGCGAGTCGGGCCCGCACCCTCGGCAGCCGCCCGGTGCCGCAGACGGCCATCACCAGGCACACGTAGCCGATCGCCACGATCGGCACGGCGAGGTTGTTGACGTGGACGGCGACGTCGTCGTCGAACGCCCAGGCGACCGCCGCCACCGGCAGGCCGACCGCCAGCAGCCAGATCGCCCGACGGCGGTACCACTCGACCGACCGGGCGCCGGTGATCACGCCCGTCCGGTAGAGGGCCATGCCGGCCAGCATCATGGCGAGTGCCCGCACCACGAACTCGTCGGCGGATCCCGATTCGACGACGAAGGCCAGTGCCCACACGACCGCCGCCGAGCCGATCAGGGCCGGCACCGGGAGGCGCCGCAGCGGATAGAGCACGAGGGCGCACAGGCCGTAGACGGTGAGTATGTCGCCGAACCAGAGCACCGAGTGGGCCAGACCGATTCCGAGGAGCAGCAGGTTGCGGCGGTAGTGGACACCCGCGGCGGGCACGCCCTTCCGGTCGAGGTTGTCGACGACCAGCAGGACGCCGGCCCCGAACAGCATCGAGAAGACGGCCATCATCTTGTTGACCACCACGACCAGCAGCCATGCCATGAACGGTGCGCCCCACCACCCGACCACCAGGTCGTCGAAGGCGGCATCGGCCGCCGACATGTCGTCGAGGTCGAACAGCGGCACGTTGGCGGCGAGGATCCCCATCAGGGCGAACCCCCGCAACACGTCCAGCGCCGCGATCCGCTCCGTCCGCCCGGTCGGCGCTCCGGTCATGGGAGTACCAGTCGGGCACCGGCTCGGCGCGAACGATCGTCGCCGGCGTCCATGAGATCGACGGCGACCACTGATCTGGAGGCGACCACCTGCCCCGGCTCGAATGGCCAGACCTCGTCGTCGACCACGTGGAGGACGATGTTGGGCCGGTCCGACTGATCGTCGAGGGCGAAACGTCGCTCCAATGACTCCAGGTCCGACGCGCGGACGTAGCCCTCCGCCTCGCCGGAGACCATCAGACCGCACGGGTACTCGCCGAGGGCGCTCACGCCGGATCGGACGAGACGCGGGTCGGCTTCGAGCCTGTCGAGCATCCCGGGATGGCAGAAGTACCGGTGACGCTTCGCCCGGCTGGCCAGACGGTCGACCAGTCCGTCGAGCCCCTCGCTGCGGAGCCGCGCTCGGGCCCGGCTCCGCTGGAGGCCGTCGAGATCGCCGTCCTCGCCCTCAGCGACACCGAGGACCGCCCACGCGCTGGCCGGCGACCAGGGTCGCCCCACCGGCCGTGCAGCATGTTCGGCTTCGAGCAGCGCCCGGGATTCGACCACCCAGCTCCGGCCGACCCGAGATCCCCGCAGGTCGCCGGCCTGGAGCATCTGGCGGACGCGACGCTCACTGACCCCCAACCGCTCGGCGACGTCCCGCACCCCCAGAAGGCTCATCGCAGAATCCTACCGTGTTCGGCAGGATTCTGTCCATCGTCAGCCGACGGGCGTGAGGAGGTAGTCGCCGCGGTCGTCGTCCCAGGCCATGGCGACCAGATCGCGGGCCGCTGCGGCCTTGCAGAACTGCAGGAACCCGCCGTAGCCGAGCGCCCGCTCGTTGAAGCCGGCGTCACGGCGCACCATCTCGGTCTTCAGCGACGACAGCGCCGCCCCGCCCTTCTTCCCCTTGGCCGCCACCACCGTGGCCAGC
>JAERSO010000165.1 GCA_016845585.1 Acidimicrobiaceae bacterium | reverse complement strand
CACCGGTGCGACTGCGCTCGACATGGCGGCGGCCACGACCGCCGCCCTCGCGGCCGCGGGCGTGGACCATGTCAGCGATCTCGGCCAGAACACCGCGGAGGAGCGGTTCCACAGCCATCGGGTTCGCGGCGACACCGGTCGACAGGCCACTGTTGTGCGACTGGAGGCGAACCCATGAGCACGGTCGACGCAGCGCTCATCCACGAACGACTGGTCGCACTCCGGGAGCGTTTGACGTCGCTCGGTGGTGGCGACGTGAAGATCATCGGTGTGACCAAGACCCACGATGCCGAGCTCGTACGGTCGGCGATGGAGGCGGGAATCACCGACATCGGTGAGAATTACGCCCAGGAGACGGTGGCGAAGCTGCAGGATTTCGGCCCGCTCCCCGTCGTGCATTTCATCGGGCAGCTCCAGCGAAACAAGGTCCGAAAGCTGGCTGGACTCGTCGACGTCTGGCAGACCGTCGACCGGCTCGAGCTCGGCACGGAGATCGCCAAGCGCGATCCCGGTGCTCGGGTGATGATCCAAGTCGACATCTCGGGCGAGGAAACCAAAGGTGGCTGCGCTCCGGCGGAGACGGGCAGGCTGGTCGAGCAGGTGCGCGACCTGGGTCTCGATGTGGTCGGTCTCATGGGTGTCGCCATGCTCGCCGAACCCGAGGAGGGTCGCGCCGGGTTCCGGCTCCTGCGGTCCCTGGTCGACGATTTGGGGCTGGCCGAGTGCTCGATGGGGATGAGCGGCGACCTCGACGTCGCCGTCGACGAGGGTTCGACGATGATCCGCGTCGGAACGGGTCTGTTCGGTCCGAGACGACATTGATCCAGGTCCGAAGGGTTGTCGCGGCGAGATGACACCTTCCAGAACGCTGTGAGCAGTAGCCTGTCCTGGCGAGGAGGGCCAACGTGTCCATGCTGAAAAAGACGCTGATCTATCTCGGTCTCGGTCCTGATGAGGAATACGAGCACTATGACGACTTCGCCCCCGGTGGGGTGGCGACTGCACACGCCGAACGGCCGATGGAGGCCGCACCCGCCACGGTCACCGAACGGCCGGTGATGCGCGCCGTGCCCGAGCAGGCGCCGCGTTCTCAGTCCAACACCGTGCGCGCCATCTCGCGCGATCAGTCACATCAGCCGTCCGGCTCGGTTCGTGTGATCCAGCCCAACCCGGCGAATCGTCCCGCACCGTCACCGGCCGCGGACGCGCCTGCCCCGGTGGCCACCCCGGCGCAGGGTGCGGCGCCAGCGGTGCGCATCGTGGACGCCGACACGGCAAAGCCACACGCGTTGAGCCCGACGTCGTTCAATGATGCGCAGAGCATCGGCGATCGCTTCAAGAAGGGCCAGGCCGTCATCGTCAATCTGCAGGGTGTGGATCGCGATCTGCGCCGTCGGCTCGTCGATTTCGCCAGCGGACTCTGCTACGCACTGGGCGGAAAGATGGACAAGGTCGCCACGCAGGTCTACCTGCTGACACCGGCTGACGTGGTGGTGTCTCCTTCCGACACCCGCCGGGCGCTGAGCTGACCACGGATGGCCGGTCTCATCTGTACTGCGCTCACGATCTATCTGGTCGCGATCTTCGGACGGATCATCCTCAGCTGGTTCCCATTGGATCCCAACGGATTCGCGGCGACGATCGCCGGGTTTCTCTACATGATCACCGACCCCGTTCTGGGTCCGTTGCGACGCCACATTCCACCGTTGCGGATCGGTGCGATGGCGCTCGACCTGTCGCCGATCATCGTGATCTTCGGCATCAGCATCCTGCAGCGGGCGATCTGCGGTTAGTCGCAGCGTGATACTGCGGTTGGCCGTGGCGGACGCAGTCTGAGGGTCCACGGTCTCTGAGGGTGGCGAAACTACGATTTCTGCCATGGATGAACTGCCCCCGCTGTTCCAAGACATCGAGTTCCACGTGGTCTGGAAGGGCTACGACTCTGACGAGGTCGACGCCTACGTCGATCGTGTCGCCAAGGCTGCCGCTCTGGTTCACGGACGCTTGTCCGAGCTGCAGCAGCGGGCCGAGGCCGCTGAGGAGCGAGCCGCCGCTGGTGGCGCGTCGTTCGGCTCCAGCGAGACCGAGGAGACTCTCACCCGCACGCTGGTGCTCGCCCAACGCACGGCTGACGCGGCCATCGCGGAGGCCAAGGTAGAGGCGGCCCAGCTGATCGCATCGGCGGAGGGTCAGGCGCAGATCTCGACGCGGGAGGCCAGCCGAGCCGCGGCGTCCACGATCAAGGAAGCGGATGATCATGCGTCTCGGGTGATGGCCGAGGCGGAGACGGACCGCCGCAAGCTTCTGGCCGATGCCGAGGTGGAAGCGGCGGCGGCAGCATCGTCTGAACACGAACGCCTGGCCAATGAGGTTCATGAGTTGGAGCAGTACCGGGCGTTCTTGATGGAGGACGTCGATCTGCTCGAGCGTCATCTCGGCGAGCAACGTTCGGCGCTGGCGGAGTCTGTTTCGGCGCTCAAGGATCTGGTCGAGCGCCCTGAGTCCTTCAGGGCGGCACAAGCCCCGGCAACGAGCGGGGTCGTCGCTCCGGCGGCCGCCCACATCGATCTCACGCTCGCGGGGAGGGCCGATGCCGGGGCGGAGGATACCGGGACCGAAGCGGAGCTCGAGCCTTCGGCGGTGCCCGTGCCCGACGAGGTCGCCGAGGAGCCGTTCGAGCCCGTCGCCGTCGCGCCGATTACTGCCGCCGACGATGAGGCTGTCGCCGCGGACGACGTGGTGACGGGGACCGTGGTCGAGGAGACCGTGGTTCAGGACACCGTCGCCGAGGACGCAGCGCTCGAGGCAGTGGCCACCGAGTGGGAACCGGTCGCGGAACCGGCCCCGGCCGCGGCCATCGCCGACATGCCTCCGGTTGTGGCGGTCGACGGCGATATCGAATTCGTCGATGTCACACCGGTGGCGGAGGCCACCAGCGAGCCTTCGGTCGAGGACCCGGCCGAGGTGGCCGACGAGCAGATCGACGCGGAGCACGACGAGCCGGCTGAACAGGATGGGGGATGGACGGCCCCGGTCTCCGCATGGGACGAGCCGGCGTTTGCCGCCGAACCGACCGAGCCGGGGCCGAACGTCATCGACCTGACCGTGTCGGAATCGCCGGTGAGCGACTCGGACGAGTCCTCGTCGGCGCAGGAGCCGCTTCGTCCGGTGTTCGATCCACGCGATCTTCCGCCGCTCGACTCGCCGAAGAACCAGGCCGACACGGCCACGGCCCAGCTCGATGCGCCCGCTCCGCCCCTGCTCGTGACCGCCGCTGACTTCGAGCCACTGTCGAGCGATGCGCCGGTTGTCGACGAACTCACGGTCGAGGAGCCCACCGCGCCGATGCCGATCGTGGAGGAGCCCCTCTTCTCCGAGCCGGCCGAGGAGTCCAGTGACCCCTTCCTCGAGCAGCTGCGCGACGCGGTGGCCTTCGATGACATCGACCTCGGCGATGACGCACTCGCCGCATTCTTCGATCAGGACGACGACCCGGCGGGCCGGGGTTGGTTCGGCCGCAAGCGCTGAGTCAGCCGACCAGCACCGACAGGTACAACCGCACTCGGTGATCTACGATACGCCACTTTCCGGGATGGGAGTCGTAAACTCCCCGATCTGACCCGGCCGGATTCCCCGGTTTTCGGGATCGAGAGGACCAAATCGATGGCGACGGCCAAGAAATCGTCCGCAAAGAAGGCGGCGAAGAAGACCACGGCCAAGAAGGCCGCGAAGAAGACTCCGGCCAAAAAAGCGCCGGCCAAGAAGGCTGCTGCGAGCAAGAAGGCCGCGAAGGCGCCCGCGAAGAAGGCCGCGAAGGCGCCCGCGAAGAAGGCCGCGAAGGCGCCCGCGAAGAAGGCCGCGAAGGCGCCCGCGAAGAAGGCCGCGAAGGCGCCCGCGAAGAAGGCGCCCGCTGCGAAGACGCCAGCCAAGAAGGCGGCGAAGAAGAAGCCCGTCAAGTCGCCGTTCGGCAAGAAGTTCATCGACGAGATGAAGGCGCGATTGATCGAGGAACGGGCCAAGTACCTGCACTCTGCCGAGGAGTACCGTGCGGAAGCCGATGCCTTGCTGGAGGGCCGTGAGCCCGGCGACGTGCAGTTCGACGAGGAATCGGGCGAAGGTGACACCTTGGCCGTGGAGCGCGAGCGAGATCTCGCACTGTCGGCCCAGGCCCGCACCGCGGTGGGCGAGATCGACGCGGCGCTCGAACGCATCAGCAAGGGTGTCTACGGGGTCTGCGTGACATCTGGCCTCGCAATTCCCCAGGAGCGACTTCGAGCCATTCCGTGGGCGGCGGAGCGCGTCGAGTACAAGGTCGGTGGCCTCGGCCGTCTGTAGGCCGTCCCGCCACACGACATGTCCACCCGATCCGACGTCGTCCCTGCCGGGTTCGACGGCGAACGGCTCGATCGTTTCGTTGCCGCGCTCGGCGAGATCAGCCGCTCCGTGGCGACCCGATTGGTGAAGGACGGCGACGTGCGCGTTGACGGCGCTCGGTCGACGACACCCAGCTTTCGGGTCGCCGAGGGCCAGCGGATCGACATCGCGATGCCGGCCGAAGAGGATCCGAGGCCGGTACCGGACGACTCGATCGAGATCACGGTCGTCCATGAGGACGAGTCGGTTCTGGTGGTCGACAAGCCCGCTGGGGTCGTGGTGCATCCCGGTGCCGGCAATCGAGATGGCACACTCGTCAACGGCCTCGTGGCTCGGTTCCCCGAGATCGCCGACGTCGGCGAGATCCATCGACCGGGAATCGTCCACCGACTCGACCGCGGCACCTCGGGGCTCCTGGTCATTGCCCGAACCGAGGACGCCTATCTCGATCTCGTCGAGCAGATGTCAGCCCACGAGCCGACCAGGATCTATGAAGCATTGGCATGGGGTCGCATCGAGACCGACGCCGGCACCATCGATGCGCCGATCGGCCGCTCGGTCCGCAACCCCACCCGCAACACGGTGACCGAATCAGGCCGTCGGGCCGTCACGCACTATCGGGTGCGTGATCGCTTCGAACTGCCGAAGCCGGTCACGCTGGTGCGGTGTGAACTCGAAACCGGTCGGACCCATCAGATCAGAGTCCATCTCCGGGCCATCGGCCACCCGGTCGTGGGAGATCGCGAATACGACGGCGGCCGCCCCGGCCTCGACCCCGGCCGGCCGTTCCTCCACGCCGAGGAACTCCGCTTCCGCCATCCGGTGACGGGTGAAGAGGTCGTGGCGCGTTCGTCCCGGCCCGCCGACCTGGAAGCCTGCCTCGCGCGGTGTAGCTGAGTCAGTCTTCGGCGGTCGCCGGCCACGGAGACTCGCCGCGGGTCATGTCCGCGATGTCGGCCAGCGAGAACGAGTTGAGAAACTCACGCATGTGGCTGCCGGCCGCACCCCAGATGGCGAGCAGCACGCACTGTCCCTCATGATCGCAGGCCCCGTCCGTGTGTGGTTCGCCGAAGTCGCCGGCCGTGATCGGCCCATCGACGGCACGAACGATCTCCGACAGGAGGATGTCCTTGGGTTCGCGGGCGAGCACGTATCCGCCACCGACCCCGCGCTTGGAGCGGACGATGCCCGCGCCCTTGAGGGCCAGCAGGATCTGCTCGAGGTAGGGCTGGGGGAGCGCCGTGCGTTCGGCGATCTCTCGCACCGAGGTCGGGGCGGCCTCGGTGTGCAGCGTGAGGGACAGCAACGCCCTCGCCGCATAGTCACCTCGGGTCGACACTCGCATTGGCGTGACTCTAGGGCCTCCGGGAAGGGATGTGCCGCAACCGAGGCTCGTGGGGATCGGTAGAGTCCGGACATGGATCCCGCGCAGCCCACCCTGCCTGATTGGTCGAACGGCTGTGTGAGCCAGATCATCCCGTCGATCCTCAGCGCCGACGACGAAGCCCGGCACGGTTGTCCCCTGCCCGCCGAGGTCACCGATGCGCACGCCGTCGTCGTCCTCGTCCTCGATGGGCTCGGGTGGGAGCAGCTCCAGGATCGTCGCGAGATCGCTCCGACGCTTGCCTCGCTGGCCGGTGGCGTCATCACCACCGTGGCCCCGTCGACGACCGCCGCCGCGCTCACGTCGATCGCCACTGGTACGGCACCCGGCGAGCATGGTGTCGTCGGCTACCGGATCGATGTGGAGGGCGAAGTGATGAACACGCTGAGCTGGCGAACCCCGTCCGGTGATGCTCGCCAGCGCGTTGTCCCCGAGGACTTCCAGGCCGTCGAACCCTTTCTCGGCCACCGTCCCGTCGTCGTCCAGAACGCTCCGTTCCTCAAGACCGGATTCACCCGTGCTCACTTGCGCGGCACCCGTCAACACAACTGGCACACGATGGCCACCCTGTCGGTCGAGGTACGCCAGGCTCTCCGCAACGGCGAACCCTTCGTCTACGCGTACTACGACGGCATCGACAAGACCGCCCACATCCATGGCTTCGGCGAGTACTACGCGGCGGAGCTGGCGGCCTGTGACCGCCTCGTCTCCGAGCTGATGATGGATCTTCCGCGCGGTGCCGCGCTCGTCGTCACGGCCGACCACGGGATCGTCGACTGCACCCAGGGCCGGACCGAGCTCGACCCTGCCCTGTTCGCCATGATCCACCGCCAGTCGGGTGAGGCCCGGTTCCGTTGGCTTCATGCCGAGCCGGGACGAGCCCGCGAACTAGCGGCAGTCGCGACCGACGCCGTGGGAGACGATGGCTGGGTCGTTCCGATCGAGCAGGTCATCGACGAGCAATGGTTCGGCCCGACCGTCACGACGGCGGCCCGCAACCGTCTCGGCGACGTCGCCGTGGTCGCACGCGGCGACCGATGGTTCGTCGATCCGGCCGAATCCAACTCCTTCGAACTGATCGGTCGGCACGGTGGGCTGACTCCGGGTGAAATGTTCGTACCCTTGCTGACGTTCCACACGTGACAGCCCAGGAGTAGGTCATGACCGACGCCAGCAGCGCAACCGACCCGGAGACCCCTGAGGTCGTGCAGGGCCCCGACGTCGAGGTCGTGGATCAGCCCGCCGAGGAGGAGATCGACGAGACGATCGACCATCCCGCGAAGGTGATGCGCATCGGCACCATGCTCAAACAGCTCCTCGAGGAACTCCGATCGACCGACCTCGATGTTCCGAGCCGCGACCGACTCCGCGACATCTACGACACGTCCGTTTCCGAACTCAGTGGCGCCCTCTCCGAAGATCTCGCCGCCGAACTCGGGCGCCTCGCCCTGCCGTTCAATGGTGACGACACGCCCACTGCGGCAGAACTCCAGATCGCCAAAGCCCAGCTCGTCGGCTGGCTCGAAGGCCTCGTCCAAGGCATGCAGGCAATGCTCTTCGCCCAACAGATGGCCGCCCAGCAACAGTTGCAGTCCATGCGCGGTCAGATCGGCTCTGGGGGCCCGGGCGCCCCACAGCAGCAGCCGGAGATGCCGCCGGACGAGCGCCCGGGGACCTACCTGTAGCCTGCTCGAAAGCAGGTCTGCAGCCCGTGTGAAAGCCGCGCTTGTCGCGGCGTGTGTGCCGAGATAGGTTCGAATGACACGCATGTGATTTGTCCACATCGCGTCCACAGCGCCGTCCACAGCGGGCAGCGTGAACCTGTTTCGAGGAGCGACCGTGGCGGATTCATTCGCCCATCTCCATGTGCACACCGAGTACTCGATGCTCGATGGTGCCTCGCGTCTCGACGACGCCATCGCGGCCGCGGCCGCCGACGGTCAGCCCGCCATGGCCATCACCGACCACGGCAACATGTACGGCGTTCTCGACTTCTATCGGGGATGCAACGACGCCGGCATCAACCCGATCATCGGCACCGAGATCTACCTCGCCCACGACTCGCGTCACGAACGCCCGAGCCGTCGCGGCAGAGCCGACGACTCCGGTGGCGACACCGGCGGCGGCAAGAAGCTCTACTACCACGCCATTCTCATGGCCGAGAACAACGTGGGGTACAAGAACCTCATTCAGCTCTCCAGCCAAGCCTACCTGTCAGGATTCCACTACAAGCCACGTGCGGACTTCGAGCTCATGGAGCAGTACTCCGAGGGCATCATCGCCACCTCGGGGTGCCTGGGTGGACACGTGCTCCAGTCACTGATGCAGGGCCAGACCGATGTCGCCCTCGAGCAAGCCGCCCGGTTCCAGGACATCTTCGGACGCGACAACTTCTTCCTCGAACTCCAGGATCACGGCATCCCGGAGCAGCGCACCACCAACCCGCAGCTGCTCGAGATCGCCAAGAAGATCAAGGCGCCGGTGCTCGCCACCAACGACTCGCACTACACCCACCAGCACGACGCCGAGGCCCACGACGCGCTCCTGTGTGTGCAGACCGGTGCGCTTCTCGCCGACACCGACCGGTTCAAGTTCCACGGTGACCAGCACTATCTGAAGACGGCGGGGGAGATGCGGCGCCTGTTCGCCGAGGTTCCGTCGGCGTGCGACAACACGCTGTGGATCGCGGAGCGGTGCGACGTCGAGATCGAGTTCGGCAACCCGCAGCTGCCGGAGTTCCCCCTTCCCGAAGGCTTCGCCACCGATACGGAGTATCTGCGTCATCTCACCTACGAGGGCGCCTACAAGCGGTGGGGAGACAACCTCAACAAGGAAGTCGTCGATCGCATCGACTACGAGCTCGGCGTCATCGACAACATGGGGTTCTCGGCGTACTTCCTCATCACGTGGGATCTCATCAAGCACGCCCGCGACAAGAACATCAGGGTCGGACCCGGCCGTGGCTCCGCTGCCGGTTGTGCGGTGGCCTACACGCTCTGGATCACCGACCTCGATCCCATCAAGTACGACCTGCTGTTCGAGCGCTTCCTGAACCCGTCTCGCGTCTCCATGCCCGACATCGACATGGACTTCGACACCCGGTACCGCGACGAGATGATCCGCTACGCGGCCGAGATGTACGGCCGCGACAATGTCGCCCAGATCGTCACGTTCTCCCAGATCAAGGCGCGTGCCGCGGTGCGAGATGCCGCCCGCGTGCTCGGCTATCCCTACGCCGTGGGCGACAAGGTGGCCAAGGCCATGCCCCCGCTGATCATGGGTCGCGACACCCCGCTCAAGTACTGCTTCGAGGAGCACCCTAAGTACATCGACGGCTACAAGTCCGCGGGCGAATTGCGCGACATGGTGTCGAGCGACGCCGACATCGCCCGGGTCGTCGAGGTCGCCAAGGGCCTCGAGGGTCTGCGTCGCCAGGACGGCATCCACGCCGCAGCGGTGGTGATCACCAACGATCCGCTCACCGAGTACCTGCCGATTCAGCGCAAGCCGGAGTCCGGCAAGCCCATCGAGGAGTCGCCGGTCGTCACCCAGTACGAGATGCACGGGGTCGAAGACCTCGGCCTGCTCAAGATGGACTTCCTGGGCCTGCGAAACCTCGACGTCATCTCCGACTGCCTCGAGCTGATCGCACAGACCCAGGGAACGACTATCGACATCGATGCCGTGCAGCTCGATGACGGGCCGACGTTCGAGCTCCTCGGGCGGGGCGACACCATCGGCGTCTTCCAGCTGGAGTCGAGCCCCATGCGGGCGCTGATCCGGTCACTGGCCCCCACGTCGTTCGACGACGTTGCTGCCCTCGTGGCCCTCTATCGGCCGGGGCCGATGGCGGCCAACATGCACAACGACTACGCCGATCGCAAGAACGGGCGCAAGCCGGTCGAGTTCATCCATCCCGATGCCGAGGAGCTCCTCGGCGACACGTACGGCCTGATGATCTATCAGGAGAGCGTCATGCGTATGGCGCAGAAGTTCGCGGGCTACTCGCTGGCCGAAGCGGATTCCTTGCGCAAGGCGATGGGCAAGAAGATCCGCGAGGCGATGGAGAAGGAGCGAGAGAAGTTCACGACCGGCGTCGTGGACAACGGCTACGAGCAATCACTCGCGGTCGAGATGTTCGACATCATCGCCCAGTTCGCCGACTACGCCTTCAACAAGTCGCACTCCTACGGCTACGGCTACGTCGCCTACCAGATCGCCTACCTCAAGGCGAACTATCCGGTCGAGTACCTGTCGGCACTGCTCACGAGCGTCAAGACGAAGCTCGAGTCGGCGGCCGTTTATCTCAACGAGTGCCGACTCATGGGCATCGAGGTCGAGGTTCCCGACGTCAACCGGTCAGAATCCGACTTCACGCCCGTTCCGAACCTGGATTGGTCGCCCGGCGATTCCTCCAACACCCCGGGCAACATCATCTTCGGTCTGTCGGCGATCCGGAACGTGGGTGAGGGCTTCGTGGAGAAGGTGCTCGAGGCCCGTGCCGAGGGCGGGGCGTTCGAGTCGTTCGTCGACTTCGTCGAACGGGTCGAGCTCGATGCACTCAACAAGCGCACGATCGAGTCGCTGATCAAGGGCGGGGCGTTCGACTCGCTCGGTCATCCCCGCAAGGGGCTGCTGCAGGTCTACGAGCAGATCATCGATCTCACGGTGCAGCGTCGACGCGAACACGACATGGGTGTCATGTCCCTGTTCGGGGATCTCGACGACGGCCCGACCTTTGATGAGCGCCCGTCGGTGCCCGATGTCGAGTTCGACAAGATGCCGAAGCTGGCGAACGAGAAGGAGATGCTCGGCCTGTACATCTCCGACCACCCGCTCCTGGGCTTCGAGGGGCAGATCGCCCGCAAGGTCGATTGCTCGGTGGCCGGACTCACCGACACTCCCGACGGAGCGATCGTCAAGGTCGGCGGCGTGATCACCAACCTCCAACGCAAGTGGACCCGCAAGGGCGACCTTATGGCCGTCTTCGATCTCGAGGATCTCGAAGGCTCCGTCGAGGTGATGGTGTTCCCTCGCACGATGCAGGAGCACGGCCCGAAGCTGGTGGACGATGCCGTCGTGCTCGTGCGGGGACGCACCGAGAACGACGACATGCCAAAGCTCTTCGCCCAGGACATCGAGATCGTCGAGGATCTCTCCGACAACTCACCGGTTCGTGTGAAGATCCCGATCGAGCATCAGCTTCCGGGGCGAATCGCTGATCTGAAGTCGATTCTCTCCGCGCATCCGGGGGAGTCCCCGGTCGAACTCCACCTCAGCGAACGGCAGGTCCTCCGCCTCCCGGATGACTACGCGGTGGACAACGCGAATGGCGTGATTGCCGAGCTTCGCGTGCTTCTCGGACCCGACGCGGTGCTTGTCTGAGCCTCTGAGGTTGCGATTCGCGGACTTTCCCTGAAAACTGGAGCGGTCACATTCGGCGAGCAGGGGACAGTGCAGGGCATGGCAATCGAAGTCGAAACCAAGGACTGCACTGCACTGAGTGATGCCGAGTTCGCCGAAATGGCGGATCTCTGTGCAGACTCGCCCAACGCCTTCGAGGTCGGAATGCTCTCGAAGCAGGCCGAGGCCTGGGTCCTGTGCACCGTCGCCAGCGAGGGGGGCAAGGTTCGGGGCTTCTCGTTCTGCACCCTCGAGCGCATCGGGGGCACACCCAGCGTGATCGTCGGCGCCGGCCACATCTGCCGCAACACGAAGCGCGACACCGTCCTCCGGGCGATCATGACCGACCAGCTCCGTCGATCCGTTCTGGCCTTCCCCGACGAGGACGTCCTCATCGGTGCGCAGATCAACGATTCCGGCGCGTTCGAGGCGTTCAAGTCCTTGAGCGACATCGTCCCCCGCCCGGGCCACAAGGCCTCCGGCGAGGAACGAGCGTGGGGTCGTCGTCTCGCCAAGCGGTACGGCATCGGCGCCTCGGTGTACGAGGATCGAGCCTTCACCGCCCGCGGTGATGGCTCCCAGGCCCCCGTTCTCGATCATGAGAGCTCCAAGCCCGAAAAGACCGATGCCGATGTCACGGCTCAGCTCGACGGCCTCGACATCGCGAACGGCGACTCGCTGATCGCATTCGGTTGGGCCATGGCCGAGGACCTCGAGAAGCTGCTCTGATCGATCTCCCCGAGAGGGGCGGTCATGGAGTTCGATGAACTGATCCGCAGACGGCGGATGACCCGCGCCTTTACCCACGAGCCGATCGATCCCATGGTCGTCGACCGCTTGTTGGCGGCCGCCCGCCGAGGTCCTTCGGCGGGGAACACGTCGAGTCTCGACTTCCTCGTGCTCGAGGGCGCGGAACAGACCGGCCGCTACTGGGACACGACGTTGCCCGCGGAACATCGCCGGAGTTTCCCCTGGCCCGAACTCCTGAATGCACCGGTGCTGATCGTTCCGTGGGTCGATCCTGACGCCTATGTCGAGCGCTACAGCGAGCCCGACAAGGCGAAGACGGGGCTTGGAGCGTCTACCGATGCCTGGGCGGTGCCGTACTGGTTCATCGACGGTGGGGCAGCGGCGATGGCGCTGCTCCTGGCCGTCGAGAACGAGGATCTCGGCGCGCTCCTGTTCGGCGTGTTCGAGCACGAGGATGCCGTGCGGATCGAGTTCTCCGTCCCGAACGGCCGGCGGGCGCTCGGCACGATCGCGATCGGACATCGAGCACCGGATCGACCATCACAATCGGCGGGTCGGGAGCGGAGGCCGCTCGACGAGATCGTCCACCGGGGCGGCTGGTGAACGCCGCCGGGATCCGTCAGGCATATCTCGATCTGGCCGGCCCGCTTCCCCAGTCGTTCATCGCCGGGGCAGTCGACCTGCGCCCCGGTGTGCCGATGGACCGAAAGGCGCAGACCGCCGTCATCGTGTGCGGTGCGGACGATCTGGTCGAGCTGCGAGACGCCGTCGAGCGTGTGACGGGACCCATGACCTGGCCGCTTCGCTCGGCCCGAGAATCGACACGGATCGACGCTGACACCTTCACACGTCGGCTCTCGATCAACCGCCCGGCGCAACTGATGGCATTGGTGGTGGCGCTGGGGGATGAGCTGCGCGACAACAGCGCGGCATGGCGCACCCGGAAAACGATGCTGGAGACGCTCGGGACATCACTGAACGCGGTCGACGTGGTCACGGTGGTGGCACATCGGTGCGAACCGGCGTGAAAAGCCGCGATTGAGTTCCCTGCCTGCCGGTCGGCAGGCTAGATTGAGGACATCTCTATGTCGACGATCATCGCCACCGAAAAGCCGACCGGTCTGAAGCCGGTTCTGGAAATCATTCCCGAGCATTGCTACGAGCGATCTCTGATCCGAGGGTTGGGTCTCGTGGCCCGCGACCTCATCTTGTACGGCCTGGCGATCTGGGGCCTCGTCGTCACCAACAATCCGCTGTTGCTCGTGCCGCTGTGGCTGGCCGCCGGCGTGATGGTGTCGGGCCTCTTCGTGCTCGGCCACGACGCCGCCCATGATGCGCTGTTCGACTCACCGAAGCTCAACGCGTTCGTCGGACGGCTCACCCTCCTACCGTCGCTGCACGCTGCGGAGATCTGGATCTTCGGCCACAACCGCGTCCATCATGGCCACACGCTCCGTCAGGAAATCGATTTCGTGTGGCAGCCCCTGATGGTGCACGAGTACCGCGAACTCGGCCGCGTCGGGAAGTTGATCCATCGCCTCGAGTGGAGTGCCTTCGGCGCGGGTGCGTACTACCTCCACCGCGTGTGGTGGCAGAAGATGGTGCGCTTCCCGAAGCCTGCCCGTTGGCGCAAGGCCATGCGTCGCGACGAGGCGCTGGTCGTCGCGTTCGCCGGCGTGGCTCTCGCCCTCAGTGTCGGGTTTGCCGGTGTGGCCGGGCTGTGGATCTGGGTCAAGATCGTCGTGATCCCGTTCCTGCTGTTCTGCCAGACGATCGGCTGGGTCGTCTACGTCCACCACATCGCGCCGGAGTTGCGGTGGTGGCCTCGGAAGGAATGGAATCGTTTCCGCGGCCAGGTCGAGGGCACCACGGTGCTGTGGGGTCCGCCGGGCTGGGATCTGTTCTTCCACTGGATCATGGTGCACCTCCCGCATCACGTCGACATGAGGATCCCCTGCTACCGGCTCCCCGAAGCCGCTCGTGCGATCGCTGAGGCCTACCCCGATGATGTCGTGGAGAAGCCCATCCGTGTGAGGGACTATCTGCGATCGACGAAGATCTGCAAGCTCTACGACTATGAGCAGGGCCGCTGGCTCGGCTACGCCGACGCTTCCTGAGCCACAGCCTCGAGCGCCGAACGCATCCGTTTCACGCTCACCCCGCCGGCCGCACCGACGGTCTCGGCGAACTGGGAGACTCGCAGCTCCTGGAGTCGCCACATCAGTGATTCGAGCTCGCTGGTCATCCCGAACTGCTGGACCAACGCCTCATGGGTGGCGTCAAGTGCTCGCACATTGGCCATCCGGTCGCGGTCTCGAGCCAGCCCGTCGGGTAGCCGTTCCAGGCGCCACGCCATGGCCCGCAGATACCGGCCGACGTCGGCGAGTCGATGCGCACCAACCGCAGCGAGGCTGCCGTCGTACACGAGTTGGTCCAGTTGTTCGGCCATGTCGACGCGAGCAGGTTGAAGACCGGGGGCAGCCAGCGCGTCGAGGCTTCGACGTACGTCGCTGGCCCGCTGAAGCACCTCGATCCCGTCGTTGGCGACATTCATCAGCGTCTGCGGGAGTTCCTCGCGGTAGGCCCGGATCAGAGCGTTCCATGCCTGTTCGGTGAACCCCGGACCCTCGTGATGGTGGAGCAGCTCGTCGGTTGCAGCGGTCAGGCAGTCGTCGAACCAGGAGGCCGGCGAATCGTACGGACTGACCACGATGGCGTACTTGACGTCGTCGGTCAGGAGGCTGCGCAACACCTTGCCCACCGGCGGGCGATGGAGGAGTAACAGGCGGCGCGTGCCCTCCCACATCATGGTGGTCTGCGTCTCGAGATCGGCGACGAGGCGGATCGAGACCGAATCCCCGTCGTCGATCAGCGTCGGGTACGACGTGACCTGTTGGCCCAGGCCCGTGGCGTCCACGGTGCGGGGAAGGTCGCCGAATGTCCATTCGGTCAGACCGGTGCGCTCCAACTCATGGCTGGTCGTGGCGAGGAGCTCCCGCGCCTCCTCGTGGAGGTGCTGCTGGAGCAGCTCGAGATCATCGTCCTCGGCCAGGGACTCGCCGTGATCGACGACACGAAAGTGGGGCCGCAGATGGGTGGGGAGGGCGTCAGGTCGGAACTCGTGGGCATGGATCTCCAGGCCGGTCCGTGTTCGGAGGGCGTCGGCGAGCTGGTGTCGGATGCCCTCCTCGGCTGTCGGATCGAGGCGGGGGAGGATATCGGCCACGGTCTCCGGGATCGGCAGGAGCGCGCGCCGGATCGCTTTCGGAAGTGTTCGAATCAGCTCATCGATCAGGAGCGGACGCCACGCCGGTACGAGCCACTCGAAGGGTTGAGGCCGCAGTCGGCGCACGTGTTCGAGCGGCACGTCGATCGTCAGGCCGTCGGTCGGTTCAGCGGGGTCGAACTGGTAGTGCACATTCAGGTCGATGTCGCCATACGGCCACACCACCGGGAGTTCTGTCGACTCGATCGGCCCGGCGTCGGCGCTGAGGAGGTCTGTCATGTCGAGGTCGAGTGTCGACGGGTGACTCGCATGCCGCCTGCCCCACCATCGCTCGAAGTGGGCCCGTGAGACGACCTTGTCGGGCAGCCGAGTGCAGAGTCGCTCGACGTACTCGTCGTCGGTGCAATGAAGATCGTGGCGGCGAAGTCGATGTTCGAGAGCCACGATCTCGTCGGTGACCGCCGCGTTGTGCCGGACGAAGTCGTAGATCGAGGTCGGTGGAATGTCCGACGAATCGACTTCGACGAAGGCGTGGCGGACGAGGAGTGAGCGGGCGAGATCGGGCTCGACCCGGTGAAGGTTGATGACGCGATTGGGCACGACCGGCAACCCGTACAGCGACGCCCGTTCGTGGCACACCGCCGCACCACGGTCCTCGTCCCACCACGGGTCCGAGTAGTCCCAGCGAAGGAGGTGGGAGGCGGAGCGTTCCAGCCAGCGGGGGTTCAGCGGAGCGACCGTCCTGGCGCGCAGCTGATTCGTCTCCACCAGCTCCGATGCCATCACCCATTTGGGTGTGCGCTTGCGAAGCGCGGAGCCCGGGGCAAGAACGAATCGGGCGTTTCGGGCGCCCCGATACTCGCGGCGTTCCGGATCGAAGAAGCCGACATGGGAGAGCAGGCCGGCGAGAACCGCCTGATGGATTGCGGCCGGCGGAGCGTCATTGTCGTTGACCTGGAGGCCGAGATCCCGGGTGGCTCGCCGGAGTTGACCGTGAACGTCCTGCCACTCCCGGATCCGAAGGAAGTGCAGGTACTCCTCACGACACATGCGCCGGAAGCCATTGCCCGAACGCACCGACCGTTCGGCTCGGATGTGCTCCCACAGCAACAGGTACGACAGGAAGTCCGACTCCTCGTCGGTGTAGCGCTTGTGGCACTCCGCGGCCTTCTGCTGCGCCGCCCCCGAACCCACGCCGCTCGGTCGGATGCGCGGGTCCTGGATGGAGAGGCCGGCGACGATGACGAGCATCTCGCGAACGCATCCATGATCCTCGGCTTCGAGAAGCATGCGGGCCATCCGTGGGTCGAGCGGGAGCGAGGACAGCTGGTGGCCCAGTGGTGTCAGCCAACCCTTCTCGCCCTCTCGTTCCGGGACCACGGCATCCAGCTCCTCCAGCAGGCGGATGCCGTCGCGTACCGCGCGCATGTCGGGTGGGTCGACAAAAGGGAATCCGGCGACATCGCCGAGCCCGAGGGCAGCCATCTGGAGGATCACCGATGCGAGGTTCGTCCGCTGGATCTCGGGCTCGGTGAACTCGGGTCGCGCCTCGAAGTCGTCCTCGGCGTAGAGGCGGACGCAGACGCCCGGACCCAGGCGGCCGCAGCGGCCGGCCCGTTGGTTGGCCGATGCCTGGGAGATCGGTTCGATCGGGAGTCGTTGGACCTTTGTGCGTCGATTGAACCTCGAGATCCTGGCGGTGCCGGTGTCGATGACTGCGTGGATTCCCGGCACAGTCAGCGATGTCTCTGCGACATTGGTCGAGAGGATCACCCGGCGCTTTCCACTCGGCTTGAAGATCCTTTGCTGTTCGGCGGGTGACAGCCGGGCGTACAACGGCAGGATCTCGAGGTCGCCCAGCCGTTGCTCCGCCAGGTGATCAGCCGCGTCATGGATCTCGCGCTCCCCAGAGCAGAAGGCCAAGATGTCGCCGGGTCGGTCGCGCAGCAGCTCTCGAACCGCTCGTTCGATTCCCTCCGGCTGATCCAGGACAGGCGCGTCGGGGTCATCGGGATCAGCGAGCGGAGAGTACCGAACCTCCACCGGATAGGTCCTGCCCGACACCTCGATGATCGGAGCCCCGTCGAAATGGGCGGAAAACCGTTCGGTGTCGATCGTGGCCGACGTGATGATCAGCTTCAGCTCGCGACGGCGGGGGAGCAGCCGCGCCAGATACCCGAGCAGGAAGTCGATGTTGAGACTGCGCTCGTGGGCCTCATCGATGATGAGCGTGCGATAGCGCCGAAGCATCGGGTCACGCTGGATCTCGGCGAGCAGGATTCCGTCCGTCATGAGACGGATACGAGTGTCGGTGCCGACCTCGTCGTCGAAGCGAACGGTGTAGCCCACCGTGCCACCCACGGAGCTTCCGAGTTCGGACGCGACCCGCTCGGCGATCGAGCGTGCTGCGAGGCGACGAGGTTGGGTGTGGCCGATCAGTCGCTCGTCGTCGGGCCACAGCTCGAGGCAGATCTTCGGAAGCTGCGTGCTCTTGCCGGATCCGGTCTCCCCGGCAACGACCACGACCTGGTTCGCGGCGAGCGCGTCGAGGATTTCCGCGCGTCGCTCCGTGATCGGGAGATCCGGTGGATAGCTGATGGAGTCGGGGGGCATGTCCCGATCATTGTGGGCCAACACGGCTCAATACCGACCGCATTTGCCGTCATCTGGCCTTCGCGGGAGCTCCGAAACGACGGGTGGGTGCGATGTGGAGAGGCCGCTCGGCCGGCTCGGCGGGAAGGTGTCGGAAGCCCCCGAGCCGATGCAACGCGCTGGGTCTCTCGCGGTCTAGGTTGAAAGCAATGGTTGTTCGGATTGACGTCACCGCCCCTGACGATCCCGCGGCCCGACAGATTCTCGACGCTGCACCACTGATCGGTGTGGATCGACTCGTCGGCTGCACGATCACGCGGGTCCATCATGTTCGCGGCGAGTTGAGCGAAGCCGAGCTCGAGCGGCTCTGCACCGAGGTCCTCGTGGACCCGGTGGTCGATGTCCACACGATCGACGCACCGACGACGGCGGGAGGTCGTGTCGTCGAGGTCGCGCCGATGCCCGGTGTCACCGACGGCGATGCTCGTGAGCTCGAGCGGGCTGCAGGAGAGCTCGGCCTCCCGTCGATCGACGTGGCCACAGCCCGCCGGTATGAACTGCACGGAGACCTCACCGATGACGATGTCGCCCGTATCACTCGCCGTCTGCTGGCGAACGACACCATCGAGCATTCCCATCACGGCGAGATGGAGCCGGAGTTCGCCGGAGCGGCCGCAGCGGACGTGCGTGTCGACCGCGTCGTGCTCGATGGCCTCTCCGACGATGAGCTGGCCCAGATGAGCCGCGAACGAGTTCTGTCGCTCGACGTCAACGAGATGCGGGCGATCCAGGCCCACTTCGAAGCCGAGGGCCGTGCCCCCACCGATGCCGAGCTGGAGACGCTTGCCCAGACGTGGTCCGAGCACTGTGTCCACAAGACTTTCCGAGCGGCGATCGAGCTCACCCACACAGCGGCCGACGGCACCGTCACCGTCACGAACCATGACGGACTGTTGCCCGCGCTGCGGGAGGTCACCGAAGAGCTCGATCCCTGGTGGCTTCGCAGCGCGTTCGTCGACGACGCCGGGATTATCGCCTTCGACGACACCTACGACCTCGCTTTCAAGGTCGAGACCCACAATCACCCCTCGGCGCTCGAGCCGTTCGGCGGCGCGAACACCGGTGTCGGGGGTGTCGTGCGCGACGTGATCGGCGTTTCCGCTCGGCCGATCGCATGCACCGACGTCCTGTGCTTCGGCCCCCAGGATCTCCCCGACGACGAGCTGCCGACCGGAGTGCTCCATCCCCGTCGAATCCGCGAAGGCGTGGTCGGTGGCATCGGCGACTATGGCAACAAGCTCGGCCTTCCCACCGTGAACGGTGCGGTGCTCTACGACCAGGGCTACACGGCGAATCCGCTCGTGTACTGCGGCGCGCTCGGCCTGCTGCCTCATGGCATGCACCCCACCGAAGCGCACGTCGGTGACCGGATCATCTCCATCGGCGGGCGTGTGGGCCGCGACGGCATCCACGGAGCCACGTTCTCGTCGGCGGGGATGGATGCGTCGACGGTCGACTCGGTCGGCTCCGCCGTGCAGATCGGCGACCCGATCACCGAGAAGGGACTGATCGAGGTCATCGAGCTCGCCCGCGACGCCCGGCTCTACACCGCCATCACCGACTGCGGGGCGGGCGGTTTCTCGTCCTCGGTCGGAGAGATGGGCGAGGACCTCGGCGTCGAGGTCGACCTCGCCAACGTACCGCTCAAGTACGCCGGCCTTCAGCCATGGGAGATCTGGCTCTCCGAAGCACAGGAGCGGATCGTCATCGCGGTGCCTCCCGCGAAGATGGCCGAGCTCCAGACCCTGTGTGATGCGTGGGATGTCGAGATCACTGATCTCGGAACGTTCACCGGCAGCGAACGGCTGGTGGTCCGCCACGGCGACACCCCGGTGGTCGACATGCCGATGTCGTTCCTGCACGACGGTCTCCCACGCCGCGAGATGACCGGCGCCTGGGTGGATCCCGCGCCGGCGACGGTCGAGACACCGATGGTGGACGCGTCGATGGTGCTGGCGATGCTGGCACATCCGGATGTCGCCTCCAAGGAGGACATCGTTCGTCGCTACGACCATGAGGTCCGCGGCGGCACGGTCGTGCGACCCTTCGTCGGGCCCGAGGCGGACGGACCCGCCGATGCAGCCGTTCTGAAGCCGCTCGGCACGGCCGGCACCACCGCCGCCGTGCTCAGCAACGGCATCAACCCCCGCATCGGCCGTCACGACCCATGGGCGATGGCGCTGCACGCGATGGACGAAGCCGTTCGCAACCTCGTCGCCGTCGGTGGCGACCCCGACCGCGTGGCCGTTCTCGACAACTTCTGCTGGGGCGACCCGACCAAGTCCGACCGGCTCGGTTCGCTGGTGCGGGCCGTGCAGGGGTGCACTGACGGCGCTCGTCGCTACCGGATGCCGTTCATCAGTGGCAAGGACAGCCTCTTCAACGAGTTCGACGGCGAGGCGATCCCCGGCACACTGCTGATCTCGGCGCTGGGACTGGTGCCTGATCTCGCCCGTGCGATCGACTCTGCGGGCATGCAGGCGGGCGACGATGTGTGGCTCGTCGGTGAGGGTGCCGGTGAACTCGGCGGATCGCTGGCATCGGATGTCTTCGCCCTGGGCGCCACGGCAGTCCCGGCCCCGCTCGAGGATCCCCTTCCTCGCTACCAGGCCGTTCATGCGGCGATCGCCGGGGGTCTCATCACCGCTGCCCACGACAGCAGTGACGGGGGCGTGGCCGTGGCCCTGAGCGAGATGGCGTTGGCCGCCCGCCTCGGACTCTCCATCGTCATGCCCGCGGATGGTCTCGACCCCTTCACCTCCCTGTTCAACGAAGCACCCGGTCGCCTGGTGCTGACCGGTTCGGCGAACGATCGCAGCCGGATCGCCGGGAAGCTCGGTGAATTCGGCCGTCGCATCGGCGAGGTCACCGGTGGGGATCGGATCGTCATGCGAGCACCGACCACTGCAGCGGTCGACGGCGATGCCGAGGGCCTCGATGTGCTGGATCTCGTCACGGTCGAGGTGAGCATCGCCCAAGCGGTCGATGCCTTCAGCGGGGGAGGGTCCACATGAGTGCCCCTCCGATTCTCATCCCTCATGCGTCGGGCACGAATCGCGATGGCGAGGCCGCCCAGGCGATCCGTCTGGCCGGCGGCGACCCGCGCATCGTCCATGTCAACGAACTGCGCGACGGCTCGGTTCGCGTCGGTGATCATGCGGCGATTCTTCTTCCCGGAGGCTTCTCCTATGGCGACGCGCTCGGCGCCGGTGGTCGTCTCGCGTTGGAGCTCCGGAGCTGGTTCGGCGACGAGATGGCGGAAGCCGTGTCGGCGGGGCGCCCCATTCTCGGGATCTGCAACGGTTTCCAGGTGCTCGTGAAGTCGGGGATCCTGCCCGGCCCGGTGGGCGCGCCGCGTACGGTCACGCTCACCGAGAACCGGGCGGGCCACTTCGAGTGTCGCTGGGTCACGCTACGAGTCGAGCCCGACTGCCGGTCGGGTTGGTTGGCCGTGGCCGGTGGTGTCACGATTCGTTGTCCGATCGCTCATGGCGAAGGTCGAGTGGCGGTCGCCGACGACCCGGTGAGCGACCGACTCGAATCCGATGGCCTTGTGGCGTTTCGGTATCTGGCCGACGGCGCTCGCCCGACCGTCGAAGGATCCGGCCCGGCCGGAGGTGCCTATCCTGCCAACCCCAACGGCTCGGTCAACGACATCGCCGGCCTGTGCGACGAAACCGGCACCGTGGTCGGACTCATGCCCCATCCCGAGGATCACGTGCTCGACTGGCAGCGCCCCTCCGGCCCGGCGGGCAACACCGGTCGGCCGCTGTTCGACGCCTTCGTGGCGGCGGCCCGATGACACTCGATCTTGGGCCCGCCCTGGCCGACCCGTTCGTCGGTCTCAACGCCGAAGCGGTCGCCGACCTCGGCCCGATGATGCGAGGCAAGGTGCGAGACGTCGTCGACCTCGGCGATGAGGTGGCGCTGATCGCCACCGATCGCATCTCGGCATTCGATCATGTGCTCGGCACCGTGCCCTACCGCGGTCAGGTGCTGAACCAGCTCGCGGCGTGGTGGTTCGGACGGATCGAGGATCTCGTCCCCTCACACGTGCTGTCGGTTCCGGATCCGAATGTCACGATCGGCAGGAAGTGCCGGACCCTACCGGTCGAAGTCGTGGTGCGGGGCCGGTTGTCCGGCTCGACCTCGACGGCGTTGTGGACGAAGTACGCGGCCGGTGAGCGCACGATCTACGGGCTCGACTTCCCCGACGGCATGGTCAAGAACGATGCGCTCCCGGAGGCGATCATCACGCCGACGACCAAGGCGGAGCAGGGCGCCCACGACGAGCCCATCACCGAGCGGGAGATCGTCGAGCGAGGCCTCGTCGGAGCCGAGTTGTGGGACCAGATACGCACGACCGCGCTCGGTGTCTTCGCCCGGGGGGTCGAGATCGCCGCAGCCGCGGGTCTCGTGCTCGTCGACACCAAGTACGAATTCGGCCTCGATGCCGATGGCACACTCACGATCATCGACGAGGTGCACACGCCCGACAGTTCGCGCTACTGGCGAGCCGCCACCGTGGAGGCACGGCGTGCTGCGGGTGAAGAACCCGAGAACCTCGACAAGGAGTACGTGCGACTCGCCTACGCCCGAGATGGCTACCGCGGCGAGGGCGACCCTCCTCCGCTCAGTCAGGAACTGGCGATCGAAGCCGCCGGCGTGTATCAGGAGACCTTCGCCGCGCTCACCCGGGAGGTCTTCGAACCCGGCTCCTATCCGGCGGCTCCGAGGGTCGAAGCGGCCCTACGAGCTCGGTAGGGAACGAATGTCGCGGCAGTTGTCCCGCGGTGTCGGGTTTGACCGCGCGAGGATGCAGACTGGGTCAGTGAGTGGGAGGAACCCCCGTCGTGTCTGAGGATCCGCAGGTCGGTGTCATCATGGGCAGCGACTCCGACTGGGAGACGATGCGCCGTGCCGCTGATGTTCTCCGCGATTTCGGAATCCCGCACGAATGCAGGGTCGTGTCGGCCCACCGCACGCCGGGCCTCATGGTCGAGTACGCCGAGGCGGCGGAGTCTCGCGGCCTCGAGGTGATCATCGCCGGGGCCGGCGGTGCCGCGCATCTTCCGGGCATGGTCGCAGGACACACGATCGTTCCGGTCGTGGGTGTGCCGATCAGGAGCCGGGCACTGAATGGGATGGACTCGCTCCTGTCGATCGCACAGATGCCGGGCGGGGTTCCAGTGGCAACGATGGCGATCGGCGACGCGGGTGCCACCAACGCCGGCCTCTTCGCGGTGGCGATGCTGGCTCGCCGCGACGAGAGTCTCGCGGAAGCGCTCCATGAATTCCGACAGCAGCGCGCCGAGCAGGTACGCGCCATCGAGTTGGATCACTGAGACATGAGCCCGCTCCCTCCTGGCACCACGATCGGAATTGTCGGCGGGGGACAGTTGGGTCGCATGCTCGCGCAGACCGCTCGGCAACACGGTTACGGAGTCGTGGTGCTCACCGGGGGAGCAAAGGACACGCCGGCCGGGCTCCTGGCCGACGAGGAGATCACCGGCGACTTCACCGATTCCGCGGCGCTGAACCACTTCGTGAACCGAGTCGACGTCATCACGTGGGAGTTCGAGAACGTCGAACTGCAGGTGGCCGACGTTGCAGCGGCGGCCGGTGTCCCCGTGCGTCCCTCTGCCGCGATCATCGCCGCGGCCCAGGACCGCCAGCTCGAGAAGGAGGCGCTCACCGCGGCGGGTGTCAGGGTTGCCGCGTGGCGGCCGGCCGCGACACTCGGCGAGCTCCGAGCCGCGGTCGAGGCGCTCGGCACTCCCGTCATCGCGAAAGCCGCCCGTTTCGGCTACGACGGCAAGGGCCAGGTGCGCATCGACACCCCGGCCGAGGCCGACGCTGCCTGGGAGACCCTCGACCACCAGCGTGTCGTGGTCGAGTCAGTGGTGCACTTCGAACGAGAACTCTCGGTCATCGTGGCCCGCGGTGTCGACGGTACGATCGGCGATCACGGCGTGATGGAGAACGATCACGTCGATCACATCCTCGACCTCACGGTGACTCCGGCCGACGTGAACGACGAGACGGCGAAGGCTGCTCGAGCGGTCGCCCACGCCACGGCTCTCGCACTCGATCTGGTCGGTGTGCTCTGTGTCGAGCTCTTCGACACCCCCGATGGGATTCTCGTCAACGAGATCGCGCCACGGCCGCACAACAGCGGTCATTGCACGATCGAGGCAGCCGCGGCGGGCCAATTCGAACAACAGCTCCGCGCCATCACCGGTATGCCGCTCGGCGACGGCTCCTGCCGGCCCGCTGCAATGGCCCAGCTTCTCGGTGATCTCTGGACCGACGGTGCCCCCGACTTCGGTCGCGTGCTCGCCGAACCCGACGTGCATCTGCACCTCTACGGCAAGGGCGAGGCCCGCCCGGGACGCAAGATGGGGCACCTGACCTGCGTCGGGGACGATCGCACCCAAGTACGACAACGAGTCGGCGATGTCCGCGCCGCGCTCACTGGACGGTGAACCGTGTATCCCACTGGGGATGAGATTCATGAGGAATGTGGTGTCGTGGGGATCTATGCCCCCGGCAAGGAAGCGGGGCGACTGAGTTTCTTCTCGCTGTACACCCTCCAACACCGTGGACAGGAGGCAGCCGGAATCGCCACGTGTGACAATGGTGTCGCCCACATCCACAAGGGCCAGGGTCTGGTCGCCACTGTCTTCAACGAGGACAATGTCTCGACTCTGAAGGGCGATCTCGCCATCGGTCACACCCGCTACAGCACCACCGGCGGCACAGGCATCCGCAACGCGCAGCCCGTCATCATGGAGACGATCGACGGTCCACTCGGACTCGCGCACAATGGCAACCTGGTCAACGCCCACCTGCTGCGGCGACAGCTCCTGGAACGTGGCGTCGGGCTCCAGACCTCGTCGGACACCGAGGTGATGGTGCATCTGCTGAGTGCCGCGAGCGGCGATTGGCTCAATCGCATCAAGTCACTGATGACACAGGCCGAGGGTGCGTTCGCCCTCACGATTCTCACGCGCGATGCCGTCTACGGCGTTCGCGACCCGTGGGGATTCCGACCGCTGGTGGTGGGCAGACTCGACGACGGCTACATCCTGGCATCGGAGACGTGTGCGTTCTCCGCGATCGGCGCCGAGTTCGTGTGTGAGGTCGAGCCGGGTCAGATCGCGAGGATCGACGCGAACGGCCTCCACATCGAGCAGGGGGCCGTGCCGAAGCAGCGGGCATTCTGCACATTCGAACAGATCTACTTCAGCCGTCCCGACAGCATCTACGGCGGCAACCTCATCCACTCGACCAGGCAGCGCCTCGGTCGGGAGCTCGCCCGGGAGAATCCCGTCGACGCCGACATCGTGGTTTCGGTGCCGGACTCCGGTACCCCGCACGCCATCGGCTTCGCCCAGGAAGCCGGGATTCCCTACACGGAGGGACTCACGAAGAATCGCTACGTCGGCCGCACCTTCATCGAGCCGACCCAGCAGCTCCGTGAGTCGCGAGTGGAGATGAAGTTCAACCCGCTCAAGGACAATCTCGCGGGGAAGCGCGTGGTCCTGGTCGATGACTCGATCGTGCGCGGCACCACCTCAGGTCCGCTCGTCCAGATGGTGCGAAATGCCGGCGCCGCCGAGGTCCACGTACGAGTTGCGTGCCCCGCCATCACCGACCCCTGCTACATGGGTGTCGACATGGCGTCGTCGGACGAGCTGATCGCCGGCCACAAGAGCGTCGAGGAAATCCGACAGCACATCGGCGCTGACTCCTTGGCGTTTCTGTCGATCGATGCGATGATGCGCGGGCTCGAGGCCGAAGACGGCTACTGCAACGCATGTTTCACCGGGGTCTATCCGTTCGAGTCCGAGCGCTTCGTGCAACTGGAGCTACGCCCGAAGGAGCAGTTCGCCAATGTCTGGGGAGACTGAGCCCCGGGCGGCCGACTCCGGCGCCACCGTGCTCGTCGTCGGTGGTGGTGGACGTGAGCACGCCATTGTCTGGGCGCTCGCCAAGTCGCCGTCGGTGGCCACGGTCATCACGGCGCCGGGCAACCCTGGCACCGCCGCTGAACCAGGTTGTCGCAATGTGGCCATCAGGGCCACCGACGTCGCCGGTCTGGTCGAGTTCGCCGTGGCCGAGAACGTCGATCTGGTCGTCGTCGGGCCCGAGGATCCGCTCGTGATGGGCCTCGTCGACCGACTCGCCGAGCGCGGGATTGCCGCATTCGGACCATCGGCCGCCGCGGCCCAACTCGAGGGATCGAAGTCGCACTGCAAGGACTTTCTGCTGCGCAACGAGATCCCGACCGGACGGTCCCAATCGTTCACGGATTCGGCTCCGGCGTTGGCCTACCTGGCCGACCTCGTGGTGCCGCCGGTGGTGAAGGCCGACGGACTCGCCGCCGGCAAAGGCGTGATCGTGGCCGAGACCCATGAAGAGGCCGCCGTTGCCATCCGGGAGATCCTCGACGACGGCCGTTTCGGTGACGCCGGCACAGAGCTCCTCCTCGAGGAGAGGCTCCACGGACCCGAGGTGTCGATCCTGGCGTTCTGTGATGGTGTGCGGTTCCATGTCATGCCCGCCGCCCAGGACCACAAGCGGCTGCTCGTCGGCGACGAAGGCCCGAACACCGGTGGCATGGGAGCGTTCTACCCGTCGCCGATCGCCGATGCCGAGTTGCTCGACGAGATCGGGCGCACGGTGCTCGCGCCGAGCCTCGCCGCCCTGACGGCGGAGGGCCGTCCGTACCGAGGCGTGCTCTATGCCGGGATGATGCTCACGAGCGAGGGCCCGAAGGTCATCGAGTACAACTGCCGGTTCGGCGACCCCGAGACCGAGGTGGTGTTGCCCCTCCTGGAGTCCGACGTCTACGAGATCTTCATGGCGTGCGCCACCGGATCACTCGATGATGTCCAGATCGAGTGGTCGACGGACGCGGCTGTCACCGTCGTGATGGCATCCGCCGGCTACCCCGTGTCCGGAAGCGACCCAGCGCCCATCGTCGGGATCGACGAGGCCCCGGAGGCCGACTGCCTCGTCTTTCACGCCGGCACCGCGATCCGTGACGAGGAGATCGTGACCTCCGGCGGACGCGTGCTCGCCGTCACCGCCCGCCGCTCGACCCTCATCGAGGCCGCCGACGCGGCCCATCACGGGGTGTCGCTCATTTCGTTCGACGGTGCGCAACATCGCGCCGACATCGCCCGCGCCACAGCGGAGGTCCGCTCATGACCGAATACGCCGACGCCGGCGTCAACATCGACGAGGGCAATCGGGCGGTCAAGCTCATGTCCGAGGCTGTGGCCTCCACGAACACCGATGCGGTGCTCTCGGATCTGGGCGCCTTCGGTGGGTTGTTCTCGACCGCCGGACTCGCCGGCGATGCCGTGCTGGTGGCGTCCACTGACGGCGTGGGCACAAAGGTCGAACTGGCGGCGCGTCACGGCGGGTGGCAGGGCGTCGGCGCGGACCTCGTCAATCACTGTGTCGACGACATCCTCGTGCAGGGTGCCCGTCCGTTGTTCTTCCTCGACTACATCGCCACGGCCAAACTGGTGCCCGAGATCGTGGCGGAGATCGTCACCGGTATGGCCGGTGCGTGTCGCGCCGTCGGCTGTGCGCTCCTCGGTGGCGAAACCGCGGAGATGCCCGGCGTCTACACCGATGGCTCGGTCGACATCGCGGGCACCATTGTCGGTTCGGTGTCGCAGGCCGAACTCTGGCCTCGCACCGAGGCGCTCCAGGCCGGCGATGTGTTGATCGGGATGGCCTCCGACAGCCCCCACACCAACGGCTATTCGCTCATTCGCCTGCTGCTCGACCAGAACGAACCCACCGCGGAGATGGTCGACTGGCTACTCACGCCCCACAAGTCGTACCTCGGTGATGTCGACGCCCTCAGGGCAGCCGGGACCGAACCGAAGGCGCTTGCCCACATCACGGGCGGAGGCTTCCTCGAGAACATCCCCCGTGTGCTTCCTGCCGATCTCGGCGCCAGCATCGATCTCGGCTCGTGGGATGTGCCGCAGGGCTTCCGCACGCTCGTCGAGTGGGGCGACATCGCCGATGGCGAGTCGTTTCGCACGTGGAACATGGGGATCGGCATGGTCGTGGCGGTTGCCGCTGAACACGTCGATGCCGCCGTCGCCCTCGGTCATGCCGTGATCGGTCGGCTGGTCTCCGTCGACGAGGGTGGCGAGCGAGTTCAACTTCACGGCGACTGGCGTTGACGGCAACGCTCGTCGTTCTGGCATCCGGGAGCGGCTCGAACCTTCAGGCGATATTTGATGCGTGTGACGAAGGATCTCTCGACGCACACGTGGTTCTCGTCGTGGTGAACCGTCGATCGGCCCATGCCGCGAAACGAGCCGCCGCTCGGGGGATCTCCACCCACTTCGCACCACTCGGGCCCTACCGCGAGCGAATCGAAGATCCTGCGGCGGCACGCGCTGCCTACGACGCCGATCTGGCCGAGATCGTGGCCGGCGCAGCCCCGGATCTGGTCGTGCAGGCGGGTTGGATGCACCTCTTCTCGATGGCGTTCCTCGGTGAGTTTCCCGACCAGGTGGTCAACCTGCATCCGGCCCTCCCGGGAGCGTTCCCCGGGGCCCACGCCATCGATGACGCCTGGGCAGCCCATGAGTCCGATGGCCTCGACCACACGGGCGTGATGGTCCACCTGGTGCCCGACGAGGGCATGGACGATGGGCCCGTGATCCTCACCGAGCAGGTGCCGATCCGGGCAACGGACACCCGAGAGTCGTTGGAGGAACGTATCCACGCGGTAGAACACCGGTTGTTCCCCGCGGCCATCGCCCGAATTCTGGAATCCCGATGAACTCGCCCCCCGACTCTCCGACCGGTCTGAAGCTGTGGCTCGCCGGTGCCCGACCGCGCACGTTGCCGGCGGCCATCGTCCCCGTCGCAGTCGGTGCCGCAGTGGCAGTGGGAGAGGGCGCCGACACACAATGGTGGAGGGCAGGGGCGGCGCTCATCGTTGCGCTCGCCTTGCAGGTGGCGGTGAACTTCGCCAACGACTACTCCGACGGTGTCCGCGGCACCGATGGCGCTGAGCGCGTCGGCCCGCTGCGCCTCGTCGGATCCGGCCTGGTCGAACCCGGCTCGGTGAAGCGGGCGGCAACGCTCTCGTTCGGTGTGGCCGGCGTGGTGGGAGCGGTGCTGGCCTTCGTCGTCGGTCCGGAACTCTTCATCGTCGGTGCCGCATCGCTCGTTGCCGGATGGACCTACACGGGCGGCCCCCGGCCCTACGGCTATCTGGGCCTCGGCGAGGTCTTCGTCTTCGTCTTCTTCGGCGTGGTGGCCACGGTCGGCACGACGTATGTGCTGCTCGAGGAGATCAGGGGTGTCGCGTTGGCCGCGAGCGTGTCGGTCGGGCTGTGGGCCACGGCGCTGTTGGTCATCAACAATCTGCGCGACATCCCCGGTGACACGATCGCGGGAAAGCAGACGCTGGCTGTGCGGATCGGGGAGAAGCGCACCCGCATCACCTATGTCCTCATGCAGGAATCTGCGCTGACGGTCGCGGTCCTGCTCACCGTCGTCACCGATCGCTGGGCCGTGGCCGCTCTCCTCGGTGTTCCGTTCGTCCTTCAGGGCATCCGGGCGGTCTCGAAGGGGGCCACAGGGGCAGAGCTGATCGGTGTACTCGGCCTGACGGGGAAGGCCCAGCTCGTCTGCGGCCTGGCCATGGCCGCCGGAATCGCCCTCAGCGGCTGAGAGAGAACAATGGGGACAGCGGACTCGCTGCGGTGACGTTGATCGCCGCGTGGTGTCTAGCGGCGGGTGCCGGTGATGAGTTGGGCGCCGGTGAAGACCTTGCGCCCGAGATCGGCGAAGCCGGCGTCTTCGAGTGAGGCCTTCATCTCGTCCCACGGGGGAAGGTAGACGAGCGACTTCGGCAGATAGCGGTAGGCCCGACCCTCTGAGAGGACGCCGCCGATGACCGGGACGACCCGGTTGAAGTAGATCCCGTGGCCCCAACGCAGGATTCGGTTCTCGGGCTCGGAGGCATCCAGGAACGCGATGCGGCCGCCGGGTCGGAGCACCCGGGCCACCTCGTCAAAGAACCCGGGGAGTTCGACCAGATTGCGCAGCGCGAAACCGCAGGTGGCGCCATCGACGGTGCCATCGGGAAGCGGCATGCGCAGGATGTCCGCGTGAACAAGCGGGGCATCGGTTCGTGCCTCCGCGAGCATCCCCATCGAGAGGTCGAGTCCCACCGGTAGGAGTCCGGCCTTCTGGATCTCGCGGCAGAAGTCACCGGTGCCGCACGCGAGGTCGACGACGGTGCCCCCACCGGACACACCCAACTGCTTCATGGCGGCCTTGCGCCACCGCACGTCCAGGCCGAAGGACATGATGCGGTTGACCAGGTCGTAGCGGGGAGCGATCGAGTCGAACATCGAGCGGACCTGGCGACGCTTCTCGTCGCCGCTCGGGAGGTGGTCAGGGTCGACGGTCACGCCGTCCTGCAGGATCGGCGACGCAGCATCACCGGGGCGGTGGGTCACCGAAACCAGATCTTCTGGTAGTCCCGGCTCATCGGATGCAGGAGGGCGGCCACGGTGGCGATGTCGAACATGCCACCGATGATGTTCCATTCGATCGCGAATCCGATGTCGATCTGTCGTGCGAGTTCGAAGCGAATCAGGAACGGGGCAATGGCGGCGACGATGCCCATGATATAGCCCCAGCGTTTGTGGTTGGCGATACCGAATGCGCCGCCTGCTGACCCGAAGACGATGATCAACAGCAACAGGTTCCGGATGGCGAAGTTCGAGAACACGCCGGTCGGTGGCGGATCGAAGATGGCGATCACGGCGCTGAAATACAGCAGGAACTGTGCGATGTAGAGAGTCTGAGGCTGGCGCGGGTTGATCCACTGGGTGTCGCTCATTGTTCCAGTATGGAGTGTGACCGGGCGGACTCAGCGTCTCCGCGGTGGATCAACGAGCTGGCGGCTGGCTCGCAGCTGGCCGCAAGCGGCGTCGATGTCGGTGCCGCGCGTGCGGCGGACGGTGGCGTTGGCCCCCATCGAGGTGAGCCGGTCACGGAACTCATGCACACGATCCATCGGCGTGCCGCGTGTCAGATATCCCGGGGTGGGATTGAGCGGGATCAGATTGATGTGCGCCCGGAGCCGGCGGGCGAGGATGGCCAGCTCATCGGCGTCGCTCGCGCGGTCGTTGACCCCGTCGATCAGGGCCCATTCGAACGAGAGGCGTCGGTTCTTCGCATCGAGGTACCGCGCACACGATTCCTCGAGCATGGCGAGGGGGTAGCGCTGATTGATCGGGACGAGGGCGTTTCGGTCCTCGTCGTTGGCCGAGTGGAGCGACACGGCGAGATTGACGGGGAGATCCTCCCGGGCGAGCCGATCGATACCCGGGACGACGCCGACCGTCGAGATGGTGATGTGACGAGCCCCGATACCCAGGTCGTGATTGATGCGCTCGACCGCCGCCCAGGTGCGGTCGTAGTTGGCGAAGGGCTCACCCATCCCCATGAAGACGATGTTGGAGACTCGGCGTGGTGCCGAGGTGCGGCGTGCTCGCACGACTTGCTCGACGATCTCCCCGACGGACAGGTGCCGGTCGAATCCGCTCTGGCCGGTGGCGCAGAAGCCACAGGCCATGGCACAGCCGGCCTGGGAGGAGACGCACACCGTCGTGCGGTCCTCGTAGTGCATCAGAACGGTCTCGATGTGGTGACCGTCGTGCAGCCGCCACAGCCACTTCACCGTCTCCCCGTTGTCGCTGACGGACTCCTCCTCCGGGGAGAGCCCGAGTGGGAGCTCGGCGTCGATGCGGGCCCGGAGCGCCTTGGGGAGATTGGTCAGGTCGTCCGTTTCATCGCCGCGCTCGTGCAGGCCGGTCCACGCCTGATCGAGGCGGTAGCGCGGCTCGCCGTCGAGCAGGGCCGCGAACTCGTCGCGGGTTGGATCGAATCGGAGGACCGGCGCATCTCGGTGTGAGCGCCCGGCGGCGTCGACGGTCATGGGAGATCCATACGGTAGGCGCGATCGGTGTGGTGCCGGCTGAAGCCGATGGCTGCATACGTGGCGTTGGCGGGGTCATTGTCGGACTCCACGTAGAGCATTCCGGTGGTGAGTCCCTGGGAGGCGAGCCAATCGAGACCGGCGAGTGTCATGGGTTTGCCGAGACCGCGTCCGTGGTGGCTGGTGTCGACCGCGATGACGTAGATCTCGCCGAGTTGGGGAGTCTGGTCACGATGGATCTTGGTCCAGCAGAAACCGACCAGGGTGCCATCCTCGTGATGGAGTCGAAAGCCGTCGGGATCGAACCAGTCTTCGCCCATGGTGGCTTCCACGCTGGCGCGGGTCAGGCCCCCCTGTTCGGGGTGCCACGAGAACGCCCGGTTGTTCACCGCCACGAAGTCGTCGAGATCGTCAAGCGTGAAGCCTCGGGTGGCCAGAGTCGACGGCGTGTTCGGGAGCTTGCAGCGCAACTGCCAGAGATCCCGGTATCGCTCGAAGCCGGCATCGAGCGCGATGTCGTCGGCCGAGCCGTCGACGGCCTTCAACCAGAGTTGCACCGTTCCACCGTCGAGCGACTCGAGCGCCGCGGTGAGCGCAGGGCGAAGGTCGAGGTCGGCACGATCTTCGTCGACGATGATGATCCAGCGGAACTCGCCCGCATTGGGGCCTTCTACGGTCAGTGGCACCTGGTCAGGCTAGCTAGGGTCTCGCCATGGCGAAGCCAAGGTCACCCAAAGGACGAGCACGAGTCACCCACGAGCGGCTGGCGGGGGAGTATCCCGACGCCGAGTGTGAGCTCGATCATCGCAACGCATTCGAGTTGTTGGCGGCCACGATCCTGAGCGCACAGGCCACCGATGTCGGCGTCAACAAGGCGACACCCGGGTTGTTCGCCCGCTTCCCCACACCCGAGAGCCTGGCCGAAGTCGAACCCGAGCAGGTGGAGCCCTATGTCGACACGATCGGGTTGTTTCGTCAGAAGTCGAAGAGCCTGGTCGGGATGGCACGGATGCTGCTCGAGGACTACGACGGCGAGGTCCCACATGCGATGAAGGACCTGGTGCGGCTGCCCGGAGTCGGGCGAAAGACGGCGAACGTGGTGCGCAGTGTCGCGCTCGGCGAGCCCGGGCTCCCTGTCGACACCCATGTGCAGCGGCTGAGCCACCTGCTGAAGATCACCGAGGAGACGGATCCGGTGAAGATCGAGAACGAGCTGAACCCGATGGTGCCGGCGATGGAGCGCGGTCAGTTCAGCCTGCGCATGATCCTGCACGGCCGTCGCGTGTGTATCGCCCGTCGGCCTCAGTGCGAGGACTGTGTGCTGAACGACTTCTGTCCGTCCAGCAAGGTCTGATCGTCGGGAAATCCTTCGATCGCCCATCGGCGGGGTCATTGGTCCCTGTTTCGCCGGGAACAGGGCCGGAAGTCACCGCATCCTCGCCTTTGAACGCTGTTCGGATGAAATCTTCGCTCGGAGAAGCCGTTGCAGCACCTCAGATGTGGCTATATTGCCCACAGGTCGAGCACCCGCCGCTCGACCTAAACCGGCGACACGAGGGATCCGCCGCCCTGTGTCGCTTGCGGCCACCCACGTGTACGTGGGTGGCCGCACTTCTTTTCACGCGGGGCCACAGGACGTCAGCACGATGACGCCGACTACGTCAGCTGGCTGAAACTTCCGGTGATCGTTCGTTCCCGGTCAGTCGAGGGCCCGGGCAGCGTCGCGGAGGCGTCGCTCCGCCGTGACGAGGGCGCGCTCGATCTCGTGGAGGCGGCCGATGATCGGATCGTCGGGGTCGGTGGCGCGCCGGTCGGCCACGTCGGCGATGCGGCGTGCGGTGTCGGCAACGACGGTGGTGATCGACGACAATTCGGCGGCATCGGAGTTCATGCGGACAGTGTGCCGGAAAATTCAGGCAGATGGGGAGGGGCACGGCGGTAGCGTGTTCGGGTGCTTCGCCGCATCGACCTTCGTGCCTTGAGTGGTGCTCTCAGCGACCACCTGCCGAGGCCTGAGGTTCCGTCCGGAGGTCCCCTCGATGCGGTGCGCGACATCCTGTCGGAGGTTCGTCAGCGCGGCGACGCGGCGGTTCGCGAGTTCACCGGGCGCTTCGACGGTGTCGACGTGGCGGATCCCCGGGTCCCGGCGTCGGAGTTGTCGGCCGCACTCGACCGAATCGATCCGGACGTCCGTGACGCGCTGCGCGTCGCCGCGGCGTCGATCGACGAGTACCACCGCGCGCAGATGCCGACCGATGTTCGTGTCGAGCGGCCCGGCATGTCGATCGTCGGAATGCATCGCTCGGTCGAACGTGCGGGTTGCTATGTCCCCGGCGGACGTGCCGTGTATCCGTCCACGGTGTTGATGACCGCGGTGCCGGCCCGTGTGGCGGGCGTCCGAGAAGTCGTGCTCATGGTGCCACCCGGCCCCGACGGCAGAGTTCCCGATGTCACGCTCGCTGCTGCCGCGGTGGCTGGTGTCGACGACGTTCTCGCCATCGGCGGAGCCCAGGCGATCGGTGCGGTCGCGTTCGGCACGGAGACGATCCGACCCGTCGACGTGATCGTCGGGCCGGGCAATGTGTTCGTGGCGCTGGCCAAGCAGGAGGTCGCCGGCTTGGTCGGCGTGCCGTCCTCGTTCGCCGGCCCATCGGAGGTCGTGGTCGTGGCCGATGGATCAGCCCCCGCGGACTTCGCGGCCGTCGACGTCATCCTGCAAGCCGAGCACGGCCCTGATGGCCTGGCCTGGTTCGTGACCTGGAACGCCGAGTTCGCCGATGAGGTCGATGCCTCGATCGAGCGCCAGGTGGCCGAGGCGCCGCGCCAGGCAGACATTCGGGCAACGCTCGATTCCTCGGGGATCGTGGTCGTCTGCACCGACGCCGAACAGGCCATGGACGTGGTGAATTTCATCGCTCCTGAGCACCTCGAGCTCCAGACGGCCGATCCGGAGTCGCTGCTACCGCTCGTTCGCCACGCCGGAGCCGTCTTCTGTGGGGCCTACGCACCGGCGTCGCTCGGCGACTATGTCGCCGGTCCGAGTCATGTGCTCCCGACCAGCGGTACCGCTCGTTTCGCCAGTGCCCTCACGGTGGGCGATTTCATGAAGGACGTGCACGTCGTTTCCGTCGACTCGTTCGGTCTCGAGTCGATGGGTGACCATGTGATCGCGCTGGCCGAAGCCGAGGGGCTCGACGCCCACGCGGCGTCGATTCGGATTCGCCGGGAGGCAGCGTCATGAGCCGCCCCCTGCCCCGTGATTCGGTCGCGTTGATGGAGGGTTATCACTCGCCCCAGATCGATGTCGATGTCCGCCTCAACACCAATGAGAGCCCGGAGTCGCCCCCGCCGGGGTTCGCCGAGGATGTCGCCGCGGCCATCGCCGAGATCGAGTGGCACCGGTACCCGGGGCGATCCGCCACCGAACTCCGCACCGAGATCGGCAGGCTCCATGGCGTCGGGCCAGCGCAGGTCTTCGCCGCCAACGGCAGCAATGAGGTCCTTCAGACGCTCCTGCTCACGTACGGCGGACCCGGTCGTTCGGCTGCCATGTTCGAGCCGACCTACGCCCTTCACAGTCATCTGAGCCGGATCACCGGCACAGGGGTGATCGAGGGGGAACGCCTCGCTGATTTCTCCCTCGACATGGACGAGGTCGAGCGGCTGATCACCGAGCACCGTCCCGCGGTCACGTTCCTGTGTTCGCCGAACAACCCGACGGGTGTTGTCGACACGGAGGCCCAGATCCGCCGCACGCTCGAACTCGTCACCGACACCCGCGGCATCCTCTGTGTCGATGAGGCCTACGGCCAGTTCGCCGATTTCACTGCCGTCGATCTCCTCGGCTCCGAGGTGCCGCTCGTGGTGAGCCGCACCTACTCCAAGACCTGGGCGATGGCCGCGGCCCGCCTCGGTTACGTGGTTGCGCCCGAGTGGGTCGTCGCCGAGCTCGACAAGGTCGTGCTCCCGTACCATCTCGACGCCATGACCCAGATCGCCGGCACCGTGGCCCTGCGCCACCTCGATGCCATGAACGAGCGTGTCGCCCGACTCGTGGAAGAACGGGCCCGGCTGATGGCCGCCCTGGCCGACCTTCCCGTCGATGTCTGGCCGTCGTCGGCCAACTTCGTTCTCATCCGGCCCCGTGAGCGAGACGGCGGTGAGGTCTGGCAGGGACTCGTCGACCGCTCGATCCTGGTGCGCAACTGCGCCTCCTGGCCTCGCCTCGAGGGGTGCCTGCGGGTCACCATCGGCACGCCGGAAGAAGACGACCGATTCCTCGCCGCTCTCGCGGAGGTACTCACGTGAGCCGTTCTGCATCCACCCAGCGCACCACGAAGGAGACGTCGATCGACATCGCGGTCGAACTCGACGGCTCCGGTGTCACCGACGTGTCGACGGGCATCCCGTTCTTCGATCACATGCTCGACCAGCTCGGTCGCCACGGCGGTTTCGATCTGAAGATCCACGCGGAGGGCGATCTCGAAATCGATGCGCACCACACGGTTGAGGACGTGGGCATCGCGCTCGGCGACGTCTTGAAGCAGGCCTGGGGTGACAAGCGTGGGGTTCGCCGATTCGCATCCATCGTCGTGCCCCTCGATGAGGCCGCCGTCGAGGTAGTGCTCGATCTGTCGGGTCGGCCGTACATGCACTACGAGGTCGAGTTCCCCGGCCAGAAGATCCTCAGCGCCCCACCGTTCGATCCACAACTCATCGAGGAGTTCTGGCGCGCCGTGGTGATGTCGTCGGGCATCACGCTGCACGTCGTGGGACGCCGTGGAAAGAACACCCACCACATCATCGAGGCGATGTTCAAGGCCGTGGCGCGTTCGTTCCGAGACGCCCTGCGGGTCGAGGGCGACGGCGTGCCATCGACCAAGGGCACGCTCTGATCGTGGAAGCGACTCCGGCGGACAAGCCGCTGCTCGCCATCCTCGACTACGGGATCGGCAATCTGCACTCGGCCCACAAGGGTTTCGAACATGCGGGTGCCGATGCCCGTCTCACCGCCGACCGTGGGCTCATTGCCGATGCCGATGCCGTGGTGCTTCCTGGCGTCGGGGCGTTCGGTCCGTGCATCGATGCACTGCGTGACTCGGGCCTCGATGAGGTCGCGCTCGAACGCATTGATTCAGGTGTGCCGTTCTTCGCCATCTGCATCGGCCAGCAGCTGCTGTTCGCCGGCTCCGAGGAATCGCCGGGCCACCCTGGCCTCGGGGTGTTCGAGCGGATGGTGTGCGAGATCCCCGACACGGTGAAACGTCCACAGATGCAGTGGAACATCGTCCACCCGACCGGCGACCATCCGATGTTCGACGGCCTCCCCGCCGAGCCTTGGGTCTATTTCGTCCATTCGTACGCGTGCGACCCTGGCCCCGGTGTCGTCGCCACCTGCGACTATGGCGACACGCTCGTGGCTGCGGTGGCCCGCGACAACATCTGGGCCTGCCAGTTCCATCCCGAGAAGTCCGGGCGCACCGGCCTTCAGATACTGGGCAACTTCGTCACTGCAGCCCGCAACCAGAAGGTGGGCGTCTGATGGACCTCTTCCCTGCGATCGACCTTCGCGCCGGCCGCTGTGTCCGTTTGCATCAGGGTGACTACGGCCGAGAAACGGTCTACGGAGACGATCCCGTCGCTCAGGCCGTTGCGTTCGCTGACGCGGGTGCCGGCTGGATCCATGTCGTGGATCTCGACGCGGCGCGCACCGGCGTGCCCGAGAACCGCGATGTGGTCGCAGCGATCGCCGATGCGGTCGACGTGCCCGTTCAGACCGGTGGCGGCATCCGTTCCGTCGAGGCCGCTTCCGTGTTGTTCGAGGCGGGCGTCGAGCGCGTCGTGATCGGTACGGCGGCCCTGAAGGATCCTGACCTCGTTCGCACGGTGGCCCAGGACCATCGAGTCGCCGTGGGCCTCGACGCGAAGAGCGGCGAGGTCGCCACTGACGGCTGGCTCGTCGGTTCGGGCCGCACCGTTCTCGATGTCGCCCGCAGCTTCGCCGACGCCGGTGTCGATGCCTTCGTGGTCACCGACATCTCACGCGACGGCACCCTCGAGGGTCCCGACATTGTGGGGCTCACCGAGATCCTGGGCGCAACAACCGTCGACGTCATCGCCTCTGGGGGCGTGGGTAGCCCCGACGATCTCCGCGAACTCGCGGCCGTGGATGTCGACGGCCGCAGACTCGCGGGTGTCATCGCCGGCAAGGCCATTTACGAGGGCCATGTGAATGTCGCCGAGGCGGTCGACCTCTTGCGAGGCGCATCATGACCATCCATGCGATCCGGGTGATTCCGTGTCTCGATGTCGATGCCGGTCGTGTGGTCAAGGGCATCAACTTCGTCGACATCCGTGATGCCGGTGATCCGGTCGAGCTCGCCGCCCGCTACGACGAGCAGGGCGCCGACGAGTTGGTGTTCCTCGACATCACCGCGTCATCGGATCAGCGTGACACCACCGTCGAAATGGCCCGCCATGTGGCGGAGCAGGTCTTCATCCCGTTCACGATCGGCGGAGGCATCCGCACGGTCGACGATGCCCGTCGCCTGCTCATGGCCGGTGCCGACAAGGTCAGCGTCAACACCGCCGCCGTGAAGCGGCCGGAGCTCGTCGCCGAGATCAGCCGCGAGTTCGGTGCGCAGTGTTGTGTCGTGGCGATCGACGCTCGCCGCAGCGATGACGCCAAGAGCGGTTTCGAGGTCTACACCCACGGCGGCCGCACGCGCACCGGCATCGATGCCGTGGTCTGGGCCAAGGAAGTCGCTCGGCTCGGCGCGGGAGAGATCCTGCTCACGTCCATGGACCGCGATGGCACCAAGGATGGATTCGATCTGCCGCTCACCAGCACCATCTCCGACGCAGTGACGATCCCGGTGATCGCCAGCGGGGGAGTGGGCACCCTCGATCACCTGGTCGACGGAGTCATCGAAGGTCACGCCGACGCTGTGCTGGCCGCCAGCATCTTCCACTTCGGGGAGCACACCGTGGCCGAGGCCAAGGAATGCATGCTCGCCGCCGGCGTCACGGTGCGACCCCCCGAGTAGGCGTCAGCCGACGAGCAGCTGTGCGGTGAGGTCTGAGATCGTGTCGAGGGAGCCCTGGAAGAAGTGATCGGCGGTCTCGATGGTCGTGACCTGGGCGTTCGTCCAACCGGACGCGATGGAGACAAGGTTGTCGGCCGGTTGGAACTGATCGTGAGCACCGGCGACCATTCGTTTCGGTCGATCGTCGCTGGTGGCTGAGAACGACTCGAACACTCGTAGCACCGGGGCCACGACGAGCCATTGCCGCAGTGATTGCGGTGCTACCGACAAGGCGATGTCTGCACCGAAGCTGTAGCCAGCGAGAACGAGCGGATGTGCTGGATCGCCGAACTGATCGAGGGCGGCCAGGAGGTCCTCGCGTTCGGCCGGCCCGCCCCCGTGTTCCCCGGCCGAGCCGCCCGCGCCGCGAAAGTCAAAACGGATCACTTCGTGTCCGGCCTCGACCAGCGCACGCGAGAGTGCTGCCACGACACCATCGTGGCGAGAGCCGCCGTACAGCGGGTGAGGATGGCAGACGACGGCATTGGCCATCGGAGATTCGGGCGTCAGGATGTCGGCCTCGAGAAGCGTGCCGTCGCTCGATGCGAATTGCCGCGTCGTCACCTCCACCGGTCCCATGACGGGACCCTACCGGTAGCGTTGATCTCGATGACGAGTGAGAAGACCAAAAAACGCAACGGGCTCACCACCGACGAGCGCCTGCCCGTGAAGATGCTGAACGATCGCATCCTCGTACGCCTCGGCGACGCCGAGGGCGAGCGTCGCAGCTCCGGCGGCATTCTCATTCCTGCAACTGCCCAGGTGGGCAAGCGCCTCACCTGGGCGGAGGTCGTGGCGGCCGGTCCCAACGTCCGCAGCATGGAACCCGGCGACCAGGTGCTCTTCAACCCCGAAGACCGCTACGAGGTCGAGGTCCGCGGCACCGACTACATCATCCTGCGCGAACGCGACATCCACGCCGTGGCTGCCGAGCGGCTCGACGAGGGCTCCACCGGGCTGTACCTGTAGCCCTGAACCACGACTTTCCAATGTTCCTGCGTGGACGTGTTCGTCCTGCGACCATTGGCTGATGCGTGTCGTCGGCCTTCGTGCGGTCTGTGATCTCAGTGCAACCGTGAGGCGTGATCGTCGCGAGCAGGACTTCGATGTTTCGGAGTTCGTGGTGCTCGAGAACGGTGATCACGTGAACCTCCACGCCGAGCGTGGGTTCAGCGGCCGCACGAACGGCGCCGACTTCTGGGATCAGGTCACGAGCGACTCGATCGTGCGCGACGTGCTGTCGACCGTGTTGCCGAGCGCACCGGATCCGGTCGAGGGCCATCCGTTCGGCTGGCTCGCCGAACTCTGCCGCGCCAAGGGGATCGACGCCAACGCCGCCGACCTCCGTCGCGTGCCATACGAAGTCGTCTTGTCCGACCGAGTTCTGACACGGCTTGCCGCAGCAGGTCACACGTCCTGAGTGTCCCGCGGAAATCGCCACACCGGCGACACCCGTGCGCTCGGCAGGGCGGCCGTCCTGCTGCACCCCGAGGACGTGGCCGAGCGGTGGCGGTCGTCGGCTGACTGCCGCTGCTGAGCCCGCCGGAAACTCACGTCTGAGCCACCGGGCGGCCGCATAGGCTTCACCGCCATGAGCAATGCACTCGAAGAAGGTCTCGACGTCGAACTCGACTTTGACAAGGTGGCAAAGATCGGTCGGGCGGGTCATCAGGTCGTGCCGGTGGTGCTACAGGACGCCGACTCCGGCGACGTGCTCTTCATCGGCTACGCCAATGAGGAGGCGTATCGCGAGACGCTGGCCCGGGGGTCAGCGGTGCTCTACAGCACCTCGCGCGAGACGATCTGGCACAAAGGCGCCACGTCCGGCGATGTGCTGGAGCTGGTCGACGTCAGCGTCAACTGTGAGCAGAACAGCCTGCTCTACCGGGTCCGCAAGGCCGGCCAGGGCGTCTGTCACAGCAAGGACGAGACCGGCGCCACACGCCAGACCTGCTACTACCGCACGGTCACCGATCCCCAAACGCTTCGGTTCGGCTGAGTCGATGCAGGTCAGGCCGACCCTCGAGGAGTTCCGGGAGCTGGCGCAGACACACACCGTTGTGCCGGTGTGGGCTGAGGTTCTGGCCGATCTGACGACGCCGGTCGCCGCCTTCGCCCGTGTGGTCGGCGACGAGGAAGGCTTCCTCCTCGAGTCGGTGGACAATGGTGACCGATGGAGTCGCTGGTCGTTCATCGGACGCAACCCCCAGGCCACGATTGTTGCCCGGGGGCGCGAGCTCACGATCACCGGTGATCTCGGGATCGATGTGCCCACCGATCAGGGAATGCTCGCCGCGCTCGAGGTGCTGCTGGCGCACTATCGGGCGCCCGAGGTCGAAGGTTTGCCGCCGATGCACGGTGGTCTGATGGGCTACCTCGGCTACGACGTCGTGCGTGAGGTGGAGAAGCTCCCCGACGTGCCCGAGGACGATCTGGGCAACCCCGACGCCGTGATCTCGATGATCGGTGAGCTGGCGGTCTATGACCATTGGCGCCAGCGAGTCACGCTGATCACCAATGTGTTCGTCGGCGAATCGATGAGCGATGCCGAGCTCGATGCCGCCTACGACCATGCGATCGAGCAGCTCGTGGACCTGGCTGCGGCCGGCAGTCGCACGATCGATGAGCCGCTGATGGCACCTCCGAGTCCTGACGACGAGCTGCCCGACGTCACGTCGTCGATGGGCAAGGACCTCTACTGCGCCGCCGTCGAGGCGGCCCGGGAGTACATTTTCGCCGGTGACATCTTCCAGGTCGTGTTGTCGCAGCGATTCGATCTCGAACTCGACGCCGACGCGTTCGACTTGTATCGGGTGCTGCGACAGGTGAACCCGAGTCCGCACATGTACTTCCTGCGCCATGCCGATCTCGAGATCGTGGGCGGTTCGCCGGAGCCGCTCGTTCAGCTTCTCGGCAACCGGGTCATCTCCCGGCCGATTGCGGGCACTCGCAAGCGTGGCGCCACCGAGGAACACGACCGGCGCATGGCCGCGGAGCTGGTGGAACATCCGAAGGAGGTCGCCGAGCACATCATGCTGGTCGACCTCGCCCGCAACGATGTCGGCCGTGTCGTCGAGTTCGGCACGCTTCAGATCGACGAAATGATGACCCTGGAGCGCTACAGCCACGTCATGCACATGACCTCCCAGGTCTCCGGCGAGCTCGCGGGAGGCAAGTCCGTGATCGACGTGCTGCGGGCAACCCTGCCGGCAGGCACGCTGTCGGGTGCACCCAAAGTACGGGCGATGGAGATCATCGACGAGCTGGAGCCCGTCAAGCGCGGGCCCTATGGCGGCGTCGTCGGCTATCTCGACTTCTCCGGGAACATCGACACCGCCATCACCATTCGTACGATGCTGATCTCCGGCAACCGAGCCTCGGTGCAGGCCGGCGCCGGAGTGGTGGCCGACTCCGTCGCCGAGGACGAGCATCTGGAGTGTCAGAACAAGGCCAGGGCGCTTCTTGCTGCAGTGCCCGCGGCTCGACGAATGACCGCGGCACGAAAGGCAGCGCAGCGCTGATGAACCGAGACACGATTCACGTCACCGGCACCGATGCGGCGAGCTACCTGCAGGGCCAGATCTCCCAGGACGTCGACGCCCTCGGCGACGGCGACACGGCATGGTCGCTCGTCCTGCATCCGACAGGGAAGATGGTGGCGCTCTTCCGCATCCATCGCCTCGGAGCTGATGAGTTCCTGCTCGATGTCGACGCCGGTCACACCGAGGGCCTTCTCGCCAGACTGCGCCGGTTCGTGTTGCGCACTGAAGTCGCCTTCGCCGAGACGGATGCCTCCATTCCTTCAGCGATCGTGTGGCCCGGCGCCGACGATCCCGCTGACGAACGACAGCGAATCCTGGCCGGTATGCCTCGTATGGGCGCTGAGCTCACAGACGACACGATCCCCGGCGAGGCCGGGCAGCGGTTGATCGGTCTCTCCGTGAGCTTCACCAAGGGCTGCTACACGGGGCAGGAGCTCGTCGCCCGCATCGACAGCCGCGGCGGCAACGTGCCCAAGCCCATACGTGTCCTGGTGGCCGATGGTCCGATCGCAGTCGGCGACGAAGTCACCATCGATGGCACGGCCGTGGGGGCGGTCACATCGGCCGTCGGAGATGTCGGGCTTGCCACGGTGATGCGCAAGGTCGAGCTGGGCGAGACGGTCATGGTCGGGGGCGCGACTGCGGTGCTCACGGAGCCGGCGGGAAGCTGACCACGAACTCGGCGCCGCCGAATGACGAGCGCCGAGCCACCACGGCCCCACCCATGCCCTCGGTGAGCTCACGGACGATGGCGAGACCGAGCCCGCTCCCGGACTCCTTGATCTCCGGGTTGTTCTGGGCCACGTAGAGCCGTTCGAACACGTGGGGCAGGTCGGCCTCGTCGATCCCGGGGCCATCGTCGGCCACCGAGAGATGGATCCGGTTGTCAGCGGACCACACCGTGACGAGCACCGTCTCGTCGGCGAACCGGAGTGCATTGCCGACGAGGTTGCCGATGATCTGGGAGTATCGGTCGGGGTCGGCCACGATCAGCGCGGGCTCGTCGGGGGTGCGAACGGTGATCGACACGCCCCGGTGCTCCGCCTCGTGACGAAGACCGACCGCGGCGGCATCGACCAGGGGACCGAGTGCCACGGCCGCCACGTGGTACTCGAAGCCGGTTCCCTCGAGCCGGGCGAGCAGGAGCAGGTCGCCGACGAGCCGTTCGAGGCGTTTGGCCTCACCCTCGATGACCGCTCCGACACGGACCGGGTCGTCGACCGCCCCGTCGGCGAGCGCCTCGCCATAGCCGCGAATCGAGGTGAGCGGAGTGCGGAGGTCGTGGCTGACCGAGAGGAGAAACTGTCGCTCGAGCGCCCGTGAGCGATCGAGGTTGGCCGCCATGGCGTTGACCGACTCGATCAGCTGTTCGACTTCCTCCCCGGCCCTCGACGACGGCGCGGCTCGGGCCGTGAGGTCACCGCCGGCGATTCGGCTGGCGGTGACCGCTGCATCGCGGATCGGCGCGGTCAACCGCTTGCTCAGCCGAAGGGTGAGAGCGATGGCGAGACCCACGGTGATGAGCGAGGCGATGGCCCACCATCGAAACGCAGGGAGCAGGAGGAGATCGCGATCGCGGGTCAGCACGAGCAACTGAGGCACGCCGGCACGGTTGGTGGAGCTCGACGCCGCCCAGATCAGATCGCCCTTGGCTCCACTGATCGTCTCGCCTTCGCGTATGGCTTCGAGATCGAGATCGTCGGCCACCAGCCCGATGGGCAGTTCGCCGATCGGCGCTCCGCCGGCTCGGGGGAGCACCACGATGCCGATCCCTTCGACACTGATCGTCCGGGCGACATCGCGGAGCCGCTCCCGAACGGTGCCACCGTCGGTGTCAGACGGTGCGGCGAACGTCAGCTCGCTCAGGAGGGCGCTCAGCGCCTCGGATTGCTCGATCAGATCCTCTTCCGCGGCTTCACGGTCACCGACCGCGGCGAGCGCAAGCGTGCCGATACCGGCCAGGCCCAGGGCCGCGATGACCATCCCGACGATGGCGATTCCGAGGCGTCGGGTCATCAGTCGAGCCGGTAGCCGACGCCCCAGACGGTTTCCAGATGGAACCCGTCGCCGAGCTTCTTGCGGAGCTGTCGCACATGGACGTCGACGGTGCGATCATCGCCGATCCAGTCGGCGCCCCAGACGCCGTCGAGCAGCTGGCGTCGGGACAGCGCGAGTCCGCGGTGTTCGGCGAGGTACATGGCGAGGTCGAACTCTCGAGTGGCGAGCGCCACGGCGTCGCCACCGACGGTGGCCTCACGGCGGGCGCCATTGATCACGATCCCCTCACCGAGGTCGACCGCGGCCGGCGATGGTTCGACAGGACCATCGGAGCGCCGGAGGATCGTCTTGACGCGTGCCACGAGCTCACGGGGTGAGAAGGGCTTGGTCACATAGTCGTCGGCGCCGAGTTCGAGACCGAGCACACGGTCGACCTCGTCGTCGCGCGCAGTGAGGAAGATGATGGGCACATTCGACGTGGCGCGGACCGAACGGCAGACATCGAGCCCGTCCAGCTCCCCCGGGAGGCCGATGTCGAGGAGGATCAGCTTCGGCTTGCGTTCGGCGATCACCTCGAGCGCTCGCTCGCCGGTGCCGGCCTGGAACGGACGGAACCCATCGCGGCGCAGATACAGCTCGACGAGATCGGCGATGTTGGGGTCGTCCTCGACGATCACGACCACGGTTTCGGATCCCGTGGGGGTGGTCGAGTCGTTGGGGGTGTCGTTCATCTCATGTCCGAGGGTGGCCTACAGGTGTGATGAAACCATGATGACCTGCAAAACAGCGGGGAGCGGGGCTCTACGATCTCAGCGTGGGCCACTACGAGGTGCTGGGGGTGACGCCGGACGCGTCGATGGACGAGATCCGTGCCAGCTACCTCACGTTGGCCCGCAGCGCTCACCCGGACGTACAGCGTGACGCGGCCGCGCGGGAACGGGCCGAGGACACGATGCGAACGATCAACGCCGCTTGGGCCGTGCTGAGCGATGTCGACGAGCGCTCGCACTACGACCGTCAGCGACTACGCGAAGAGCGTCCGACGTCGACGGGCCGGACCTTCACGGCGTCGGCCGTCGCGGAGGAGGCCTTCCGACCGTTCGACGCGAGCGATGAAGGGTCGTTCGACGAACGTGATGACCGGCCCATCACGCCGGCACGGCTGCCAGGCTGGCTCGTGATGGCCCCACCGACACTTCTCGTGGGCGGGCTCGGCGTTCTGATCCTCGGCAGCATGATCGGCATCGTCGCGCTGGTGGACCTCGGCCTCGTGTCGATGCTGGTGGCTGGTTTGCTGTTCCTGACGGCGCCGCTGGTGGCTTTGGGAGCCAGTCGGCGCTCAGATCGCAGTCCGTGAGCCGGGTCCCGTATCATTCCCGCCATGTCAAAGATCACGATCGTCGCAAAGCTCACCGTCCAAGAGGGCACCCAGGACACCTTCACCGCCGCGTTCAAGGAGATGGCCGCTGCAATGGAGGCCAACGAGCCGGGCAACGAGATGTATGTCCTGAGCTGGGACAACAAGGAAGACACCGTCGCCTGGATCACGGAGCTCTACACCGACGCGGCGGCGCTCGAGGCGCACGGCTCGACCGGTCACATGAAGGCGTTCGGTGGCGCCATCGGTGGCATCCTCGCCGGTCGTCCCGAGATCGCTCGGGCCACCCCGGTGGCCGGCAAGGGCATCGAACTCTGAGCGTCACGTATCTCGACCGGATTCTCGACGCGCATCGAGCCTCTGCGGCCGACGACGCGCGCTCGCTCGACGACCTGATCGAGCAGAGCCGCTATCTTCCGGCCACGCGGGGATTCCGTCGAGCTCTGGCCGACGCCGGGGGCATCGCCGTCATCAGTGAGGTGAAACGGCGCTCGCCGTCCAAGGGCGATCTGTTTCCAGAGCTCGACCCTGGAGCGCTTGCCGTCGACTATGAACGGGGCGGGGCGTCGTGTCTCTCGGTGCTGACCGACGAGGAGTGGTTCGGCGGTTCGGTGAGGGATCTGCAGGCCGCTCGGGCGGCCACCACGCTGCCGGTGATCCGAAAGGACTTCACCGTCGATGCCCGCGACGTGGTCGACGCCCGTCTGATGGGGGCTGACTGTGTGCTGTTGATCGCGGCGGCGCTCGATGACACGGAACTCGCCGACTTCCACGGGTTGGCCACGGAGATCGGTCTGGACGCGCTCGTGGAGATCCACGACGAGCCGGAGCTCGAACGAGCCCTGGCGGTCGACGCCACGCTGATCGGGGTCAACCAGCGCGACCTCGTGACCTTCCAGGTCGATCAGGAGCGAGCGGTGCGAATGGCGCCCCAAATGCCGCCCGGGGTCGTGCGCGTCGCCGAGAGCGGCGTTCGCGATGTGGCAGATTCCGAAGCGCTCCATCGGGCCGGATACCACGCCCTCCTCGTCGGCGAGACGTTGGTGAAGTCCGGCGATCCCGCCGCGGAGATCCGGAAACTCCGGGCTGTCGCCCAGGCCGGCCGGTAGCGTCGTCACCGTGTTCGTCAAGATCTGTGGCATCACCCGAGAGGAAGACGGCCTGCTGGCCGTCGCCCTCGGCGCTGACGCGCTCGGGTTCAACTTCGCCCCCGGTTCGAAGCGCCGGATCGCGGTCGATCGTGCCCGCGACATCGTGCGTCGCCTTCCGCCGGATGCAATGACCGTCGGCATCTTTCGCGACGAGCTCCCCGAGCGGGTCATCGAGATCGTCCACCGGGCCGGGCTCCAGGCGGCCCAGCTCCACGGAAACGAAACTGCCGAGCAGACACGACAGGTGCGGGCTCAGGTCCACACCGTCATCAAGGTGTTCCCCGCAGGGCATCCCGGCCTGGCTCGAGCCTCCGACTACGGCGCCGACATCATCATGATCGACGGTGTCGAGCCGGGCAGCGGTGAGGTGTTCGACTGGAGCCTGGCTGAGGATGCGCCGAAGTCGGGGCACCGACTCCTCCTCGCCGGCGGTCTCCATCCCGGCAATGTCGCCGACGCGATCGCTCGTGTGCAGCCATGGGGCGTCGACGTCGCCACTGGGGTCGAGCAGTCACCGGGAGTGAAGGATGCCGTCAAGATGCGTGCGTTCATCGAGAATGCCCGATCGGCTTCGCCGGTCGCGAATGAATTCGTGGACGGCGAGTCGTCCTCAGCACCGTACGACTGGGAAGAGGACCACTCGTCATGACCATGACCGACCCCGTAGACGGACGTTTCGGAGAGTTCGGGGGCATGTACGTGCCCGAGACGCTCGTGCCGGCGTGCCAGGAACTCGACGCGGCGTTCCGCGAGGCCTGGGCCGATCCGGCGTTTCGAGACGAACTCGACGATCTCCAGGCCAACTACACCGGCCGGCCGTCCCCTCTCACCGAATGCAGGAACCTCGGCGAAGAGCTCGGGTGTCGTGTCCTGCTGAAACGGGAGGATCTCAACCACACCGGTAGCCACAAGATCAACAATGTCCTCGGTCAGGCCCTGCTCGCCCGCCGCATGGGCAAGACCCGACTCGTCGCCGAGACCGGCGCGGGACAGCACGGCGTCGCGACGGCCACCGCGGCGGCGCTGTTCGGCATGGAATGTGTCGTGTACATGGGCGCAGTCGACATCGAACGCCAGAAGCTCAACGTCTTTCGTATGCAACTCCTCGGCACTGAGGTTCGCTCCGCCGAGTCCGGCTCCAAGACGCTCAAGGATGCGGTCAACGAGGCCATGCGCTACTGGGTCGCGGCCGTCGAGAACACCCACTACTGCCTGGGATCGGTCATGGGTCCGCACCCGTATCCGTGGATGGTCCGAGAGTTCCACCGCGTCATCGGCGAGGAAGCCCGTGCGCAATGCGCCGAGCTGCTCGACGGCGGGGTACCGGACGTCGTCACCGCATGTGTCGGCGGCGGGTCCAACGCCATCGGGATCTTCAGTGGCTTCGCCGACACGAGTGCTGAGCTGGTGGGTGTCGAGCCCGCCGGTGGCGCTGCCGTCGGTCGTGCCGTGCCCGGCATCGTCCACGGTTCACACAGCTACCTGATGCAGGACGAATGGGGGCAGGTTCTCGAGGCAGAATCGATCTCCGCTGGTCTCGACTACCCGGGCATCGGGCCGGAACACTCGCACCTGGCCAAGACCGGCCGGGCCCGCTACGAACCGGTCACCGACGAGGACGTCGTCGAGGGCTTCCAGCTCCTCGCCCGCACCGAGGGGATCATTCCGGCCCTGGAGTCGGCCCACGTCATCGCGTGGTTGATGAACGCCCGTGAGGAGCTGAGGGGCAAGACCGTGCTCGTCAATCTGAGTGGTCGCGGCGACAAGGACGTCGCTCAGATGATGGACGTCCTGTCATGATCGGCCCCTTCGAAGCAGCGTTGCGCGACCGTATCGATGCCGGCGGGAAATGCCTCGTTCCCTACATCACGGGTGGGCTCGGTGATGACTGGCTCCAGACGATCGAGGCCGCCGCGGCGGCCGGTGCCGATGCGATCGAAATCGGCGTGCCGTTCTCGGACCCGGTCATGGACGGTCCGACAATCCAGGCGGCGAACGACCTGGCGCTCGAACAGGGCGCGACACCGCAGTCGATTCTCGACGCGGTGCGTGGCGCCGACATCGGCGTACCGACCGCGGTGATGACGTACGGCAACATCGCCTATCGGATCGGTTGGGAGCGCTTCGCTCGTTCACTCGCCGAGGCCGGCGTCTCGGGCTGCATTCTCCCCGACATCCCGCTCGAGGAGCTCGGCCCGTGGGTTGCCGCGGCGGACGAGGCCGGAGTCGAGACGATCCAACTCGCCGCGCCGACCGGCTCCGATGAACGGCTCACCCGGATCGCTGAGCGCTCGCACGGATTCGTCTACGGCGTCGGCCTGCTGGGTATCACTGGCGTTCGGGCCGAGCTGGCCGACTCGGCCAAGGTCATCGCTCAGCGCCTCAAGGTGCTCACCGACAAGCCGGTGCTCGTCGGCGTGGGCATCGGGACGCCGGAACAAGCCGTCGAGGTCTCGCAGGTGTCTGATGGTGTGGTCGTCGGGTCCGCAGTCGTGCAGCGGATGCTCGACAAGGCCGGTCCTGAGGGTGTTGCCGAGCTCGTCGGCGAGTTCCGCTCCGCGCTCGACGCGATCTGAGCACCGGGGCGGCTCATGCGTGAGTTGCTCCTCGATCTCCTCCTTCCCGAGACCGACCGCGGAGCCGTCATCCAGATCATCATGGCCATGGTCTTCTGGGCCGTGGTCGCCGTCCCCGCCCGCCGCTGGCGGCGGGAGTACCAGATCTTCACCCTGGGTCTCGTGATGATCACGTTCGCCTGGTTCGGTGCTCGAATGATTCACTGAGCGAGCGTACGATCGCGGAATGCGAACTCGATCCCAACGGTTTCCGGCGCTGTGGATCACGATCTGATCATCATCGGCGGCGGCGCCGGTGGTCTTGCCGCCGCTCGGGCCGCCCAATGGGCGGGTGCCGACGCCCTCCTCGTGAACGATGGACCACTCGGAGGTGATTGTACGTTCACCGGCTGTGTGCCCTCCAAGACGCTTCTGAGCGCGGCTCGCGACGGGCTGTCCTTCGACGGTGCCATCGCGCGAGTACACAGAACCATCGATCGGATCGCGGCCACCGAGACCGCCGACGTCATGCGGGCCCACGGCACCGACGTCCTCGAAGATCGCGCCCGGTTGGTGACGCACGATTCGATTGCCGTCGGGGATCGCCGGATCACCGCACCCAGGATCATTCTCGCCACCGGCGGACGACCGGTGATGCCGCCGATCCCGGGACTCGACTCCACCGGTGCACTCACCAATGAGACCGTCTTCTCCCTCCCGGCGCGTCCGGCGTCGATGACGATCGTCGGGGGCGGTCCCATCGGTTGCGAGCTCGCGGAGGCGTTCGCCCGCCTGGGGACGTCGGTCACGCTCGTCGAGGGCATCTCTCGCCTTCTCTCCCGCGAGGAACCGGACGCATCGGCGGCGGTCGAACGCTCACTCGCGGCGCAGGGAGTCACCATCCTCACCGACACGATCGTCGAACGGGTCGAGGCGATGCCGGGGGGTGGCGTCTGCGTCAGTGCCGCCGGCCGAGAAATCGTCACCGAGCAGCTGCTGATGGCGGTCGGACGTGTGCCGAACGCAGACGACCTCGGCCTCGACGAGCTGGGCATCGAGCTGACGGCGCAGGGCCACATCAAGACCGATGACCGGCTGGAGACCACCGTCCGGGGTGTGTTTGCGGCCGGGGATGTCACCGGCAAGTTGGCCTTCACCCATGCGGCCGACGAGATGGGTCGCCTGGCGGCCGGCAACGCGTTGAAGAAGGGTGTGCGGGGTCGCTATCGCACACACTGGATCCCCTGGGTGACCTACACCTCACCCGAGGTCGCCCGGATCGGCATGACCGAAGCCGTTGCCTCCGCCCACGGTGGCAAGGTCGCGGAGCTTCCGCTGTCGGAGATCGACCGGGCCATCACCGATGGCACGGAGGACGGCTTCATCAAGCTCATCGCCGGCCCGAAACGACTCACGCGACGTCTGTTCGGCGGTCAACTGATCGGTGCGACGATCGTCGCGCCACGGGCGGGCGAGATGATCCACGAGATCGCTCTGGCCATGCGGACCGGGATGTTCACCGGCCGTCTCGCCCAGACCGTGCACGCCTATCCGTCATGGTCCTACGGAATCCAGAAGGCGGCCGGCCAGTTCTTCGGCGATGTCGAGGGACGGACCGCCCGTGACGCCGATGAATGAACTCCGCCGATCGACCGGTTTGGGTCTCGCGTTGGGGCTTGCGGTGCTGTGGGCGTTCCTGGCGGGCGTTCGCCCGGGGTGACCTATCACTTCGCCCCACTCTTGATTGCGGGGACGGGGGTGGCCGTCGATGGTCTCTCAGAAGCCGGATCCACGCCGCGTCGATCGGTGAACTATGCCCTCGCCGGCCTGGGCATCGCGGTTCTCGCGATCGTGATCCTCTCCGCCAAGGGCGACCTCCGAGGTCCTGTCTTCTGGGACCACTCCGGCGACGCGCCGGTGGAGCTCGAGAACCTGCTGTTCGCGCTGCTGGGCGCACTGCTTGGTCTGGTGATCGCCGTCCGGCACGCCGCCAAAGCGCCCTCACCGTCCTGACCCATGGTGAAGAGTCACATTTGTGACCATTCGGGGATCGACGGATTCGACCCCGGGTTTCCACTCCCATGCACCAAGAAGCACAGAACGAACAGCCGGAAACGAATGAGATCGAGGGTGTCGATGTGGTCGTGATCGGCCTCGGCGTTGCCGGTGAGAGCGTCGCGGCGCCGCTAGCCGAAGCGGGATTGCGAGTGGTGGGGATCGAGGCCGGCCTCGTCGGCGGCGAATGCCCCTACTGGGGCTGCATCCCTTCCAAGATGATGATCCGCGGCGCCAACCTGTTGGCCGAAGCGCGGCGAGCCAACGGCGTGGCCGGCACGGCCACCGTTGAGCCCGACTGGACGCCCATCGCCGAGAGGACCCGGGACCAGGCCACGGACAACTGGAACGACCAGGTCGCCGTCGACCGGTTCGAGGCGAAGGGCGGGATCTTCGTCCGTGGGCGCGGCACGATCGTGGCTGATCGGGTGGTCGAGGCGGGAGGGCGAACCTTCCGCGCCGCGAGGGGCGTCGTCGTCGCTGCGGGTACCTCCCCGGCTGTACCTCCCATCCCCGGGATCGACACCGTCGACTTCTGGACCAACCATGAGGCCATTCAGGCCAAGGAGCTTCCCGCGTCCATCATCGTGCTCGGCGCCGGAGCGATCGGTTCGGAGCTGAGCCAGGTGATGACGCGCTTCGGCACCTCGGTCACGATCGTCGAGGCCCTCGATCGCCTCCTCCCGCTCGAGGAACCCGAAGCAGGAGCGATGCTGAAGGAGGCGTTCGAGGCCGATGGCATCGCCGTTCACACCGGCGTGATGGCAACGGAGGTCGAACGACGAGGGGAGCGCGTTGCGGTGACGCTGTCCGACGGCACCCGCCTCGAGGCCGACAGACTGCTCGTCGCCACGGGGCGCCGGACGCACATCGCCGGACTCGGTCTGGAAACGGTCGGCGTCGATGCCTCGGCTCGGTTTGCGCCGGTCGATGATCGGATGCGTGTGGCCGATGGGGTCTGGGCGGTCGGCGACATCACTGGCAAGGGCTTGTTCACCCACGTCGGGATCTACCAGGCCGGTATCGCCGTGGCGGACATCCTCGGTGGCGCTGAGCGCCGAGCCGACTACTCAGCTGTCCCTCGGGTCACATTCGTGGATCCGGAGGTCGGCTCGGTCGGAATGACCGAGTTCGACGCCGAGGCCGCCGGGATCAATGTGGTGACCTCGCTCGTCGAGGTTCTCGGGACTGCGCGCGGCTGGCTCCACTCCTCCGGCAACGAGGGCCTGATCAAGCTCGTGGTCGACAAGGACCGGGGAGTGCTCGTCGGCGCAACGTCGGCCGGGCCCCATGGCGGTGAGGTCCTTGGTCTGCTGACCCTCGCGGTTCACGAGGCGACCCCCGTCGCCAGATTGCGAGAGATGATCTACGCATATCCGACATTCCACAAGGGCATCGAGGACGCGGTCAACCGTCTAGAGCTGTAGCCGGAACTCGTCGGCCTTCATCGGAGTGCTGGCCTGTTGAACGAATCCGTTCCGGGTCAGCACTCTGGCCGAAGCGGGATTGTCCGGCTCCACCCCTCCGGAGATCGACCGAATCCACGCTCGTTCACGGCACCAGTCGATGAACCCCTTCACGAGTTCGCCGGCCAATCCCCGGCCCCGTTCGGCCTCGGCCACCAGGTAGCCGATTCGGAGGTCGGTCCGATCTGCGTCAGCGGGCTCCTGCTCGAAGAGGATGAGCAGGGCGACGGGAGAGCCGGAGGAGGAGTCGACGGCGAGGAGGGTGGTCGAGGCGTCGTCACCGGGGCCCACGAAGTCCGAGCGCTGCGAGGCAAGGCTGCCGTCCCACGCACCCACGACGAGTCGGGTGGTCCTGAACTCACAGACTTCCCGGAGCTCAGCCATCGGGCCGAACGCTAGTCGACGGGCAGATGACTGTTGAAGCGCAACTCGTGCACGACCTGGAGCCAGATCAGGTCGTAGCCGATCGCGGTGAAGCTGTCCTTGTTGGTTTCGTCATGGATGACATAGCTGCCACTCTCGAGTTCCTCGAGCTTCGCCACCTCGGTCCAACCGGAGCGATCAGGGCCGCGCTTGTTCACAACGTCGCCGCTCTGCACATCACAGGCGCGAATCTGAACGATCTCGACGTAGCTACGCACACCCACCCATCGGTCCGAACCGGTGTCGGGTGTAGGGCGAGGTGACGCTTCTCCCCGCGGGCTGGGCCTTCCGGCGGGCTGATCAGCCCGTGTTGCGGAGCCCGGCAGCCACGCCGTTCACGGTGAGGAGCAACGCTCGTCGGAGTCGGGCCTCTTCGGCGGGATCTTCCGTGCCGGCTCGACTTCGGGCGAGGAGATCAACCTGCAGGACGTTGATGGGGTCGAGGTAGGCATCTCGAACTTCGAGCGTGCGTCGCAGAATCGGGAGATCGTCGAGCAGAGCCCCACCGGTGACTTCCGCGATCTGGGCGATGGTGCGATCGTGTTCTTCGGCCACTCGATCGAAGAAGTGGTGATGGGAGGGATCGACGAGCGTGGTCACATAGTGACGGGCGATCGCCAGATCGGTCTTCGACAGGGTCATCTCGACATTGGAGATGAACGTGCGGAAGAACTGCCAGCGCCCGTACATCTCGGCGAGGACGTCGCCGTCGCCTGCGGCTCGGACCGCCTCGAGGCCGGCGCCAACGCCGAACCAGCCCGGAATGATCTGGCGGGATTGGGTCCATCCGAAGACCCACGGAATCGCCCGCAGGTCGGAGAGCCCGCCGGTCGCACCACGGCGGCGAGCGGGCCGCGAGCCGATGTTCATCGAACCGAGTTCCTCGACCGGCGTCGACGTCTGGAAGTACTCGACGAGACCCGGTGTTTCCAGGAAGGCTCGGTAGGCGGCGTAGGAGGTCGACGACATGGTGTCCATGACCCGGTCCCAGTTGGCGGTGACCGACGGCTTGTTGCGTGGCACACGATGTGACAGCGATGCCTCCACGACGGCGGAAATGGCGAGATCGAGGTTGCGCTGCGCGATCTGAGGCAGGCCGTACTTGTCGGCGATCACCTCACCCTGCTCGGTGACTTTGACCGCACTGCTGACGGCACCCGGCGGCTGCCCGAGGATCGAGGAATGCGTGGGTCCGCCGCCGCGGCCGATGGTACCGCCGCGGCCGTGAAAGACCGTGATGTCCACGCCGGTCTCGGCCGCGACCTCGGCGATCGTCCGCAGTGCCTTGTGGATCTCCCATTGGCTGGTGGTGATCCCGCCGTCCTTGTTGGAGTCGGAGTAGCCGACCATCACCTCCTGAACATTGCCCCGTAGCTCGACGAGCCGCCGATACGGCTCAGTGGTCAGGAGCTGACGCATGACCGGGCCGATGGCGCGAAGGTCGCCGATCGTCTCGAAGAGGGGCACGAACCCGAGACGGGCGACACCCGCGTTGATGTCGATCAGCCCGACATCGCGGGCGAGTACCGCGGGAGCGAGGACATCGTCGACGCCTTCGGTCATCGAGATGATGTAGCTCTCGATGATGTGGTCGCCGACCGTGTCCATGCGATCTCGAAGGGCGCTGAAGAGGCCGAAGACACGGTCGCCGTTGTCGCGGCCGGGTGCCGCGAGCGGGCGGGGGCTCGCGAGTTCGTCGGTGAGCAGATTCGTGCGTTCGTCGCGGCTGAGGGCGGCGTAGTCGACACCGAGGGCTGAGAAACGGGTGGCCAGCGCCGCGTGATGATGGTCGGCATGTTCGCGCACGTCGAGAACGGCGAGATGAAAGCCGACCATCGCGACGATCCGCTGGACACGCGCGAGGCGGCCCTGCGCCATGCGGGCCCCCTGGTTGGCCTCCAGCGAACGCGCCAGCATGTCGAGATCGTCCTGGAGTTGGTCGGGGCCGCCGTAGCAACGGGTCCCGGGCGGCTCGGCAGCGGTTTCGAGGAGGCGCTGATGGATCACTCCGAGCCGCTGGCGGTACGGTTCTCCCGCTGAGAGGGTGCCGAGACGAGCGATGACCGCAGGGAACGTGTCGCCGTCGGCCTCGAGCTGCATCGCCAACTCGTCGGAGACGGGGCGCACCGCCGTGCTCACGCTCAACTCCGAGGACAGGTTCTCGATCTCATTGATGACGATCCGGAGTGCTCGCGCCCGCTGGAAGTCGAGGACCTCGAGGGTGGTGGACGGGGTGATGTTGGGATTGCCGTCTCGATCACCGCCGACCCATGACCCGAAGCGCAACGGCAGCCGACGCGGGTCGAGCGATCCGCCGATCTCACGCAATGATGCGTCGAGGTCATCGAAGAGCTGCGGGATGCCGTCCACGACGATCTCGGTCAGGAAGTAGAGGATCGATCGAGCCTCGTCCACCGGGTCGGGTTGGGCTCGACGGAGTTCGTCGGTTTGCCAGATGGCGTCGATCAGCTCGTCGACTCGCCGGTCGATGCGGCGTTGCCTGGTGTCGGAAACGCTGTTGGCGCGGTCTTCGATGAGCCCGGAGAGTTCGGCGAGCTTGTCGAGGATCGATCGACGGCTCGCCTCGGTGGGATGGGCGGTGAAGACGGGGTAGAGCTGGGCATTGGCGACGGCCTCCACGACGTCGTCGGGGGTGAAGCCACTGTCGAGAAGGCGCTGGACGGTCTGGTCGAAGCGGTTCGTGCGGGCCGCCTGCGTCTCGGTGAGGTCATCGATGCGGTGGACCTGCTCGGCGGTGTTGGCGAGATGGAAGTAGGTCGTGAAGGCCCGTACCAACTGGATGGCCTCGACCACATCGACGTTGCCGAGCACATCGGCGAGCGCGGCCGACGTGTCGTCATCGCGTCGAAGCTGGCGGGCATGCTGTCGAACCTGCTCCACACGCTCCAGGAGGTCCGGGCCGGCTTGACGCACGAGCGTGTCTCCGAGCTGGGCGCCGAGCCGACGAATGTCGTCTCGGAGGGCGGAGTCGAGTTCTGAGGCGTCTTCGGTCACCGTCGCACGGTAGCGGGCGCCGGGTGGGCCATGACCGATCAGTCGGGTCGTTGGCCGTGTAGCCGATCACCCTCGGTCACACCCGGCAGCGTGGGTTGCACACCGTGAATCCCCGACCACTCCGTGAATCGTTCGAGCACGATTTCCTCCGCATCCAGCCATGTGGTGGCGCGGGGCGAGCGCAGTTCACGGTTGTAGGGCTGGTCGAAGACGATCACCTCGTTGCCGGCGCCGCGAAGGGCGCCGACGTTGCCGGGGGAGTCGTCGATGTAGAGATTGGCCTCGACCTGGGGCTTGGCCCCGAGGAAGCAGAGATCGCGGTAGGGGATCCGTGCCCGGTCGAGCCATTCGACGGTGTCGGTCACCGCGACCTGATGACCCCAGTTGACGTAGAGACGGTGGGTGATGATTCGAATCCAGACGCCTGCGTCCGAGAGGCGCCACAGGGCCTCGGCCGCACCCTCGATGACGTCCATGTCGCGAAACATCCGTTCCTCGACGACCGCATGACGGTGGTGCTCCTCGAACTCTCCGGGGCCGAATCCCCACTCGGCGAAATCCCAGTTCCGCTCGAGGGGGAAGTCAGAGATCGGACGTCCGAGTCGTGCTGCGACGATCTCGCGGAACCGTTCCGTATGGGCACCGCAGACCCCATCGAGATCCACTCCCAGGACGAACGCGTCGAGCTGACTCATCGGCGGCGAGCGTATCGGCGTGGGACCAGGGGTGCGATTCGGTCCGCGTGCCGGCGGTGCCGTACCTTTCAGCGGATGTCGGACACCCCAGAAGCCTTGATCGACGACCTGCGAAGCCTCATCGAGGCGGCCCGGACCGCTGACCTCGGGGAGGCCGACCTCGTGCCGATCAGGTCGTCGGTTCAGGCGGCCACTGCTGCGCTCGGCTCACACTTCGTCGACGGTGTTCGAATGCAGTCGGTCCTGGACTTCTCCTCGCTGCTCTCCTCCATGCCGGATCCCGAGGGCCGGCTTGATCGGCTCCGGGAGAAGGGCCCTGCCTGGTTCTTCGCCTACAGCCCGTACTGCGGCGCGCTGAACCCGATCGCTCCACCGATCGACGTCGACCTCCACGACACCGACGACGGGATCGAAGTTCGCGGGGACTGTGTCTTCGGGGACCAGTTCAACGGACCACCCGACTCCGTGCATGGTGGCGTGGTCGCCGCCGTCATGGACGACATCCTGGGCACCGTTTGCGTCGTCAACGATGTCGGCGGTTTCACCGGCACGCTGACCACCCGGTACCGAAAGCCGACACCCCTCCAGAAACGGATCGATCTTCGCGCCTGGGTGTCTCACACCGAGGGGCGAAAGACGTTCGCGGAGGCGACGTTTCACCATGACGGCGAGCTCCTCGCAGAAGCCGAAGGCATCTTCATCGCCGGATCCATGGACCCCAAGCTCTAGCGGTAGGTCGCGACCGGTACGTCCCAGCTGTGCAGATCCGGTTCGACGCCGAGTCCGGGGCCCTCCGGAATCGTGATCCTGCCGTGCTCGGTACGTAGCGGCGCGCTCAGGCAGTCGTACGACTTCGACGTGTAGGGCTGCGCAATCCACGTGCCCTCGAAGATGTGTTCGGGCACCGTGGCGCCCATGTGCACGACCGAGGCGGCGGTGATGTCGCCACCCCAGGTGTCGTCGATGGTGAGCGGAATGCTGCGGTGGACGCAGATGTCACGAATGGCGCGCAGCGGGGTGATGCCACCGACGCGAGACAGCTTCATCCCGAATCCATGGGCCACACCGTCGGTGATGGCGTCGATCACCGTGGAGACATCCGTGGTCGACTCGTCGAGGAACACCGGGTGGTTGAGCCGACCGACCAACGCCTTGTGTTCGCTGTAGGTGCGGCAGGGCTGCTCGATCGCGAGTGGGATGTCGCGGCAGGCGATGCTGAACTCGATGGTGTCGCGGCCGGTCCATCCGCGGTTCGGATCGACGAGCAGGCGCGTCGCCGGGTCGACGGCCTCGGCGACGGCGCGCACCGCTTCGATGTCCTCGATGAGTGGGCGACCTCCGGCCTTGACCTGAAGGCGTGTGTAACCCTCGGTCTGCTTGCGCTTCGCGCTCTGCGCCGTCTTCGCCGCACTCGCCGGCATCACGCCGTAGTAGCTGCGGACGGAGCGACGGTCGGTGCCGCCGAGGATGTCGCACAGCCGCTCGTCATAGCTCTTGGCCGTGGCATCCCAGCAGGCGACGTCGATGGCGCACTTGGCGTAGTTGTGTCCGTTGAGCGCCTGTTCCATGGCCGCGTAGACCAGCGAGGTGCGTCGAGGGTCGAGGCCGATGATGTGGGGTGCCAGTTCCTCGATTGCCGCGCGAGCGCCGAGTGCGTGCTCGGGCTGGTAGCCGCTCCCGAGCGGAGTCACTTCGCCATAGCCGATGATTCCGGTGTCGGTGACCAGCGCAACGACGGTGGAATCGAGCTCCTCGACCGCGGAGATCGACATCTCGTAGCGACCATCGAGCACCTCGAGGTTGTGCTGATAGACCCGCACCTCGGTGATTCTCATGGGCGCAACTCTGCCGTGGACCGGGCCCGATTTCCACTCCCGGGGACCGTTGCATGCCCAACCGTGCCCTCGAGCCCCTTGTTTCGGGGTTTGGGTGGCCGAACCTGACCGAATGAGTTTGTACGACTCGCTGCGGAACAAGTCGATCGTCGCGGACGTCAATGAGATCTTCTACGACAAGGTGTATGAGCACCCGTGGCTGTCGCAGTTCTTCGCCGACGTTCGCATCGAGCACATCAAGGCGCAACAGACCGACTTCATCGTCGGGCTGATCGGTGGCCCCAAGCTCTACTGTGGCCGCCCGGTCCATTCGGCACACCCGAACATCCTCATCACCGAGGAGCTGTTCGATACGAGATCGGCACTTCTGATCGAGGCGCTGGACGAGGCAGGCGCACCGGAGGAGCTGAAGACGAAGTGGCTGCGGATCGACGAAGGCTTCCGGCGCGGCATGGTGAAGACCTCCGTCGACGAGTGTGAGAAACGTTGGAACTCCGATCAGATCAAGGCGTTCGAACCACCCGCTGGTGTCAGTCGGATTGGGTAGACGCCGGCTCGTACCACCAGTCGAGGCCCGGCCCGTCTGCGACATGGCGGAACGAGAGGCTCATGCGCGGCTCGGTACAGGCCATCTTCGGTACGGCATGCTCCCAGGTGTGCTGGCAGGCCCCGCCCATGACCAGGAGGTCGCCGGAATTGAGGACGAAACGCTCGGATGACCCGCCGCCCTTGGGCCGAAGCGCGAACCTCCGGGGCGCGCCGAGCGACACGATGGCCACGACGGGGTCGACCAGGCTGCGTCCGATGCGATCGGCGTGCCAGGCGACCGAGTCGGTGCCGTCACGGTAGAGGTTGGTGAAGTTGGCGCTGATTCCCGCGCCATACCGCGCTGCGAGGAAGTTGCCCATCGATCGGATGACCGAGTGGCGTTGCTCGGCATTCCCGAGTGAAGCGTGCAGGCGCGGTTCGCGGACGAGTTCTCCGTACATGGGCCGGCTGCCACCGCGCCAGTCCAGTTCTCGGTACAACGAGGCGAACAACTCGTCGGCTCCGACGACCCAGCCCGGACAGAGATCGATCCACGAGGTGTCGTCGAGAGCGATCCGGTGGAACCCGGCGCGTTCCTTCAGCGACGGCTCCCCTTGGGCAAAGAGGCTGGACTGATAGTGGGCAAGTGTCGGCATGCCGAGATGCTACACGAACACGTGTTCGCTGACCAGTTCTCAGGTCCCGACCTGTGCTCGATCATGGCTGGAGCCGGAGGGGAAGGTCAGTACGACGACGATTGCACTGATGAAGTAGCAGGCCGCCACCCAGCCCCACGCCCACCGGTAGCCGGCGAGATCGAACTCGTCGGCACCGACGGAGATCAAGGTGATGACCACCGAGATGCCCAAGGCATAGGAGGCCTGGCGGATCGTGTTGAAGGTGGCGCCGGCGACCCCGAACTTGGCCGGAGGGATGTCGGAGAGCCCAGCGCTCGACCAGGTGGCCACGGTCAGGCCGATACCCAGACCGACGAGGAGGCCGAGGGGGACGAACTGATCCCAGATGTGGGGAGTCTCCGTCATGAGGAGGACGTAGCCGAGGTAGCCGGCGCCGCAGAGCGTCGAACCGATTCCGAGGACCCAGCGATGTCCGAAACGATCGGCGATGGAACCCGTGATGGGCGACACGACCACGGCCAGGAGAGGGCCGGGCATGAAGGCCAGGCCGGTTGCGCGAAGTGACTGACCCCACAGATCCTGGAGGGCGAGGGACCCGACCAGTGCCCCGGACGTGAACGCGAGTCCGTAGAACGCCACGCCGACGTTCGTGCTTCGGTACGACTGATGACGGAAGAGAGCGAGATCCAGAAGGGGCTCCGGGTGCGTCCGGGACCGGCGAATGAGCCAGGGCAGCAGTGCGCCGCCCAGGAGGAACATGCCGATCACCCGAGGGTCGTCGACTCCCCATCCTTCGCTCTGGACGATGGCGAGCATCATCAGCGTCACCGCCGTGGTGCCGATGACGACGCCGATCAGGTCGATGCGGCCGGTGGCGTCAGGGTCGCTCGACTCCCGGAGCAACCGGGGGCCGAGGAAGAGGATGATCAGGCACAACGGCACGTTGACCAGGAAGATGGCCCGCCAGCTGAATGCATCGGTGAGGAACGAGCCCGCAACCGGACCGATGACCGCGCCGAACGCGCCTGATGCGCCCGCGATCCCGATCGCCGTGCTGCGCCGGGCGGCGGGAAAGTCGGGGAGCATCACCGCGAACGACGTGGCCATGGTGACCGCTCCGCCGATGGCCTGCACCACCCGTGCGGCGATCAGCAGCGTGGCGTTGGGGGCGAGTCCGCACAGCAGCGACCCGAAGAGAAACACGCCGACACCGGGTAGAAAGACCCGTCGCCGGCCGAGGCTGTCGCCCAGCCGTCCCGCGAAGAGCAGGAGCGCCCCGACGGTGACGTTGTAGGCCGAGATGACCCAGCTGAGTTGGGTGCGCGAGACCTCGAAGTCTTCACGGATCGAGGGGAAGGCGACGTTCACCGCCGACACGTCGATCACGACGAGGAATGTCACGATCGTGGTGACGCCGAGCGAGAGCCACGCCTGACGGGTGATCGTGGTGTCGGGCGCGCCGGCAGTGAACTCGTGCATGCGTCACCCTACGGGCGTTGTGCAATCGAACCAGATTCGGAGGTCCGGCCCCGCTCAACCGTCGAGCGATTGGCGGAGTTCGAAGCGTTTGATCTTGCCGGTGGCGGTCTTGGGGAGTTCGTCGACGACGATGATACGGCGGGGGCGCTTGAACGCTGCCATCCGGTCGCGGCAGTGCTGGATCAGTTCGTCCGCATCCGGAGCGGTGCCGCTGGCGGGAAGGACGAACGCGACGGTCTGCTCGAGGCCCTGCTCGTCGCGTCCTCCGACGACAGCTGCTTCGAGCACGCTTTCGTGTTCGATCAGCACGTTCTCGACCTCAGCCGGCGACACCCAGATTCCGCCGGCCTTGATCATGTCGGTGTTGCGGCCGAGGAACGTCCATGTGTCGTCGACGGACCGCGTGTAGACGTCGCCGGTCCGCACCCAGCCGTCGCGGAAGGCCTGGGCGGTCGCCTCGGGCTTCTGCCAGTAGCCGGCTGCCGCGGACGGTCCCTTCACGTGGAGATAGCCGGGCGTGTCGACGTCGCTGACGGGGTTGTCATCGTCGTCGCGCAGTTCGGCGACGTAACCGGGAACGACCTCACCACTCGACCCGGACGTCTGCTTCTGCACGGTGTTCGAGATGAAGATGTGGAGGAGCTCGGTCGAGCCGATGCCATCGAGGACGGGTGTGCCGGTGAGTTCGCTGAAGCGCTGGTGGACGTTCGCAGGAAGGGATTCCCCGGCGGTGACCGTTGCCCTCACGGAGTCGAACACGGTGGCATCGGGTTGCGCGTCGAGGATGGCCGCACAGAATCCGGGGCTGGAGAAGAACAGGGTCGGCTTCTCCGCCTCGATCAGCTCGAGCATCGCCGGGGGAGTGGGTGGCTGCGGGTTCAGGATCGCAGTGGCGCCGATAGCGAGGGGGAATGTCAGCGAGTTCCCGAGGCCGTAGGCGAAGAAGAGCTTCGCCACCGAGAGAAACCGATCGTTCTCGGTCACTCCGAGAACTTCGGTCGCGTAGGTGTCCACGGTGGCCTTCACGTTGCCGTGGAGGTGCATGACGCCCTTCGGGGTTCCGGTCGTCCCGCTGCTGTAGAGCCAGAAGGCGGGGGAGTCGTCCGTGGTCTCGGCGACCGCGGCCTCCGACACGTCGCCCGCCTCGCTCCAGGGGCGGACGTCGGCTTCCGCACCGATGCTCGCCGCGATGGCGGCTGGGTTCCCGAGCACAATGACATCGTCGATACCGGGAGCAGCCGCCAGCAGGTCGAGAAGGGCATCGACGAACATGTCGGACATCACGAGGATCGTCGCGCCGGAGTCGGCGATGATCTCGCCCAGCGCTTGGCCCCGAAGCATGGTGGAGAGTGGGACAGGCACGATCCCGGAGCGCTGCGCCCCGAGGAAGATCGACGCGAAGGTCACATCGTCGGGCACCACCATGGCGATCCGGTCGCCGGCGACGACGCCGAGTTCGGCGAGAAGGTTCTGTGCCCGCCAGAGCTCTTCTTGAAGCTGGGCGTACGTCGTCGTCGTACCTTGGCACCTGATGGCGACTCGGTCTCCGTTTCCGTTGTCGACGTGGCGGTCAACCAGCCATGCCGCGGTATTGAAGCCTGACATTGTCCCTCGCAGCTCGATGCCGATTCGCTCCCGGGTGAGGGAGCAGAGCCGTAGTTAACCACGCGCGGGTGAGCGGGTGGTTGCGAAGTCGGCTAGGCGTGGTCGGCGCAGAGGGAGGGTGCCGGTGAGCCGGCGTCGTCCCTGCCGGTCGCCTCGCGGGCACGGGCGCGGATGGCTCGGAGTCGGTCGCGGACCCGGTCGAGCGCGAGTCGAGAAGCGTAGAGGTCGCCGACCGCGCTGCTCGACGCCCGGAGCGCCTGGTGGGCTCGCCACGCGGCCAGGAGTTCGGTGAGCGCGACGTCGAACTCGGCTGGGTTCTGCGACGTGAGGGCATTCGAGTAGTCGGGCCACCGGGCCACGATCTTGGCAAGGGCTCGGGTTCGAATGATGCTCGGTGCGTGCGCATCGCCCAGCGTGGTGACGAGGCGGTCGTCGGGTGCTGATGTGTTGAGGATCTGCACGAGATCAGCAACCTCGGCTGCGTGGGCCTCGACGCCGTCCTCGAACAGGGCAACGCCGAGGGTGGTGAGTTCTTCTTCGGTGGGGAGCCGTTCCATACGTCAACCGTAGGGACCGTCCAATATCGTGAAAAGCGGTGAAAACCAGACCTGGTGATCGGTAACGCTTATCATTCTCCCATGTGGCCGGATCTGAGCGTTCGACAGCTGCTCGCGTTCCGCGCGGTGATCGAGGAGGGGACCTTCGGCAAGGCCGCAGCCCGACTGGGCTTCACCCAGTCCGCGGTCTCCCAGCAGGTCGCGTCGCTCGAGCAGCACACCGGGCACCGCCTGTTCGATCGCCCCGGCGGCCCCCGACGGCCACGGCTGACCCCAGCGGGTGACGTGCTCCTCACCCACACAGAGCGGCTGTTGGAAGAGATCGGGCAGGCCGAAGCCGACCTCGCCAGGCTGGAGCAGGGGATCAGCGGGCGGTTGAGGATCGGCACGTTCCAGTCGATCATGACGCGGATCCTCCCGATCGCTCTACAACGACTGAACACCGAGGCTCCTGATCTCGAGATCATCCTGACCGAGGGCGACCCCGGCGACCACCATCGCCAACGGGCGCTGATCACCGGCGAGCTCGATCTGGGATTCGTCGAGGGCGATGTCCTCGACGAGCTCGAGAAGCGAGATCTCGGTGCAGATCCGTACGTGGCGCTCGTCCCCCCTGACACGCCTCCTGGACCGATTCCCCTCAGCGTCGTGGCCCAAGCGCCCATGGTCGGCCAGCCCGCTCATGACAGCTGCGGTCTTCGGGTCGATCGCGGTCTCGAACGGGTCGGTGTCACGCCACGCTACGCCTATCGGTCCCATGACAACGCCGCGATCCAAGCGCTCGTGGGCGCCGGTGTCGGAAACGCGGTGGTTCCCCTTCTCACCGTCGACACGAGCGATCCCAACGTGGCGGTTCGTGCCACCACGCCGGCGATCGAACCTCGAGTGCTCGGCGTCGCATGGAACCCGCAGCACACCCTTCCACCCGCCGCACATCGATTCATCGAGATCGCCGCCGGCGCATGCGCTGACCAGCTGGCCAACATCTGACGGGTCGGTTCGCGACGAACGAGGCGTCCTCGAGGCTCAGGTCTTGGCCGCGCGTTCGCCGTGAGCCGGACAATTGGATGGATTGAACAAGCGCACCGTGGATGCCGGCGCATCCATCAGCTTTTCCGCCGGTCGGATCGGGCGAGGGACGAGGTTCCCGCCGCAGTTCTTGCAGGTGTTGTCCATCTCGGCGGCACACGTTGCGCAGTAGGTGCACTCGAACGTGCAGATGCGAGCGTCAGGGGATTCGGGCGGCAGGTCGACGTCGCAGCACTCACATCCGGGCTTGAGATCCATGAAGGCCACGTTCGGGCTCCCTCGTTCGATGGATGGTTGCCCCATCCTTCACGACACAATCGCGTGGCTGCAAGGACAGATATTGATGGATTTCCGCCAAACTCGCATCGGTTCCTCAGCGAATGCCACTGTCGCATTCGCGATCTTCCCCGGCCGCGGCGCTCGCCGGATCTCCCCTCTACGAGTGTGTGACGGTCGGAGACGAACCGGATCTCGTCCTCCGCTCGAGCGCCGGCCCGCGGCTGGTCGTCGACGCCGCCCTCGGCGAGCTCGGCGACGGCGTGCACACCCTGCTGGCCGTCGGGGGCACGGGAACCGCGGAGATCGTCACCGACCGCGACTTCATCGGGGTGTTCGCATCAGCGGCTCGTCGAACCGAGCGTGTCGGATCGGTCTGCACGGGCGCGTTCATCCTCGCCGGTCGGCGAGCCACGACGCATTGGGCGTACGCGGATCAGCTCCGAACCCGGTATCCCGACGTCCTCGTAGTGGCCGATGAGATCTTCGTCTCGAGCGATGGCGTGTTCACGTCTGCCGGTGTCACCGCGGGCATCGATCTCGCGCTGGCGATCGTGGCCGCAGACCACGGCGACGAACTGGCGCGGGCCGTGGCCCGCCGCCTGGTGGTCGATCTCCACCGGTCGGGCGGACAGTCGCAGTTCAGTGAGCGCGTGGACCCTCCGCGACTCACCGACGCCGGGATTGCTTCGGCGGTCGCCGCAGTTCAGGCCGATCCCGGCGGGGACCACTCTGTCGCGACGCTCGCCGAACGCGCCGAGATGAGCGAGCGCAACTTCGGGCGGAGGTTCCGCCTGCACACCGGGACGACACCGGCGCGATGGGTGGAACGAGTTCGCGTCGACCTGGCGCGAGAGGTGCTGGAGACCACCGAGGTGTCACCGGCTCAGGTCGCCGCCAGCGCCGGCTTCGCCGGCCAGCACACGATGCGGCAGGCATTCCAGCGCGTCCTCGGCGTCTCGCCCGCCCGCTACCGCAACACCCACTAGCTCCGCGACGTGAGTCCGTTGCAGCGACGGCGCGATGTCTTGACGCTCGCGAGTGTCCTACGTATCCTCGCCCCCAGAGCGCATCGGGGCGTCTCCTGTTCGCGGCAAGAGCTCAGCTCACCCGATATTGATGCCCAATCAGAATCTTCTTTTCTGCCCTCTTCAGCGGACGTGGGTCGAGGCACCGCCTCAGGAAGGAAGATCGTCATGTCCGAAGCACCGCCAACGCTGCCTGCGAACGCCAACATCACGCACCTGAAGAATCAGGCCAAGGAGCTGAAACGGCTCGTCGTGAACCGAGACCCCGGGGCCATCGAGCGGGTGCAGATGTCGCACCCGTCGGTACCCCTGAGCTGTCCGGCTTCACGCTGCGCGATGCGCAGGCGACGCTGGCACGCGAGTACGGCTTTGACGGCTGGCACCAGCTCAACACCGCGGTCGGCGAGCACATGTTCGAGGAGCGAGATCTCCACCGCTGGCTGGGAGCCGCTCAACAACGGCATGTGGGACACGATCGAGGATCCGACCATCGGACCCGACACGCCTCCCGACGAGCGAGAGACACTGCTCTACTCGGCCTATGCATCGGCCTACCACTGGCGCCAGGTCGGCAATCACGCGAACAGTGCGCGGGGCGAGCACCTGATCGCCCGGATGGCGGTGAAACTGGGTGAGGGCCGGCTCGCTCTGCGCCATGCTCGCCGCTGTCTCGAGCTGATCGAGGCGCATCCCGAGGAGATGGAGGACTGGGATGCCGCGTTCGGACAGGAGGCACTGGCGCGGGCGCTCGCGGCCACGGGTGATGTGAGCGCGGGACAGCGGCACCGTGATCTGGCCGTCGAGCTCACTGCTGCCGTGGCCGGCGACGGCGATCGAGAGGTGCTGGAGTCAGAACTGCAACGAGAACCCTGGTTCGGGCTTTGCTGACCTTGTGATCGGCTGGGCCGTCACACCCTCACGTAGTCGTAGTCGACGGGCTTCTGATGGATGCCGCGCGAGGGTGGGGCGACCCAGCCGGCCATCTTGCCGGGCTCGGAGACGCCGACCATCAGTGATTGCACGTGGGCACGATCGGCCTCGCTGGGAAGCCAGCCGTCGACGTTCGCCTCCCACTCGGCGGCGGAGACGGTGTGCCCATCGGGCGACATGTGGTGGTCACGGAACGTGCCGACGTTGCGGTTGAACGACGTGCTCGCGAGTCGGAGAGTGACGTCGATTCCCGCTTCTTCCAGGGTGCGGTTCCAGCGGTCGACGCCTTTCTGGCAGTCCTCGCTGTAGTCGTCGCGCAGGGTTTCGTTGAGGGCCGCGAGTTGTGTGACCTCGCGGGCCCCGATCCCATCCTCGGTCCAGTCGGGAACGGTGCGGTAGACGCTCTTCAGGAGATGATCGTCGTCGCGCTTCTCCTCCTGGAATCGGCCCTTCAGGCCCGAGGCGAAGTAGTTGGCCGCGTTGGTCGATGTTTCCGAGCCGAACAGATCGAGCGAGACCGAGTAGTGGAAGTTGATGTACTTCTGGAGCACATCGAGATTGATACCGCCGTACTGGTGGACGTCGTCGGTGTCGTGTTCACGCATCAGCTCGGTGGTCCGCTGGATCACCCGGCCGACTCCGGAGGCACCGACGAACATGTGATGGGCCTCCTCCTTCAGCATGAATTCGCAGGTGCGAGACAGCGGGTCGAAGGCCGACTCGCGCAGCGAGGCGAGCTGGTACTTGCCGTCGCGGTCGGTGAAGTAGGTGAACATGTAGAACGAGAGCCAGTCCGGGGTCGGCTCGTTGAACGCGCCGAGGATCCGGGGATTGTCCGCGTCGCCGGAGTGGCGCTCGAGCATCTCGTCGGCCTCGTCGCGCCCGTCGCGCCCGAAATAGCCGTGGAGCAGGTACACCATCGCCCAGAGGTGGCGTCCTTCCTCGACATTCACCTGAAACAGGTTGCGCATGTCGTACAGCGACGGTGCCGTGAGTGACAGGTGACGCTGCTGTTCGACCGAGGCGGGCTCGGTGTCGCCTTGCACAACGATCAGGCGACGAAGGTCGGACCGGTATTCGCCCGGCACTTCCTGCCAGGCATCCTCACCCTTGTGGTCACCGAACGCGATCTTGCGATCCTTCTCCTTGTCGGACAGGAAGATGCCCCAGCGATAGTCGGGCATCTCGACATGGTCGAAGTTGGCCCAGCCTTCCTGGCCGACGTCGATCGCGGTGCGCAGGTACACGGGGTTGCGGGCGAACGCGGCGGGGCCGAGCTCCTCCCACCACCGCACGAACTTCGGTTGCCACTGTTCGAGGGCACGTTGGAGGCGGCGGTCGCCGGCCAGGTCGATATTGTTCGGGATCTTGGCGTTGATGTCCACGGTGGCCATGGCGTCACACTCGCTTGTTGTCGTAGTCGGGCCGAGAGCCGGTGCCGAAGCGCTGGAGCGCACCTTCGGGACCGACGGCATTCGGGCGCTGGAAGATCCAGTTCTGCCATGCCGTGAGGCGGGAGAAGATCTTGGTCTTCATCGTCTCCGGTCCGACGAACCGATAGTTGGCCTCCATGCCGGTGAGGGCGTCGGGGCTGAAGCTGTTGCGTTCTTCGAGCGTGATGCGCAGCTCGTCCTCCCAATCGAGGTCGTCGGGCGTGAAGGTGACGAGCCCAGCCGCGTCGGCGTCGGTGGCGAACAGGTCCTTGCCGAGGGTGGCGGCGGCGGTGTCGTAGGCATCGTGCCGGCCCCAGAAGCGAGTCTGGAGACGGGTCAGATCGTTCGCCATCGGATACCAGCCGAGGTTGGCGTCGGTCAGACGGATCGTGGCCGGGGGAGGGGGATTGTCGAGATCCTCCCAGGTCCCGTGGAGCATGAAGCTGCGATCGGCGACCAGTACGAGTTCGGCGAGGGTGCCGCCGAAGCAGCTGCCGGGGTCGACAATCGTGATGAGCGACCGCGCGGAGACGTCGAGCCGTTCGAGGGTGCGGGCCCAGAGCAGTCGGGTCTCCCTGACGGCCCAGTGATCGGCGTCGTGGGTGAAGATCGCCTCCGCTCGGGTCACGGCGTCTGTGTCGCCCTCCGTGCGGAACACCCACGTACCGATCTCGACCTCGTTGAAGCGGAGGTGGAGGATCGCGTCATCGAGCTCGCGGACGGTGCGGAGGATCCACGCGTCGGCGCCAGTGTCGACGAGCTCCTCACCGGTGGTCGGTTGGGTTGCCTCTGGGGCCGTGATGACGAATGTCGCCGCTCCGGTTGGTCGATCGATTGCGACGGTGACGTTGCTGTAGCTGACCGAGTCGTCAGCGATCGTCCGGGCGAGTGGGGGCAGCGCGATTCCCGGACCGTGCGGCGGGCGGTCGCTGCCGGCTGCGCGCTCGGTCGCCCGGTCGGCCACCAGCTCGTCCCATGCACTCGCTGGAGCGATGTGATCGACGAGGCCCCACTCGACGGCGGTCCTGCCGCGAATTCCCTCGGTGCGAGTGGAGAAGGCATCGGCGAGGTCACGGCGGACGTGGCGCTTCTCGACGACGCGGGTCAGGCCACCGGTGCCGGGGAGCACGGCGAGCAGCGGGATCTCGGGCAGCGAGACAGCTGACGACTTGTCGTCGACCAGCAGGATCTCGTCGCATGCCAGGGCGAGTTCGTAGCCACCACCGGCAGCGGTGCCGTTGACGGCGGCGATCCAGGTCTGGCCGGAGTTCGCGGTGGCGTCCTCGATGCCGTTGCGGGTCTCGTTGGTGAACTTGCAGAAGTTGACCTTGTGGCCGTGGCTGGCCCCGGCGAGCATCTGGATGTTGGCACCGGCACAGAAGATCTTGTCGAGTCCACCGGTGACCACGACGACCTTCACCTCAGGATGTTCGAAGCGCAGCCGCTGGACGGCGTCATGGAGCTCGATGTCGACCCCGAGGTCGTAGGAGTTCGTCTTGAGCTCGTAGTCGTCCCGGATGCCGGCCGTCGGCTCCACCGCCATCGTGAGCGTGGCCGTCGCTTCGTCGATGCCGAGCGACCAGTGTCGATACCTGTCGGGCGCGGTGGCGAAATCGATCCTCGGCTCGGTCATGCCGACATTCTACACATACCAAGCATCACGTCAATGAGATGTGGAACGTTCTCTACCGCACACCGGGGACAGACCCCAGTGTGCGGTAGAGACGGATCAGGGCCGTGTCAGCCCGGACCAGGAGTCTGTGGTCGGGTCGTAGATCGCGGCGTCGCCTCGGGCGAGAACCCCCGGGTCACCACACACTTCGAGGCCACCCAGGACCACGAAGCCAGACGCCGTCCAGGTCCCGGAGTGCCAGCAGCGCGGCGACACCGGCGCCGGCGGGAGCACCGTCCAGACGTCGGTGGCAGGGTCGTAGATCTGGAGCCGGTCGTGGTGGTCCGGCCCGGCGTTCCCGCCGACGACGAGGACGACACTGCCTGTCCAGATCAGTTCGCTTCCCGATGGCTGGAGGCTCGGAGCATGGGAAAGCTCACACCACGACGGCGGTCGGCCCGGGGCCGGAGTAGCCGCCCTGAAAGATGGCCTCTGATCCGGTCCAGACACCCGACATCTGCTCTGTCGGGTCGATCCCGGGCGTTGGGAGCTGGCCCCACCGGCTGGTGGTCAGGTCGTAGCTCCAGGCGGTGTCACGTGGGTCATTGAGCGAGCCGCCGACCATGTACACCGTGGTGGGTGAGATGGCCACCGCGCCGGCCCCGTAGCGGTCCTCGCGAAGCGGTGCCGACACTCCCCACGCGTCGGTGGTGGGGACGTAGGTGAGCACACGAATCTCACCCGTCGGTTCGGTCCCGACCAGCACGAGGCGATCCTCGACCCATGCGGCGTGGGTTGCCGGCCAGTAGTTGATCCCGACGGGTGACGGAGCGATTGCCGTCCATTCGTCGACACTCGGCGACCATGACAGTCCACTGGTGAGTGGCTCACCGTCGTAGGTGCCGCCGGCCCCGCCGATGATCAACAGCTCGCTGCCGGTCCACGCCGACTCATGGCCGTGGCGAGGCTCGAACTCATCTCCGCACCCCGGCGTGTGGTCATCGGCGATCCGGGCATAGGTGCAGGCGTCCGGTTGGCTGATGGCGTTCGTCGTTCGCACTTGAGGGCCATCGCAGATCGGTGGGAATGAGATCTCGAAGACGACGGAGAGCTGATCGATGTCGTTCTCGCGAAGAAGGTCGTTGCCGCGAGCGCCGAACAGCCGGAAGGGATTTCCCACGCCGATCCCCTCGACGGTCAATCGATCATCGATGGCCTCCGCCGCGGCGAGCCACGATGCGACGTCCTCGTACGGCTCGGTCCGCCCGAGTTCGAGGCTCGGATCGTCAACCGGCCCTCGATGAGGTGGGTTTCCATCGGTTCGCCGCAGCCTGTCGGCTCTGGTGCGTCCGCGGGCGATGTGGTCGTGGTCGGTTCCGTGGATGTGGTGACGGGCTCACCGGTGGCGTCGTCGTCGAGATCGGGCGCTGATTCGACCGACTCCGAGGCACATGCCGTGAGCAGGAGAAGGGCTGCGGCGAGCGTCGGGATACGAATCGTCACGTCACCTCCGGCAGCTGGTCGAGCACACTCATCAGAGCACTCGTGTCGGCGGACGGCCCGGCGCGTCGCGAGATGACATGCCCGGCAAGTATGTTCGCCAGATGAACGCCTCCTCGAACGAATGCCGTCCGTCGTCGATGATCTCGAGTGGCGCCGCGCCGTACTCGAGTTCCGCGAGCGCGAGAAGGCGTTGACGCGCGAACTCGACGGCTTGAATGCCGCACGGCGCCGGCTCCCGATGACGCGGGTCGATCCTGGCCATGTGCTGACCGGAGTCGAGGGCGAGCGGACGCTGCTTGACCTCTTCGATGGCCGGCGACAACTCATCGTCTAGCACTTCATGTTCGGCGCCGACTGGGACGAAGGCTGTATGAGTGAGGTGCTTGTGGGTCACTGACGCCATGTCCCATCCCGCCCACCTCCATGCCCGCGGCGTCTCGTTCATCCTGGTTTCGCTCGCCGAACTCGAGAAGCTTCAGGCGTACCGGCAGCGAATGGGCTGGGAACTCCCGTGGTACTCGTCTGCGGGAACGTCGTTCAACGACGACATGGGGGCCACGATCGACGGCGACGAGAACCATGTGGTCAGTGTGTTCCTGCGGGACGGCGACGACGTGTCCCGCACCTATTTCACCGAGGATCGTGGCGTGGAGCATCTCGCAGCCACTGGACGTACCTCGACCTCACGCCATACGGCCGCCAGGAAGCGTGGGGGGCTCACCCGCCGGATGGCCCCAGAGGCCCGACTGCTCCCAGGATCGCCGCCACGACGACTATGACTGAGAACGCACGTTGGGGTCTGTCCCCAGCGTGCGTTCTATGAACGCAACGATCGAATCGACGACGAGTTCTGGGGCGTCGTGGTGGAGATTGTGGCGGAGGCCGTCGAGCAGCCTGCCTTCGGCGTTGTCGCCGATGGCGTCGGTGGTCAGCGCGACGTGGGCTTGTGTGGCGTACTCGTCCTCGGTCCCCTGCAACACCAGAGTGGGACAGGTCACCGAATGGATCATCGGGCGGATGTCCCACGTCGAGAACCCCTCGCTCACCCACGCTCCGGACCAGGCCTCGAACATCTCGGCGGCGTGACGGTGGTATCGACCGAGCCGCGGAACGATGTCGTCCGGTTGTTCGCGGGCCAGTGTGATCTGGTCGACCGCCGCCTGTTCGAGCCAGCTGTGCACGGCCAACAGCACGATCGGGGCGGCTTGGTCGGTCGTCGCCGCATGGATGGTGGCGATCGACGCGCCGTCAGAATGGCCGACGAGTACGGGCTGGTCGGCGCCGACGGCTGTGATCAAACGGGCGAGCAGCTCGGCCTCGGTGTGCAGCCAGTTCGTGGGCCAGGGGCCACTCGGCACCGGTAGGGATTCGCCGTGGCCGGCCCGGTCATACGCCATCACGGTTCGGTCACTGGCGGCCGCGAGCGTGGCCGGGACCTCACGCCACTGGGCGATCGAGCCGAGGCCGTCGTGGAGCATGATGATCTCAGGCGTGCCGTCTCCCCAGGTGCTGGTGGTGATCTGTCGACCATCGAGGTCGACCGTCTCCATCCGTGGTTCAGTCATTCGGCCCCTTTGTGCTCGCCGCGCACATGTACGATGTTTCCATCGACGCACGTCAGAGTTCCGTAGAATATGCCACGGTGCAGGGGCTCGCCCCGGTGTTCGGAGCGCGACGTGATGGGAGCGCTGGTGTCGACACGAGCCGGGGTCTCCTGATCACTGTTCTCGGCGAGTTCGTCCTCCCCACGGGCGGCAGTGCGTGGACCCAGACCCTGGTCGCGCTCATGGAGCTCCTCGGGGTGCGCGACAAGTCCGCTCGTCAGGCGCTCGCCCGTCTCGAGGAGCGGGGGTGGCTCGAGCGCGAACGTGTCGGCCGCCGGACACGCTGGACGATGACCTCGCTTTCCACCGATCTGCTCACCGCCGGCGCCGAACGGATCTACGGGTTCGGTCACGCTCCCCGGGAGTGGGACGGGCGATGGATCGTCCTGTTGGCATCGGTCCCGGAACGTGACCGCGGCTCGCGCTACCGAATGGGACAGGGTCTCAGTTGGGCGGGTTTCGGTTCGATCGGTCAGGGCGTGTGGGTGTCCCCGTGGCCCGACCAGGAGTCGGTGGCCGTCGAGTTGCTCGCGGACCTGTGTGTCGAGGGCACGTCGTTTCGTGCCGAGCTGGGATCGTTGGGATCCGGGCGGGACGTGGCCGCACAAGGCTGGGATCTTCCAGCGCTGCGTCAGCACTATGTCGATTTCCTGGCCGAAACCGCGCCTGATCCGTCTCATGTCGTCGCTGACCTGGCCTTTTCGGTTCACCGGTGGCGTCGGTTCCCCTTCCTCGACCCAGAGCTACCGGCCGACCTGCTACCCGATGACTGGCCAGGCGGCGCGGCGGCCACACGGTTCGCGGACGTCCGTTCTGAACTCTCGGGCCCTGCCGCGGCGTGGTGGCACGAGCGCGAGGCCGAGAACGCTCCGGCGGGCTGGTCGTGACGTTCCGGCTCGATCCCGGAACTGTCATCGACCGCTTCGGCCCATGGTTGTTCGCCCTCAACCGCAACCAGAACCTGCTCGGCAAGTCGATGCTGGTGCTCGACCGTCCGTGTGAGCGCGTGGTCGACATCGAACCAGGGGAGTGGGAGGCGCTTCGACCGGCGATCGAGGTCGCAACGATGTCGCTGACCAGGGCATTTGCACCGGACCACTTCAACTACTCGTTTCTGATGAACGTCGACGCGCAGGTGCATCTTCACGTCATGCCCCGCTACTCGAGCCCCCGGACCTGGCGAGATGTTGGGGCGTCGCGGACCCTGACTGGGGCCTGCCGGTCACAACACCGCCCCGGATGGTCTCAGCCGATGAACTCGCCGCGCTGATCTCGGAAATCAGGGATGCGATCGCTCCCGCTCGCTAGCGTCGAAACGATGCCAGACACCCCCACCTTCATCGACCTCAGCCATGTGATCACCGACGGGATGGAGACGTATCCCGGTCTCCCGACACCGAAGATCGCCGATCACCTCACTCGCGAGGCTGCGGAGGAGATCTACGGCCCAGGGATCACGTTTCAGATCGGACTCATCGAGATCTGCACCAACACGGGCACCTATCTCGATGTGCCGTTCCATCGCTATGCCGATGGGCACGATCTGACCGGCCTCGCGTTGGAGCGAGTGGCCGAGGTGCCGGCGGTCTGTATCGACCGCCGCGGCGAGCGATGGATCGATTTGGCCGCCGACGAGCTCGAAGGTCTCGAGGGCCACGCCGTCCTCATCCACACCGGGCACTCGACACATTTCGGAACGGAGGCCTACACCGTCGATCATCCACACCTCCGACAGGCGGCTGCGGAAGCACTGGTGGGTGCGGATGTGGCATGTGTCGGAATCGACACGCTCAACATCGATTGCACGTCGACGGGGGAACGGCCGATCCACACCATCCTGCTTGGTGCGGAGATCCCGATCATCGAGCACATGACGGGCCTCGATGCACTCCCCGAGCGGGGCTTCACGTTCACCGCGGTGCCACCCAAGATCGAGGGCGCCGGTACGTTCACGGTGAGGGCATACGCCACGCTGCCTCCCGATGGGGCCTAGCGGACTCTGATAGACCGTCGAGGTCCGCACTCGGCCCCGCGACGGCCGTCGATTGGAGTTCTCATGAGGCTCGGGTTGGCTCTTGCGCCGACGGACATCGGCCCAGAGCCGTCGGCGATGGTCGCACCGGTGATGGAGGAGAACGGTTTCGCCCATCTGGCCACCGATCACCACCCACGAGCGAACGAGGACGGCCGAGCGGCTGGGTGCGGTGGGGCGCTCCATGGAGACCGTCACCGACTTGCTCTGAGGAACTGAGGATCCAGATGCAAGAGGAAGCCTCCGCGAACTCGGGCGGAGCGAGGTCGACCTGGCGACCGATGCTCGTCACATGGCTCGCCATCACGGTGGGGCTGCTGCTGGCGGCTTTGCTGTTGAGCGAAGGCGAACCGGTCTGCGAGGGGCCGCTGATCCGCGACCTGGATGCGTCGGACCCGCCGCAGTGCAACAGCCTGACATCGGGGCTCAAGATGGCGATTCCCGAAGCGCTGATCCTTGCCGGGGCGGCGACTGCGGTCACACGCACATTTGTACGCATCCGACGTCGCGAGGCCGCCCGATCTGTCGGCAAGGGTGCGCCGTAACCCGACGACAGCGATGAGCGTGCTGTGGGGTCGGGAGCCGACGTCGAGATCGACGTGGGGGCGGCCGGTGCTAGCTTCGGTCAGGACGCGACAGGAGTGGCGGCATAGCGCACGCAGATACACATGGTGGCTGGCGGGCCGCGACGGTTGCGGCCCTCGTGCTCCTGATCGCATGCGGGGGTGGAGAGCCGGACGCGGCCGATCCGGTCGAGTCCGACCCCGCCGACACCACGAGCACCACATCGGTCGCCCCGGCCACGACGGCGCCGCCCACCACCACAGCACCTCCGTCGACCACGACGACGATTCCCCCTCCGACGGTTCCCACCACCGACACCCGCATCGGCATCGTGGGGCCCGAGGAGATGGTGTTCGACTGGACAGATGATCGGTGTGAAGACGAGCACATCCCCGACATCGCAGCTCGTGCGGTGAGAAACAGCGATGGACTCGTCCAGCTCTATGTCACGCACTAGGTGACGTACCGCATGGTTGGCAGCGATCTCGACAGCGTCGAGTCCGACTGTGCCGTGCCGACCTGGCAGTCCGCCTTCGACCCCGACCCTTCGCAGTTCAACGAAGCGGGATGGATCGCAGCGCCCAACACCGAGGACGGCGAGACAGTCTACTCGATGATCCACAATGAATACCGGGGCTTCGTGTTCGAGGCTGCGGATCGGTGCCCGCTGGGGGACCGTCTGTCCTGCATCGACGTCACCCTCACCATGTCGGTCTCCACCGACGGGGGTGCGACGTTCGATCACATCGCGCCTCCACCCGACCATCTCGCTGCGTCGCTTCCAGACATCTACGATCCGCGAGGCGTGCCGTCCGGTCTGTGGCAGACCAGCAACATCGTCAAGCGCGACGACGGATTCCACTAGCTGATGACGAACATCAGCGCATACCCCGAGACCCCAGGGGACCATCCGCGGCAGTGGTCGTGCCTGCTTCGCACCGATGACCTCTCCGACCCGACGTCGTGGCGCTACCGGGATGGTGGCGGGTTCTCCGGTGAGTTCGCCAACCCCTACGCGGTTCAACGCCGGCGGAAACAGTCTCGACCGGGATCTCGTCCGGTTCCCGATCGCGGTGGAGACGGTCGAGTTCGTGGCGCCGCGGTGGACGTTCGAGACGGACGGCGACACAGAGGGGTGGCATGGCACGAACCAGCTCGACCCCTTTGAGGTCGTCGGTGGTGTTCTGGCGACGGTGTCCACCGGCGACGATCCGTACATGGAGAGTTCCGCCGTGCGGTTCCCGGGGCCACCGAATCCGACCCTGACGGTTCGGATGAGCATCGACGCCGAGCCGAACAGAACCAGCGGCCAGATCTTCTTCGTGACGCAGGATGACCCGGACTGGGACGAGGCCAAGTCGCGCACGTTCCGAATCACCACCGACGGCGAGATGCACGACTACGAGGTCGATCTGTCGACCGCGATGGGATGGGACGCGACCATCACGGGACTCCGGCTCGATCCCGGCGCGCTGCCGGGTGCCGCCATCCAGGTCAATGCCATCGAGTTCCGATAGCGCGTCGTCCAGCGACGGCGAGGCTACGGTTGGGCATGAACGTGCTCACGGAGGATCGCGGGCCGGTTCGGATCGTCACGATCAACCGTCCCGAGGCTCGCAACGCGGTTGATCGCCCGACGGCGGATCTCCTGCTCGAAGCCTTCAAGGACTTCGACGCCAATGACGATCTGAGGGTCGCGATCCTGACTGGCGCCGACGGAGCTTTCTGCGCCGGTGCCGACCTGAAGGCCGTGTCCACCGGTCGGGGCAACAAGATGACCGTGGATGGTCCGGGGCCAATGGGGCCGACCCGTCTCGATCTGTCGAAACCGGTCATCGCCGCGATCGAGGGTCATGCCGTGGCCGGTGGTCTCGAACTCGCGGTGTGGTGCGATCTGCGGGTGGCCGCCCGCGACGCCACGCTCGGCGTCTACTGCCGTCGCTGGGGTGTGCCGCTCGTGGACGGTGGCACCATCCGTCTTCCCCGCTTGATCGGCGCATCCCGCGCCGCCGACATGATCCTGACCGGTCGGGCGGTCGAGGGTGACGAGGCCTTCGCCATCGGGCTGGTCAATCGGCTCGCCGACCCCGGCCACGCACTGGAGGCTGCGCTCACCCTCGCCAACGATCTCACGGCGCTCCCGCAGATCTGTCTGCGCTCTGACCTGCGCTCCTCGAAGGACCAATGGGCACTCGACATGCCCGCCGCGCTGCTGCACGAGACCGAGCTCGGGCTGGCCACCGTCGCAACCGGAGAGACCAGAGAAGGCGCCACTCGATTCGCCGAGGGCGCCGGTCGCCACGGCCAAGCGGCCACGTAGGGCCACTGGATGCTGTTCCCCACGTTCACCTTCGCGGCGTTCTTCGCCGTGGTGCTGCCGGTGAGCTGGGTGGTCCGACAGCACACCACGGCGTGGAAGCTGTTCGTCCTCGCTGCGTCGTACGTGTTCTACGGCTACTGGGATGTGCGGTTCCTCCTGCTGCTGGCGGGGATGACTGTGGTGAACGAGATCGCCGCCATAGCGATCCACCGTTCGACGAACGCGGGAACTCGCAAGTCGATCGTCGGCGTCACGGTGCTGTTCGATCTCGCGATTCTCGGCTTCTTCAAGTACTACGGCTTCTTCCTCGACAGCCTCGAATCGAGCTTCGGGCTCACGGGGGCGGCCCTGAACGTCGTGCTCCCGGTGGGGATCTCGTTCTTCACCTTCCAGGCGATCAGCTACGTCGTGGACGTCCGGCGCAAGGACTGCCCTCCCGCGCCTCTGCTCGACTTCGCCGTCTACCTCTCGTTCTTTCCTCAGCTGGTGGCCGGACCGATCGTGCGAGCCACCGAGTTCCTGCCCGAGCTGCGGGCGAACCGGGTACCGGATTCATTGGAGACGGGTCGAGCCGTCGTCCTGATCGGACGTGGGCTCTTCAAGAAGGTCGTGGTGGCCGACTTTCTGGGACGCGCCGTCGTGGATGATGCATTCGGCACGCCTGGGGAGTACGGGGCGCTCGATGTCATCACGGGTATCTATGGCTACGCGATCCAGATCTACGCCGACTTCTCCGGCTACACCGACATGGCGATCGGTATCGCCTTGTTGCTCGGGTTTCGGTTTCCGCAGAACTTCGACCGTCCCTACGCGGCAGTGTCGGTCCAGGACTTCTGGCGGCGCTGGCACATCACCTTGTCGCGGTGGTTGCGCGACTACCTCTACGTCCCCCTCGGCGGCAACAGGCAGGGTCGGGCGGCGACCTATCGCAACCTCCTGATCACCATGGGTCTCGGTGGACTCTGGCACGGGGCGGCCTGGACCTTCATCGTCTGGGGCCTTCTGCAGGGTGTTGGTCTCGCCATCGAGCGGCTGTGGTCCGAGCTGAGAGGGCAGCCCGACATCGAGTTCGATGCTGCCGACGTCCGGATCCGGGAGCTCGCCCGCCTCCACAGCGGGGCTGAGGTCGATGCGTGGCGCGAGGACCCGACGAGCCCGGTGCCTTTCGGCCCCCTCGAGGTCAGACGGCTCTGGCTCGGTCGGCTCGTCACCTTCCATTTCGTGTGCGCCGGCTGGGTGGTCTTCTACGCGGGAACGATCGAGGGCGGCGGGATCTCGGCGGCGGGTGACATGTTCGCCGCCCTGTTCAGTGGCTGGACCACAGCGCCCGAACTCCTCAACCCGCTCGTCGCGCTGGTGATCGTCGGGGCGATCGCCGTTCAGTACCTGCCGCCGCTTCTCGGCCGCCAGCTCTCGGCGATGTTCTCCACCCTGCAGCCGACGGTCGTCTCCATCGGCTTTGCCGTGTGGATCATGCTCGTCGTCGCCCTCGGGCCCGAGGGCATCAGCGAGTTCATCTACTTCCAATTCTGACCCATGGACCATTCCGACCCGCTCGAACGAGCCACTCAGCCCCGGAAGCGGGGAGAAACGTGGACCGATGAACAGTTCCGCGCGGCCCGCGAATCCGATCTGGAGGAGCGCCGGGTCGACGTCCGCAGCTCGGTCATCGCCGCCCTGTCGTGTCTGTTGCTGGCGGCGCTCCTGACGTCGGGGAAGATCGTCGAGATCGCCGAACGCCAGGAGCTCGGCGATGCCCGTGACCGACAGCTGGCCATTGCGGAGCGGCTGGATCGAGTCGCCAACTTCTTCTCGCTGAATCGCCCGTACGACCTCATCCTCGACATCCGTGGGACGGGGGAGGACGCCGGCGAGAGGATCGATGACCTCTCGGCGCTGGCCGCCAGCACCACGACGTTGCCGCCGACGACGCGGGCACCCACCACCACCGCCACACCGGGTTCCACCTCGTCGACCTCGACCACGACGACCACGACGCCGGTGATCCGCACGGTCACCGACGCCCGCCCGCTGACCGTGTACGTCGCCGGCGACAGCCAGGCGGAGTATCTCGGCCAAGCGATCACCACCGAACACCCCCAGTGGGCGCTCGACGTCGAGGTGGCTGATCGGATCTCGACCAGCCTGGCCCGACCCGACTACTTCAACTGGCCTGCGGAGCTCGCGGCGGTGATGGGGGATCGGTCACCCGAAGCAGTGGTGTTGTTCATCGGCGCAAACGATCACCAGGACATGGCGGCGGCCGACGGTTCTCGCCTCGTCGAGGGAACGCCGGAGTGGCAGGCCGAGTGGACGGCTCGGCTCGAGCTGACGCTCGACCTGTTGGCGGGGGAGGATCGCCACGTCTTCTGGGTCACGCAACCGCCCATGCGCGATGGTGAACTCAATGAGGGCGTCACCCTGATCAACGCGCTGGCCGCTCCCGTCGTCGCGGCGAGGCCCCACGTCAGCGCCATCGACATCTGGGACGTGTTCGGCGGCGACGCCGGCTATGTCGAGCGCCTCACCACGACCGACGGCGACACCATCGACGCCCGTATCGATGACGGTGTGCACCTCACTCGGGCGGCCGCGAGCGAGGTGGCCGACCTCGTGTTCTACGAGATGGCAGCCGTCTGGGACTTCGACGAGTAGCTGTCGAGGGTTGCTCGCAACGTCTGTTCGATCGGTGTCGGCGTCAGCCCGAAGGCCTCTGTGGCGGCGGTCGAGTCGATCACGAACGGACGCTCGAACTGGTAGAGGATCTCCTTCAGCTCGCGGATCGTCGGCGAGAACACACCGGCGAGGCTGAGCGCGAACGACGGAAGTGTCTTCATCGCAACTGGGTCGACGCCGGCGAGGTCGCACATCAGGGTGACGATCTCCCGCTGCGTCATCGGGGCCACCGTCGGGACATGCCAGGCCTGGCCCCAGGCGGCCGGTTCGCGACCAAGGGTGATGAGGGTCTGAGCCACATCGTCGATTGCGGTCCAGCTGTGCGGCGCGTCGAGCGACCCGAGCAGTGAGACGGACTTCCCGGCCCGCACCCGTGGGACGACACGATCGCCCATGTGGCCGCTCTCGCCCACGCCAGGACCGATGAAGTCGGAGGCTCGAGCCTCGGTGACGCGGAGCCGACCGGCACCATGGGCCGCCAGTGCTTCGTGCCACATGGCCGCCCGGACACCACCCTTTGCACTTGTGGCGGTCAGCGGATCCGTGGGTTTCATAGGGGATGTCGGCGGGGCGTAGCCGTAGAGGTTGCTGAGGGTCACGAGAACCGCACCTGATGCCTCGGCGGCGGCGAGCAGCGATGCCGAGAGCGGCGGCCAATCGGTGGTCCAGTGGTTGTACGGCGGATTGGCGCAGTTGTAGATGACCGACGCATCCGCCGTGTGCTGTTGCAGAACGGTGGCATCGGCCGCGTCGCCGGCCACCAGTTCGATGTCGAGATGAGCTGGTCCGGTGCCGGAACGGGTGATGACTCGCACCGCTGTGCCCTCCCCGGCGAGACGAAGCGCGGTGGCGGAGCCGGTGGCGCCGGCGCCGACGATGACATGGGTTCCCTGCGGGGACATGGAGGTGTTCATGAGACGCTTTCGGAGCGAAGATATGAAACGAGAGCAGTGCTCTCGTCCTCCACCATAGAGTGAACGACAGCATTGTCAAGAGCAGTGCTCACAATGTGTTCGCGTGCTCTTGTATCTCCGGCGTGAACCCGGCATGCTGTCGAGGTGACCGAACCCGCCGCACCCGGAATCCGCGCCCGAGTACGCGCCGAGTTGACCGACGCGATCAAGACGACGGCTCGTGCCCATCTCGCCTCTGAGGGGGCATCGGCACTCTCCTTGCGCGCGGTGGCCCGGGAACTGGAGATGGCCTCCTCGGCGGTCTACCGCTACTTCCCGAGCCGCGAAGCGCTTCTCACTGCGCTGATCATCGACGCCTACAACACCGTGGGGGAACAGGTCGAGGCCGCAGATGCCGCGTGCGATCGAGAGGATCATCACGGCCGCTGGGCCGCCATCGGCTCGGCCTTTCGAGGCTGGGCCACGACGAACCCACACGAGTTCGCCTTGATCTACGGCAGTCCGGTCCCCGGGTATGCGGCCCCTGAGGACACGATCGTCCCGGCCACGCGGGCAACGATGGTGATGCTGCGGCTCCTTGCCGATGCGACAGTGGACGCACCACGAGTGCTGCCGGAGCCAGAGGAGCGATTGCGGCTGGAACTCGAAAGCATGGACGAGGTGGTTGGTGGCTCGATTCCTCCGTCCATCATCGCGGTCGGCCTCGCCGCCTGGGCCGAGATGATCGGCTTCATCACCCTCGAACTGGGTGGCCACTTCGAAAACGTCGTCTACGAACGAGACGCCCTCTACACCCACACGATGCGCGCCACCGCCACCCGCCTCCTCGGATAGTTGGGACACCTGGGGTCAGACCCCTGTCCCGATTGGCCTGTCCCCAACGGGACAGGGGTCTGACCCCAGGTGTCCCAACTAGTTGTCGGAGGGGTTGCGGGGGTAGAAGCGGAGGCGGTTCAGGGGGCCGGGCTGACGGGCGACGACCTGCCACCAGAGTTCGTCGGGGTC
>JAERSO010000164.1 GCA_016845585.1 Acidimicrobiaceae bacterium | reverse complement strand
CCGCTATTGGGACGAGATCAACTGGTACCCGACCTACTACGCATGCATGGATTCGGTCGTCGTGGTCTCCCATGCGGATGAGATCGCCCGGTTCGTCCGTGAGAGCGACGCGAACGGTATTCAGCGGTTCTTCCTCCGCTCATCGATTCTCGACTCCCAACCGCAGCTCGCCGATCACCCGCGGGTCAGCATTCTTGAATCCGAGATCGGGCGGATCTCCGGTATGGACGTTGAGCCGGTCACCACCGGGAGTCATTGCCTGTTGTGGGGTCGAGCGCTCGGGTATACGCGGGTCTTCCTGCTCGGCATCGACCTCGGCTATGTCGAGCAACTCGACGAGTCGGAGATTCAAGCAGACGGCACCCTGGCCATCGAGCAGGCGCCGACCGACAATCCGAACTACTTCTTCGCCGGCTATCAGCAGGCGGGGGACCGCTACAACATCCCAAATCCCAATCCTGGCCTACACGGTCGGGCGTGGCAGGCGGTCAAGGCGGCGCTGCCACCGCAGGTCGACGTCGTCAATCTGAATCCCGATTCCGAGCTCACGGACTTCCCGTTTGGTTCGCTTGAGGACGCGCTCCATGAAGCGGCCACCACCGCGATCTCGAACTGTTCACTGTGGCCTGGGATCGGTTCTGCCACGGAGGACCCGGTTCTGGTCGGACCGTTCGAGCGCGGTGCAGCTTCACTCGAAGAGGTCCACCTCATTCGATCGGTCTTCCACCGTTCCGGTGTCCGCTCCGGTGTGATGGTCGACGTCGGCGCCCACGTTGGGGGCTCGCTGCATCGGTTTGCCGAGGACGGGTGGAAGATCCTCGCCTTCGAACCGGATCCGGCGAATCGCAAGGAACTGCTCGGCCGGGTCAGCGAAGAGTGGGACGTCTCGATTGACGTTCGCGCGGTCTCCAACATCGGCGGCAAACGAGTTTCCTTCTTCGCATCGCCGGAGAGCACCGGCGTCTCCGGCCTCGAACCGTTCCTCGGTTCCCACAAGGAGGTTGCCGAGGTCGAAACGGTCGTCCTCTCTTCCTTCGCGGATGAACGTGGTGTCGACGAGATCGACTTCCTGAAGATCGACACCGAAGGGCACGATCTCAACGTTCTCGAGGGCGTCCCGTGGGAGCGTTGGCGACCGCGCATCGTGCTCAGCGAGTTCGAAGACCGCAAGACGATGCGGGTCGGGTATCAGACCGGTGACCTGATCCGATTCCTTCGTGATCGCGGCTACGTGGTCCTTGTCAGCGAGTGGCACCCGGTTGTGCGGTACGGAGTGTCACACGACTTCCGGTCGATCCGCCGCTGGGACGGGAGTGAGTTCGCGCCCGACGTATGGGGCAACGTGGTCGCCTTCCGTTCGGCTGAGGATGCGGATGAGTTCGTCCGCCTGGTCGAGGAGAAGTTGGGGGACGCTGCGCTTGAGCGAGCGGGTTCGCCGACCCCGGTGCGACAGCCGCCCCGTGCGGGGATCATGGCAGCAGTCAAACGACGTCTTCGCGGGTCGTTGTCGCTCGTCAAGCGGATCCGGTCTCGAAAGAGCACCATTGCCCGACGACTCCTCCGTTGGTATCTCAGCCCGTCGGGGGTTCTGTTCCTTGGCGCGCTCGGCTTGGGAGCGCTCGCCGTGGCCGGTGCGCCCGGCGCTCGTTGGCTCGGTCACGCGGCGTTCGCGGCCGCTGCCGTATTCGTACCGTACAAGTTCGGCCGTGAGCAGGTTCGCGGCGATCGTCGCCTCCAGGTGGCTCAAGCCGGCACCAACCGGGGAGTCGGGGATCTCCGCGACGAGGTCCGGAGTGCACAGCGATCCAACACTGAGCGGATGGAAGCTTCGCAGGGAGCGATGCAGGCGCGAATCGACACGCTTTCACGAGTGATCGACGAGCGACTCGTCCAGCACCAGGCTGAACTGGCCCGTTTCACTGAGATGGACCGGGCCCGTCAGGTTGCAATGGAGCGGGTCGCAACAGGAGTGCGCGACTCCCTGACTGCCTCGGTGGTTGTTGCTGCCGACCGATCAGACGGTGCACCCTCAGCCCCGATGTCGGTCGAGACGTCGCGAGACGACATCCTTCTCGGCCGACGTTCCATCTTCTGCGCCGCATCGGGCCGATCGGGGACCCACTATCTGGCGAATCTCCTGAGTGCCGGCGAGTACGTGCACGCCGTGCACGAGGCTGCGCCGTTCATGACGGGACATCACCTCCGTAGCGTCATGGAACGGCCGCTCCACGAAACCTACTCAGAGCGCCGGGTGAAGGCTGATGCGATCCGCGCCACGCTTTCGACCATGCCGTCGCACATGGTCTATGCCGAGACCAATCACATGTTCATCAAGACATTCCAGGATGTGGTCGTGAATGAGTTCGACCAGCGCTGGCTCTCCGTTGTGGTTCTGCGCCGATCCCTGGACCTCGTGCTGAAGAGCCTTCTGAACCTTGGCTACTTCACGGCCGGCAACGACGATTGGCGTCAGTGGATGCACCTCGCTCACGGCGAGTTCGTACTCGCCAAAGCGCCAGGTGCCTTCGAAGAACTCGATGATGTCGACCGCGCGATCGGGTATCTGTTCGACATCGAGGCCCGCCAGCAGAAGTTCGTGGAGTCTCACCCTGATCTGAATGTGGTCGAAGTGGGCCTCGACGAGATCCGGCCGCTCGATGGAGCCCGTGACCTGCTGACGAGGTTGCGGGTCAAGCCGACCGCCCGGCTCGAACAGGTGGCCGGCCAAGCGTCGAATCAACGAGCAACGAGCAAGCTCGCGGGTTGGGACTTGGCCGAGATGCGTCGGCGCATCGTCGACTACCGGAACCGTGCCGAAGGCGAGGGGCTCTGGGTGCCGGAGATCGAGCCGCTGCTGTCGGAGTCCACCGGCTGATCTACCCGGTCAGCGCCTCGATGACGGCGTGCCAGTTGCTGGTTGCATCCCACTCGGCGGCAAAGCTCCGGACGTTCTCGCTGAGAGTCGTCCCGTCGGCGATAGCGGCGTCGATCGCGGCGCGCATCCCTGCGTGATCGCCGGCCGCGTAGGCGAAGCCGAGTTGATGCTCGCGAACGAGCTTCGCCATGAATGTCCCCTCGCAGACCACCATCGGTGCTCCGGCACAGACCGCGTCGGTGAACGCCCCGGACGAGCGGGTGCGAACGGATTGGCGCGGTACGGGATGACCACTACGGCTGCCTCGAGGTAGAGCTGCCGGAGCTCATCGGAGCGGCATGTGCCGTCCACAACGGAGACCAACCCCCGTGATGCAGCCCGCTTGAGCACCCGGCGCGCTCGTCGGTTGAGCGTGCCGACGTCACGCACGGTCAGGTCGAGGCCGGACTCTGCCAACCACGCCTCTTCGCCGGCGATCGCCACCATGTCCTGATGGCCCTTCCCGAGTGAGGTGGTACCGGGGAAGAACAGCCTCGTGCGATCAGTGCGATCGACCACGGGTCGATCGCGGTCCTCGAACAGCATTCTCGGCGCAGAGGGGAACACTGGGAGGTCGACCCCGAGCTGTTCGCGCCACTGATCGGCGAGTTCGACGGTGCCCAGCGAGAGTTCGAGATTCGGGATTGCCCCCGCCTTGTCGAGAAGCGTCTCCAGGTGGAGGCGGACATCTCGGTCGGCAAGGTCGTACTCGTAGGCGTAGAAGAGATGGAGATGGCGCTGAACCTTCGCGTCCTCGAAGATTCTGCTCTCGAGGACGTACTCGAGGTTCGCCATGTACCAGAACGTGTCGATGTTCGAGCAGTCGCTGGCGGCTCGGATGATATCGAGTCCGATTGAGAGCTCCTTCGCGAAGCCGGAAAGGAGTCCCGTCTCGGTGCTCCCGGCGTGGTTCGGCGAGAACCGTGCACTGAAGGTCGGGACGACCCAGGCGTGATCGCGCTCGGCAGGTCGCTCGACGGCGAGGTCCACGAGCGATGCGAACGGAACACCGACACGGTTCGCTTCGCGGCGCAGGCCGATGTCGAAGTTCAGGTGGTGCCCGAGCAAGTCTCTCGCGTTCGGATTGACACTCACGAGCACGCGGTCGGTCTCTGGCGCTGCCTGGCGAAGAGGCGAAAGGTCGATCGGCTCCGAGTCGTGCGGGAGAACGACATCGAGCTGGGCTCGCGGGAACTCCTCGAGTGCCCCACCGACGGTGGCGTTGATGATCTTCGTCTCCGGCATCCGGCTCTGAGCCAGCGCATACACGCGAGCCATCTCGTCCGTGTCGGCCCGCTGCCAGGTCTTGCCGCGGAAGTAGTTGTGGTCGAAGTGATTGATGTCATCGGTCGACTGATCGATCAGCGCACCATGGCGACCGCGACCGGGTTGGGTGTATTGGTGGTCGAACCCGACGAGCACGATTGTGTCGAAGCCGAGGTAGCCGGCAAGTTGGAGGTTGAAGTAGGTGACGGTCGCGTGGGTGCTAGCGCCATCCACGATGTCGGGGGAGAAGTCGCCATCGTGGTTGATGTTCACGAAGCTCAGGTGGTTGCCGTCGTCGAGCAGGTGCCCGCAGTAGGAGGGCACCATCACCGCGACTTCCGTCAGCGATTCGAAGATCTCTCTGCCCTGCTCGACGACGAGTCGGTTCGTACACGAAATGACGTCGGGCAGAAAGCCTTGGCCCTGGCCGAAGAGGTGGACGAAGTTGCTGCCGATCGTGGTGACGTTTCGAAGCGCTTCCGGATCCACATGATTGAGGCTGGGTCCGTTGCCGAGCAGGACAACGGTGCGACCCTTGCCGGCGTCGCGGAGGGGGCCGAGCCGTAGTTGGAGTCTGATGTTGTCGCGAAGAGTCCGGACTCGGCTGTGGTGGTGATCGGTGCCCATGTATCGGAACCTCCGCAGCACCTGTTCGGGAGGACCCTCAACCCCTTCGGAGACGTGGAGAATCCGGTGGTGAGGGGTGGTGGATATGCCCGTGCCGAAGACGCGGGCGTCAAGGCGGCGGGCAACGCCCAGCGGCAGGACTGTTCGAGCCAGCTTCGCCGCTCCGCTACGGGCCACAAGGCGGCGGATCGTTGCCCGCATCGGTCAAACGCTGCCTGCGTCGACTAGCCGCGATCGAGGGTGGATTTCGCGGCCGCGAGGTCGGCGTCGACCATCATCTGGACGAGTCCTCCGAAGTCGACCTGACGCTTCCAGCCGAGGTCTTCCTC
>JAERSO010000163.1 GCA_016845585.1 Acidimicrobiaceae bacterium | reverse complement strand
CCGGCCCCCTCACCGACGGCCACTAGGTCATCGGTGGCGATCCTTCTCGCGATACTGACGACGGTTTCGATCGCGGTCGGCGAGTTCCTCGCCGGCGGCGTCACCAAGCGAACTCGGGCGAACGAGGTCACGTCGACATTGTTCGTGGCCGGTGTAGCCATGACGGCGGTGGTGGCGGTGGTGTGGCCGGGCGACCCGTCCACCCGAGATCTGACGTTCGGGGCACTCGCGGGCCTGGCGAACGGCGCGGGGATTCTGTTGCTGTACGCCGCCTATTCACGTGGTTCGCTGCGCTCGGCCGCGCCCGCTGCCGCGGTGGTGATGTCGAGTGTGCCGATCGCCTGGGACGTTGCGGTGTCCGGGACAAACCCTTCGACACTCGGCTGGGTCGGCATCGTTCTCGGCGTGGCCGCCATCGCCCTCTCCTCATTCGAAGAGGGCGAGTCGACCGAGGCCCGTGACGGCCTCCTCATCGCCATGCTCGGCGGCGCGGTCTTCGGCATCCTGTTGATCCTCCTCGCCGAGATCGGCGACGACGCCGGTGGTACCCCGCTGCTGGTGCAGCGTTCGACCGCGCTGGTCCTCGCGATCGTGGTCACCCGGGCAACCGGACCACGGATCCTTCCCGAGAATCGTGCCGATCGTGTGACCTCATTCGTCGTCGGCCTGTTCGCGACAGCCGCCGTCGTGCTGTTCGTCCTCGCACTGCAAGCCGGCGGGAGCCTGTCGATCGTGAGTGTGATCGGCTCGCAGTACGCCGGAGTCGCCGTCCTCCTCGGCGTGCTTCTGCGCAGCCAGCGGATGCGATGGTGGCAAACCCTCGGCCTCCTCGGCGCGAGCGTCGCCGTGGCGCTGATCAGCGTGGGCTGACCGGCGATTGTCTACCCGACCGGCACTGGGCAGGCGTCGAGGTCGTACGTTCGCAAACGGAGTCGCAGCGTGTAACCGAGCAGTCCGACTGCGGCGAGCCCGACGAACGGCTGAACCGGAGCCCACCACGAAAGCGCCCCGGACGTCCCGATGAGCGCCACGACGGCCTGGTTGCACACCGGACAACCGACCGCGAGGAAGGAGACGAAACCGCCCCAGACCGTGCGGGTCTCCTGGGACTCGGAGTCATCCGACTTCGGGACGCGGATTGCCAGGATCAAACCGATCAGTCCCGCGGTGACGACGAGGATCACGTAGTCGATCGGCCGAATTGGTACCGGCCGCCCGAACAACGGGGTGTCGACGATGTCCGACGGCACCGCGATGAACACCGCTGCCACGAGCGCGTACGGGATCGCTCGAAGCCAAGTCGCCGGCGGCAGGTCACGAAGCTGCGGAATCACGCCAAGAACACTATTGGGGCGGGGGACCAAGCCCCGCCCCAATAGTCGGACAACCGACCTGTCCCCCGACGGGACAGGGGTCTGACCCCTGTCCCATCTCGCTACCGGAGGCGGGTGACCGAGAGGGAGCCGACGGTGCCGTCCCAGCCGTGGAGGGCGTGGTCGAGGTCAGCGACGCCGGCAATGCCAGCATGCGGGGTGATGACACCATCCTCGGAGAGGGCGGGGTTCGACATGCCGGTGCCCTGGCCCCCGCTGTCCACGCCCGTCAGCGGACCGCACGGCGGGACGAGATCGGCAAAGGCTTCGGTGTTGAGCTCGCTGCCGGCGTCGTATGCGTCGAGGTCGAAGGTCGCTGACTCGCCGGGCCAACGGGGAAGCCTGGCGCCGTCGAGTCCGGCGAAGCCATGAATCGCCGGATCGAGGTCGGCACCGCCGACCACACCAGCGTGAGTGGAGACCACACCGCCTTCGGCGAGCGCAGGATTCGACATGCCGGTGCCCTGCCCACCGCTGTCCACGCCGGTCAGGGGTCCACACGGCGAGACGAGATCGGCGAACGCTTCGGTGTTGGACTCGGTGCCCGCGTCGTAGACGTTCAGATAGGCGACTGTCGGTTCGGCGGCGGCGCTCGGCAGCTTCAGCGAGTCCAGGCCCACGAATCCATCATTGGTGCAGATCAGCATCGAGGCGATCGACAGACGACGGTGCCGGCGAGTCGAGTTGATCTCGACAGTGATCTCACCACCGGGGAGCACCGGACCGGCTGCGTCGGCGACCGTGATTTCGTCGACCCGCTTGTCGGTCTCCAGTTCGGCGATCAGACCCGGCACGTTGCCGTTCTCCGCCAGGCCCTGGATGCCGGCGGAAGCGGCGTTGCCGACGTCGAACACACTCGTCCGGCGATGATGCGTTGCGAGCACCGGCGGCGTGAACGGCTGGCCCTCGGTCAGGTTCTCGATCGTGATGAGATACGTGCGCTCACCTGGATGGCCACCTCCGCCGCTCGCCCCGGCCGTGGCCGGAATCGCAAGTGCAGCGAAGAGCACGAAGACGAAGAACGACGCGGCGCGTCGTCGGTACAATTGAAACATCGTTGTTTCTCCCTTGAGGTTGGAATGACGACGTCGGGTGCGGTGGCCTCCAAAAGCAGCCGCACTCGACACCGTTCTGGACCAGTGTGGTCACGAGAGAACGTCGGCTCACGGGCCATCGGTTCCGCTCAGGGCCGAATGACTCGGCCAAGTGTCGCCAGATCGACAGTCCTTGTCTGTCCCCAGTGGGACGGGTGTCTGACACCAGCGTCCCAACTACGGTCTGGCGGTGACCGTGAACGAACTGGACATGGACGACATCGAGCGGGCGGCGGTGCGGCTGGATGAGGTCGCGCACGTCACACCCGAGCTCACGAGCCGGACCCTCGATGATCGGACCGCGGCGACGGTTCGGTTGAAAGCCGAGTGCTTTCAACGAACCGGATCGTTCAAGTTCCGGGGCGCATACAACGCGGTGGCTGCGCTGCCCGCGGCGACCCGATCCGCAGGGGTCATCACCTTCTCCTCGGGCAACCACGGCCAGGCGATCGCCCTTGCCGCTGCCCTCCACGGCATCCCTGCGGTGATCGTGATGCCGCACGATGCTCCAGCGACGAAGCGGGACGCAGCCGTCGGCTATGGCGCCGAGGTCGTCGGCTATGACCGCTACGCCGAGTCCCGGGAGCAGATCGGCGACGATCTGGCGGCCCAGCGGGGCCTAACGCTCATCCCGCCGTTCGATGCCTGGGACGTGATGGCCGGCCAAGGGACACTGGCGCGGGAGCTCTTCGCCTCCGAGCCGGTCGACACGCTCGTCGTCTGTGTCGGGGGAGGCGGTCTGATCTCCGGCTGCGCCACCGTGGCAAAGGCGAACGGAGACGTTCGTGTGATCGGGGTCGAACCCGAGGCAGGCGACGACGTCCGACGTTCACTGGCCGAGGGGCGCCGGGTCACCCTCGACGAGACGCCGATGACGATCTCCGATGGGCAACAGACCCTCTCGTGCAGCGACCGCACGTTCGCGGTGATTCAGGACCGAGTGGACGAGATCGTCACCGTCACCGATTCAGAGATCGTTGCGGCGATGCGCTTCGCGTTCGGGCGTCTCAACATCGTGCTCGAGCCGAGCGGAGCGTCAGCCCTGGCCGCCGTACTGAACGGCGCCCTCGACGTGGCAGGGCAGCGAGTCGGGGTGACCATGAGCGGCGGCAACGTCGATCTGGCCCGATTCGCGAACCTCACTGCGGGCTGAGCCCGGTTCAGAACGCGGGGAGAATCTCCTCGGCAACCGAACGAATCACGGCTTCCTTCTCTGCAAGTGGCGGCAGCAGTACCAGCTGATCGAGCCCGGATTCCTCGAGGTCTGCGATCTTGGCAACCAGGTCTCCACGGGTTCCGACGAGGCATGTGGCATTGATCAGTTCAGGGGTGATGAAAGGTTCTTCCTCCGGGATCACCCAGCAGTTGTGTCCCTCATGGATCCGCTGGTGCCGACGCTCGACCGGCGTCTGTTCGACGAGCGCGACATAGTCGTCCCAGAACTCGGCCAGGTGGGCGGGCGGACGTCGGCCGAACTGCACGACCTGTTCGTAGAGATAGTGGACACTCGCAATGGCGAATGCGCCGGTTTGTCGTCGCACCCGTTCGCTCTCGAGCGACTCGCCATTCTCCAGCACCAGCATCGTCGTGAGCGTCGCAACCGGGAAGGTGTCCCGGTCGAGGGAGCGGCCGGCGGCCTCGGCGGCCGCTTCGAGCCGGGTCCGCAGGACTCGAACGGCTGCGGGATCCGGAGGCACCGAAGTGATCAGACCATCGCCACGACGAGCAGCGATCTCCAGCGCCTTCGGTCCAAAGGCCGAGACATGGATCGGGATCGACTCATCGAACCGTACGAACCCGTCGTTCGGCATCAGATGCTTCACCGGACCCGTCTGCCCACGGAAGGTGAGTTCGGCCTCCTCTCCTGCCAGGAGTGGCCGCAGCGTCCCCAGATAGTCGTCGAACTCGGCCAGGCGCATCGGCTTGTGGCCCATCATCCGCATCGCGGTGTTGCCGGTGCCGATCCCGCAGAACACCCGCCCAGGGGCAAGCTCATTGATCGTGGCGTGGGCTGCGGCGGTGACCGGTGCGGGTCGGGTAGCAGCCACCGCGACACCGGTGCCGATCTGCATGGTGGTGGTGCGATCGGCGATCAGCGCCAGTGTGGCGTAGACATCGGACCAGATCATCTGGCTGTCGGCCGCCCAGCAGTGCGTGAAACCGAGCCGTTCGGCTTCGACCACATAGTCGACGTCGCTTGGCCGGGATGCGAGACAGATACCGAACTCCATCCCGCCGTTCTACATCGACAGTGCCGCCACGACGGAATCTCCATCCTTGCGGTGAACCCTGGCGACGCCGAAGCCGACCTCGGCGTCCTCGCCGAGGGTGAGCACGATCTCGGCCATCGTCTGGCCGAAGAGCTTGGTCTCGCCCATCGTCACCCCGGAGATCTCTGAGCGGTCGACCGATGCCAGGACCTCCTTGGCCTTGCCGAACGCCGACAGCTTGATCATCGCCACCCGGCGCGCCGTCACGGCCAGCAGCACCTGCGTCTCGGTCCCGACATCGACGCCGGCCGCCTCACGCTCGGCCCTGCCCTCCTCCGTCGGGCCCGCCCCAGCCTTCTGGCCGGCGATCATCCCTGCCCCGGCCAAACCAGGGCTCACACCGGCCGCCGCGACCCCACCCGCCGCGCCGACGATGACCGCGTAGGCGGAACCGCGCGGCGTGGCCTTGGCCGCAGCGACGAGCGTCTCCCCCGACTCGAGGACCGACGCACACTTGGCCTGCATCTTCTGGAGATCCATGCCCAGACCGTAGACCGCCACGGGTCGACGCCCGGGCAGGTCCTGAACCGCTCAGTCCGGCGCCGCACCCCCCTCGGCCGCTCGTTGCTCGACGAAGGCCACCATCGCCGCCTCGACATCGCTGTCGAGCGGTGGCCGTTCGTACGCCTCGAGTGCCTCCTCCCAGACCGCGGTGGCCCGCTCGTCGGCCCGGAGGCTGCCGTCATCGGACCATTGCTCGAAGTTGGCGCGGCTGAAGACGAGCGGCGCATAGAAGGCGGTCTCGAAGCGCTCGAGCGTGTGCGGGGTGCCGAAGAAGTGTCCGCCGGGCCCAACCTCGGTGATGGCATCGAGTGCCAACTCGGCATCGTCGACGACCACCGGTGAGAGAGTCTCGGCGATCATCTGACACATCTCGATGTCGAGGATGAACTTCTCGTAGCTGGCAGTGAGGCCACCCTCTTGCCAGCCCGCCGTGTGCAGGATGACATTGGCGCCACCGAGCAATGCACCGAAGGTGTTCATCATGGTCTCGTAGCCACCCTGGGCGTCGGGGGTGTTGGACGCACTCGAGCCCGAGGAGCGCCATGGCACCCCGATGTGGCGGGCGAGCTGGCCGCTTGCGAGCGCTCCCTTCATCGCCTCCGGAGTGCCGAAAGCGGGAGAACCCGACTTCATGTCGACGTTGGACGTGAACGCGCCATAGACCACCGGTGTCCCCGGCCTCACCAATTGGGACAATGTGATCGCCGCCACCGCTTCCATGTGCTGGAGAACGAGTGCCCCGGCAAGCGTCACCGGGGCCATGGCCCCGGCCAGGGTGAACGGCGTCATCATGCACGGTTGACCGGCTCGGGCCATGTCGATGATGCCCATCGACATCGGCACATCGAGTTGGCGGGGCGAGTTCGTGTTGATGTTCGCCCAACACGTCGGGCGTTGCGCGAACTCGTCGTCGGTGTCGAGCCCGTGCAGGATCTTGAGCAGATCGAAGCTGTCGCGCACCCGTCGACGGCCACGGGTGAAGAGGTACGGCACCTTGTCGGTCAACGTCACCGTGGCCAGTCCCGAGCGGAGGTGACGGATGTTGATCGGCACGTCACTCGGCTCGACCGACGGCGCGGTGGCGGCCATCACATCGAACGTCTGCGTGAGCTTCAGGAAGTTCTCCTGATCCACCATGGTTCCGGTGCGCCGTCCGCCGGCGAGATCCGAGACGAAGGGTGGACCCCCGACCGGCAGGAGCGAGACATTGCGGCCACCGATGTCCAGGCTCCGTTCGGGATTGCGCGCATGGACCCGAAAGGACTCGGGCGCTGCGGCCAGCGAATCCTGCACGATCTCGGGGTCGAGTCGTACGACATCGTCGTCGCCGACCGAACACCCTGCAGCAGCGAAGATCTCCCGGGCCTCGGCGAACAGGACCTTGATGCCCTCGTCGGCGAGGTACCGAACGGCCTGACCGTGGATGTGCGCGGTCTGGTCGTCCGAAAGCACCCGAAGGGGCTGGAAGGGGTTGATCAGATTCCGGTGGTGGTCGGTCGACACCGCGGGCCGCTGCCTCGTTCGTTCTCGACGCCGGCGACCCATGGCGGGACTGTACGGACCACGTCGCACGTCGTCCAGCCCCGTCCAGTTCCCGCGTCGATCGACCCGGACGGCGACGGGACCTTCGCCCCGAATTCTCTGCGAGTCCTCAGTCTTCGGGTCGATCTGCCGAGCCTCGAAGTATGAAAGCGACGATCCAACCTTCGGGCGTCGAACGCCATTTCGGTCACGATGAGCTGATCGTCTCGAAGACGGACCTGCGGGGCCGCATCACCTACGCCAACGACGTCTTCCTCCGGGTGGCCGGCTATGACGAGACGGACGTCATGGACATGCCCCACAACATCATTCGGCATCCGGACATGCCGCGCTGTGTCTTCAAGTATCTCTGGGACACCATCCAGGACGGCCAGGAGATCTTCGCCTACGTGGTCAACCTGGCCAAGGACGGCGCCCACTACTGGGTCTTCGCCCATGTGACACCGAGCTTCGACCGCAACGGCAAGATCGTCGGCTATCACTCGAACCGGCGAACACCGTCGAAAGAGGCCGTCGCCGCCGCCACCGCGGTCTATGCCGAACTCCGCGCGGCCGAAGCGGCCGTGAGCGACCCCGTGGCATCGATCGGTGCCGGCCTCGAACGATTGCTGGCCATCCTCGGAGATGCCGGTGTGAGCTACTCCGAGTGGGTCTGGTCACTCGAACCAAGCGAGGAATACGCATGACGCTCGTCGACGCCACCAACGAAACCGACACCGAGGCAGACGTCGAGGCAGAGCCCGAGGCCGAGGTGGCCGAGCCCTCCGTGGGCTGGGACGCAATCGAGGCCATCACCGCCGCGGCCACGGCCGCGATGCACGGCGACTTCGAGGCACGGGTCGCGCCACTCGGCGAGGATCCGCGTCTGATCGCGTGCCGCGACGCCACCAACGGGATGCTCGACCGCGCCGACGCGTACGTGCGCGAATCGTCCGCATCGCTGGCCGAAGCCGCCCACCATCGGTACCACCGCCGGTTCGCCGTTCGAGGTCTCGACGGCTCCTTCCGGATCGGGGCCAACACGATCAACGCGGCGACCCAGACGATGGCTGCGACCGACGCCACTCGTGCCGCCGAGGCATCAGGCTTCATGGGATCCATCGCCACCGCAGTCGAACAGATCGTCGCCACCGCCGGAGCTATCGACGACCAGACTCGTGAGTCCTCGAAAGCCGCGACCGCAGCCATCAGCGAAACCGACCACGCACTCGAGACCTTCTCCGATCTCTATGAGGCGTCGAAGCGCATCGGTGATGTGGTTGCCGTGATCGGTGACGTGGCGGATCAAACCCGCCTGCTCTCCTTCAACGCCACCATCGAGGCCGCCCGAGCCGGCGAGTCGGGCAAGGGCTTTGCCGTGGTCGCCAACGAGGTCAAGGAGCTCGCCAGCCAGACCGCCGGCGCCACCATCGGAATCACCAACCAAATCGAGCAGATCCAAAAGGCATCAGCCGCCGCGAGCGCAGCCGTCGAGTCGATGACCGAGTCGTTGAAGATGCTGGGCGCCAACGCCAGCGTCATCGCGGACGCAGTGGCCGAACAGCGTGTCGCCCTCGGCGACATGGCCCGCTCGAGCGCATCGGCCGCCACCGCCGCCAGTGAGGTCACCGAGGGCGTGGGCGTCATCACCTCGTCGTCGCAGCTCACCACCGACGCAGCATCCGACCTGACCGACGCCGCGCTCGAGCTGTCGGAGATGTCGGGCAGCCTGCAGGTGACCGTCACCGACGTGGTGCTGAGCATCCGCGAGCAGTAGCCCGTCAGCGGCACTCGCCGATTCTCCCGAAAACCAGAAACTCCCGCACCGTGGTGCGGGAGTTGTGTGGTCGGGCTGAGAGGATTTGAACCTCCGACCTTCGGTCCCCCAGACCGACGCGCTAACCAAGCTGCGCCACAGCCCGTGAGCCAGCGATGGTATCGCAGCCATGGCAGCGTCCCACCCGGTTTGGGCGGCTACCCTCCTCGCCGTGAGTGGCAACGACCCCCGAGGGACGACCCCCGACCGCCCACGTCTGATCACGCTCCCGGCTCTCGCTGCCGCTCGTCAGCCGCGGGTAACGGTGCTCGTCTGGCTCATCTTGTTGGCGACAGGCGTCTACGCCTTCACCGGTGCCCTCGATCGCGAGGGTTTTCCGCCGGTCAACGTGCCGATCGCACTCGCTGAGGCGACCTGGTTCGTTGACGACGCTGCTCGCGTCGATGCCGAGATCGCGGCACCCTTGCACGACGCGTACGCAGATGTCGACGGCGTCGACTCGATCCAGACCTTCAGCCGTCCCGACAACTTCATCGCGGTGTTCGAGTTCGACACGTCGTTCTCGTCGACCGGGGGCATCGAGGCGCTCGAGGCCGTCGCCGCCCCCGTGCTCCCCGCGGAGGCCACGCTCGAGTTCTCCGCCATCGATGCCACCAAGTTCCTCGACACCTATGACCTGGTCGTGACCGTGATCGGGCCGGGCGACGCAGATCCCGAACAGCTCGAATCCCAAGCCCGAACGGTGGCCGAGGCGCTGGAGCCACTGGCGAGCGTCGAGCTCGCCGAGGCGCTTCCGCTGCTCACCGAGTCGATCGACCCGGCAACCGGCACATCCGAGGTTCGGCGAACGGCCTACACCCGCTACGCGGAGCAAGGCGACACCGTCGCCACCGAGTCGATCGGTGTCGGCCTGGTCCGCAATGAGGACAACGATCTCGACGTGCTGGAGTTCAGCGACCAGGTCCAAGGCGCCATCGACACCGGCCTCGGGCTCGACTCGGAATACCGCGCCGTCATCGGTGCGGATTTCGCGAGCGATGTGCGAGCCCAGCTCAACACCCTCACGAGCAACCTGTTGTTCGGGTTGATTGCGGTGGCGATCGTCAGCTATCTGCTGATCGGTTGGCGTACCGCGGTGATCACCGCGGTGTTCATGGCGACCGTCATGTTGGTGACGATGATCGGTCTGTGGGCGATCGGCTACTCGCTCAACACGATCACCTTCTTCGGCCTGGTGCTGACGCTCGGCCTCCTGGTCGACGACGCCATCGTCATCAGCGAGTCGATTGACGCTAACCGCGGCGAGGCGGAACACAGTGGACCGCTCGGCGTTGTGCGTCGAGCCGTGGACCGGGTCGGAGCCGCGTCATTCGCCGGCACGCTCAGCACGCTCACGGTCTTCGCCCCGATGGCGTTCATCACCGGAATCCTCGGCGGGTTCATCCGACCGATTCCGATCACGGTCATCGTCACGCTCGCGTTGTCGTTCGTGCTCTCCGTCACCGTGATTCCCGCCCTTGGCCGCGTGTTCATCCTCGGTGGCGACTCGCATGGACCCCTCGTGTGGGCCGAGCGCAAAGTCAGTCGCGGACTGGGTCACCTCGCCCGCTATCCCGTCGGCAACGGCGCACGAGGATGGGCGACCGGGCTCGGTCTGATCGGCATGGCTGTCCTTCTGTTCTTCCTCGGGATGGGTTCCGCCGGACGGGTCGGGTTCAACATCTTCCCGCCCGCCAAGGACTCCAACGCCATCCAGATCACCGTCGACTACGACGGCGGGACCACGATGACACAAGCTCGGGAGACCCAGGCCGACGTCGACGAGATCGTCCTCGACGTCCTGGGTGAGGACCTCGATCGCTACCAGGTCATCGCCGGCAACTCTCGATTCTCCTATGCCTTCGTCGACCTGACCCCGTTCGACAGCCGCTCCACGAAGTCGCCCGTCTACGCCGAGCGAATCGAGGAGGCCACCGCCCACCTCGACGGCGTCCGAGTCGGCAGCGCTCCGGTCAGCAACGGACCACCGACGGCTGATTTCCCGTTCCAGGTCCAGGTCCTCTTCGAGCCAGGCCAGGAAGCTGCGGCGTTCGCCTTGGCCGAGGAGATCGCCGAGACGCTGCTGGGTCAGACGCTCAGCAAGGCGAGTGGCGAGCCGGCTCAGATCACGGCGTCGTTCGTGTCGAGCCAGGGCCAGTTCTGGCGCTTCGACGGCCGGCCGCTGGTCGAGGTCAGAGCAGGATTCGACACCGATGACACCACCGGAAATCTCGCTGCTACCGAACAGTTGGTGAACGAGCTCTGGCCGAGCCAAGACGTCGAAGCACGCGGACTTGCACCGGATGCGCTCGGGTTCGACTTCGGTTTCGAATCCGACAACCAGGAAGACTTCGCTTCACTCGGCGTTGCCTTGATCATCGCGGCGATACTGACCGTTGCGTTCCTGGCGCTGCAGTTTCGGTCGCTGATCCAGCCGCTGCTGGTGTTCTCGGCCGTACCGTTCAGCTTCTTCGGCGTGTTCACACTCCTGGAGCTGACCGACAACCAGCTCAGCTTCTTCGTGATGGTCGGCTTCATCGCGTTGATGGGTGTCGCCGTCAACAACACGATCCTGCTCGTGGACGCGGCCAACCAGGAACGCCGGGCCGGGGCATCCCCCGCCGAGGCCATCGGCGCCGCGATCGAGCAGCGGTTCCGTCCGCTGATCGTCACCACCGCCACGACGGTCGCCGGCCTACTCCCGCTCGCCCTGAGCGATCCGTTCTGGGAGGCGCTCTGCTTCGTCCTCATCGGCGGACTCATCAGCTCGACCTTCCTCGTCCTCACGGCATTCCCGGCCATGTACCTGGCCGAGGAGAAGGTCCGGTCCACCATCAAGTCCCTCCTCCGCTCCGCCAGGTCTCTGGCTTCTTGACCGCCGGCCAGGTCAGAAGAGGAGCAGGACGCCCTGAAAGGCGCGCCAGAGGAGATAGCCGAGGACGGCGATGACGCCGACCCAGAAGTGCCATGGAGCCTTGTGCACATGGGGTTCGTGCTCCACGCCGGGGGTTCCCTCGAGGGCGTTGCCGCAGTCGGGGCAGACGCCGTCAGCGCCGACCGACGTCGGGGTCCAGTTCTTCTCGCACGGGTCGCACCAGGGCACGGATCGAGGCTAGGGCTGACGAGCAGAATCTGCGCGTCTAGTCCCTCCGGATGGCCATGATCGCGGTGTCGTCGTCGATCATGCCGCCGGCGTGGTCCTTCGCCGCGTCGAGGAGCGCCTTGCACAAGACATCGGGCGGCGCGTTCAGCTCGCGCTCGGCGGTCTTGACGATCCGATCTTCACCGAACATCGATCCGCCCTCGCGGGCTTCGGCGAGGCCGTCGGTGTACATGACGACGAGGTCACCGGAGTCCATGGCGATCTCACGCGAGAAGTAGGACCCATTGGGGTCCAGCATCAACAGCGGCCCCGTCGAGCGCAGCGGCACCACACCGTCTTCCTTGAAGAGGTAGAGGGCGGGGTGGCCTGCAGAGGCGTAGCGCAGGGTGCCCGCCTCGGTGTCGAAGACCACGACAGCGGCGGAGATGAACTCCTCGTCGCGGTCAGACGCGGCCAGCTGCTCGTTGAGCTCCTCGAACGCCTGGGCGGGGTCGCGGAACTGACGGAGGAACACCCGCAGCAGATACTTGGCCTGAAACGCTGTGATCGAGGACTCGATGCCGTGACCCGCCACGTCACCGATGACGGCCGCCACACGGGTGGGTCCGACCCGGTGGAAGTCGAAGAAGTCACCGGCCATCAGACCAGAGCCGGCCTGGTAGACGCGACCGGTCTCGAAGCCGGAGAAGTCGGGGATCTCCTCGGGCGCGAGGCGCGCGGCCCAGGCTTTCGGTGCGAGTTGCTCCTGTTCGAGCGCCTCGCCGGCCCGACGTTCGAGGTCGTAGCGGTTGCGAGCCATCCGGGCTTCGCGAACGGAGAGCCGCGCCCACCAGATCGATGCGCACGCAGGAATCAGGATGACGCCGAACAGCGCCATGGCCTGGGCGGTGTTGACGAAGGCGGCAGCACCGGCAGCCGGGGCGAGGAGGCCGTAGATGATCGCGTCGTGCGCTTCCTTGCGGTACGCAGCGAATGCGAGCGAGTGGGCTTCGATGTCGGTCGATGGGTCGGCCTCGACCAGCCGGACGACGCGAAGTCGTAGCCGCGCCGAGCGAACGTAGACCGCGGCCGCAGCGAAGCTGACCACGGCGACAATGATGAGCATGTAGACGGACACCGTGCTCTCCTCCCGGGAGATTGCGGTTCAAGAATGGTAGCTGGGTATGACAGTGCGGCCCATGGCGGGCACCGGAATGGGCCGTTTGACCTATGGTCAGTCGTTGCGGCGCCGAACGCGCAGTTTGATCGGTGTGGCGCCGAGATCGAACGACTCACGCAACGATCGTTCGAGATAGCGCATGTAGGTGCTCGGCAGTTCTCGGTTGGCGAACAGCGTGAAGGTCGGTGGGTCGGTGGCGCCCTGGGTGGCGTAGAGGACCTTGGCCCCGTGCGGGGCCGGCTGGGCGGACTGAGCCGCGCGGATGACCTTGTTGACGTCGCGCGTCGGGATGCGCGTGCGATAGGCCCCGACGGCCTCCTGCAACGTCGGCCAGAGTCGGTTCACACCCTTGCCGCTGAGCGCGGAGATCCGCAGCACGTTGGGTTCACCGAGGAAGTTCAGCTTGCGTTCGACGTCTTCGCCGATCTTCAACCGTGCCTCGGTGCCCAGGAGTTCCCATTTGTTGAGCAGGATCACGATCGGACAACCAGCAGCGTCGACTCGCTCCGCCAAGCGCTGATCCTGGTGGGTGACACCGATCGTGGCGTCGATCACGAGGAGGGCGACATCGCTCTCGTCGACCGCCTTCAGCGCCCGCACGAGTGAGTAGTACTCGGTGTCCTCGTCGATCTTCGCCTTGCGGCGCATCCCGGCGGTGTCGACGAAGCGGATCGGACCCGTGGCCGTCTCCACGATCGTGTCGACGGCGTCTCGGGTCGTGCCGGGGCGGTCGTGGACCACCGCACGCTCCTCACCGATGAGCCGGTTGAAGAGCGTGGACTTGCCGACATTCGGCCGGCCCACGAGCGTGACCGAGAACAACTCGGGATCATCGGAGACCTGCTCGACGAGTTCGCGGTCCGAGCCCTCAGGGAGATGCGAGATCAGGGCGTCGAGGAGATCGCCCGTGCCCTTGCCGTGGAGGGCGGAAACCGGGAACGGCTCACCGAGACCAAGACCCATGAACTCCCAGATCGCTGCTTCGTGGGACTTGTCGTCGACCTTGTTCGCCACCACGACGACCGGGGTTTGGGTTCGGCGGAGAAGGAGGCTGACCTGTTCGTCCTCGGGCGTGACGCCGACCGTGGAGTCCACGACCAGCATGATCACGTCAGCCTCGTCCATCGCCTGTTCGGACTGAGCCGAGACCTTGTCATCCAGATCATCACCGTCGGTCATCCATCCACCGGTGTCGAGAAGGGTGAAGTTGTGGCCGAGCCATTCGGCATCGACGGCCTTGCGGTCTCGGGTGACGCCGGGGCGTTCCTCGACGATTGCCTCACGTCGACCGAGGACTCGATTGACGAGGGTGGACTTTCCGACGTTGGGACGGCCGACAATCGCTACAACTGGCAGGCTCATCGTCGCTCCAAGGCGGTTCGTAGGGCAGCGCCGTCGGTGGAGATCACCTCGACCGGTCGCGGAAGTTCGTCGACCGACATGCCGTCGAGGAACACCCCCCGACTCAAACACACGTCGGGAAGAAGATACCGGTGCCCCTCGGGTTCCGCGGCGAGAATCCTGGCAATGTCTTCACCGACCATCAGTCCGGTGACGCCGATGTTGCCCCCGAAGTAGTCGTTCGGGACGACCACGACCCTCGCGTCGGCACGGCCGGAGGACTCGATGAGGGGCCTGACGATCGGGGCGCCGAGCGTGCCGGTCAACACGGCGACCGGCGCCGACGGACGCGGGAGCAGGGCGACGGGGGTCGACGTCGGTTCGACCGAAGCTGTTGCGCCGGCACCGACCGACACGACACTGGCCGGGGAGTCGACCCTCGGCGCGCGGTACCCATCGGCAGGGGCGCCATCGACCCAGGCGAAGAAGCCGGCGCGGGGGCCTGTTGGTTCCGTGACCGCCGGGTCGTTGAACTCGGCCTCGAGGGTGCGTGCCATGCCGATGCCGTCCTCGTGCATCGGGAAACCGTCATAGGTCACCGCATCGGGGAAGGAACGCTCCGCCATCAGGTAGTACTCGTCGGCCGCGTACACGAGCCGGCGACCGAGAGTCGAGAGGAATGTCTCCTGCCACTCGGCCACGAGATCGACGACCCGCTGCGCCTCGGCCACGGTGTGGGCGCGCATGCGAGGTTGGTTGGAGAACTTCGAGATGCCCAGAGGCACCACACAGATGGTGGCCAACTCCGGGAACCGTTCGAGCACCCCGGCAAGGGTGTCATCGAGTACATCAGCATCATTGACGCCGGGGCACACGACGATCTGGCCATGGACGTCGATGCCGTGGTCGAGGAGGGCCCGCAGCCAGCGCAGTGACACCGCGCCGCGCCGGTTCTTCAGGATGTCGGCTCGGATGTCGGGGTCCGTCGCATGGATCGACACATTGAGTGGCGACAACCGTTCGGTGATCACGCGTTCGAGGTCGAGCTCGGTGAACCGGGTGAGGGTGGTGAAGTTCCCGTAGAGAAACGACAGGCGATAGTCGTCGTCTTTCAGATACAGCGAACGTCGCATCCCTTTCGGGAGCTGGTGGATGAAGCAGAACTCGCAGTGGTTGTCGCACGTCTGCACCTTGTCGAACAGTGCGGCATGGACCTCGGCGCCGAGCGGCTCGGCCCCGTCCTTGGTGACGACGACCTGGAAGTTCTCGTCACCGCGCTGGACCACGAGATCGATCTCGGGCTCATCGGTGAGGATCTGCCAACGGATCACGTCTCGAGGTACCTCGCCGGCAATGGCAAGGATCTCGTCGCCGGGCAGGAGACCCGCCCTCTCGGCGGGTGATGACGGCTCGATCGCCACGACACGCGGGGAGGACATCTCTCAAGGCTAGCCCGGCCTCGACGCTGCCAGCGTGACGATCCATACCTATTGGTTGCAGATCATGTTGTTTCATGTATTGTTTATGCACATGGAGCTGTTTGAAATGGTCCGAAAGTCATTGAGGTCGCCATGAGCGGCATCACCGTGTCGCGTCGCGGCGAACGCATCGTGGCGGTGAAGGAAGCGCCGATCGACAGCAGCCGTGCCCAGACACTCGCGGGCGAGGCAGAGACGCTGCGAAGGATCAGCCATCCGAGCGTCGTGGAGTACGTGGAGCACCAGACCGAGCCGACGGTGCAGCTCGTCACCATGTTCGCCGGCACCGACACATGGGAGCGCCGGCCGCCACACGGGCTCGACGCCGTCCGCGCCCTGGCCGCACTGTGCTCGATCGTGGCCGACCTCCACGATGCCGAGATCTCCCACGGAAGTCTCACCGCGAGCCACATCATCACCGGGAGCGACACCCGGCCGGTGCTCTGCGGGTTCGGGCGCAGCACCGCGCTCTCGGGCTCCTCGTCCCCCGAAGACCTCACCGCGTTGGCCGAACTCCTCGTGGAGATGACCACCGACCTCGACGATCAACAGCGGTCACACATCGCGGCGATCAGCACCGACTTGCGTCGGGGGTCGATCTCGGCCCGAACCGCCACCTCCCGACTGGATGCGCTCCTGGCGGAGGACGGGGCGCCGCCGCCCGGACGCCGGGTCACCCGGCGCGTCATTGCCCTCGTCGCGGCTGCCACCATTGGAATGTCGGCCATGTCGTTGCTCACCGCCGGCGACGACCCTTCTCCCCGGAGTCGTACGTCCGTTTCAGCAGCCTCGACGACGACGGCCGGGGCCATCGGGCTGGGGCCGTCGGCGGCTCCGCCGGCACCAGCGGCTCCGCTCGTTCCACCGACCGCATTGGCCCCACCGGCGCCCGGCGCCCCGACGCTCATCAACGACGGCCGACAGTACGCGCTCGGCCAGCCCGGCGATGTCGCGATCGTGGGCGACTGGAACTGCGACGGCAACACCACACCCGCCCTCCTGCGGCCCACCACCGGTGAAATCGCCATCTTCGGTGAATGGCCGGCTCCGAAGTCCGGGGTCGTGGCGCAGCACATCGTGGTGGTCGAAGGCGCTCATTCGCTCGAGGTCGACGAGCACGACGTGTGCGTCTCGCTTCGGGCTCGCACCGACACCGGATCCGTCCTCGTCCCCCTGGAGGAAACATGAATCACCATCCTGCTGCCGCCATCGCACCCATCCGGGGCGTGGCGCTTGCCTCAGCGGCGGCCGTGGCCGTCACCGCGTTCGCCTCGATCCCGGCCGCCGCTCCCCCGACCGATCCCGGCACCGTTCTGGAATGGTGGGATGAGACCGGAACTGCGGCCGCCGCGATCGCTCTTCTGCGTGTACTCGCCATAGCGGGCGCACTCCATGTCGCACTGGTCGGATCGCTCGCTGCACTCTCGGCACTCGTGGGACTCCCCCGCCTGGCGCGTCTGTTCGCCCGCGGCCTTCCGGCGACCCTTCGTCGAACGCTCGCGTCCGCCACCATCGCCGCGTGCACTCTGGCACCAGGTATGGCGGCCGCCGCTGGGGCTGAGCGCGCCCCGGCACCGATCGTCTTGTTCGACATCGGCAGCGCCGCCGTCGACGGCGACGCTGTCATCCCCCCGGCACCGACCGCGACTCAGGTCGAACCGCCGGCTGCATCCATGCCGACGGCACCACCCGCGACGCCGACCGACCGCTGGGTCGTTCAGCGCGGCGACCACCTCTGGAGCGTCGCCGAAGCCACGCTCGCCGGTTCCACCAGCAACGACGAGATGCCGTCAGAACTCGCGGTGGCGCGCTACTGGCAGCGGCTCATCGACGAGAACCGTGAGGTGATCGGAGTCGACCCCGATGTGATCCACCCCGGAACCACTCTGGTGCTCCCGGCGGTATGAGTTCAGGGTCGGTAGCTGAGACCCAGCGCGTCGAGACGCGGAGCTGCGCCCTCGATACCGGTGCCGAGAATCGCGGCAAGGGCCTGACGATCGTTCGAACGGATGGTCAGCACCCGGCCATTGAAGTCCTGGCGCTGGACTTGGATCATCGTGAGGTAGCGGCCGAGCATCTCGCTCTCGGGACCCGACAACGCGTCCAGCTTCGTGAGATCGATGGTCATCGGATCGCCCTCGCGGCGCGACGGCCGTTCGGTGAGATCGATCACCGACTCGTCGGCCGGCGACAGACCGAAGCTCGGACCGGCATCGGCCGGGAGCAGTTGGTCGACCGGCACGTTGTAGAACCGGGCGAGACGCTGCAGCCGCGGCACCGAGATGGCCCGCTCGCCACGCTCGTACGCACCGAGAACCGACGCCTTGAACTCCTGGGTCGACGCGGCTTCGACTTCCTGCAACGACAACCGTTTCTGGCGCCGAATCGCACGAAGACGCTCGCCAACGCGCCTGCTGTACTCCTGCGTCATGTTGATTCCTGACACTCGCCCACCTTCTGGTTGAACTTCTCCCGGGTGTCGATCCCACGTCCAGCGACCGAATGGTTACGCACCGTGACCGCAAGCCTAGGCCAGAGTACCTACTCGTGCCAATCACTGACAGACCTGCCCGGATCTCCTTGTGAAGTTCGGTTCTGAAGTTGCAACCACCGTCATTGACCACGTCGTCTCGCGGCGAGAACGACTCCGGCCGCGATCGCAGCCGTCTCGGCGCGAAGCACACCGTCAGAAAGCGAGATCCTCGGGATCGGAACGAGGCGTTCCTCGTCGGCCCAGCCTCCTTCGGGGCCGACCAGAGCCGTGGCACCGATCGGCGGCAGATCCGCAATACCGACATCTGACCCACCCAGGTCGGCGAGTACGGCCCCGGGCAGGACCGACACACTGGCGAAGTCGGCAACGGGGTGAACGGTTGGGATCCAGGCCCGGCGACATTGCAGCACGGCCTCGCGTGCGACCCTCGCAAGTCGCTCCGCATTTCGCGCTGCCTTGGTCTCATCCCAGCGAACCACCGACCGTGCGGCGATGAACGGATGGATGTCGTCGACGCCGAGTTCGGTGAGCTTCTGGACGACCAACTCCGGCCGGCCCCCCTTGATCAACGCAAACGCCACCCCGATCCGAGGATTCGGCGCCAGCACGTGGCGGCGCTCCCCCACCGCTTCCGGCACGGGTGCCCATCGGAACGGCTGCCAGTTGCCGTGCCCATCCCCGAGTGTGACCGGGTCGCCAGCCCGGATCCGGAGAACGCGCTCGAGGTGGTGGCGGTCGTCGTTGGCGATGTCGGGATGGTCGAGGTCGGCGACGAGAACGTGGGGGCCGTGGGATCCGTCGGACAGCGGATCACCGGCCCTCATGAGAACGCGGACTTGATCTTCGAGAAGAGTCCCTGACCCGGCTCCGCTATCTCCTCACCGCGCGCCGCGGCGAACTGACGGAGCAGTTCGTCCTGCGCATCGTCGAGACCGGCCGGGACGTCGATGACGATGTTGACACGGAGATCGCCGCGACCGCGCCCGCGCACGTGGGGAACACCGTGGCCCCGGAGGCGGAACACCGTGCCGGACTCGGTGCCGGCCGGGATCACGAGATCCTCACTGCCGTCGAGGGTTTCGTAGTCGATGTGGGCCCCGAGGACGGCTTGGGTGAAGGGGATGTAGAGATCGTGGACGAGATCATCGCCGTCACGGTGCAAGGTGGCATGGGGACGCACCCGGACGTGGACGTAGAGGTCGCCGTTGGCTCCGCCGCGCGGACCGGCGGCGCCGCGACCCGACAACCGCAGGGTCGAGCCGTCGTCCACACCGGCGGGCACCTCGACCGAATAGGTGCGTTGCTCGATCGTGCGGCCCTGTGAGTCACACGTCGGGCACGGGTCGTCGATCACGTGGCCGAGGCCGCCGCACCGGCCGCAGGCGCTCGCAGTGACCATCTGACCGAGAACCGACTGCCGCACCCGGCGCACCTGACCGCTGCCGTTGCAGTCGGGACAGGTGACGGGTTCGGTGCCGGCCTCGGCGCCGGAACCGTCGCAGTCCTCGCAGCGAACCGCGGTGCGGATCGTGACTTCCTGGTCGCCCCCGAACACGACTTCCTCGAGATCGAGATCGACCGTGGCCTCCAGGTCTTCACCGCGCGGTGGACCGCTTCGGCGCTGCTGACCCTGGCCGAAGACCGAGCCGCCCCCACCGAAGAAAGCTTCGAAGATGTCACCGAGGCCGCCGCCAAAGGGGTCGCCACCAGCTCCGGGTTGATCGGTGCCGAAACGGTCGTAGCGCGAGCGGCGATCCGGATCCGACAAGACCTCGTAGGCAGCACCGATCTCCTTGAACTTCGCCTCGGAGCCGTTGTCGCCCGGGTTCAGATCGGGGTGATGCGTTCGCGCCAGCTTCTTGTAGGCGCGTTTGATCTCCTCGTCGGTGGCGTCACGCGCCACACCCAGGGTCTCGTAGTGGTCAGTTGCCATCGATCAGCCTTCGGTCAACGCGCGTTCGAGGCGCTGGCTCACGACGGCCACCGCCGAGAGCGCCTGGGAGTAATCCATTCTGGTGGGGCCGAGAACCCCGATGGTGCCATCAGCGGAGCCGTCGATGCTGAACGGCGCCAGCACCAGCGAACACTCGGCGAGGGAGCCGACACCGGTCTCCTCCCCGATCGCAACTCGCATGCCGCGATCGAGCACATCACGGATGAGCGACACGACCACGATCTGCTCCTCGAGAATCGAGAGCACCTCGCGCACCTGATCGACGGCCTCGAAGGCGGACGCCATTCGGGAAGCACCGCCGACGTAGAGCTCGGCCTTGCGGCCGGCTGCACTGAGCGCGGCGATGGCCGCGTCCAGCAGCGGGTCAGGCTCGCCTTCGGCCAAGGTGGCGCCGAGTTCACTCAGCGTCTTGTCCTCCACCGTCCGGGCGAGCCGGCGGCCGGCGTCTTCGACGATCTCCGCCGTGAGTTCGAGTGCGACCTCCACCGTGCGTTTCTCGATCACACCGTTCGAAAGAACCGCCACCACCATTGCGATGTGACTCGACAGATCGATCAGCTGCACCGTGCGAACGGTTGCCTGCTCGACCGTGGGGCCGACGACGACCGTCGTCCAGTCCGTGAGGGAGGTGAGCAGCGAGGAAGTCTGGGTCAATGCCGTCTCGAGCTCTCCATGAACACCCATGAAGAAGTCGCGCACCTGGCCCTGCTCGACCGGTTCGAGTGCGACATCGGACGAGCGGAGCAGATCGACGAAGAACCGGTAGCCCTTGTCGGTCGGGATACGGCCGGCGCTGGTGTGGGGCTGCACGAGGTAACCGGCTTCCTCGAGCGCGCCCATCTCGTTGCGGACGGTGGCGGACGAGACCTCCACGCCGGGTGCGGCCGCGATGCGTCCACTGCCCACAGGCTGGGCCGTCTCGATGTATTCCTGGACGACGGCCCGCAGAATCGCGGCCTTCCGCTCGTCAAGCATCACGAGATCCTATCGGCGCCCGAGTGCCGGACCGGAACGAACCCCGGCGGACGAAATCAATCCCTGCCGGACGAAAGACCGGTCGAATCCGTCGCTCCCCCGACCGCCCACGAGCGGAGGACGTTGCCCATCGCTCGCGCGAATCGGCGCAGATCGCGCAACACCTATGTCCCCGAACTGTCCCGCGACATGTTGGTGGCATGGTCGGCCGCGCTGTGGGCTGACGAATGAGCACCACCGCCGCCGGCCCACGCGCCGAGGATGTTGCGCATCGCTCGTTTGAAGCGTTCGAATCGGGAAACTGCCATGGACCGACCGTACACCGCAGCCGACGTCAGCTACCGTCGACTATGGCCAACGATGGCAAGACCGGCAGCTTCAGGCGGTTCCTCCGGTTTCTCGGACGAGCGCTCGGCTCCAGCGCCGACCGGTCGCCCGCGCACACCAGGGCTCGATACGAATCCGAGATCAACCGCTGGCAGGGTGGCGCGGGCTGACCCAGCCAACCCACCCGGTGTCCTGATCACTCGTTCCCCGACAGCGAGCATCGAGCATCGATACCCGGGAGACTTCAGTCAGTCGTCGAGTTGAAGGGCACTGATGAAGGCTTCTTGCGGGATGTCGACGCGGCCGATCGACTTCATACGTTTCTTGCCCTCTTTCTGCTTCTTGAGCAGCTTGTTCTTTCGTGTGACGTCGCCGCCGTAGAGCTTGGCGGTGACGTCCTTGCGGTAGGCCTTCACCGTGCTGCGGGCGATGATCTTGCCACCGATCGCCGCCTGAATCGGCACCTCGAAGTTCTGACGCGGGATCAATTCCTTGAGCTTTTCCGCCATCTTGCGGCCGTAGTCGTAGGACTTGTCCTTGTGAACGATCGAACTGAACGCGTCGACCGGGTCACCGTGGAGCAGGATGTCGACACGCACCAGGTTGTCGACCGCGTAGCCGTCGGGCTCGTAGTCGAGGCTGGCGTAGCCCTGGGTGCGGCTCTTGAGCTGATCGAAGAAGTCGATCACGACCTCGCCGAGCGGAAGCCGGTAGTGGATCTCGACACGCTCCGGTGAGAGGTAGTCCATCTTCACCATCTCGCCACGCCGGGTCTGGCAGAGATCCATGATCGTGCCGGTGTAGTCGGTGGGCGTGAGCACGCTGGCTTTGAGATACGGCTCGGCGATGCTGACGATCTCCGCTGCCGGCGGGAGCTCCGAGGGGTTGGAGCAGATGATCTCGCTGCCGTCACCCTTCGTGATGCGATAGGCGACGGATGGCGCAGTGGAGATGAGCGTGAGCCCGAACTCGCGCTCGAGTCGCTCCCGCACGATCTCCATGTGGAGCAGGCCGAGAAAGCCGCAGCGGAAACCGAAACCGAGCGCACCGGACGTCTCTGGCTCGTAGGTGAACGACGAGTCGTTCAGCCGGAGCTTCTCGAGGGCCTCGCGCAAGTCGGAGAACTCGTCACCGTCGATCGGGTAGAGACCCGAGAACACCATCGGCTTCGGTTCCTTGTATCCGTCCAGCGGCTCGTCGGACCCCCTGCGGTCAGTGGTGACCGTTTCACCCGAACGAGCTTCGCCGACGTCCTTGATGCCGGCGATCAGGTAGCCGGTCTCGCCTGGGCCGAGTTCGTCGACGGGGAGATTGTCAGGTGTCCGAACGCCGATCTCGTCAGGATCATGACTCGTGCCGGCGTGGAGGAACTTCAGCTTGTCGCGGCTGTTCATCACACCGTTGACGACACGAATGGACGACACCACACCGCGGTACTGGTCGAAGTGAGAGTCGAAGATGAGTGCCTGCAGCGGCGCGTCGGCGTCGCCCTCCGGGGCCGGTGTGCGATCGAGCACGGCGTCGAGCACGTCGCCCACACCCTCGCCGGTCTTGGCGGAGATGCGAAGGATGTCCTCGGCCGGGATGCCCAGCACGTTCTCGATTTCGGCGGCGTAGCGATCGGGTTCGGCCGCCGGGAGGTCGATCTTGTTGAGACAGGCGACGATCTCGAGGTCGTTCTCCATCGCCAGGTAGCAGTTCGCGAGCGTCTGCGCCTCGATGCCCTGGGCGGCGTCGACGACGAGAATGACGCTCTCGCAGGCGGCGAGCGACCGGCTGACCTCGTAGCCGAAGTCGACGTGGCCGGGCGTGTCGATGAGATTGACCACATGGTCCTTCCAGTCGAGGCGAACCGACTGGAGCTTGATCGTGATTCCCCGCTCACGCTCCAGGTCCATGGAGTCGAGATACTGGGCGCGCATGTCTCGGGCGTCGACGGCGCCCGTGAGTTCGAGCATTCGATCGGCCAGGGTGGACTTGCCGTGATCGATGTGCGCGATGATCGAGGTGTTGCGGATGCGCTGAAGATCCATCGTGTCCTGAGGGTACCGACCGAAGCTCTCGTCGAGAGGGTGCGATCGGGTAGGACGGCCCGATATCCTGCTCAGTCGGCCTGTTCGGGCCGTCAGATCGCATGAAGTAGTAGGAACGTCGTGGCAAACATCAAGTCGCAGATCAAGCGCAATCGTCAGACCGAGAAGCGCAACCTCGCGAACCGCAAGGTCCGCTCGGAGATCCACACCCGCACCAAGTCCGCAGAGGCCGCGCTCGACGCCGGCTCCGATGACGCCGCCGAGTCCGTCAAGGCCGCCATCAAACGCATCGACAAGAGCGTGGGCAAGGGCATCATGCACAAGAACAAGGCCGCTCGGAAGAAGAGCCAGCTGGCCAAGCGTCTCAACGACTGACGCTGTTCATCGAGAACGTTTCCGAACGCCGGGTCCGACGGGGCCCGGCGTTCGCCGTTTTGTGATGTTGGGGCCTGTCCCCAACATCACAAATCTCACCGACGGCTCAGGTTGGCGAGGCGGGCGGTCAGGACCTCGATCACGAGCTCCGGAGGCCAGTCCTTGGCGCCGCGGAGGTCGAGGTCGGCCTCGGCGAGGAGATCGATGGCGCGGCTGAGCTTCTCTGTGCCCAGCTTCCTGCTCTGCTGCATCGCCTTCTTGGCCGGGAATGTCGAACCCTTCATACCGAGGATCGACGCGGCCTCCTTCTCATCCCGGACACCCGCACCGTCGAGGCGCAACATGTTGCTGTAGCGCTTGTGCAGAACCGCCAGGAGTCGGAACGCAGCACCATTGCGATCGGTGGGTGTGCCCGAGTACGGGATCAGACGCGGCAGGATCGCCAGCGCACCGGCGACATCACCCTTGTCGACTGCGTCATCGAGCGCCCACGGAACGGTCGAACCCTTCTCGCCGCCGAACGTGGCCACATCGTCGGCCGTTGCCGTGGCCCCCTCGCCGAGCGCACCTTCGATCGTGCGGATCAGACCGACGACTCGGCTGCGATCCTCCCCGAGCAGGTCCTCGACAGCGGAGATCGCGGAGCGGTCGAAGGTGACGGTGGACGAGCCGAGCTGGTCCCGCAGCCAGTCCCCCGCCGCTCTGCCCTTCGGTGCGGTAGTTTGCACGACCTCGGCTCCGGCGAGCTCAGCCGCCTCCTTGACGGCTTTGGGGAGCGCCGGCATCCGGTCGACCTTGGGTTCGACTCCTCGCTCCCAGACGAGAACGAGATCGGTGGTGTCGAGCGGCTCTCCGAGGAGATCGACGATCGGCCCGTAGTCGTCCTTGCGGGAGAAGCGGCTGAGGTGGCGGCCGACGACGACGCGCCGATCGGTGAGAAACGGCGGCGTGCGGGCGGCGTCGAGCACCTTCGCCGACTCCCAGAGTCCCTCGTCGTTGCGGTAGTCGATCTCCGTCAGGAGTTCGAGCATGAGACCGCGATCGCCCTCGCCCACCAGCTCGTCGACCGCGTTCGTGACAGCCTCGCCAACGAGTACGGGGTCGTCACCCACGATGAGCCGTACAACCATGTCGTCAGTCTCGCCGGTGCTGGAGGATCGCGCTCATCATGTCGGCCACTCGCCGGTTGCCCTTCACATCGTGGGCCCGCAGGATCCGACAGCCGAGGGCGATGCCGAGCGTATGGGCTCCCCAGGTCGCCTCACGTCGGTCGTCGACCTCAGTGCCGGCGACCTCGCCGAGGAATCCCTTGTTCGATGCCGACAGGAAGACGGGAAAGCCCAGGTCAGCGAGGTCGTCGCTGTGCCGCAGCAGCTCCAAGGACATTGCCGGTGTCTTGCCCAGGTCGAGCCCGGCGTCGACCATGATGCGCTCGTCGGGGATACCCGCTGCCTTCGCCCAGCCGGCGCGGGCCCGGAGGAACTCGGTGACATCGGTGCGGACGTCGTCGTAGATCGGTGCCGGGTCAGCGATACGCGGGCCGATTCGTACGTGAGTGGCCACCACGGATGCCCCGTGACGGGCCGCCACCTCCAGGAACGCGGGATCACCGAAGCCGCTGATGTCATTGCCCACGCACGCGCCGGCCTTCAGCGATTCGTCGAGAACCGACGCCCGAAACGTGTCGACCGAGATCGGCAGATCGAACCGGGAACTCAGTGCCTCGATCGCGGGAACCACACGTTCCATCTCCTCGTCGACGGTCACCTCGGGACCGGGGCCCGCCTTGACACCGCCGACATCGAGGAAGTCGGCCCCTTCTTCCACGAGGCTTTCGGCCTGCCGGATGAAGTCGTCGAACGACCAGTACTCGCCACCATCGAAGAAGGAGTCCGGTGTGCGGTTCAGGATTCCCATCACGAGCGCTCGGGTCGTGATGTCGAAGCGGGTGGTGCCGAGCTCGACGTGCATCGGCGGCGAATCTACCCGGGCGGAGCACGCCCTCGGCCATCAGGCGCGCCGAGATCGACCACATCGATCCCTCCGTCCACGTCGACCACCTCGAGCACCATCGCGCCGACCTGCAACCGGTCGCCGCCGCGAGCCGTGCGAGCGCCTGGCACTCGGTGGAGCTCGGGTGCGAGCACAGCCACATCGCCGTACCGATCCCTCAGCGACAGAACGAGGAGCGCGTCGGCCAGATCACCATCCGAGGCAATGATCAGGATCGGTGCGCCCACCCCCATGCGACGCAACTCCTCGAGCACACCGCGGGGGTCGCCCGGATCGTCGAGCACCATGATCAGACCTCGTTCCGTCGCCCTGAGCTCGACGCCATCGACCACCGTGGTGTGGCCCGGGCCGAACGCCGGAGCACCGGCGACCACCACGATGGAGAGGCCAAGCGCCATCGTCGCCACCATCGAACGTGTCCGCGGGCGGAGGATCACCAGCGCGGCCATCGCCGCGAGGAGAAGCCATCCGATCGGTCCGACCATCGCCGGCGGAGCGACCGCGGCGGCGTGGGCCACGAATCGGATCCACGCCAGCAGCAGGCGCGTCGGCAGATGGATCAGCGCTGCCACCGGTTCGCCGGTCACTCCCGCCACCAGACCGGCAGTACACCCCCAGATCATCACCGGACCGGACGCTGGACCCGCCAGCAGATTGGCGGGCAGGCTCGCCAACGGGACCGGCCCGAACGTCAGGAGCAACAGCGGCGCCACCCCGATCTGGGCGGCCGCCGTGGTGGCGAACGGTATTCGGATGACCGTAGGGCCACCGATTCGGTCACCGAGCGGCACAGCCAGCCAGACGATGCCTGCCGTGGCCGCGGCCGAGAGCTGGAAGGCAACGACATGAGCGAGCAATGGGTCGATCAACAACAAGACGCCCACCGCGAGCGAAAGCGCCTTGCGGCCGTCGATCGGGCTTCCCGCACCGACGGCTCCGATGCTCACCCCAGCCATCATCACCGCTCGCAGAACAGATGGCTCGAAGCGCGTCAGGACCGCGAAGAACACCAGCACCGCACACAGAATCACCACACGCACACCAGGGCGGGACGCCGCGAGCAATGGCGCCACGATCGCGAGCACGAAAGCGACGTTCTGGCCCGAGACGACCAGCAGGTGCCCGAGCCCGGCAGCCCGAAAGTCGTCAGCCACGACCGGACTCTGCCCACGATCGTCGCCGATCACCATGCCGAGATAGAGCGCTCGGTCGGTCCTCGACAGCGGCCCGGCCCCATCGGTGAGCAGGCCGCGCACCCGGTTGGCAAGACGGGCGATCGGAGAGCCGCGGGCGGTGTCGACGACTGATTCGATCGTGAGCCGACCGACCTCGTGACGCCACTTCGCCCAGTCGTCGCCGGCCCGAGGTGGTTGCATACGGCCGACGACATAGAGCTGCTCACCGGCAAGTCGACTGGACACTCGGCCCGAGACCGGCCCGTGGGCACTGATCGACACACGGTGACCATCGACCCGCGCTCCCGCCCGCACCCCGAACGACCCCGACGACCGAGGGTCCTCCACGAGGGTGACCCACCCTTCGAACGGACCCGAGACCATCGGCTCCAGCCCGTCGAGCGAGCGATTGCCCAGCCAGCTCGTGACGAGCAACGCCGCGACCAACACGGGAATCGGGTGGGGCCGACGCAACACCAACCCCAGCGCGCCGACAACGACGAACCCTGGCACCGGCACCAGCACGAGCGCACCGGCGAGCGACCCGAGCGCGAACAGATGCGACCTCATGTGCCCGCCATCGGGCGGAGCTGCTCCAGCTTGGCGGGCCCGATCCCCGCGACATCGAGCAGCTCCTCGACGGTGGCGAAAGCTCCCTCCCGCTCGCGGTGCTCGACGATGGCCGCCGCCAGACTGGGCCCGATGCCCGGGAGCGCTTCGAGTTCTGTCGGCGACGCCCGGTTGATGTCGACGACGGCGCCACCGCCGACTGACGACTCGCTCGACCCACCCGAGGGTGCCACGACCGGCGGCTCGTCCTCCCCCATCCGCGGCACCCAAACCCGCTGTTCGTCCTCGACGAGCAGCGCCAGGTTGAGCCGCGACCGGTCGGCCTCGGTCGTGAGGCCACCAGCGGCCTGGATGGCGTCGATCACCCGGCTCCCAGCGACCACCTCGTGAACGCCGGGCACCGTCACCGCACCGTCGACGTGAACCACGAGCGGCGGCGGCACCGTCGTGGTGGTCGCCGGCACCGAGACGCCGACATCGCCGACGAACGGAAGGACCTCTTCGACGGGCACGCTCGGCGGCCGAAACGCCCACCAGGCTCCGATCCCGGCCGCCACGATCCCGAGCACGCCCATGACGACAGCGGTCGGTGAGACACCGAGGCGATCCGCCAGCAATCGGGGCGCGCGTCGCCAGTCGAGGTCGGCTTCGGTTGTCGGCACTGGCGCGTCCACGCGACGCTCCCGGGGTCGGGGGTCTCGCGGGGAAGTGCGATGCGGCGCAGCCGCTGCTGCTCAACCTACCGGCCTCTAGCGACATCGCGGCGAGGGGCTAGGTTCTCGAAGATGAGCGAGAAGCCGAGAGTAGCCATCGTGACGGGAGCCGGCAGTGGGATCGGCCGGGCCACGGCCACGACCCTGCTCAATGCCGGCTACGACGTCGCCCTCGCCGGTCGCCGAGCCGATGCGCTCGAGGAGACAGCCGCCCAGGCCGACGAGAGCGCCGGCCGATCTCTCTGCATCCCGACCGACGTCGGCGATGCCGAGGCGGTGACAAACCTGTTCCGATCGACCGTCGACACGTTCGGCCGACTCGGCCTGGTCTTCAACAATGCGGGAAGCGGCGCACCGCCCGTTCCGCTCGAGGATCTCACCGTCGAGCAGTGGCAGCGCGTGGTCGATGTGAACCTCACCGGGCCATTCCTGTGCACCCAGGAGGCGTTCAGGATCATGAAGGCGCAGAACCCCCAAGGCGGCCGCATCATCAACAATGGTTCGATCTCGGCGCACGCCCCACGCCCGTTCTCGGCGCCCTACACCTCCACCAAACACGCCATCACCGGACTCACCCGATCCACGTCGCTCGACGGGAGGGCGTACAACATCGCCTGTGGCCAGATCGACATCGGCAACGCGGCGACGGAGATGACCGAGCGCATGTCGGCCGGGATCGTCCAGGCCGACGGCTCGACCAAGGTCGAACCCACGATGGATGTGCAGCACGTCGCCGACGCGGTGCTCCACATGGCGAGCCTGCCGTTGGACGCAAACGTCCAGTTCATGACCGTCATGGCCACGGCGATGCCGTTCATCGGCCGCGGCTGAGACGCTGGATCACTCCTCCGGCTGGAGTCGGCCGTCGAGGAGCCGGTAGACGTGGTCGGCGTGGGACCGCGGCGTGGGGTCGTGGGTGGCGATGAACGCCGCGACCCCGTGACTCTCCACCAGTTCGGCCAGGACGCGAACGATCTCGGCTCCGGTGCGTGAGTCGAGCTGACCGGTTGGCTCGTCGGCGAGGATCAGTCGGGGCTCGTTGGCAAGCGCACGGGCGATCGCCACGCGCTGCTGTTCGCCGCCGGAGAGCTCAGCGGGACGATGATCAGCACGGTCGGCCAGTCCGACCACGTCGAGCAGGATTCGAGCACGGTCCCGGCGTTCGGTCGGGTCCTCCCGGGTCAACCGCATCGGCAGCTCCACGTTCTCGACCGCGCTGAGCATCGGCAGCAGGCCGAACGCCTGGAAGATGAAGCCGATCTCCTCTCGACGGATCACGGCGAGCCCGCCGTCGGAGAGCCCTGACAGATCGTTGCCGTGGATCCGTACCTCCCCCGCAGTCGGCCGATCGAGGCCACCGAGGAGATTGAGCAGCGTCGTCTTCCCACTTCCGGAGCGCCCCATGACGACGGCGAAGGACCCGGCATCGACGCGCAGGTCGACCTCCTGAACCGCGTGGATGTCGCCACCTCCGGTCGAGAAGGTCTTCGAGAGGGCAGAGGCTTCGAGGACCGGCGTCGTGTCAGTCATCGTCGGCTCCTTCGGATTCGGCGGGCCGCGCCCAGACGTCGGGGTCTTCGGCCTTGCCGTTGGGGCGGTCGGGCCAGACATTGATTCGATCGGGATCGAGGGTGAGGCGCACCCGCTGCTGAAGGTCCAGCGCGTCGACGTACTCGGTGGGGAGCTGCAACCGGCCGGCCCGATCGAGAACGGCGAACTCCTCGGCCACGACGGATTCGCCGGTTCCATCGTTCGACATACGTCTCAGAACCTCCGTACTCGTGCGACCGTCACGGATCAGCACCGTGCGGTCGGTGCCGCCGGCGAGCTCGCTGTCGTGGGTGACGACGACGATCGTGACGCCGTCCTCACGATTGACAGTTCGTAGGACATCGACCACCTCAGCCGCCGTGTCGGTGTCGAGCTCGCCGGTCGGCTCATCGGCGAAGACGACCTTCGGTCCATTCGCCAACGCCGTGGCGATCGCCACCCGTTGTTGCTCGCCACCCGACAGTTGGGCCGGACGATGAGTGGAGCGCCCACTCAGCCCCACTTGATCGAGAAGGCCGAGGGCCGCGAGTCGACGCTCGCGCCGAGATCGGCCGGCGAAGCGCATGGGCAGCTCGACGTTCTCGCGAGCGGAGAGATACGGCACGAGGTTTTGGGCGGTCTGCTGCCAGACGAACCCGACCTCGCTGCGGCGGTACCGAGTGCGATCCCGCACCGACAGCTGCAGCAGGTCGTAGCCGCCGACACTGACGGCGCCAGCGGTGGGCGACACCAGTCCGCCGAGCACGCCCAGAAGTGTGGACTTGCCACTGCCCGAGGCGCCCATGATCGCCACGAATTCACCCGAGTCGACCACCAGGTCGAGGCCTTGGAGCGCGATCACCTCGAGATCGGCCTGCTTGTAGATCTTGACCAGGTTGTCGCAGATGATCACCGCGGCATCGGACATCTAATCGCTCCCCCTTCGAAGCATCATCGCATGGTCGAGCCGCCGCGTTGTCCGGGCGACGAACCACAGGGCCAGACCGAGTGCAGCCACCAGAACGGTCCCCACGACGAGCAATGACCATCCGTCGACCACCACACCGGAAGACACAGAACCACCGGAGAACGCGTCGAGGCTCAGGTTCCGGCCCAGGAGCCGTGCCGTCACCACGCCGCTGGCGAGGCCGAGGGCGACCGTGACACCGAACAGCGGTGCCAGTTCTGCCATCGCCACCCGGACCACCCCGCCCCGCTCTGCGCCGAGCACCGTGAGAAACGACAGGTCTCTCGTCCTCATCGGCGAGCCGGTCATGACCGCGGCGACCGCGGCTGCGAAGGCCAACGCCACACCGCCGAGTGCCCCCACCAGCAGCCCACGGTTCGTCCACGTACTCAGGGGGTCATCGGTGATCGCGGTCAATGTGTCGTCACGCGACACGAGTCGCACCGCGGGCACGCCGTCGATCAGGGCCTCCAGATCCGCTCGATCCACGCCGTCGCTGAGCCAGGCCACGGTCGGCGTCACGAACGGCTCATTGGTGAGCTCGGCGAGAACGGTTCGATCCATGACAACCACGCCACGGGAGCCCTCGAGGCCAGCCAAACGCTCGAACTGCTGACGTACGCCCATCTCCACGGCATGTCCACCCGAGGTCAGGGTGACACGGTCGCCGGGTCCCGGGAGGTGAGGGGCGCTCCAGTCTCCGACAAGGTCGATACTCGCCCCGTCACCAGCGGCTCCGGTCGGCCAGTTGTCGAGCGCGACGAGATCGGCCACGAACCCCGACGATGGCCCGAGGAATCGTTCGAATGGAAGTACGACGCCGAAGGTGGCATCGGGATCCAGCGCTCTGATCTGTTCCTCGAGCGATGGCGGCAGACCGATGTCCTCCAGTGTCACCTCGATCCGGTTCTCGGCGCCGACCGACTGCTGTGCCGCCGCTTCCTGACTCTCCCGGATCGACGTGGCCACGACCGCGGCGAGCACGGCCAGGCCGGCGGCCATCACCACCGCGAGGAGCGGGCCCCGCAAGGCGTCTCGTTGCGCGCCGAGGCGCCGTAGCCCGACGAGCCACAGCGCGCCTCGAGTTCTCATCGCGAGACGGGCGCCGACCCGAGCCAGCGGAGCGACGAGCCACGCGCCGAAAACGGCGATCGATGCCACGAGCAGGACCGGCGCGATGGTGAGCGTGAGGTCGAACGCGCCCCGGGCGGCACCTTCGACACCGCTGTCACGCCGACGCAACAACACGACCACTGCGATCGTCAGAACGGCCAGTGACCCGCTCATCACCGCGAGACGCGATCGGTTCGACTCCCCCGCTGAGCGACCAGCGATCGTCATCGCGGCGACACAGCCGAGGCCGAACACCCCGGCGGCCAGAAGCGGGGCTCGCGAGCTCGTATCCGTGAAGGCGGCCCATGCGATGGCACTTCCGGCGCCGACTCCGACCACCGTGATCACGATGGCGGTGCCCGAGTCGAGCAGCAGAAGCTGACGTCTCGACGCCCCCCGATCTGCCATCATGGCAGAGATCGATCGCCGTCGGACCGCGTCTGCGCGGGCAAGCGTCCAGACGACCGCGGCGGCCGCCGCCGCGAACACGGCGCCGACCAGCGACCAGACCTGAAGTGTGAGCCGGCGCTGAGCGAGGTGGTCTTCGAGAAGTGCGGGGAGCAGGGTCACGACCTCGACGTCGGGGGGCGCGATCTTCTCGACGTCGATGGCCAACTGCTCGGAATCCGCACCCTCGACCAGGTCAGGATCGAGGAGGTAGCGCCACGAGAAACCGAGCCCCATTCCACTCACAGCAGCACGGAACGACCGGTACTGATCGCCCCCGAGAAGGCCGGCGCCGAAGACGAACCGGAAATCGGAGTTCTCGAAGGTCCGTGGCCGATGGAGGAGTTCATCGCCGTACCAGTACCCATCCTCGATCGGGTCGAGCTCGACGATTCCCGCGAGCTCCAGTATGAGCCGGACGCCGACCACGCCGGTGGCTGCGGTCTGAAATCCCAACTCGCTCGGCAGGGGTCGCAAGACGACCCGATCACCGATGCCGAATCCGAGCTCGTCGGCCGTGATCTGCGACACGACGGTCTGGAATACCGGGATCACCACGACTCGGCACTCCACCCCGTCATCGGGTTCGTACTCCTCGATGTCGGCGACCTCATCGGGGCACCCCTGCCCTTCGAGCCAGAATTCCGGATCCTGGGCGACCGGCATCGCGCCGGCGATCAGCGTCGAGTGTTCCTCGATCCCGCTCTGCTCGCGGAACCGGAACGATTCCCGCCACTCGGTGAACCTCGAGAACGTCGTCGTGGGAAGCCCCATGCGCACCTGGAGCTGGTCGGGATACGGACCGATGACGAACTGCGGCGAGTCGAACAACCATTGCTCTTCGGAGACCAGGTCGAGGACCGACGATGGGACGTGGTTGTCGCGGAGTTGCCCGCCGACCCACTCGATGTTGCTGAACGCTCGCCCGGGAGCCCCTGCACCGATCTCGGTGAGTTGGTGGAAGCGGATGTTTCGCTCTTCGGGTGTCGCACTGCGGATGGTCTCCGTCAGGTCGTCGGCGGTGGCGGTCTGCAGCAATCTCGGAGCGATCGCAATCGAGGACGACACCACGAGTATGACGAGCGCGATGGCACCGAGAATGTTCGAGCCGTCCCGGAAATGACGCCACCAGACGACGACGCCCACGCCGCCCGCTCGCGGGCGCCGCAAACCTGACCGACGCCTCACGACTCGACTCCGGCCCGCAGCGCCGTGGCTGTGGATGTGCCGAAGCCGGCGACGAGCGAGGCCGCCACTCCCGCCAACGAAGCCGCGGCAACGGCCAGGCTGAGGGTCACCACCCGCATCCACGGGATGAGCACCACAACCGGCGGATACGACGCGCTGCCGTCCGCCGACAACGACATCACCGGGAGCACGAGCAGCGACAGCCCGAGGCCGACCCCGGCGCCGACCGACACACCGATCACGACCGTCGCCACCTGCTCCTGCAGCAGCCACCGGCTCCGCTGACGAGCCGCTAGCCCGAGCGCCTCGAGCACGGCGAGCTCCGCTCTGCGTTCGCGCGCCGAGACCACCGCGGTGACCACCAACGCGGCGATCGCGAAGACGAGCGAGGCGATGAAGCCAACACCCAATGCGCCGAGGGATCCGAGCGCCGGCGGGTTCGATGTGAGCTCGCCGAAGCGTTCTGTCAAGCTGATGACATCCACCGCTTCGATCGGCGACCGCAGCAATGCGTCCACGATCCCGGTGGGATTCGGCTCGAAGTCGAGCCAGTACTCCGAGATGTCCCGGTATGGGGAACCCGGGGTCCGTTCGTGCCAATGCATCGATGGAAGGTCGAGAAGAACCGCTGCCTGTTCGTCGGACTCGACGCCGGGTACCACGTCGACATGACCGACGATCTCCACTTGTAGACCGTCGATCCGGTCGGTCGGGACATGGATCACGTCGCCGACCTCCACGCCCGCTGACAACGCCCACGCCCGACCGGCCAATCCTGGAACGGTGTCGGCGGGTGGGACGTCCGGACGCGCCACAGTATGGATCACCGGGACCGTCAGCAATGTGGAGCCGCTGGTGACCGTGAGGACCAGCCGTTCCTCGGCGGGGCTCGACGCAAGCGTGATGCCGGCGGGGTTCGTGAGGAATCCCAGGACCTCCGTCGAAGCCGTCCAGGGATCGTCGACGAGCGAGGTCTCGGTTGTGCCACCGCCTGCGTCGACCGTGGTGAGCGGCCCGATCTCGACTCGCACCCGTCGGCTGATCGGCCCGTGGGTAACGGTCTCGAGTTCCACGTCGATGATCCGCAACGGCGGCCGGGGCACAGCGCCCGCCCCGGCGGATGGCACCGTCAACGCCACACCGCGATCGGTCACACCGAAACCGAAGGATCCGGATTTCACACGGTGAAACAGGCCGTCGCCGTCCAGAATCGAGAGCGTCAGCACTCCGGCCAGCGGTGGGACCGGGGGCGCGGCCGGATCTGGCTCCAGACGCTGTCCCTCGTCGTCCACGAGGAAGACATCTGTCTGGAAGTGAAGCGATGTCGGGTCACCGGGAACGCCGATCCCGGGGATCTCCGGGCGTGCGGCAGCGAGGATGGCCAGACCGGCGAAGAGATCCGACTCCCCACGATCGACATTCAGGATCTCGGCCGCTTCGGCGTCGAGAGCCACCAGGCGCCCCGGGCCGTCGGCGCCGGGAAGATCGGACTCCATCTCGACAACCGCCATCGACCGTCCCACCCCGTCGACGGTTTCGAGGGCGGTCGACAGCTGAAGAGCGGTGATCGAATCGCCGGTCCGCCGGTTCGGGCTGAGCCGAGCATCGGCGACCACCTCGTGTTCGGCTCGGGACTCCTGCGACGCAGTCCATGTCCGTTCGTACGCCGCGGCGAAGACGCCGACCGATGTGGCCATGATCAGCAGCAGCGTCGTTCTGGTGAATCGGTGTGGCCGCCGCGCCAGCTGCCAGACGGCCAATGCCGCTACCGCTCCTCGACCTCTCGTGACCAGCCGCTCCGCCACCCGCGTGGCGGCCGGCAAGGCGCGCAAAGCGAGCAGGGCGCCGGCGACGAGACCGAACGTCGGCGCCACGATGACCATCGGGTCGACGCCGAATCGACCGCTGACGGCGCTCGCCCGGTCATCGCCGAGCACCCGGAGCTGCCAGTACGCGAACGCGGCAGCGGCGAGGATCGCGAGATCGCCGCCCGAGCGCTGCAACACTCCTCGCGACTGTTGCCGGCTGACGGCCCCTTCGGCTGCGGCGACCCGGGCGGCACGGGCCGTGGGCCAGGTCAGCAGGCCGACGGTGATCACGGCGGCAGCAGCGCTCAGCAGCCACGCACCCGAGACCACGCGTGTCTCGAGTTCGAACCCGATGGACGCCAAGGGTTCGAAGTTGTCGAAGAGCGCGACGAGACCGGTTGCCAGGAACGGGGCGATGACAGCGATCGGCACGACGATGATTGCCGCCTCGACGAGCGCCTCACCCGTCATCTGACCAGCACCGGCCCCCCGAGCCCGTATCAGCGTTGCCTCGGCGCGCCGTGCCTCGACCCCGAGTCCACCGACCAGCAACAGCGCAAACGCGGCGAGGGTCGCGAGCTGAAGGATCGTGGCGATGATCACCGCCTGTGCAACCGAGAGATCCCGGCCGCTGTCGGCGAGAACCTCGCCCAGGGACGTGGACACCGACACGGTGGATGGCTCGTCACCGAGGTCGAACAGGCGTGCGTTGGTGTCGGCCTCGAGTGCGAATGTGCTTCCCCGCAACAGCTCGACCTCGTCGAGCTCGATGTCGTCGAACGTCGGCAGCGCCAGCCAGGAGAGCTCGGGTCGGGGAGACAGACCCGAAACCACGACGTCTCGGGGGACGATGAACGTCACGGTCCGAAACGACGACGTGACGGTCAATGACTCGGCGACTCGATCTCGCTCGTGCCAGAACGGACCGGACGGCTCGTCGAGCCGATAGGTCCCCACGATCCGAACGGCCACATTCGTGGTGGAACCCGTGCGAACGGTCAGCTCGAGATCGTGCCCGACGTCGAGTCCGAGCGCGTCCGCGGCGTCAGCATCGACCGCGACCGGCACAGCGCCATCCACGCTTCCTGCGTCCGAGGGCCACACGCCATGCTCGACCGTCGCGTGGTCGCTGATCGCCTCCACCCAGACCAACCGGGCCAGATCGACCCGCTCCTCCGCGGGCTGGGCGGGCAGAGCGAACGACTCCGCCGCGGTGATCAATCGTGTCACGGCGGGAGCCACGGTCTCGGCTGACCGGCTGACGCTACCGACCACGATCGCGTCGACGTCGTCGATCAGCCCGACCTCCACCCGTGCGGTCACATCGATCGCCGTGTCCGAGCTGGGTGCATCTCTCAGGGACTGGCGAAGCGCACCGGTCGACACTGCGTCCGCGAAGATCGGCCCGGAGGCGAGGAGAACGAGCGCCAACGTGACCGTGACCAGCGCGCCTCCGGCGATGAACGGCTCGGCTCGGAGCCTGCGCAACGCCCAAACGATCGCCACCGGGGCGACGTTAGTCCGCGGCCCCCGAGCGACGCCCAATGACCACCTCAACCGTCGCGAGCAGAACGCTCGCCAGGCGATCAGAACAGGGCGATCAGAACAGGGAGGTCAGAACAGGGCGGTGCTGAGCTTGCGGCGCCACTCGGCGGTGCGAGGATCGCTGCCACCCAGCACTTCGAGCAGGTCGACGAATTGCTGGCGAGCATCCTCGTCGGCTTTCACCTTCGGAAGCAGCTCCGCGAGCGTGGCATCGATGTCGCCGGCACCGGCGTCGCCCGTACGGGCCAACGCCGCGAGACGGCGGGTTTCCGGCGACTCGGGAATACGGGCGAGGATCTGCATCGCCTCATCGGCCCGATCGGTGTTGATGAATATCTCCGCCAGGGCGCAGATCGCCTCGGCGTTGTCGTGCTCGATGTTCACCGCGGCGATCAGGGAGGCTTCGTCACCATTGGCGATCAGCTGCTCGACCTCGGAAAGCTCCTGGGCCGGCACGAGCTTCTCGACGAACTCACGGACCTGAGCCTCGCCCTGCGCGCCCATGAAGCCATCGACGATCTGGCCGTCGACCATGGCGTACACGGCAGGGATCGACTGAACCTGAAACGCCTGACCGACAGCCGGGTTGGCGTCGACATCGACCTTTGCAAGCTCGACGGCGCCGTTGGTCTCGCCGATCACCTTCTCGAGGATCGGGCCCAATTGTTTGCAGGGGCCGCACCACTCGGCCCAGAGGTCGACCACGATCGGGACCTGCTTGGACCGCTCGACCACGGCGGTTTCGAACGTTGCATCAGTTACATCAGCCATCGTGTAGTGCAACGTAGCGCCCGTCACCACAATTCCCGTGTCCCGAATACGCTCGGGGGTGATGACTCGCCCCGCAACCCCTGAGGACCTCTACACCCTTCTGGGCACACCGGATCTCCTGGACCCGGTCCTGCTCGTGCACTTCGACGGCTGGATCGATGCGGGTCTGACCGCCGGACTTGCGGTAGAGCGGATTCTGAGCCAGATCGACGCCACCACCATCGCCACGTTCGAAACCGAGTGGCTGATCGACCATCGCGCCCGCCGGCCGGTGATGCATATCGTCGACGGCGTGAATGTCGGGCTCGACTGGCCCTTCATCGAGCTCGTGGCCGGGCGCGACAACCACGGCAACGATGTCCTTCTTCTCCACGGCACCGAGCCGGATCACAACTGGCGCACATTCGTCGATGCCGTTGTCGATCTCGGTCAACGCTTCGCCATTCGTCGAATGGTCGGCCTCGGCGCCTATCCCGCCGCGGCGCCCCACACCCGAGCCGCGATGCTGTCGATCACCGCGTCGACACCGGAGCTGGTCGATCCGACGCTCAACAATGCTTCGCTCGACGTGCCGGCAGGCGTCGAGTCGGCGCTGGAGAAGGCATTCGAAGCGGTGTCCATCGACTCGTTCGGGCTGTGGGCGCAGGTCCCGCACTATGTGTCGAGCGTCGCCTATCCCCCCGCTGCGTTGGCGCTGATCGAAGGTCTCGAACGATCAGCGGGCCTGTCGCTCGACACAGCTGATCTGGCGTCGGAGTCGCTGGCCACCCGCAACCGGCTCGACGCGTTGGTGCGCACAGAGGAGTCTCACGGCCAAATGCTGGCGCAGCTCGAGGCCCAACACGACGAATTCGCCGAGGCGCAGGCCGACCTGCCCTCGTCTGACGAGTTGGCCGCCGAGGTCGAGCGGTTCCTGCAGAGTCAGGCCGACGACGAACGTGGCGACACCGGCGACTGATCAGCCGAGAGCCCAGACCGTCCCGCTCTCGAACTGCAGCAGGAGTGTGGCCCCCGTCGGCGGCTGAGCGTCTGGCGGAAGGAGCAGATGGGTGGTCTCCGGCGACAGGGTCTTCGTGGTGTCGTCGAATCCGATCTCCCAGGCGAGGCCGGCGATGAGGTTCGGGGACACCCGCTGCGCATCGACGTACAACTCCCCGACTTCGTCAGGATTCTCGAACACGCCGGCCGTCTGGCCGCTGATGTTGCTCGCATGGAGCTGGTCGAGCCCTTCGAGCCCACTGGCCACACCGAGGGCCACCACCGCGCTCAGAACAATGGTGGCGGTCACCTGTCGTTCGAGCCTCCAGAGCCACCAGACGATGAGTCCCACCACGACGGCCACGGATGCTGCCGCACCGGGCTCGAACACGTCGGAGCCGAAGGGCGCGCCGCTCACCTCGACGCCGAGCATCATCACCGGAGACCTGGGCGTGTTCCAGTTGTTGCCGGGACCAGCCCACGCCGCCACGATCCCGGCAACGATCGGACCCACCACCACGAACCCGACGGCCGGTTTCCAGCTCAGGTGCTTGAGCGATGCGAGTCCGAGCGCGAGCAACACCGGCGCGAACACCTCGACATAGCGACCGTGCAACCATGCGTCGGCTCGCGGCACGCCAGTGAGGAACCAGCCGGCCACGGCCACTGTGGCGCCGAGCATGGCGACGAGAGCGGGCCCAACGATCGGCCGCCGAGCCGTCATGACGAGTCCGATGACCAGGATTCCGGTGCCGGCGAGTGTGAGGTAGGCGCCTGTGCCGAGCGCATGCTGCGCCATGTCCGGAAACTCGGCGAATCCTCGCCGCGACGAGAGATCGCCGGCGTCGTACGTGCCGGAACTGTCGAAGGTGGCGTGGGCGATCGCTCGCCGAACCCACTCCGTCAGCCCGAGCGCCAAGACAGCTGCTCCGAGGAGCCCGAGGCGTACCGCAACCGGGCGGCGGATGATGAGGGCGGCAAAGGCCACGACCACGATTGCCACCGGCCCCATGCGCGGGTGTGTGGCGAAGAGAGCCGCCGCGACGGCGATCGCCTGCAACGCCCGGTCCGGTGTGCGACTCGCGGCGAGGCGCACGATGGCGAGGAGGGCGCACGCCACGAGCAACGCGAGAAGTCGCTCAGTCCAGACGATCGTGCCCGTGAGCATCAGGGCAGGCAGCGCTGCTCCGACCATCGCCGCCAGCAGGGCAGGCACTCGCTCGGTCGACCAGATCCGCCGAACGATCGCGTAGAGGACGGGCACGAGCAACGCCCCCACTGCCGCGTTGAGGACACGAGCGTAGGTGAGCATTCCGCCCTCATCGAGCCCCAGCAGCCAACCGGGCGCCAGCAGGATCGGGTAGAGGAACCCATACGGCGGCTGGGGTGGCATCGGAGAGGCGCCGTCGCCCGCCAGTGTGCGCGCCATCGACAGATAGGCCACATCGTCGGCGAAGAGAAGCGGGCCCGGTGTGGACGTGGCCACGAACACGCTGACCCCGAACAATGTGGCTGTCACCGCCCCCACCACTCGCCGCGTCACCTGCATCACGATGACGCTAGAACGCTGCGGACATCCATCCGGGGAGGGTGTCAGTGTGAGAGCGCGCTGGTACGATCAGTGCTCCAATCTCGGGGCTATAGCTCAGTTGGTAGAGCGCTTCCATGGCATGGAAGAGGTCAGGGGTTCAATTCCCCTTAGCTCCACTCCGA
>JAERSO010000162.1 GCA_016845585.1 Acidimicrobiaceae bacterium | reverse complement strand
GTCTTGCGATCGGCCACCGCACGGTCGAGTTCAACGATCTCGGCAGCGATGAAGACCTCGAATGCGAGGCCGGTCCCTACGGCGGTGCCGTGGTGGCCGACCTGGCCGGCGACGATCTGTCGGTGCTCATCAGCCGCCACGACCGTGTGAGGCTGCTCGACGAGGCGATCCGTTCCGTTGGCACCGACGAGCAGCAGGACATCTATTGGGAGTACCGGCTTCAGCAGGGGTTCGGTGACCCGTCGCCGGCCGACACTGTCGGTCTGCGCTTTGGTCGCAAGCCTGCCGCGGTGCGCCAGATATGCAAACGTCACGGTGCCAAGGTGTGGCAGCTGATCGAGTCCGATGATCGTTTTGGCGAGCTGCATGATCACGGCTGGTTCCGGGCGGGCCACGATCGGAGCGTCGCATGACCAGCATCGACCGCACCGCGTTGACGGAGCATCTCGCTCGACGACTCAGAGCCGAGGGTGCGACCCACCCAGTCGCTGGGGCCGTTGTCATTGCTGCCAGGGGGTCGAGGCAGTTGTCGCTGCCGGAATTCTCCGTTGAAGTAGGGGTATCGGTCGATCTCATCAAGGCAGCGGAGGCCGGTCGGGCTGAGTTCGCTGCAATTCCTGCAGCCGTAGGAGCAGCCGCCGCGTCAACCGGGATCGACCTCTTGTCCCTCGCCGACCTGGAACGGCGATGGCGTGTTGCCGATGAGTCGGCCGCAGCGAACTCGTAGGTCCGCCCGCCCATCGTTGGCTCGCCGCCAGACATGAGCGCAGCATCCTGCATTCCCTGGATCGCCATTGCTACCACTCAGGAATTGGCGATTGGCCCGTCGACGCGAAGCACGCCCCTCAATGCCCTCCGGCCACCTTGAAGCCAGCGAACTCGAGATACACGGCGGGGTAGCGCTCGAAGGTCTGGGCGCAGAGACGGGTTGGGAACTCAGGCAAGCCGGCCATGAGGTCATGGTCGGCTACGGCTTCTTCTTGCGGTCCCGTTCTCGACGCAGCGATGAACTGAGCGGCCGCACTGTGGGCTCACTCATGAACAGTTGCGCCGGGCGGCCACCGTCGGGGTTGAGCGATCGCGCCCCGGTCGGCTCCACGAACCCCTCGATGCTTCGCACCTTCCGCTGAAAGTTGCCGGGTTCGAGTTCGAACCCCCAGACGAGTTCGTAGACCTTCCGGAGGTCACTGATGCGGAACGCTTCTTTCCAGAATGACGTTGCCACCGTGGAGTTCTCGAGCTCATCACCGAGCGCGTCGAGCGCGTCGAGCACGATCTGGCGGTGGTCGAAGGCGAGTTCCACACGGCCCTCGACCACATCGTCGACGCCGACGAGATCCGCGTAGCCGGCATCAGTGCCGGCCTCGGGGTCGGGCACCTCGGCCATGACGGCCCACCACGCCACTGTCACCACACGCATTCGGGGATCGCGGTCGGGAGCGCCGTAGGTGCGGAGTTGAGCGAGGTGGGTCGGGCCTGCATCGACTCCGGTCTCCTCCACGAATTCTCGCCGAGCCGCTGCCTCGAGGTCCTCATCGATGTGTACGAACCCTCCCGGTAACGCCCACGCCCGCTGAAACGGCGGCTCGTTCCGCTGAATCAGCACGAGCTGGAGCCGGTCGTCACGGATGGTGAAGACCACGATGTCGACAGTCACCGCGAACGGGGGGTAGGCGCCCGGGTCGTATGACTCAGCGCCGGTCGATTCGGACATGACACTCAACCTACGAGATACGTGTCGATTTGACAAGAACCCTCAATGTATGTTATTGTAGAGTTGATACAAAGAGGCGGCGGATCCCTCAGCACCTGAGGAATGTCACGTTCGGCGGGTACTCAGACACTGACGACCCTCGGACCATTCCTCCCCTTCAACGCACCCAGGAGCACACCTGTGAACCAGCACGAAATCGACACCGAACTCACCAATCGAGGCCTTCTCCCGACCGGCCCCGCCGGCACAAAGGCGCAGCAGTTCATCGCCGCGGCAGACGCCCCCGACCCTGACCGCTACCGCGGAGCCCTCATCGGCTCGGCCATCGGCGATGCCCTCGGCCGCCCCGTCGAATCCGTCATTCCCGCCAAGATCCAAGCCCAGTACGGCGAACTACGCGACTTCGTTCCGCGGCGCGGCTGGAACGGTGGCCCGGTCGGCACCTTCACCGACGACACCCAGCTCACCCTGTGGACCGCCCGAGCCCTGCTCGACGCCGGCGATGACCACCCTGCTGACTTCGGCCGCGTTCTCACCGAACGGCTCGACTCGATCCGCGGGATCGGGCAGGCCACACGCCGCTCCATCATCCGGCTGATCGAAGGCAAGCCTTGGTGGCGATCAGGCATCCCCTCCGCGGGCAACGGCGCCGCCATGCGGGTTTCCCCACTGGGCCTCGCATTCGGCGATGACCTCGACGCGCTACGCCGCGAGACGGCCCGCAACGCTGTCGTCACTCACGCCGACCGCCTCGCCGTCGCCTCGAGCGTCGTGCAGGCCTACACCGTGGCTCGTCTGGCCCGCACCACCACAGGCACGCTCAACCCTCGCGCCCTCCTCGCCGAGATCATCGACGTGCTCGCCGACTTCGACGACGCCGCCGCGGTCGAACGACGTATCGGCGCCGGGAAGGAGCCGGTTCGCCTCGCCGACCGCATCGGCGAACTCGCCGACATGCTCGAACTCTCTCCGTCCGACGCATTCGCCCACACCTACAACGGCGGCTTCGTGCTCGAATCACTGCCCGCGGCTCTCTGGTCATTCCTCGCCAACTGCGAGAACCCCGAAGAGGCAATCGTCGTCGCCGTCAACGGCGGCTACGACGCCGACACCGTCGCCGCCATGACCGGCGCAATGGCCGGCGCCTACCATGGTGACTCGGCCTTCCCGTCGCGTTGGGTCGACGACCTCGAAGCTGCAGGCGAAATCCGCTCGATCGCCGATCGGATCCACGCACGGTTCGTGCAGGGCGCAGACTCGCCACAGGCCGGCCCCGGCTCGCCCTCGGCCGCCGATGCCGACCGTGTGCACGTCACCGTGCTGCTCGACCGCAGCGGGTCGATGGGCCCTATCGCCGATGACACCATCGGAGGGTTCAACACCTTCCTCGCCGATCAACGCAAGCTCGCCGGTGAAGCCAGGATCACGCTCGTGCAGTTCGACGGCCGTGATCCTCAAGAGATCATCGCCGACGCCGTTCCCGTCGCCGAGATCACCGATCTCGACCCAGCCACCTACCAACCCCGCGGCAACACTCCTCTACTCGACTCGCTTGGCACCGTCATCGAACGGCTCGACCGTCGCGTCGGGGCAGACCCAGACGAGTTCCAGCTCGTGGCCGTCATCACCGATGGCCACGAAAACGCCAGCCACCGGTTCAGCCGCGACGACATCGCCGACATGGTGAAGGATCGCAGCGACGCCGGCTGGGCCTTCGTCTTCCTCGGTGCCAACATCGACAGCTTCACCGAAGCCCGCTCCATGGGCATGCACGGCGCACAAGCAGCCGACTGGGACCACACCGGCGCCGGCGTACGCGACGGGCTCGCCATGATGTCCGAATCCAGCCTTCACTATCGGCAGATGAAGGGCCGACCCGCCAAAGCCGCGCTCAAGGACCGCCTCATGGACGAGGTCCGCGAAGATCGGGCCAAGCGCCGGCGGACTCAAGGGCGCTGATTCACATGCCGTACCAGGAATGGAAGGCCGGGGAGCCGTGCGAACTCCACGGCCAGGGGTGGTGCTCGCTGTGCAAGCCTCATCCTCACCTTCCCGAGCACGTATACATGACGAACGGCTGGTCGGCTGCGTTCCACTCGCGTGTCACCTGCAAGGGTCTCGTCTCGGGTCAGAACCGGGTTGCATCTCACGGCGGCGACCCGGCCGACGTGGTCCGCGTCGCGGTGAGCAAGCCAATCTCCGATGGAAAGTTCCCGTGCCAGATCTGCTCGCCTCAGTTCGGGGGCATCGTGCCCTCAGCAGACTGACGAGCGCTGGCGGGACGCCCCATCAATCTCTCCAAGCAAAAAGGAAGGAACGAGTATCGACATCTACTTCGACGAGCACTACACGGACGTGAACGAGTCATTCGATACCACGCGCAAAGCCGACCACATCGCCCAATTCATCCACGCCAAGGCCGAACCCGGCATCAAGCTTGCCGAGCCCCCAACCGACGCGCTCGACGCCGCGATCGCCGGCATCGAGAAGATGCACAACGTCGCCTACGTCGACGCGCTCCGCACGGGCAACGACGTCCTCCTTGCCGAGTCCCAAGGATTCGATTGGTGCCCCAACATCTGGACCATGGCCGTGCACTCCACCGCCGGAGTGATCGCAGCGAGTCAGTCGGCCATGCAACACGGTGTCAGCGGCTCACTCTCGTCCGGGCTTCACCACGCCAAGCCCGGACGCGGCGACGGGTTCTGCACCGTCAACGGGCTGGCCATCGTGGCCGAGCGACTCGCTGCCGACGGCAACCGTGTTGTCGTGCTCGACTTCGATGCGCACTGCGGTGGCGGCACCGCGGCCATGATCGCCGCCCACGATCTGAACGAATCGGTTCGCCACTTCGACCTGTCCACCAACACCTTCGACGGCTACCAGCGGCTCCACCCGGACGATCGTCTCGTTGTCGTCCGCCGAGGCGACAACGACTACATCGATGCAGTCGGCGAGATGCTCGACGAGATCGACTGGGCCGGCACCGACATCGTCCTCTACAACGCCGGCGTCGACATCCATCCCGAGTTCAGCCGCCTCACGGTCGCACTCCGCGAACGCCTGGTCTTCGCCCGAGCCAACGCCGAGTCGACCCCCATCGCCTGGGTGCTCGCCGGCGGCTACACGTTCGGCATGAGCATGGACGAACTCGTCGACCTCCATTGGCAGACCATCACAGCAGCCGCAGGCTTCACCACCCAGCTCAGGTGACGCTGACCTAACTTGGCTCGCCCTCGCCCTCGCCCTCGCCGGTGCCGGCTGCGCTAGGAATGAGCATGGCCATCGACAAGCTCCTTGCATCTATTGAGACATCAGCGGCAGACCCACTAGATGTCGGGATGGCGGGATCCACGATGCGCGGACCCTCACGCAGGATTCAGAAGCGGCGGCGACCCGAGGGCGCCGCGGCGCAGCTCCTGCTCTAGTTGTGTTGCGCTCTGGCCGTCGGCAGTTATCGCGAAGCTGAAGCTCATGTGGTCGCGGACTCTCGCCCGGATGAGATCGTCGAGTCGTAGGTCACCGGCGGCGATCAAGCCGATCTCGCTTGGGGCGAGCGATCCAAGTACCAGCCGGTCGGCGACGTAGACACAAAATTGGTCGCCACTCCGTCGGCCCGATGCATGTGAATTGAGTCGAGTCCAGAGGCCGACCCTGCGTCCTGATCCCTCAGCGTCTGCGAGCTCTTCTCGGCTGCGGCCTCGGCCGGACATGCCGACGTAGATCAGTCGGTCGTCGTCCCAGATTGCGTAGACGCCAGCTGCGACCGGCGGGACTTGCCGAACCGGCCAGTCACGAAACGGGAACGGGCCGGTCAGCTCGACTTGTCCGGTCATGTCGTCTGCCGCCGCGGGCTACGGAACACCTCGGCCTGGTGCCAATCGATGTGGATCGCAGCGACCTGCCTCTGACCGGATTGAGGGGTGCGTATCGGGCGATCGATCAGATCGAGGACCATTCGTTGAGCCGCGTCACCTTGGCCGACGAACCGGGTCGACACGGCAACTTCGTGTTGGGAAGTGATACCCATAGCCCCTAGATCGAGCAGCTTGTGGTGCAGGCTGCACAAGCAGAGCGCATTCTCGATTGTGTCGGGGCCTTGATTTGCGTGCCACTGCACGTGTGCTGCTTCGAGGGCGACGGAGTCGGCGCCAAGGCGGCCGTCGTAGCCACAGAACGCGCAGCAGTACTCGTACGCAACGAGGGCGCGCTCACGAAATCTCGGGTCCCTGGTCCGTCGCTTCTTCGCTCCACCGCCTACCGAGACAAAGGCATCGATCTCGAGCCCGACCGCCGACGCAATATCGGCGTGAACCGATGGCGGCCAGTTCGCTGTGAGCAGAGTGCGGGCGAGGGCGGGGATCAAGGCCTGGTCGTTCGCGGCTTCGGACTCGAGCTCGGGTACCAGTCGCCCGGTGGCGTTCGTCGAACGAAGTTTCATTATTGAGCTACCTGGGCTCGAATCGTCATCGGTCGCCACTGTCCAGAAGCCATCTGTTTGGAGATGGTGAAACGGGTAGGCCGGTGACGACGATCGTGGAGGCCCGTACTCATCAAGCAACCGTCCCAGGTCCGTCTCGGCGCCGACGAACGACATTTCGGAGGAACCGGTTCGCTGCAGCCGTCCCAGCGCATAGAGAAGCAGGATCGGCTTGTGCGGGGCCCGCTCTGACCCTCGCTGCCACTGCCGGATCCCTGCAAAGCGCTCCGTCCACTGATCTCCCACCGGATCGACGCTAGTCGCGATCGGCTCGGTCATGAACGGTTGTGCCAGGCGGCCGTGATCGGGGTTTCGCGACTATGTCTCGGCTGGCTCCAAGATGGTGAGTATGAACGAGAGCGAGGCCGCGGTAACCATCGATATCGACACGCTCCGCCAGCGGCTCGAAACCACACGGGCACGAATCGAGGAGTGGCTGTTCCTTTGCCGCTCGTTCGATCGAGCTCTCGGACGTGTCGCCTGCGATGAAGCCCTGCTCGTCGTTTTCGTGGTGCGGCTTCGCCAGCTAGGGGTGCACTCTTCAGTCGTGTCGAGAGCGATCGCCGAACTACTCCAACGCCCTGGCGATGCCCTTGCCGACGACTGGATAGCGGTCAAACGACAGCGCGAGAAGGACATCGAATTTGTCCATCGCGACATCGTCGACCTAACCGCGCTCCGACGGGACGCCACTGCCAAGCTCCTCACAGCGGCCGAAATGCGAGCGCTGATTGCCGGTTGATGCTCCAGCTGATCTACCACAGCGGCCTCCCGCCGCCTTCTTTCGGCGGTTGCACATCCCGTGACCGAATTCGTCGGCGCATCAGGCGTGGCGACCGGGGATCGGGTTGTTCATCATCATCGACAGCGATGGGCTTCACGCTCCGACACGACCCAAGGCCCACTGACTCGTTCTTCGGGAAAGAACAGTCTGTCCTCCTCGACCGTCGACAGTCGGCCGATGCCCAGCGTCACTCCTCCTCATCCTCGTCGTCCTCTTCGAAATCCGGCGAGGCGGCGTAGCTTTCCCAGCCCCCGGGGATGTATCCCTCGACCCACGCTGTCTGCGCCTCGGCTGCGGTCTCGTGGCGGCCGAGAATGTTGATGCCGCGGTCAAGCTGGTCGACCAGCGACAGTGTTCCGAACCGGTAGAGCAGCGACGTTCGATCGCCACCAGGCCACCCGTAGTCGTCACCTGTGGACCAGCTATCGATCGGGTCAACATCGAGCGGTATGGGGAAGCCTCGCCACGACCAAGAACGGCCGGCGAGAGTGAACTCCTCGGCGTATCCGTCGTCGGCGATGACCAGGTGCTCCACGATCACGTCGTCAGCCAACGCGCAGATCAGGACTTCGTCGTCCAAGCTCAAGTCGAGCAATTCCGGTAGTGACTTGAGCGCTGTCGCCAGATCCGGGAACGGCTTCGGCCGCAGGTCGGGATACACCCCCTGGTCTTGTTCCGGGGCCAGGCGTTCGTACTGCACGCCGGCATCCACTCGGACCAGCCGTTCGACGAACCCGCCACGCTCCGGGCTTCGATGGATCTCCCACAAAATCGCCTGGGTCATGATTCCTCCTCATTGCTCTGGCATTACCACCGTGCCGCGAGACCGGTTGGCGGATGGTCTGCAGTCCAGATCCCTCGCATCCTCTGAATGAGTCAAATGAGTTGTACCGACCCGCCGTGACACGTCGGGTCGAGCGACCCCTTTCTGGCCTGAGATTGTCAGGTCGGGCTCAGGAACGGCTTTGCCCCGAGTCCACCCGACCGCAGATGACGCTCGAGATCTGCGGCCGCTTCACGTCACGCCACCCTGACCACTCGACTCGAGGGTCTCCCAGAACCCATCACGGAGCGCCCGCAGCTCGGTCTGATCGAGCCACGCTCCGTCTGCGGCTGACTTCACCAGGGATGTGTGTGTCACTTGCGGGAGGTAAGGCCTGGAGGCCATTGTCTCCGCGTAGTCGTCAGGTGTAGCGGTAGTCAGCCAGACCTCGGCGAAGTTCGCACCTCGATCGAAGTACTCGCCGACCAGCTCTTCAAGCGTTCGCACGGGAGAGGACGCGGTCGGGAGTGGGCCGTCCATCCAATCTGGTCGGCTGGCGGGCGGGGGAAGCGGCCCATCGGTTGCTTGTGACCGGACATTGAGAACCAGGTCCTCCAGCTCAGGTTCCGGGGTTCGAGGGATCTCGGCCGGGGCATCCGGCTGCGACTTGACCACCTCGGGCTCCGATTCGAT
>JAERSO010000161.1 GCA_016845585.1 Acidimicrobiaceae bacterium | reverse complement strand
GAGACGACCACGGGGCGGTCGAGAACCACCGGGGGGTGTCAGGTGTAGGGGAGGTCGCCGACGGTGACGAGGGTCGCCGCGATCCAGCCGCCGAGGGCACCGAAGTGCTGGTCGAGGGTTGACCCGTCGGCCAGTCCGTCCTCGTCGAGTTCGTAGCCGCCCTCATAGCTGACCTCGATGGCGTACTCGGCCTCGGTGAGGTCCGAGCCAAAGATCGACTCGACCGTCGGGCCGCTGCGGGTCAGCGCCTCTGAGCCGATCCGGGGCGAGTCGAGGGGGAGCGCGTCGATCACGATCGTGGGATCCGGCGTCACCGACAGCCGTTGGCGGCGAAAGACGATCTCGATCTCGATCCGGGGCGGCTCGGTGAGTTCCTCCTCGACGTACCAGCTTCGGTATGCGGTCTGGGACCAGGTCGGCCATGCGCACGAGATGTCGGCCTGGACCCGGGGCGGTAGCCCCTCGCCGGGCAGGCCGTAGGACGTCTGCCATGTGAGATCACCCAACAGGACGTCGCTCTGGAATCGCTCCTCGAATGCCTGCCGCTCGAGCCTCGCCGTTTCGAACGCATCGCGAAGGGCTCCGATCGCATCGGTGAAGACGTGGTCAAGCATGGTGGCCTGAGACTAGCGCTCGGGTGTCGCGTCAGTATCCCAACTCGACGTCGATCGGGCCGATCAGCGGCTCATGGGCGATCCACCGGGCGACATTGTCGCGGACCCGGTCCGCGATCAGCGGCAACCCCATCTCGGGCGTGTTCCCGACGTGAGGGGTGATCAGGCAATTGTCGAGCGCCCACAGGGGGTGGCCGTCCGGGAGCGGCTCGGGGTCGGTCACATCGAGAACCGCGCCGGCGATCTCCCCGGATCGCAGGGCGACGACGAGATCGTCGGTGACGACGTGGCCACCCCGACCGACGTTGAGGAGCCACGCGTCGTTGCGCATGGCGCGCAACCGTTCGGCGTCGATGAGTCCGGTCGTCTCCGGCGTGAGGGCGAGGGCGATGATCACCGCGTCGACCTCGGGCAGGACATCGTCGAGATCCCCCGTGGTGACCGTGCGGGTTGCACCGGGCACGGGTTCGGCTCGTCGTCGGACGATGGTGACGTCGCAGCCCCAGGGCGCGATGAGTGAGAGGAACGACTCGGTGATGCCGCCGCCCCCGAGGATTGCGAGCTTCGCCCCGAGGAGGTTGCGGCCGGTCTGTGTCGGCCACGCCGTGGCGCGGGCGAAGGTGGGGATGTCGCGGAAGGCAGACAACAACGCCGTCATGATCCACTCGGCCACCGGCGGGGCGTAGACGCCCTTGCCGCACGTCCAGAGGTAGTTCGGGTCGAGATGCTGGACGAAGGTCTCAACACCGGCGTAGGGGAGCTGCACCCACTCGACGTTGACGGCCTGCGCGATCAAGGCCGGGAAGTCGGCCGCGGCCATGGGGTCAGCGAAGATCAAGCCGCTGGCCTGGTCGATCGGTGCAACCGTGCCGCCGGCCTCCTGGACGGCCGCCACCATGACCTCATGCATGGCGGGGCGACTCGGCGGTTCAACCGCGATCAGACGACGCTCGGCGGTCATCGTCAGTTGAGCCCGAACTGGCGATCACCGGCATCGCCGAGACCGGGGAGGATGAAGCCGACGTCATTGAGGCGTTCGTCGATCGCACCGGTCACGAGCGCATCGGCGGTGTCGGACTCGCGGAGCGCTTCGACCCCTTCGGGGGCCGCGAGGACGCAGATCAGGGTGATCCGCCCTGCGCCGGCCTGGCGGATCTCCGCACATGTCTGGATGGCAGAACCACCGGTGGCCAGCATGGGGTCGAGAACGAACACATCGCGCCCCCCGAGATCGGTGGGCACCGTGTTGACATAGGCGTGGGGGAGGAGCGTCTCCTCGTCTCGCTTCATACCAACGAAGCCGGTACGGGCGTCGGGTAGCAGCTCGAGCGCGGCGCTGAGCATGCCGAGACCGGCCCGCATCACCGGTACGAGGATCGGCACGTCGGCGAGATGGGCGCCGACGGCGGGACCCATCGGCGTGTCGATCTCGAGGGGGGTGATGGCGTGCTCGCGGGTCGCCTCGTACACCAGGAACCCACTCAGTTCGGTCAGCGCGCCGCGAAACGCGGGACGGTCCGTCTCACGGGCTCGCATCCGGGTGAGTCGATCGGCGATGAGCGGATGGTCGGCAACGAAGACGCGCATGGCCTGAGCATGCCACGAGGATGCCCACGTCGCGCTACGCAGGGACCCGTGCCACCTCGCCGTAGGTCTCGAAATCGATGAGACGAGCAGCCAGTTGCTGCACGTCCGCAATGGTGACTTCGTCGAGTTCCCGGTTGCGGTTCAGCGTGGTGATGGCGCCGTCGTCGAGTTCGCCGACGGCCGCCGAGTTCTGTTCGGTGAACGTGTTGTTGCTGACGAACCCGTAGTCCGCTCGCAGGACGGCCACGGCGCGCTCGAAGGCGTCGGGTTCGGGGCCGTGCTCGACGAGGTTCGCCAGCCCTTCGAACACCGCATCGCGGATCTCGCCGAGGCGGTCGGGGTCGCCATTGACCTGGATGGTGAGATCGATCCGCTCGACGGGGATCGGCCATGGAGTGATCTGCGCACTCCCGCCATAGGAGGCGCCGAGGTCCTCGCGGGGTGAATCGATGATCAGCGTTTGGATCAGGGTCTCGAGGACGCGGGCGGTCATGGCGTCGTCGAGATCCCAATCTGCTCGTGAGTCGAAGTGCCACGCGATTCCGCCGTTGGCGGCGTCGCCGCGCAGCGGGATCTGGAGCACAACCGCTTCGGTGCGTTCCGGGATCAGCTGATTGCCGAAAGTGTCGTCCGGGCCGGCGGGAAGGGTGCCGATGTACCGGGCGGCCAGGTCGGCGATGACCCGATTGTCGGCATCGCCGGCAATCGAGAGGACGAGATCGTCGACGTGACCGAAACGGGCGGTGAAGATCTCGAGCAGCGACTCCGGAGTGGCTGTTGCCAGCTCGTCCGCGGTGGGGACCCAGCTGTTGAGATCGCGCTGATAGGTGAGATGCCAGAGTTCGATCTCCGCCTCCCACGAGGCGTCCGCGACCAACTGGTCGATCGATATCTGACCGGCGGCGATCGCGCTTCGGAACGCCATTTCGTCGATTCGGGGCTGGGTCATCATCAGGTGGTAGAGCTGGAACAGCGTCTCGAGATCGGCGACGTCGCCGCCGCCGCTGAAGCCTTCACCTTCTCCGAAGATGAAGGGGCCGATACCGACACCCTTGTCGGAGAGGAACTGCTCGAGCTGCGCGGGGGAGTGGGGTCCGACCCCGGACTGCGCCACGGCACTCGTGGCGATCAACGCTTCGGCGAACGAGACCCCGTCGAGTGTGGTGTAGCCCCCCAGCGAACTCGCCTCGAACGAGATCGACCCTTCGACGATCGACGTGTGTTGGAACACGACGCTGGCGCCGTTCTCGAACTCCCAGACCTCCGCATCCTCGAGCACGGAATAGGTGCGGCTCGGCTCGATCGCGTCGGGCGCGTCCATCAGGGTGTCGATGGCCTCGAGGTCGTTGCCGCCCTCGGAGCCGACGGTGGAGGCGGCGATGTCGAGCATCTCGTCGACGGTCGGCAGGGTCGACGCGTCGGCACCGACCGCAGCGATGATCGGACCACCGATGCCCATCGTCCAGCGCCAGTGATTCGACAGCTGATCGGCCGTGACCGCGGCGATGACCGCACGCTCCCGCTCGATCCACGACTCCTCGGCCTCGCCGAACTCGCCGGTGAGGAAGTGGTTCATGTACCACGAGGCGTAGGTGGCGTCCTGCGTCGTGCCGAGCGAGGACTCCCAGGAGTCGAGCTCCGATTCGAACTGGGCCACGGCGATCGCCAACTCGTCCCCGGAGAATCCGTTGTCGGCCGCGCCCCGCAGGATCGCCAGGTACTCCGCCAGCGTGGCACCGAGGTCATCGCTGCGAAGGTTGCTGCCGTAGTAGCGCTGCCCACGGTTGATGGAGAACTCGTGGATTCCGGGTTCGCCGTCGGTGGTGAGCGCGCCGTCGAACCATGCATTGGTGAGGCGGCGGGTGAGCATGTCGGCAATGAGCTGCTCCCAGATTGCCAGCTGCGCGCCGCCGACGGTCCCTTGATCCCATCGGGTCAGCGGGATGTCGATGGAGAGATTGTCCGCCACGTTCTCCGGATGGGTGATGAGGTCGGCCACCGGCGCTGCCGACACGGGAGGGACGATGTCCGCCCGGGTCGGGTGGTCGTTGCCCCGCGCCGTCGCGCCGGCAAAGGCTCCGATCACCTTCTCCTCGAGCACGTCGACCGGGATGTCGCCGACGATGATCACCGCCATGTTGTCCGGCCGATACCAGCGGTCGTAGAAGGAGCGTAGGGGAGCTTCCTCCATGGTCTCGGCCCAGGTGGCAGTGCCGATCGGGGCGGAGCCCTCGTACCCCGTCCCGGCGGTGTAGAGGTCGAGGAAGTCGATCAGGATTCGACCGTCAGCCGACTCGGTTCGCTGACGGAGTTCATCGCGCACGATGCCGCGCTCCGCCGCGACCTCCACCGGATCGATCGTCGCTGCGGTCGCCCACTCGGCAAGGACCTGGATCGCGGTGTCGACGGATGCCTCGGTGTCGGTCGTGGCCCACAGCTCGTACACGGTCTCGTCGAAGGAGGTGAAGGCGTTGAGTTCGGGCCCGAACTGGATGCCGAGGCTCTCGAGTGCGTCCTTCAGGGCGTTTCCGGGGAACGACTCGGTGCCGTTGAACAGCATGTGTTCGAGGAAGTGGGCCACGCCACTGTCGGCCACCTCCTGCTGTACGGAGCCGGCGTTCACGACGAGCCGTAGCTCGATCGAGGCGCCGGGACTGTCGTTTTGGCGCAGGTAGTAGGTGAGTCCGTTGTCGAGCACGCCGACGCGTGTGTCGGCGTCGAAGTCGAGCGGCGTGGAATCCACGACCGGCTCGTAGCCGGCCAGTCGGCCCGGGTCGGTGCCCTCGTCCGGAGAATCGGAGTCGGCGAGTCCCGGGTCGGGCGCGGCCTCGTCCGTTCCCTGGTCGAGTCCGTACTGCTCGGCCAACTCCTCGGGAGTCGAGCTCGAACATGCCGCAGCCAAGATCGCTGCAGAGAGGGCCGCCGCTGCCCACCGCCGGTTGTTGCGCATGGCGAGACCCTAGATGGGTGGATCGCTCTCAGAGGCCTCCAGCGGCGCATATCTGGGTTTGATGACCTGTTCGATCAGCTGCAGTCGTTCCCGGAAGGGGAGGAAGCTCGATTTCATGGCGTTGACCGTGAGCCAGCGGAGGCGTTCCCAGCCGTAGCCGAACGTCTCGCTCAGCGCGGTCATCTCCGAGGACATGCTGACCCCTGACATGAGGCGATTGTCGGTGTTGACCGTCACTCGGAACCGGAGCTGGATCAACTCGTCGATCGGATGATCGGCCAACTTGTCGACCACACCAGTGTTGACGTTGCTCGTCGGGCACACCTCGAGGGGGATTCTCGAGTCGCGCAGGAAGTGAGCCAAGCGGCCGAGCGTGCGGTCGCCGTCGGCGTCGCGCTCCATGTCCTCCATGATGCGGATGCCGTGGCCGAGACGCTCAGCTCCACAGAACTGCACGGCCTTCCAGATCGACCGTGGCCCGTAGGCCTCGCCCGCGTGAATGGTGATGTGGAAGTTCTCCCGCTGACAGAACTGGAAGGCGACCAGGTGATCGTCGGGTGGGAATCCGTCCTCGGGGCCCGCGATGTCGAATGCGACCACGCCCTGGTCGCGGTATCGCACGGCCGCTTGGGCAACCTCGAGGCCGTGATGCTGGTGACGCATGGCCGAGCAGATCACCCGGATGGTCAACTCGGTATCGGCCGATCCCTCGTCGAATCCGGCGATGACCGCTTCGATGACAGCGTCGAGACTCAAACCCTGTTCGGTGTGGAGCTCCGGAGCGAATCGGATCTCGGCGTAGACGACGCCGTCGGCGGCGAGATCCTCGGCGCACTCGCGGGCGACTCGGTGGATCGCGGCCTCCGTCTGCATGACGCCGACCGTGTGGGCGAAGGTCTCCAGGTACAGCGTGAGATCCTTGCGATTCGCGCCGCGCAACATCCATTGCGACAATTCCGCGGCATCGGTGGTGGGCAGGTCGGTGTAGCCGAACTCATCGGCGAGCTCGATGATCGACGTGGGACGGAGGCCACCGTCGAGATGATCGTGAAGCAGCACCTTCGGGGCTCGGCGGATGCGCTCGAGCGTCGGGGGCCCAACGTCTGGGCCGGCAATGTGGGTTTCCATACCGAAGGCTAGCCCGGGCTAGCGTGCCCGGATGCCCGCCCGCAGAGGTCTCATCCCCGCGATGATGATCACGGCGATGGTGACGTCGACGTTCAGCTTGTTCGCCGTGGCGGTTCTGGCCTCGGCGATGATCGACGATCTGGAGATCAGCCGGGCCACCCTGGGCCTGGTCGGTGCGCTCAACACTGGGCTCGGGGCACTGACGGCGCCGTTGACGGGCCGGCTCACCGATGTCATCGGGCCCCGCCGGTCGGTGCTTGTGATGATGGGATTCGGTGCCGTCGGGCTCGTGATCATGGGCTTTGCCGAGAACGTCTGGACCGTCGCGGTCGCCCTCCTCGTGGCGGGCGTGGCCCAGGGCTGGGGAAACCCGGCCTGCAATGCGTACATCGCAGCCGCCGTGGATCCGGGCGAGCAAGGCATGACGATGGGGCTGAAGCAGTCGGGTGTCACGTTGGCGATCGTGTTCTCCGGGTTGATCGTGCCGCCGTTGGAGGCGGCCACGACATGGCAGGGGTCGTTTCTGATCGTCGGGATCGTGTTCGTCGGGTTGATCCTGGTCTCAGCGAGGCTCCTGCCGAAGGTCGAGCCCCGATCGGGGCGATCCGCGGGCAAAGTGGCCGGGTCGAGCCCGGCGAAGGACCGGCTGCCCCCGTTCATCCTCAGGCTCTCGATCTACGCACTCCTGATGGGCATGGCGAGCGGCGCCATAGGTCGCTTCCTGCCCCTGTTCCTCGAGGAGGAGCTCTCCGTCTCGACAGTGTGGGCAGGGCGCACGGTCGCTGCGTCCGGTCTGATCGGGATGGTCGCCCGGATCATGGCGGCCCGCGCCGCTGAGCGGGGCGACCCGATCCGGATGTTGTTGCACCTCGCGCTGATCGGTGCTGCTGCGAGCGTGATGCTGGCCTCGGCCACAACGGTGGGCGTGTGGATCATCGCCCCGATGGTGCTCTTCTACGGCATCGGCTACACGGCCTGGAACGCGGTGATCAATCTCACCGTTGTGATGGCCATGCCGCGTGAGGAAGCGGGGCGGGCTTCAGGGCCGGTGATCCTCGGCTTTCTCGGGGGTGTCACGGTCGCCAGTCCGATCGCCGGTTGGGTCGTCGACACGTGGGGAACCTATGGCCCGGTCTGGTGGGGCGGTGTTGCTCTGGCCCTCCTGTCCGTGACCCTGGTCCACCGACTGTCGATCGAGCGGAGCGTGAAGCCCCTAGAAGCCGCGTAGGGGCATTTCCGGGCGTCGCTGGAGCCAATTGTCGGCCGGATAGTCGGCCTCCCCGTCGATGACGTGGAGCGTGTAGGCGTGGCGACTGACGCCGGATGTGTTGGGGGCGCTCCAGTGGGGGAGCGTGCCGTGCAACACGACGAGCGTGCCTGCTTCGGCCTCGAGCGGAACGAGATCATCCGCCGGGTACGGCGTGTCGTCGAAGATGTCGTTGGTGGTGCCGCTTCCGTCCTCGGTGAGTCGGAAGCGGGACTTCACCGGGATGCGGTGACCACCGGGTATGGCCCAGAGGCAGCCATTGTCGACCGTGGCGTCCTCGATGGCGACCCAGAAGCCGATGACCGTTTGTGGCTCGGTCCAGAGGAATGTGTGATCGGTGTGGCAGGTGACCTCACCACCGATGCCCGGCTGCTTGAAGATGTACATCGACTGCAGCAGCTTCGGGTCTGCCAGCCCGATATCGGATGCGATCGCCGCCATCTCCGGGCGGCGCGTGAAGGCATCGAACACCGGATCGAGGTCGTGCATGGCGTGGCCGAGCTTGTTGACGGCCAGCGACATCGGGCGGGTGAGCTTCCCATCGACGATCGCCCCGTCCTCGAAGAACCACCGCACGGTGTCGCCCGAGCCGAGGAACCAGTCGTCCTGCGCATGGCTCTGCTCGGTCGTGGAGAAGACCGACTGATCGCCGTCGGTGCGAGGATCGATCTCAGCGAGCATCGACTCGACATGTGCCTTCAACTCGTCGCAGTCGGCGCGGTCGAAGAATCCGGGGAGGACGAGAAATCCGTCGCGCTCCCAGTCGGTCAGTTGTTCCGCGGTCAGCATGTGATCGAGCCTACGACGCGCCGGTGCGTATCGCTGAACTGCACGTCCACACCGTGGAGGTCGTGAGCGACACCGGCTTGAGCGGCTGAGGTCTCTATGTGTCGGTCCTCGTGCGGCGAGCTACACGTGACCAGAAGCGGACACAAGTCACGCTGGGGTCTGTCCCCAGCGTTACTTATGTTTCGCCCTTGCGGTAGGGCTGGCCGTCGGCCATTGGCATCCGGAGCCGTTGGGCGAAGAACACCAGCACCAGGATCACGATCACCTGCGGCTGGATGTCGGTCCACCACTTCGGGACACTGTCGGCGGACACGAACCAGAACCCGGCGGCGAGGGCGAGCACGCCCGCCAGGATCGCGTCGCTGTGCTTCCGGCGCGAGAGCGCCCACAGCACGACGAACGCCAAGGCGATCACGACGACGAGCAAGAGCGCGTGTGTCGAGGTTCCCTCGAGGTCGCGCTTGCCGAGGGCGGTCGGATACGCGAACAGCAGCGCGCCGGCCATGACCCCGGCGGGCCGCCAGTTGCCGATGATGAGGGCGGCGAGACCGATGAAGCCTCGATTCAGGGTCGACCCCTCGAGATAGATGCCGTTCAGCTCCGGTGAGGAGATGAAGGCGCCGCCGAAGCCCGCGAGTGCGCCGGACATGAGTACGCCGATGTACTTGTAGCGGATGATGTCGATGCCCTGGCTCTCACCGGCCTGCGGGTTCTCGCCGGCGATTCGCAGGCGCAGACCGAACCGGGTCCGCCAGAGCAGCCAACCCGTGAGCGGGATGAGCAGGTAGGCGAGTATCGTCATCTGGCTGAGGTTGGACGTCAGTCCCCGGGCCACACTCGCAAGGTCGGAGACGAACCACCAACCCTTGTCGACGAACCACCCGAGCACATCGGGTGATTTCCACCCCCCGACATCGCCTCCCGAAAGTATCGGGAAGGTGAACTTCCCGACGCCGTCGACACCGGGTGACTGGGTGATCGACCCACCTTCGTACTCGGCGAAGATCTCCAGGGAGAGGAATCGGGTGATGCCGGGTGCGGCGATGATGATCGCGACGCCGGAGATGATGTGGTCGACGCCGAACGTCACCGTGGCGATGGCATGGACGAGCCCGCCCAGGCCGCCTCCGGCGATACCGATCAGCAATCCCCACCACGGGCCGTAGTTGATGGTGCCCCAGGCACCGAACCACATGCCGAGGCCCAACATGCCCTCGAGGCCGATGTTGACCACACCGGCCCGCTCGGAGTAGAGGCCGCCGAGACCGGCGAGCATGATGGGTACGGCCCACCGCAGCATTGCTCCCGAGGTCGTGGCGCTGGTGAGACGCTCGGTGTCGGTGTACGACTGAACGATGGTGAGAATCAGGACGCCGACGGCTGCGTAGGCCATCCACGCGGCCCACTTGGGGGCTCGTTTCCAGGTGTTCATCAGGTCATTCATGCCGAGACCTCCGCGAGTCGAGCTGCCGCTTGCGTAGCTTCTTCACGCACCCGGATGCGGCGCACGATCTCGTACCCGATGACAGCGGTGAGCAGGATCACGCCTCGCATGATGTCGACGATCTCCTTGGGGGCAGCGCCGGTGACTTGCAGGATGTCTGAGGAGGCATCGAGGAATGCCCACAGGAGGGCCCCGACGGCGATGCCGGCGGGATGGTTGCGCCCGAGTAGGGCGACGGAAATGCCGTTGAACCCGAGGAAGCCGACGAAGTTGGGGTCGTATCGGCCCTTGTCCATGATTTCGGCGATGCCGACGAGACCGCCGATGGAACCACTCATCAACATGGCGATGATCACCATTCGCTTGGGCGGCACGCCGCCGGCTCGTGCCGCCAGCGGGTTCAGACCGCTGGAGCGGAGGTCGTAACCGAACACGGTTCGGTTCAACAGCACGTGGTAGGCGACGCCGATGACGATGGCGATCACCAGCACCCCGGTGAGCTCCTCGCTGCGAATGTCGCCGAAGAGGTCGGGAATGAAGTTGAGGTTGGGCATCAAACCCGAGTCGTCGATTGGTTCGGTGCCGACGCCGACGACCACGATCTCGCCCTCCGCCTGCCATTTGCGGACCAGCCAGGCGATGATGCCGAGGGCGATGCCGTTCAGCATGATCGTGGAGATCACGATGTTCACACCCCGCTCGGTGTTGAGGACGCCCGCGACGCCGGCCCAAACCCCACCGACCGCCATGGCGACGAGCAGGATGAGTGCGATGTGCAGTACCGCGGGGAGTGCGACAGCGCCGCCGATGTAGGCGGCGAAGATCGCTGCCATCCGGTACTGACCTTCGACCCCGATGTTGAAGATGTTCATCTTGAAGCCGACCGCTGCGGCGACGCCCGAGATGTACAGCGGCGTTGCCCGGTTGATCATGGAGACCGAGGTCTCCAGCTTGAACGCGTGGCCGAGCATGTCGCCGTAGGCGGTGAACGGATTGCTGCCGGCGATCATCAGGATGAACGCAGACGCCACGACGGACAAGATGACGGCGCCCACCGGGGCCGCGAACTGCATCATCAGCCGACGGCTCGTTGATTGTTCGGTCATGAGCCGACCTCCTCGTCGAGGGCTGCACCAGTCATGTAGCTCCCGAGTTCTCGTGGGGTCGTTGTGGCGGGATCGAGTTCGGCGACCAGGCGGCCCTTGTACATGACCACGATGGTGTCGGAGAGGCCGATCAGCTCGTCCAGGTCGGCCGAGACCAGCAGGGTTGCCATGCCAGTGCCGCGAGCCGTGCGGATCTCCTCCCACACGGCCGCTTGAGCGCCCACGTCGATGCCGCGGGTCGGATGGGCGGCGATGAGCACCTCGGGCGACGCGCTCATCTCGCGGCCGACGATCAGCTTCTGCTGATTGCCACCCGAGAGAGCGTGCGCACTGGCATCGATGTCGGGGGTACGCACATCGAACTGATCGCGGATCTCCTCGGTTCGCTGCCGAGCACCCGCACGGTTGAACCAGGGGCCGGAGGAGAACGGCTCCTTGGTCTGGTGTCCCAGTGCGGCATTCTCCCAGAGAGGGGCTTCGAGGAGGAGGCCCTCGCTCTGGCGATCCTGAGGCACATATCCGATGCCTGATTCTCGGCGGGTGCGGACCGACACGTTGGTGATGTCGTTGCCGAGCAATGAGATCGTGCCGCCGACGACCTCCTCGATGCCCATGATGGCGGCGACGAGCTCGGACTGCCCGTTGCCCTCGACGCCGGCGACCCCCACGATCTCGCCGCGGTGGACTTGAAGCGACACGTCGTCGACCGCGGCGCGCTTGTCCTCGTCGAGAACGGTCAGGCCGTTGATGGTGAGGGCGATTTCGTCGGTGACCGTGGATCCGGTGGTGTCGGGCGTCGGGAGTTCTGAGCCGACCATCAGCTCGGCGAGGTCCCCGGTTGTCACGTCGGCGGGCTTCACGGAGGCCACTGTCCGGCCTTGCCGGAGAACCGTGATGGAGTCGGCGATCGCAAGGACCTCTTCGAGCTTGTGGTCGATGAAGATGATCGTGGTGCCGGCTGCTTTCAGCTCGCGCATGTTGCGGAACAACTCGTCGACCTCGTCGGGGACGAGGACGGCGGTGGGTTCGTCGAGAATCAGGATCCTGGCGCCGCGGTAGAGGACCTTGATGATCTCCACCCGCTGCTTCTCGCCGACCTCGAGTGTTTCGACCAGATCATCCGGATCGATGGTGAGTCCGTAGGCGTCGCCGACCTCGCTCAGGTGCTCCTTCGCCTCGGCGATGTCGATGCGGTTGCCGCGCTTCATCGGCTCGGCGCCGAGGATCACGTTCTCCAGGACCGTGAGCTGTGAGGCCAGCATGAAGTGCTGATGCACCATGCCGATACCGGCAGCGATGGCTTCGCCCGGGCTGGCGAAGTCGACGACCTCGCCGTTGACTTTCATCACGCCCTCGTCAGCGGCCTGCATGCCGTAGAGGATCTTCATCAGGGTGGACTTGCCGGCACCGTTTTCGCCACAGATCGCATGAATCTCTCCGGCCTCGACGGCCAGATTCACGTTGTCGTTGGCGACGACGCCCGGGAATCTCTTGGTGATACCGGATAGTTCGATGGCCAGCGGCATGAAGATCTCTCCCTCGCAACACCCGCAGAAAGTAAACGACAGCGGGGCCGGGAATGTATCCCGGCCCCGCTGCTCTCGTCACATGGGAGAGCAGATCATCTTGATCCGCTCATCTCGTAGACGCCCTCTTAGGGCTCCGTCGGCACGACGATGGTGCCGGCGATGATGTCGGCCTTGAAGGCTTCGAGCTGATCGACGATGTCGTCAACGAAGCCGCCGGAGGTCGAGTAGCCGACGCCGTCGACCGAGAGGTCGTAGCGCTGCTCGCCGGGACCGAAGGAGCCGTCGAGGTGAGCCTTGATGACCTCGAACACGGCGACGTCGACGCGCTTGAGCATCGAGGTCAGCACGTACTCCTGCAGATCAGCGTCAACAGTGTTGTACTGATCGGAGTCGACGCCGATGCCCCAGACCTTCGAGCCAGTGGCCTCGGACTGTTCCTTGGCTGCCTGGAAGACACCGAGCCCGGTGCCGCCAGCGGCGTGGTACACGACGTCGGCGCCGCCCTCGAACATGGCCAGAGCGGTCTCACGGCCGGAGGCCGGATCGTTGAAGCCATCGAAGTTCGGGAACTCGGTGATGTACTGCGAAGTGATCGTGATGTCGGGGTTGACTGCCGTCGCACCGGCGATGTAGCCGGCTTCGAACTTCTCGATCAGGCCGAAGCAGCACACGCCGCCCACGAAACCGATGTGGCCGGTCTCGGACTTGAGCGCCGCGGCGGCGCCCACGAGGAACGAGCCCTGCTCTTCGGAGAAGACCAGGCCGGCGATGTTGTCGGCGTAGGGAGCCGGGGTCTCACCGGAGAAGTCGAGCATCGAGGAGTCGATGACACCGAAGTTGGTGTCGGCGTTCGCGCCACCAACGGCGGCGGCATCAGCCTCGAAGAGGAAGCCCACGGCGATGACGATGTCGCTCGAATCGGCCTGGAGCTGCAGGAGCTCGGCACGGTTCGAACCGTCGTCGTTGGGGGAGACCTTGCTGATGCTCACACCGAGCTCGTCCGCGGCACGCTGGAGACCAGCGGCAGCGGAGTCATTGAAGGAGAGGTCGCCCTCACCACCGATGTCGAACACGAGACCAACGCTGGCGGCGGGCTCTTCAGCGTCATCGCCTTCGTCCTCATCGGCCATGTCGTCGTCGCCGTCCTCGGACGCCTCAGCGTCGTCGTCGGCCATGTCGTCTTCGTCGTCCATGCCGTCGTCTTCGGCGGCATCTGAGTCGTCGCTGCCTGAGTCGGCGCCGTCGTCGGCCTCGCTGTCATCGTCGCCACATGCGGCGGCAATGAGTGAGAAAGACAACAGCACTGCAAGAAGAAGCAACAGTCGCTTACGCATTGAACCCTCCAGTAACACCCGAGCTCGGGTGGGGTAATCGTTCGTCCGGGCCGCGAGCCGGCACCGGATACGTTCTCGAAACCGTAGCCCGCGCGTTGGCCGGATGCGTAGGGAGGCACCGTACCGTTACGTGTCGTACGTCACAGCGTCACTTCGTCGACGAACGGGTCAGTAGAAGACGCAGCGGCTCCGGTGCCGGGGGATGGCCTTGTACTCGGCTCGGGCGCCAGTGTTCCAGAGGACGTTGTCGAGCGCCGCGGTCGTGATTCGGCGACCACGGCTGCGGACCTCGGCGGCCAGCAGTTCCACGGCATGGAGCCCGCACGCGCGGATCTCGACTTCCGCGACCGAGCCGATCGGGATGTCCTCGACCGCTTCGATGCGAGCGACGAGCGCGGGGCTGAATTCGAGGATTTCATTCACCCGCAACACATGGGGAACGAGATTGTCGGCGAACATCGTCACCCGATCGAGGTCGTCGAAGCGTCCCGGCCCGGCATGATCGAACACGACCGCCAGATCCTGCGCAGTGATCTGTGCCCGCTTGTACAGCAGCACCTCGCCCGCGGGGTGGGAGTGGACATCGTGGTAGAAGGGCATCTCGTCGAGCATCTCCACGAGCGTTGCGGCTGAGCCGCCGGCTGCTTCGATGACCGACAGGAACGTGCCGTCAGCGCGTTGCTCCACGAATGCCGCGAGATCGTGGAGTGCTGTCGTGAAGAGTTCCATCAGCTCATGAGCCGGGCCCCCATCGAGAATCTGGTCGAAGATGGCGGCGACGTCGTCGACGGTGAGGTCGGCGAGCTTGGCCGGGGTGATGGCCCCCGTGTCGGCGACGTGGTCACGCAAACTCGCGGCGACGGTGTGATAGCCGGACATGCCCGGCCGCTTCTGGAGGTACGGGAAGTAGCCGCTGCCGAAGTTGATGGCATCGAGCGACATCACGAACGCGGCGGTCGATTCTGGTCGGCCGACCGGCTCCTGTCCGGGGTCGTTCGGCGGGAGATCCAGATCGAGCCGGTCGGCGAAGACGGCGACCCGTGACTCGTCGATCGTGACGTGCGTGCTCTGCGTAGCGACCGCGGCGCAGGACTCGCGTATCCGATCGAAGATGTCAGGCTCTGTTGAGTCAGCCATTGGGAGCAGCGTATGACGCTGCTCGGGTGACCTCGGCGATCCGCAACTCGTACCACGAGTACCACTCGCGTCGACCGGCCGCCTGGGCGTCGAGATGCTCCGGGTGTGTGCGCCACGCCTCGATCGCTTCGTGGTCGCGCCAGTACGAGATGGTGATGCCGGTCTGATCCGCGGCGCGCACCGACTCGATCCCCAGGTAGCCATCGATCGTCTGGGCCAGCGCCACCATGCGTGCCGCTGTGGTGTCGTACGCCTCGTCGTTGCCGGGAGCTCGCCGGTTGGTGAACAGGACGGCGAGGTAGGGC
>JAERSO010000160.1 GCA_016845585.1 Acidimicrobiaceae bacterium | reverse complement strand
GATGTTGAAGAAGCGCAGCGCCAGGACCGGCAGGTCATAGGCGTGGCCCCAGGCCAACGTGTAGGCCTCGGTGGCCAGCTTGCTGGCCGCATACGGGCTCACCGGGCGGGTGGCCAGACCCTCGTGCTTGGGGAGGGTCTCATTGGCGCCGTAGACCGACGACGAGGAGGCCACGATCACGTGGAGCCCGCCAGCCCGTCGGGCCGCTTCCAGGACGCGGAGGGTTCCCGTGGCGTTCGCCTCGTGGGCGGCCACCGGATGTGCCACCGAGCGCGGGACCGAAGACCTGGCCGCCAGGTGGACGACGGAGTCCGCGCCGTCGAAGGCCCGGTCCAGCAGGTCCTCGTCGAGGATGGATCCTTCGTGGAAGACGAGGTCGCAGTCGTCCAGGTTGTCGCGGAAGCCGAACGACAGGTCGTCGACCACGACCGTCTGATCGATCCCCGGGAGGGTGCCGAGGTGGTGGACCAGGTTGGAGCCCACGAAGCCCGCACCCCCGGTGACGACGACCTTCATCGTGGGACCTTCATCGTGGCTCGTTCGCTGTCACCGCGCTGGTCTCCCCGTCTCGGCCCGCCGTCGGTCGGCCCGGGCCAGAGGCTAGCCAGAGCGCGCTGGGCGCCCGCCCGTGCGGTCATGGTCACCTCCACCGGCCGGTCGGTGGAGGTGGGCCGCTGGTACGGTTGCGGCGCGACGGTCCACCCACCGCGGGCCGGCGGTCTCGACGCATGGACTCCTTCTTCCCCCGCTACTTCGACGAACTCGCCGGACTGGTGGCGGGCGTCGACGGAGACGACCTCGAAGCCGTCGTCGACCTCCTGGACGGCGTCAGGGCGACGGGGGGCAAGGTGCTCCTCGCGGGGAACGGAGGCAGCGCCGCCATCGTCAACCATGTCACCGTCGACCTCGTCAAGGCAGCGGGGATCCGGGCGGTGAACTTCAACGAGTCGAGCCTGGTCACCTGCTTCGCCAACGACTACGGCTACGACCGGTGGGTGGCCGAAGCGCTCCGGGTGCACGCCGATCCCGGCGACCTGGTCGTGCTGGTGAGCAGCAGCGGCGAGTCCGACAACATCGTGAATGCCGCCCGGGCGGCCGGGGACCTGAACCTCGACCTGGTCGTCCTGACGGGCTTCGATCCGGCGAACCGCCTCCGATCCCATGGGGCGGTGAGCCTCTGGGTGGACAGCCGGACCTACAACCACGTCGAGAACGTCCACCAGGCCTGGCTGCTGGCCGTGGTCGACCGGTTCATCGACCGTTCAGGCGTTGGATCGGTGGCCGACGGGTGAAGGTCCTCGTCACCGGGAACCTCGGCTACATCGGAACGGTGCTCGTCCCGTACCTCGCCGGACGGGGACACGAGGTGCGGGGACTGGACGCGGGCTACTTCGCCGACTGCCTCCTCGAACCGGCGGATGCGCCGGTGGACCAACGGTGGCGCGACATCCGGGACGTCGAGGCCGACGACCTCGAGGGAATGGATGCGGTGGTCCACCTGGCCGGGCTCTCCAACGACCCACTCGGGGAGTTCGACGCGTCCCTCACCGAGGAGATCAACCTCGGTGGCACCCTTCGCCTGGCGGAGTTTGCACGTCGAGAGGGGGTGCGACGGTTCGTGTACGCCTCGTCGCAGTCGATGTACGGGATCTCCGAGACCGACGAGGAGTTGGACGAGGATCGGAGTGCCAAGAACCCGTTGACCGCCTATGCCCGCACCAAGTGGGAGGCCGAGTTGGCCCTGATGGCCGACCGGGGCCCGGGCTTCGAGGTGACGGCCATGCGGCCGTCGACGGTCTTCGGATCCAGCGCCCGGCTCCGGTGCGACATCGTCTTCAACAACCTGGTGGCCTCGGCCTACACCTCCGGATCCATCGAGGTGAAGAGCGACGGCACGCCCCGTCGGCCGGCCATCCACGTCCGGGACGTCTGTTCGGCCTTCGCCGCAGGGCTGGAAGCACCTGCCCACCTGGTCGATGGCCGGGCGTTCAACGTGGGCCTGGCGGGCGGGAACCACACGGTCCGAGAACTGGCTGATACGGCGGGCGAGGTGGTTCCGGGGAGCACGGTGGTGTACACGGGGGAGCACGGTGGCGATTCGAGGACCTACACCGTGGGCTTCTCCCGGATCCTCACCGAGTTGTCCGACCACTATCGGCCGCAGTGGAGCTTGCTCGATGGCGGCGTGGACCTCTGTCGCCTGTTCGACAGGGCGGGCTTCGACGCCGAGGCCTTCCGGGGCTCCACCTGCAACCGGCTCCGACGGCTCGAAGAACTGGCCTCCTCGGGCCGTCTCGACGGAGACCTCCGTCGGGTGGGCTGACCACTTCGACCGGGGAGGGCGACGTGTTCGAGATGGTGGATGCCTGCAGGATCTGTGGATCGCCGGACCTCCGCCCGGTGCTGGACCTGGGTGACCAGCCGCCCGCCAACAGCCTCCGTGCCGATCCCTCGGAGGTACTGACGCCCGTTCCCCTCGACCTCGTCTTCTGCGGGTCGTGCCGTGTCCCCCAGCTGACGGCCACCGTGGATCCGGGGGAACTGTTCGACCGATACGTGTGGGTCACGGGCACCGCCCGGGCCACCCACGAGTACAGCCACGAGTTTCGGGATCGGGTCGTCGACGCGGTCGCCGGCCCCGACGAACGGCCGCCCTTCCTGGTGGAGGTGGCCAGCAACGACGGAACCTTCCTCCGACGCTTCCAGGAAGCCGGTTGGCGGGTCCTCGGGGTGGATCCGGCGCGGAACATCGTCGACGAGGCGGTGGCCGCCGGGGTTCCGACCCGATGCGACTTCTTCGACCGATCGGTCGCCGACGAGGTGGGCGAGGAGCACGGCCGGGCCGACGTGGTCGTGGCCCGAAACGTGATCCCCCACGTGAAGGCCATCCACTCCATCCTCGAGGGCATGGCCGCCCTCCTCGACGACGGGGGAACGGCCATCATCGAGTTCCACTCGGCGACCCGGATCGCCGGCGAACTCCACTACGACTCGATCTACCACGAGCACCTCTTCTACTTCTCGATCACCACGCTGACGGCCCTCTGCGAGCGGTACGGGCTCCTGGCCTTCGACGTCTTCGACAGTCCGATCAGCGGCGGGTCGAAGGTCCTCCTCCTGTCGAGGGACGACCGCCCGCCGACCGCTTCGTTCACCGATGCCCTGATCGAGGAGGCGGCCTCGGGCGTGTGCGAGTACGAGACCTGGGCCCGGTTCGGCGAGGAGTCCCGTCGCCATGCAGCGGCCCTCGCCGAAGCGGTCAGAGAGCGGGCCTCCACCGGTCCGGTCGTCGGCTACGGCGCCTCGGCGCGCAGCTCGACGATGCTGAACTTCGCCGGGATCGACGTCGCCGACGTGGTGGCGGTCATCGACCAGAACCCCGGCAAGCAGGGCCTGTACACGCCGGGCACCGACATCCCGATCGTCTCCCGGGTCGAAGGGATCCCGATGCTCGCCGACGACGGTGTCGTCCTCCTCCTGGCATGGAACTTCGCCGAGGAGATCCTGGGGGGGCTGCGTTCCGACGGGGTCGGATGCGACGTGCTGGTTCCCCTGCCCGGTGAGGTCCGGACGATCCGGAGGGCCGACGAGTGGAGATCCTGAACACCGCCATCGGAGGCGTCCGCCTGGTCCGCCCGGAGGTCCACCGTGACGAGCGGGGGGAATTCTGGCGGTCCTTCTGTCGCGGGACGTTGGCCGAGTCGGGTACCGATTTCGAGGTGGTGCAGAGCAACGTCTCGGTCAACCGGAACCGCCACACCCTCCGGGGCTTCCACTTCCAACGCCCGCCGTCGGCCGAGCAGAAGATCCTGACCGTGGTGACGGGAGCCGCCCACGTCGTGATCGTCGACGTGAGGCCGGACTCGCCGACGTTCCTCACCCATGTGGCGGTCGGCATCGAGCCCGGTGACCGGCGGTCCGTGGTGATCGCCGCCGGGTGTGCCACCGGCTTCCTGACCCTCGCCGACGACACGATCGTCCACTACCAGATGGGGGACGTCTACCGTCCGGAGAGCTATGCGGGCTTCCGGTACGACGATCCGGCGGTCGGCGTCGCATGGCCGGCCGAACCGCTCGTGATCTCCGAGAGGGACGCCTCGTTCGCCCCGCTCGATCCATCGGCACCGTGAGGGTCCTGGTCGTCGGGGCGACCGGGTTCCTCGGAGTCCACGTGGTCCGGGCGCTGGAGGCGGCCGGACACTCGGTGCAGGGAACCGGACGTGTCGGCGGTCCCGGCCTGATCGCCCTCCGTCTGGGGGAGGCTTTCCCCGAGGAGGTGGTGGCGTTCGGCCCCGAGGCCGTGGTCGACCTCGCCTGGGAGGGGATCCCCGACTTCAGCCTCGAACGGTGCGCGGCGAACGTGGATGCCCAGCGAGCGCTCATCGAGCAGGTGGTGGCCCTGGAGGGGGTCCGTCGTCTCGTGGTCGCCGGTACCTGTCGGGAATACGGGGACGCCGTCGGGGTCGCCTCCGGGATGGCGTCCCCGACCGATGACTTTGGGCGGGCGAAGGACGAGGTGCACAGGATCGCGGACGATCGTTGTCGGAAGGCCGCTGTCGCCCTGACCTGGTTGCGGATCTTCTACGCCTACGGGCCGGGACAACGATCCGGAAGCCTCCTGCCGATGGTGCTGGAGGACATTCGTGGAGGCTGCGAACCCCGGGTGCGCGACCGGTCGGCTTCGCACGACTTCGTCGCCGTCACCGACGTCGCGGCGGCGGTGGTCGCTTCGCTGGCCTCGACCGGTTCCCACGACGTGGCGGACCTGGGCTCCGGGTCTCCGTCGACGGTCGGGGAGTTGGTCGAACTGGCCAGAGGGGCCCTCGGGGTGTCGACCCCGTCGTCGCCTCCGCCGGATCCGGGCGGTGAGTCCGACCTGCCGATCCTGGCCGACGTGGACCGGACCGAACGTGTCCTCGGATGGAGGCCGACCGTGACGCTGGAATCGGGGATCCGGCACATGGCCGACGAAGGCGCCGACGAGCCTGCGAGACTCCCCGGGAGCGACGTGGACCGACCGGAAAGTACGTGATGAGCCAGTACGCGAGATTCCGGGAGGAATGCGAAACGGAGGTCGAGGCGCAGGGCACCGACGATGGCTTCAAGGCGGTGACCCAGGAGTGGATCGACCGTTCGATGCACTCGAAGTACTCCTACCACTTCGAGTGGATGGGCCGGCCGATCATCCAGTACCCGCAGGACGTCGTCGCCATGCAGGAACTCCTCTTCGAGGTGAAGCCGGACCTGGTGATCGAGACCGGGATCGCCCACGGTGGCTCGCTGATCCTCTACTCCTCCCTGTTGGAACTGAATGCCCTCCACGGAGGGCCGGCCGATGCCCGGGTGCTCGGTGTCGACATCGAGATCAGGCCCCACAACCGTGCCGCCATCGAGGCGCACCCGATGGCCGGCCGGATCGACATGATCGAGGGGTCCAGCGTCGACCCGGTGGTGGTCGAGCAGGTCCATCGGGCGGCGGACGGCCGACAGACGGTCCTCGTGTGCCTGGACAGCCTGCACAGCCATGACCACGTATTGGCCGAGTTGGCGGCCTATGCCCACCTGACCACGGTCGGGAGCTACTGCGTGGTCTTCGACACCATCGCCGAGACCCTCCCCCAGAGCTACTTCGACGCGGCCGATCGCCGGTGCGCCCCCGGTGACAGCCCGATGACGGCGCTCGACGCCTTCCTCGTCGACCACCCGGAGTTCCAGGTCGCCTCGGAGGTCTCCGACCGGTTGCTCATCACGGTCGCCCCCGGCGGCTACCTGCGTCGGATCGCCTGATCGCCGGGAATCGGCACCCGGTGGAATCCATGCAGGTGGCTGTTCTCTGCGGAGGCCTCGGCTCCCGGCTCCGGCCGATCACCGACGCGGTGCCCAAGCCGATGGTCCCGGTGGCCGATCGGCCGTTCCTCGAGCACCTCCTCGAGCAGATGGCTGAGCAGGGCCACCGTCGGTTCCTCCTCATGACCGGCTACCTCGGGGAGCAGGTCGAGGAGTACTTCGGAGACGGTTCCTCCCGGGGTTGGGAGGTGGCCTACTCGGCTGGGCCGGCCACGTGGGACACCGGCCGCCGCCTGGTCGAGGCCGCCCACCTCCTCGAACCCGACTTCCTCCTCCTCTACTCGGACAACTGGGCCGACGTGGACACGACGAGCCTCCTGGAACGACACCGCGCCACCGGCCGTGCGGTGACGGCCACCCTCGTGGGGCGCGAGGGCGGGAACGTCCGCTATCGGGCGGAGGTCGACCTGGAGGCGTACGTCCCGACGCGCGAGGGCCAGGCGCTCGACCACGTCGAGATCGGCTACATGGCGGTCGCACGTGACCGGATGCTGACGTACCTCCGGAGGCTTCCCGACTCTCCCGACGTGGGCTTCTCGTCCGTACTCGCCTCGCTGGCCGATGCCGGGGACCTGGGGGGACATGCCCTGACCGGCCGATACCTGAGCATCTCGGACCCGGCGCGGCTGGAGGTCACCCGTGAGCACTTCTCGGGGAAGCGGATCCTCCTGATCGACCGGGACGGGACCATCAACCGGAAGGCGGCGCCCGGGGAGTACGTCGCCACCAGGGAGCAGTTCGAGTTCATCCCGGAGACCGTCGCCGCCATGCGTGAGTTGGCCGACGACGGCTTCCGGTACATCGTCATCACCAACCAGGCGGGAATCGCCCTGGGGACGGTGGACGAAGGGGAGGTGGAGGCGATCCACCGCGAGATGGTGGACCGACTGGCCGCCGAGGGCATCGAGGTGATGGACGTCTACCTGTCGCCCGACCACTGGGATTCGGGTTCGACGACGAGGAAGCCGGCCCCCGGCCTCTTCCACGCAGCGTCGACGGACCACCGGTTCCGCCTGGACCGGGTCCTGTACGTGGGTGACGACGAACGTGACTGCCAGGCAGCCGCCAATGCGGGCTGCGGTATGGTCTTCCTCGATGACGGTGGGTCGTCGGCCGACCTGCCGGTCAACCGTCGGCACCACTCGGTGCATCCGAACCTGTTGGAGGCAGTCCCCGTGATCCGACGGCACTACGGCATCGGGGAGGGCCGATGATCATCAGCCGGACCCCGCTCCGCCTCAGCTTCTTCGGCGGGGGAACGGACCTCCGCTCGTACTACCGGATCAGGCCGGGTCGGGTCATCAGCACCGGGATCCAGCGCTACCTCTACGTGGTGGTCCGGGAGCAGGAGGACTTCGTCGACCGGCGGTACCGGATCAACTGGAGCCAGACCGAGTTCTGCGACGAGATCGACGAGATCCAGAATCCGATCGCCCGCGAGGCCCTCCGGATGTTCGACGTCCGCCGCCCGGTCGAGTTGACGACGTTCTCGGACATCCCTGCCGGTACGGGCCTGGGTTCGTCGAGCGCCTTCAGCGTCGGCCTGATCAACGCGCTCCACGCGCTCCACGGTGACCGGGTGACCAAGCACACCCTCGCTTCGGAAGCAGCAGCGCTCGAACTCGACGTCCTCGGTCGACAGATGGGCAAGCAGGACCACTTCGCCTCAGCCTACGGATCGTTCAACGTCTTCACCTTCAGCGGGGACGAGACGGTGACGGTGGAGCCGGTCCACTTCGACCGTGGAACCGTGGAGGAACTGGACCAGAGCCTGATGCTCTTCTACATGGGAACCCAGCGTGACGCCTCCCAGGTCCTCAGCGTGCAGTCTGAGGTGACTGCCGATCGGGAGGACGTCCTGGCGGCGATGCAGGACATGGTGGATCCGATGGTGGAGATCCTCTCTGGCCGTGGGCGGGTTGCCGACATCGGCCCCCTCCTCGACGAGAGTTGGCGATTGAAGAGGTCGATCACCCCCCTGATCTCGGATGATGCGATCGACGACGCCTATGAGCGCGCGATCGGCGCAGGAGCCCTGGGCGGCAAGTTGTCGGGTGCGGGAGGTGGGGGCTTCCTGATGTTCGTGGTCCCCCCGGACCGGCAGGCCGGCGTGGTCGCCGCACTGGACGGCATGCCATGGATCCGGCCGGGCTTCGACCCTTCCGGTTCCCGGATCACCTACTACGAGCCGGGTCGGGCCGCGTGACCGACCTGGCCGACTGGTGTCGGTCCGAGGTCAAGAACCGACCGCCTCTCTCCGACGAGCAGGCAGAGGCCCTCGGCCGTCTGGTGATCGTGACGCCGAGTCGGAACCGGCAGGACTTCCTCGTGAGACAGGTTGCATCCTGGGGAGGCACGCCGGTTCGCCTACTCCTCCTCGACGGCTCCGACGAGGCCGTGCCCGGCGAGGCGCGGAGTTTGTTCGACGAGCATCCCAACGTCGACTACCGACACGAACCGGTCGGTTGGGCGGAGAGGCTCACGCTGGCCGGCCGGGAGATCGACCGCCCCTATGCGGTCCTCTGTGGAGACGATGAGTTCCTCATGCCGGCGGGTCTCGCCGCGGCAATCGGATCGTTGGACCGCGATCTGTCGATGGCGGGTTGCGTCGGCCAGTGCCTCCGCTTCTTCCCGACCCGTCGCTTTCGCCGACTCGCATTCGAGGCCGGCTACGACTACTGGCGTCCGCGTCCCGACGACGGCGACCCGGTGGCGAGGATCCGGGCGTCGATGGCCGACTACGACGCGGTCACCTGCTATGCGGTCCTCCGGGCCGACGTCTGGAAGGCGTCGTGGGGTTCGGTCGGCGGCTGGTCCACGCCGGCGTTGGCCGAGGTCCAACAGGCACTCTCCGTCCATGCCCGGGGTCGAATCGGCACCGTCGATGACCTCTACTGGTTGCGATCCGAGGAGAATCCTCCGGTCGACCGGGACCTCCGGAGGTTGACGCTCGGAGACTGGTGGACGTCGGCCGAGCATTCTGAGGAGCGCGACCGGTACCTCGACCGGGTCGCCGGGGACCTGGTGCTCGTCGGCGCATCGCACGGTGTCGCCGCCCGGGTGGTCGCGGAGGAGGCGGTCGACGCGTTGGTTCGTGCCACCGATCGCCGCAACGAATCTGGGGGCTGGACCGATGGTCGACCGCCGGATGCCGGACACTCCGGCCTGGTGGGTGCGATCCGGGACCTCTCCCACCGGTTTCTCCCCGACACGATCCACCTGGCCTTGGGTGATGCGCTGGAGGCTGGTCGCAGGCTGTTCGGCCGGTCATCCATGCGGCGGTACGGGGGCGTCCGGAGGGTCGAGAATTGGTGTCCTGATCGTCTGGTCACGGCCACGCCCGAGATCAGCGAGGAACTGGAGCGGGTCGAGCGGCTCGTTCGCACCTTCCACCCTGCCCGGCAGGTGGGAGCAGGGAGGCCCTGGACGTGACCGGTACGCCTCGGGCCGTGGTCGCCATGGTGGGCGTCGGGCAGCTCGGCTCACGTCATCTTCAGGGTCTCGCCACCAGCAGCCACGACCTGGAGATCCATCTGGTGGACCCGTCTCCAGCGTCCCTCGACCTGGCCCTGGACCGTTGGGCTTCCGTCAAGGGCCCGTCTGGCCATCGGGTAGAGGTCCATTCCCGGCTCGACAACCTGCCCCCGGTGCTGGACATCGCCATCGTGGCTTGCAGCGCGGGAGAGCGGCCCGCCGTGGTGTCCTCGCTGGCGGCCTCCCGGACGGTCGACGATTGGGTGTTGGAGAAGGTCCTGGCCTGCGATGTCGGTGGGCTGGAGGCCATCAGGGCGGCGACCGGTTCGGCTGACGGGGCGTGGGTCAACACCCCCCGTCGGATGTTCGACTGGTATCGCCGAATCGGCGCCGAGGGCATCGCTGGACGTCCGGTGGGCCTGGAGGTGACCGGTGGCGGTTGGGGTCTGGCCTGCAATGCCGTGCACTTCCTCGACCTCGCCGTCTGGTGGTCGGGGAGCAGATTGGTCGAGGTGGACACCAGCGGTTTGAAGCGGCACTGGATGCCGGCCCGGAGGGAGGGCTACCTCGAGGTCGAGGGGCGCCTGGTGGGCCGGATGGCCGACGGGGGCACGGTGACCATGGAGGACCACGGTGGCGCCGACCATCTGGCCCTTCGACTGGACACCTCCGAGGGGCGTTGGGAGGTCGACGAGCCGGGTGGCTCGGCGACCAGGTCCGACGGCCTGTCCGTTCGCGGTCGGCTGGAGAACCAGAGCGAGGTGACGGGTCGACTGGTCGACGAGATCCTCGAGACGGGGGGGTGTCGGCTTCCCACGGTCGACGAGTCGATCGCGGTACATGGGCCGCTCCTCGAGGCCCTGCTGGCCCACCGACGCCTGACCGGCGATCCCACGGCCACGACGGTGCCCATCACCTGACCGCAGGGCCTGCGAAGATCGAGGCCGTGTCTCTCTGGCTGGTCGGTTCGGGGCCCATGGCGCGGGCCTATGGGGCTGTGTTGGTCGACCTCGGCGTCGAGTTCCAGGTGATCGGGAGGTCCGAGGCCTCGGCATCCGCCTTCGAGGCGGAGGTTCCGGTCAGGGTGGTCCGAGGTGGCCTCGAGAACGTCCTGCGATCGGCTCCCCACCCGGATCGCGCCATCGTGGCGGTCGGGGTCGATGGCCTCGCCGGGGCAGCGGTCCGTCTCCTCCAGAGCGGGTGCGCCCGGATCCTCCTGGAGAAGCCGGGTGGCCTGGACGACTCCCAGGTCCGATCCGTCGCCGAGGTCTCGGCTGCCACGGGTGCGGCGGTCCTCGTCGCCTACAACCGTCGCTTCTACGAATCCACCGCCAGGGCCCGACGGCTCATCGTCGACGACGGTGGGGTCGAGTCGTTCGACCTCGAGTTCGGGGAACGCGTGGACGCCATCGGTTCCGTGGGCTTTCCCGATTCCGTCCTCCGTCGCTGGTTCCTGGCCAATTCCACCCACCCGGTGGACCTGGCCTTCCACCTCGCTGGTCGACCCGTCGAACTGGACGCCCAGCGATCGGGTTCCCTCGACTGGCACCCGTCGGCAGCGGTGTTCCGGGGCAGCGGGACGACCGACTCCGGTGCCCGGTTCCAGTACCGGGCGGACTGGCGGACCACGGGGTCCTGGGGCCTCGAGATCGAGACCCGTCGTCGCCGCCTGCTGCTCCGACCCCTCGAGAGGCTTCGGATGGTCGTGGACGGCGTCGAGGACGAGGTGGAGCCGGAGGACGACGTCGACCAGCGGTTCAAGCCGGGCCTCCATCGACAGGTGGCCGCCTTCCTCGACGGCGATGACCGTCTGGCCTGCACGGTCGCGGAGCAGGTGGAGAACTGTGCCGTCTACGACCGGATCGCCGGCTACGGGTCCAGCCGATGAGCGGGCATGCTGGATGCGGACCGTTGTCCGCGGTCGACGGGAAGGGGTGAACTGATGGAGGGTCGCATCCTGGTGACCGGAGCCGATGGTTTCATCGGCTCGCACCTGGTGGAGATGCTGGTTCGGAGCGGACACGAGGTTCGGGCCTTCGTCCAGTACAACTCCTTCGGGAGCCGTGGCTGGCTGGACCACTGCGACGATGACGTGGCCGAGGGATTCGAGGTCTTCAGCGGCGATGTCCGCGACCCGAATGGCGTCCGGACGGCGATGCACGACTGCTCGGCCGTCCTCCACCTCGCTGCCCTGATCGGGATTCCCTACTCGTACCACTCGCCTGACTCGTACGTGGACACCAACGTCCGGGGCACCCTCAACGTGGTCCAGGCGGCCCGCGATGCCGACATCGGTCGTGTGGTCCACACCTCGACGAGCGAGGTCTACGGATCCGCCCTCTTCGTCCCCATCACCGAGGACCATCCTCTCCGCGGCCAGTCTCCCTACTCGGCCACGAAGATCGGCGCGGACCAGATCGCATGGTCGTTCCACACGTCCTTCGGCCTGCCCGTCACCATCCTGCGACCGTTCAATGCCTATGGACCCCGGCAGTCGACGAGGGCCGTCCTCCCGACGGTGATCACCCAGATCGCTGCCGGGTCTCGGGAGGTCAGCCTCGGCGCCCTTTCGCCGACGAGGGACTTCACCTTCGTCACCGACACGGCGGCCGCCTTCGTGGCGGCGCTGGACGCCGACGGGGCCGATGGCGAGGTGGTCAACGTGGGTAGTGGCTTCGAGGTCTCGATCGGGGACTCGGTCGGGCTCATCGCCGAGGTGATGGGGGTCGACGTCGAGGTGGTCGCCGACGAGCAGCGCCTCCGACCCTCCGACAGCGAGGTCGACCGACTCTGGGCCTCCAACGAGAAGGCCCGGTCCCTGCTGGGCTGGTCGCCGGAGCACGGTGGTCTGGACGGCTTCCGGCGAGGGGTCGAGAAGACCGTGGAGTGGTTCAGCCGGCCTGCCAACCTCGCCTCGTACCGGGCGGGGCGCTACGAGGTCTGAGCGGGGATCTGCGACACCGGTCGCCAGGGCCGGCGTGACAGAATCAGACCGACTCGGGAAGGATGAACGTGGCCCCGACCATCGAGATCGCCGGACGACTCGTCGGGCCGGAACACCCTCCCCTCGTCATCGCCGAGGTCGGGATCAACCATGGCGGTGACCTGACGACCGCCTTCGAGATGGTCGATGCCGCAGCGGCGGCGGGAGCGGAGGTGGTGAAACACCAGACGCACGTCGTCGACGACGAGATGAGCGCCGCCGCCCGGCTGGTGGTGCCGGGCAACACCTCCGAGTCCATCTACGACGTGATGGCCTCGTGCGCCCTCGATGAGGAGGACGAGCAGAGCCTCAAGGAACACGTGGAGCGACGGGGGATGACGTTCCTGAGCACTCCGTTCTCACGGGCAGCCGCCGACCGCCTGGAACGACTGGGCGTCGACGCCTACAAGATCGGATCCGGCGAGTGCAACAACCTCCCGCTCCTGCGGCACGTGGCGGGATTCGGAAAACCGGTGGTCATGAGCACCGGCATGAACACCATCGACGACATCGCCCGGTCGGTGGAGGTCTTCCGTGGCGCCGGGGTCCCGGTGGCCCTCCTCCACACCACCAACCTCTATCCGACCCCGCCTCATCTGGTCCGCCTGGGGGCGATGGTCGAGTTGGCGGAGGCCTTCCCCGGCCATGTGGTGGGCCTCTCCGACCACACGACGGACAACGTCGCCTGTCTGGGCGCCGTGGCGCTCGGTGCGTCGATCCTCGAGCGTCATTTCACCGACCACCGGGGACGGACGGGTCCCGACATCCCGTGTTCCATGGACCGGGCGGAGTGTGCGGCGTTGATCCGCGACTCACGGACGCTCCACATGGAACTCGGAGGTTCGAAGGGTCCGGCTCCTGAGGAACAGGTGACGATGGACTTCGCGTTCGCCACGGCGGTGACCATCCGACCGGTCGCTGCTGGGGAGCCGTTCACCCTCGAGAACCTCTGGGTCAAGAGGCCGGGAACCGGTGCCATCGCGGCCGCAGACTTCGAGACCGTCCTCGGTCGCCGAGCGTCCCGCGACCTCGACGTCGACGTTCACCTCGAGGTGGACGACGTGGCACCTCCACTGGAGGTCGGGCGGTGACGAGGCGGGTGTGCGTCCTCACCGGGACTCGTGCCGAGTACGGGCTCCTTCGGTGGATCCTCGAAGGAATCCGGGACGCTCCCGACCTGGAACTCCAGATCATCGCCACCTGCATGCACCTGTCGCCCGAGTTCGGGCTGACCTACCGGGACATCGAAGCCGACGGCTTCGTCATCGACCGGAAGGTGGAGATGCTGCTCAGTGGCGACACGCCGTCGTCGGTCGCCAAGTCGATGGGCCTGGGGATGGTCGGGTTCAGCGACGCTCTGGCCGAACTGCGGCCTGACCTCCTGCTCGTGCTCGGTGACCGCTTCGAGACCATCTCGTGCGTTGCCGCCGCTCTCGTGGCCCGCGTGCCCGTGGCCCACCTCCAGGGTGGAGAGCTGTCGGAGGGGGCGATCGACGAGGCCATCCGACACTCGATCACCAAGATGTCCCAGGTCCACCTGGTCGCCTCCGCGGAGTACCGCAGGCGCGTGGTCCAACTCGGCGAGAACCCCGACTCCGTCCACCTCGTGGGAGGCCCCAGCCTCGACAACATCCGCCGGCTCGATCTGCTGGACCGTGGGGAACTGGAGGCCTCGTTGGGCCACGGTTTCGCGGAACGGAACGTCCTGGTCACCTTCCACCCGGTCACCCTCGAGAACGGAACGGCCGACGACCAGATGGAGGAGTTGTTGTCGGCCCTTGACCTCCGACCCGACCTCGGAGTCGTCTTCACCATGCCGAACGCCGATCCCGAGGGTCGGATCCTCTTTCGTCGTATCGAGGATTTCGTCGCCGAACGGCCCCACCATCGGGCCTTCACCTCGCTCGGCCAACTCCGGTACCTCTCCACGGTCGCCCAGGTCGACGCCGTGGTGGGCAACTCGTCGAGTGGCCTGACCGAGGTTCCGAGCCTCGGGACGGCGACGGTGAACATCGGAGACCGACAGAGGGGCCGCCTGAAGGCACCCAGCGTGGTCGACTGTGCTCCCGACCGGGCCCGGATCGTCGAGGCGCTGGACCACGTCATGACCCCTGAGTTCCGACGGGTGGTCGACGGGCGGGTCAGCCCCTACGACCCCCATGGTGATGGGCAGACGGCCCGACGCGTGGTGGAGGTGCTCCGGACGGTGGACCTCGACGGGATCCTGAAGAAGCGGTTCCACGATCTGCCGGGGTTCGGCTGATGGGATCCGGCTCCGAAGGGCCGTCCTGGGAGGGTGCCCTGCTGCCCATCGGTTCCACGGTCCGGGAGGCTGCCCGGTGCCTGGACGAGTCGCACTTGCAGATCGTCCTCGCGGTGGACGGTGATGGTCGTCTGGTGGGAACCCTGACCGACGGGGACATCCGACGTGGGTTGCTGGACGGCACCGGCATGGCGGACGCGATCGACGGGCTCGTCGAGCGGGAGCCGTTGGTCGTCCTGGCGGATGCCGACCACGATGTAGTCCTGCAGACGATGGCGAGACGGAGGATCCACGAGGTTCCGGTCGTCGACGAAGGCCGGAGGGTCGTGGGGCTCCTCACTTGGTCTGATCTGTCGCGACCCGCTCAGAGGCCCAATGTCCTGGTGGTGATGGCGGGAGGAGAAGGCGAGAGGCTCCGGCCTCTTACCGAGCACACGCCCAAGCCGATGCTGCCCATTGCCGGCCGGCCGATCCTGGATCACATCATCGACCGGGCGGTGGCCGAAGGGTTCCGGCGGTTCGTCTTCGCCGTCCGGTACCTGGGGGAGGTGATCGAGGAACACCTCGGCGACGGCTCCGAGCGCGGCATCGAGGTCACCTATCTCCGGGAGGAGAAGGCGCTGGGGACGGCCGGTGGGCTGAGCCTCCTGGACGATCCGGTTGCCCCGATCCTGGTCACGAACGGTGACGTCCTCACCGCCATCCGCTACGGCGAGATGCTCGAATTCCACGAGCAGCATGGAGCGGCGGCGACCATGGCGGTTCGGCGACACGAGTGGAGGCATCCCTTCGGGGTCGTCAACACGGACGGGGTCGACGTGGTCGGAATGGTGGAGAAGCCCGTGGAGTCGAGCCAGGTCAATGCCGGGGTCTACGTCCTCGAGCCGTCCTCGCTCGACCTGTTGGAGTTCGGCCAACCGTGCGACATGCCCGCCCTCTTCGAGCGGGTACGCGAGCAGGGTGGCCGGACGATCGCGTATCCGGTCCATGAGCCGTGGCTCGACATCGGACGCGCCGATGACTACCGATCCGCTCAGGAGGGCTTTCGGGGATGAGGCCTCGTCGACTGGTCGCGGCGGCGGTTCGGGCCTGATGGCCGTTGCCGCTGGCCGGATGGATGGCGTCCGCGCTCTCGTCGTTGGAGCTGGGTCCATCGGCCTGCGCCACCGGGCCGTCCTGGAGACGCTCGGCCTCGAGGTGTCGGTGGTCTCGCGGCGGTCGGGCGTCGGCGACTTCGCCGACGAGGCCAGCGCCATTGAGGGTCACGACCCCGACTACGTGGTCGTCGCCACCGAGGCGCACGACCACCGGTCAGCGGTGGAACGTCTGGCCTCGGCTGGCTTTCGAGGCCGGGTGCTCGTGGAGAAGCCGGTGTCCCACCGGTCGGAGGCCTTCCCGGTCGACGGGTTCGAATGGGTCGGCGTGGGCTACAACCTGCGATTCCACCCTGCGGTGGTGGCTCTCCGGGCCGAGTTGGCGGGTGACGCGGTGCTCAGCATCCAGGCCCGCGTGGGCCAGCACCTCTCGCAGTGGCGGCCCGACCGCGACTACCGGGACGCGGTGACCGCCGGTCCGTCGGGAGGAGCTCTCTTCGAGTTGAGCCACGAGCTGGACCTCATCAGTTGGTTGGCCGGCCCCACGGTGGTGGAACGGGGCTGGGCGATGCGGACCGGACGGTTGGACGTGCAGCTCGACGACCTGGCCGTCTGCGTCGTTCGGCTGGCCGACGGAGGCCTGGCGTCGGTGGAGTTGAACCTCCTCGACCGGTGGCCGACGCGCCACATGGTGGTGACCGGCGATCGTTCCACGCATGTCCTGGACCTCGTGGAGGGGACCGTCCACCGGAACGGCGAGCTGGTGTACTCGGGCCCAGTGGACCGGGACCAGTCGTTCGCTGCCATGCACCGGGCGGCGCTGTCCGACGGCGCCGGGGTCTGCAGCCTCGACGAGGCGATTAGCGTCGTCGGCCAGGTGGCGGAGTTGCGGAGTGGAGGAACGGATGGCTGACGGGCGACGAATCGTCGGTGCCGTCTTCGCTCGCGGGGGGTCCAAGGGCGTTCCGCGGAAGTGCCTTCGCGAGGTCGGAGGCCGGACCCTGCTGGAGATCGCCGTGGGACACGCTCTCCAGGTCGACCGGCTCGATCGGGTGTTGGTGTCGACGGATGATCCCGAGTACGCGGCGGTGGGCGAGTCGGCTGGTGCCGAGGTGCCGTTCCTGCGGCCAGCCGACCTGGCGTCGGACGAGGCGGCCGAGATCGACGCCTGGCGACACCTGATCGCGCACCTCGAAGCCGAGGGAACCCGGCCCGACGTCCTCGTCACCTTTCCGGCTACCGCACCGTTGAGGAATCCCTCGGACGTGGAGGAGGCACTCGACCTCTTCCTCCGGACGGGAGCCGACCTGGTGGTGACCGGAACTCCGGCGGCTCGCCATCCTTCCTTCAACATGGTGTCCCTCGACGATCACGGCTGGGCCTCGGTGGCTGCACCGGTCGGGGAGGGGCTGGTCCGCCGACAGGACGCTCCACCGCTCTGGGACCTGGCCACCGTCACGTTCGTGGCCGACACCTCATACATTGAGGCCACCGGCCATCTCCTCGACGGTCGGGTGGCGCTCTCCCCAGTCCCACGGGAGCGGGCGGTCGACATCGACGACGAGTTCGACCTTCGGGTGGCGGACCTCCTGGCATCGGCGGCACGACCATGAGCGACTTCTCCTCCCTCCACGGTCGGGTCGTCATGGTGACCGGTGGTGCCGGACACATCGGGAGCGCAGTGGTGGATGGCCTCCTCGAGGTCGGGGCGCGTGTGGCCGTGGTCGACCTCGTCGCCGGCTCGACGGCGGACGAGGAGCGACTCGACATCCAGGTCAACCTCGGCGATCTGGATGCGGTGGCCGGTCTACCGGCCACGGTCGTCGACCACTTCGGTCGACTGGACGTCGTGGTGGCCACCGCGGCGATGGTCTCCCACGGTGGTTCCGGTGGAGCGGGCTGGAACGTTCCCTTCGCGGAACAGGACCCCGACCTCTGGTCGGCGGCGCTCACCGTCAACCTGACATCGATGTTCGCCCTGGTCCAGGCCGCTGCGGAGTCGTTGGCCGCGCACGGCGTCGGCTCGGTGGTCCTGATCGGCTCCCAGTACGGCCTGGTGGGGCCGCAGCCCCGCCTCTACGAGGGGCTTGGGCTCGACAACGTGGCGTGCTATGCCGCGGGGAAGGCGGGTGTCACGCAACTGGCGCGGTGGCTGTCCACGACCATGGCCCCCGACGTCCGCGTGAACTCCCTGACGCCGGGTGGCATTCGGAGGACCCAGCCCGAGGAGTTCGTCCGGCGCTACGAGGAACGGACCCCGTTGGGTCGGATGGGTAACGAGGAGGACATGGTGGGGCCGGCCCTCTTCCTGGCCTCGGACCTGTCGCGTTACGTGACCGGTCATGACCTCGTGGTGGACGGTGGCTACACGGCATGGTGAACCGATCGGTGGAACCGCCTACCCGCACCCGTCTGGACGTCCTCTACCTGACCGACCTCCGGTTCCCCGGGGGCTCGTCGACCAGCCTGGTCGACGAGGTCGAGGCGGCATCGGCGGCCGGGTACCGCGTGGGAGTCCTCCAGTGCGCTTCCTCCAGCCTCCGGGCTGACCGGGCTCTCCATCCCGGGGTGGCCCGACTCGTCGAGGAGGGCCGCCTCGTCCACGTCCGGCCCGGCGAGCCCGTCGACTGTTCCCTGGCCATCGTGAAGCACCCGACGGTCCTCGTCGAGCCGTTGGGTGGCCGCCTCCCCATCCGGTGCGACCACGTCATCGTCTTCGTCGGCCAGGTGCCGGAGGACGCGGACGGCACCCGGTACTACACGCCGGCGGACGTCCACCGGAACGTCGTCGAGGCCCTCGGGGCCGAGCCCGTCTGGCACCCGGTCAGCCCCGTGGTCCGCCGAAGCCTCGCCGACGGGTCGGTACCCCTGGCCGGTGAGGACTGGGTGGAGGTGATCGACGTCGATCGATGGACGTCGGATCGGAGTCGTCCGGTCGGCGACCGTCCCGTGATCGGTCGCCATGGCCGTCCCTCCCCCCTGAAGTGGCCGGCCGATCCGGACGACCTTCTCGCCGCCTACCCGGACTCCGATGACGTACGGGTGCGGATCCTGGGCGGGGTCGACGGACTCGAGGCCGTGCTGGCGACCGTGCCGGAGAACTGGGAGGTCCATCCGTTCGGGTCGATGGATGCCTGCGAGTTCCTGGCCGGTGTCGACTTCTTCGTGTACCACCACCACCACGACCTGGTGGAGGCCTTCGGGCGGACGATTATCGAGGCCCTGGCATCGGGCTGCGTGGTCGTCCTCCCCGAGACCTTCCGAGAGCTCTTCGGGGAGGGATGCGTCTACGCCGAGCCCTCGGCGGTGCGTGGCCTCGTCCTCGGGCTGCACGGGGATCCGCAGGCGTACCGGTCCCAGGTGGAGGCTGGCGACCGGGTGGTTCGGGAGCGCTTCTCCCATGCCGCCCACGTGGAACGGATCTCGGCCTACGCGGGCTCGCCCGCTGCCGGCGATGGTCCGATCGTCCGGGCCGCCCCCACTGCCCGTGCCCCACGGGGGCTCCGGGCGCAACGGCCGGTGGTGATGGTGGCCTGCCTCGGCGCCGATCCGGTCGAGGTGGCGTCGACCATCCGAGACCTGGACCGTCACCGTGACCAGGCGATGGGCTTCCACCCGGTGGTGGTCACCACGGCGGCGGTCCCCGAGATCTCGGCCGAACTGGACGAGGACCTGCGGATCGACGCCGACCGGCGCTGCTTCGTCAGCGACCGGACGGGGGTGGTGGTCGAGGTCCTCCCGTCGCGGTCCGAGCACACCGGGGACGGACGTTGGGAAGACCTCACCCTCTCTGGGCTGGCTCGGATCGTCCGCCAGCACGGCGTCACCTCGGTGACGGTCGGCGACCTCGGTCACGAGGACGCATGGTTGGGGCTGCAGGCTTCACCCCGACCGTCGCTACCCTAGGTCGCCGTCGATGGTGGACGGTCTCGGAGGCCCGGTGACCGGATGGTCGTCGTCGAGTTCCCGACCGGTGGCTGAGGTGGCATGACGATGGGCGATGTCCTCACGATCATCGGGCTGGGCTACGTCGGCCTGCCGTTGGCGCAGGAGGCCTGCCGCAGTGGCCTCCGGGTGAACGGCCTGGACGTCTCGTCGTCCGTCGTCGACGGCCTGAACTCGGGGCAGTCGCACGTCGACGACCTGGCTGATGACGACATCGCCGAGATGCTCGGCGTCGGCTTCCGTGCCACGAACGATCCGGTCTGCATCGCCGAGTCATCGGTGGTCGTGATCTGCGTGCCCACGCCCCTGTCGGAGGACGGACGCCCGGACCTGGGCGCCGTGGAGTCGGCGACGTCGTCTGTCGGCGACCACCTGACGGCGGGGACGTTGGTCGTCCTGGAGTCCACCACCTACCCGGGGACCACCGACGGGACGGTTCGCTCGCTACTGGAGGCACGGAGCGGCCTGACGGCTGGCGTCGACTTCAGCCTCGCCTACTCACCGGAGCGGATCGACCCGGGGAACCCCCGGTACGGACTCCGGAACACCCCGAAGGTGGTCGGGGGGCTGACCGAGGCGTGTACCGAGAGGGCGGCGGCCTTCTACGGGCTGCTGGTCGACGAGGTGGTGCCGACCGTGGGTCTCCGGGAGGCCGAGTTGGCCAAGTTGCTGGAGAACACCTACCGGCACGTGAACATCGCCCTGATGAACGAAATGGCGGTCTTCTGCCACGAACTCGAGATCGATCTCTGGGCGTCGATCGACGCAGCGGCCACCAAGCCGTTCGGCTTCCAGGCCTTCTACCCGGGTCCGGGCGTGGGTGGCCACTGCATTCCCATCGATCCGAATTACCTGTCCTGGGTCGTCCGGTCCCTCGGCTATCGGTTCCGATTCGTGGAGTTGGCGCAGGAGGTGTCCGAGCGGATGCCCGCCTACGTCGCCAAGCGGATCCAGGACGCCCTCAACGCCGACCGGCTGGCGGTGAACGGGGCACGGGTCCTCCTCCTGGGGGTGTCCTACAAGGCGAACATCAGCGACCAGCGCGAGACCCCGGCGCGCCCCCTCGTCCGTCAACTCCGGGAGATGGGCGCCCGGGTGACCTTCGCCGATCCGCACGTCGACGACTTCGAGGTGGGGGGCGATCCGGTGGCTCGGGTCGAGGACCTGGAGGTCGGTATCACCGAAGCCGACCTGGTCGTCCTCCTGCAGCCCCACCGGGAGTTCCTCGCCCCCGGAGCTCTGGACGGGGCCGCACGGATCCTCGACACCAGCGGTCGCCTGGTCGGGGACCGGGTCGACCGGCTCTGAGTCCGTCGTGAAGGTAGTCGTGGCGACCGTGGTCCACGACCACGACGACGCGAGGATCCGGCATCGTCAGATCGCCTCCCTGCTCGAAGCAGGAGACGAGGTCGTCTACGTGGCTCCCGAACGCCCGGCCGACCGCCCCGAACCGGCGAGCGAGCCGGAAGGCCTCCGAAAGAGGCCCGTGCCCCGGGCGGTCGGTCGTCGTCGCCTGGGATCCCTCCTCGCCGCTCGCCGGGTCCTCGCCGCGGAGTCCCGTCAGGCTGACCTGACGGTGCTCCACGATCCGGAACTGACCCTGCTCGACCGGTGGATCTCCGGTCCGGTGGTGTTCGACGTCCACGAGGACCTTCCGGCCCAGATCGCCGACAAGGCGTGGATCCCCGGGTTCCTACGCCCGCTGCTACGGTCGGCCGCCGGGTGGATCGAGCGGCGGGCCGTCCGACGGATGGCGGTGGTGCTGGCCGAGGAGGGGTATCGGGACCGCCTCGGCGACCACGTGGTGGTCCGCAACACGCCGGTCGTGCCCGGAACGGTCGTTCCGTCCCAGCCCGGCCGCGTGGTCCACCTCGGTCGGCTGTCCACGGGCCGGGGGGCGGACCTCCTGATCGAGGTGGCCGGGAGGCTGCCCGACGGGATGGTCCTCGACCTCCTCGGCCCGGTGGACCCGGAGCTCGCACTCGACCGGAGCGGGGGCGACGGGCGCCTCCGGATCCACGGCCCGGTGCCCAACCCGCAGGCCCTCGAGATGATCGCCGGGGCGGCGGCGGGCCTGGCGCTGCTTCGCGACCTGCCCAACTACCGACATTCGATTCCGACGAAGGTCCTCGAGTACATGGCCCACGGAGTGCCCGTGATCGCCACCCCGCTTCCCGAGGTCCGGCGCCTGGTGGAAGACCACGAGGCCGGCCTGATCATTCCGTTCGACGATCCGCAGGCCGTGGTGGACGCCATTGCCGCCCTCGACCACGATGGCCTTCGTGAGCGTTGCGCGGCGAACGCCCGCCGTCTGGTGGAGGACCGCTTCGACTGGAACGTGGACGCGGCCACCCTCCGTAGTGCCTACGCCTCGGTGGTCGGTTCCTGAGTCTCCTGTCGCCACGGTGGAACCGTGGTCGGGGTCTCCGCGAGTGAGAATCCCGATGGATCTCGGCTGAGGTCGGGGTGATAGGCGGGGTCCACGTCGAGGAGGCTGCCCCACCGCTCGACCATCCGTCGATGCTCCGTGGCGAGGCGTGCCGACCGCTCCGGATCGTCATCGGCCCCGCGGCTGGCCGATTCGTGGTGGCGGAGGATCGAGTGCGGGGTGAAGAGCACGTGGAGTCCGACCTGCCGGATCCGGAGGCAGAGGTCGACGTCGTTGAAGGCCACCGGGAGTTCCTCGTCCATGCCGCCGACCCCGTCCCATGCCTCCCGTCTGGTGGCCAGGCAGGCACCGGTCACGGCGGCGACCTGGTGGGCGACGGTCAGGCGACCGTGGTAGCCCGGGTCGTCGTGGCGCCGGTGCTTGTGGCCGTGCCCCATGAACCCGCCCAGGCCGGGATGGACTCCCGCGTGCTGGATGGTGCCGTCGGGGAAGAGCAGCAGGCCCCCGACGGCTCCCACCTCGGGTCGGAGGACCTGCCGGACCAGTTCGGTCAGCCAGTCGGGGTCGATGACCTCGGTGTCGTTGTTCAGGAGGCAGACCACCTGGCCACGGGATGCGGCCACGCCGAGGTTCACCATCCGGGAGAAGTTGAACTCCCCGGAGAACTCCACGACCTCGGCATGTCCGGAGCGGGCGAGGCCGTCGATGAACCGTTTCGCCGAACGCTGCGTGCTGGCGTGGTCGACGATGACCACCTCCAGGTCCGGGTAGGAGGTCCGGTGGAGCACCCCGTCCACGCACCGACGGAGCATGCGGCCACGGTCCTTCGTCGGGATCACGATCGAGACCATGGGGAGCGGGTCCGGCATCGGCCAGGCGACCCGACAGGCGCCGGATCGTTCGTCGACGGTGATCGCGTCCCGGGGGAGGCCGGCGGCTCGGGCGACGGCCGTCGGATCCGAGACCGGCCAGGGGGTCGTGGTCGACGACAGGACGGTGGGCACATGGGCGATTCGGTGTTCTTCGAGGCCGTCGGCGGCCCGGAGGAGGAGGTCGTGGAACGAAGAAGGCGGGCCGCCGTCGAGGATTCCGGCGAGGTGTCCGTTCCTGATGGCGAGCACGGGTCCGGCGTAGGCGGACCCGAGGGCCAGGTCCCGGTTCCATCCGGGCTTGAGATGGACGGCCACGGGGTGTCCGTCCACGTCGACGATCTCGTGATCGGCCGAGAACACGAGTGCGGAGGGATTCCGCTCTGCGGCGAGGGTGAAGGCCATGCGGGCCCCGTCGTGGAGGGTGGCTTCATCCACGACCAGGGTCAACCCGCCGTCGGGACCTAGGTCGGCGGGTTTGGAGAGCCGGTGGGAGGCGACGACTGTGCAGGCTTCTTCGGGTAGGTCGTGGTTCCAGGCTGTCACCACTGCGCGATCCTCGGCTGAGAGGGTGACGTGGCCGGCCCTCCACTCGGCGTAGGTGGGAGGCTGCCTTCGATCGGCGGTCCGCCGGAGGTAGCGACCGAGCCGTCGGACGAATCCGGCGAGGTCGCCATCGCGGAGGAGACGTGCTGCCCGCCGGAGGGTGCTCCGTAACGGCGGCCGGGAGAACCCGCCTGGCTCGCGCCGGTCGACCGTCACGGCGAGATCCTAGGGCTGGGCGGCCCGGCACCACGTGGCGGCCATGGGCGGAGTGGGACCCGGTGGTAGATTCCGTTCCCTTCCAACGGGTGGATAGGGGATCGTGGCCAGTTCGATGGAGGGCATCCCGAGTCTGATCCGGCGACTCTTCGGGAAGCTCGAGCGACGGCGTCGTCGCCAGTTCGGCTACGTGGCCGTCCTGATGCTGGCCAGCGCAGTCCTCGAAGTGGTGAGCCTGGGGGCGGTGCTGCCGTTCGTGGCGGTCCTGGTGGATCCGGCAGAGGCTCTGGAGTATCCCCTCGTCGGCCGATTGACCTCCTGGGTCGGCATCGAGGAGCCGGACGAACTGATCCTCCCCCTCACGATCGGATTCGGTGGCATCGCTGCCGTCGCTGGTGCGGTCAGGCTCGTGGTTCTCCGGGTGTCCACCCGCCTGAGCGTCTCTGCAGCGGCTGACCTGGGGATCGAGGCCTACCGGCGGACCCTCTACCAGCCCTATCGAGTCCACGTCGAGCGAAACAGCAGCGATGTCTTGAGTGGAGTACTCGAAAAGGTCGAGACGGCCACCCGTTCGGTCTTCCAGCCGATCCAGACGCTTGGCACGTCCATCCTGATGGTCGTGACCGTGATCGGAACCCTCCTCGTCATCTCGCCGGTGGTGGCCCTGGTCACCTTCAGTGGCCTCGGTGGGTGCTACGCCGCGGTGGTCCTCTCCGTCCGACGCCGCCTCCGGAACAACGGGCTGGCGGCGTCATCCGAGAAGACCAAGCTCTACCGGGCGATCCAGGAGGGACTGGGTGGGATCCGCGATGTCCTGCTCGGTGGGCTGCAGGACGAGTACCTGCAGATCTACCGCAGGGCCGACTACCCGCTTCGACGTGCCCGATCGACCAACGCCTTCCTGAGCCTCGCTCCACGACACCTCATGGAAGTGTTGGCCATGGTCATGGTGGCCGTCCTCGCCTACGGCTACAGCAGGGGGGCTGGCGGGGTCGCCGGAGCCCTCCCGGTCCTCGGAGCGATCGCCGTTGGTGGGCAACGCCTGCTGCCTGCCCTCCAGCAGGGGTACTTCGCCTGGGCCTCGATCATGGCGACCGAAGCACACCTTCGCGAGTCCATCGACTTCCTCGACCAACCGGTGGACGAGAGGTCCGAGGGTCCACCGCCACCGCCCCTCGGTCTGAGTGATCGTGTAAGCCTCCGTGGCGTGGGCTTCCGGTACTCGGATGCCTCGCCATGGGTCCTGCAGGACGTGGATCTCGAGGTCCAGAAGGGGAGCAGAGTGGCGATCGTGGGTCCTTCGGGATCCGGCAAGAGCACGCTCCTCGACCTGTTGATGGGGCTCCTCGAGCCGACGGCCGGGAGGATCGAGGTCGACGGCCGAAGGATCGACCCATCGACGATCCGTGGGTGGCAACGGACCCTCGCCCACGTGCCCCAGCACGTGTTCCTGACGGATGCGTCCATCGTCGACAACATCGTGATGGGGACTTCGACTTCCGGTGCTGACTTGGACCGGGTCCGCGAGGTTGTCGAGTCGGCCCATCTGGAGGAGGTCGTGGCAGCGGCTTCAGGAGGCTTGGATGCCAGGGTCGGCGAGCGTGGAGCCAGGCTCTCTGGTGGCCAGCGTCAACGAGTGGGCATCGCGCGGGCGCTCTACCACGGTGCCGACCTCCTGGTCCTCGACGAGGCGACCAGTGCGTTGGACAACGTGACCGAACGGAAGGTCATCCGAGAGATCACCGACGGATCTCCGGGGATCACCATGGTGGTCGTCGCCCATCGGCTCTCCACCATCGAGGACTATGACCAGATCGTCGAACTCGTCGACGGTCGGGTGGTGGCCAGCGGTACCTATCGGGAGCTGTTGGTGGACAGTCCGAGCTTCCGCCGCATGGCCCTTTCGTCTGACGAGGGTTCGAGTTCCGGGACGGACCTCGTCGGGGAGGACTGAGTGCGCGTCCTGGTGACGACGGCCCTTGAGCAATCCTGGCCGGAGGATGAGCCGGTCGTCTTCCTGGGCGAGTGGTGCCGTCGGTTCGTCCGCCGTGAGCGCTGGCAGGCCCTCGATGCCGAGGTGATGCCGTACCACTGGGACGATCGGGAGCGGTTCCACGAGGACTACGACCGTCTCCTGCTCGTCTACGAGGAACTCCTGGTCGAACTCGGGCAGGCCCTGAACGAGGTCCATGGGGTCGATCGGAGCATCCGGTTCTGGCGGATCCTCGTCGGGCCGTGGCTCGGGTTCTTCATCCAGATGGCGTGGGACCGGTGGCGCATGCTCGAGCTCGCGGCCATCCGCGGTGACGTCGTCGGAACGATCGTGCTCGACGGAGTCGACCGCGGACTCGTCCCGAGCGACATGGTCGACTTCAAACGCCTCTACGTGACGGACGAGTGGAACCACCACCTCTGCCATCGGATCCTCGAAGCCCAGGGGCGGATCCCGATCCGACGCCAGGGCTTCGTCGTCGGAGGGGCGGATGGCTCTCCGCCCGAGAGGGTTCCGGTTCCCTCGTCCGTGAAGGTCGAGCTCCTCCGGATCTGGTCACGGGTGGCGTCGCGCCTCGCGCGGAGGGGCGACGTTGCGGTGGTCTCCCCGTACATGACCTGGTCCTCCGAGATGGACCTCCATCGGCGGCTCGGTCAGCTCCCCTTCGTCTGGTCCCTCGTCGAGCAGCCGACGGAGCGCTTCGACGGGGCAACGAGATCCTGGAGTCTGGGCGGGTCATCGGAGGATGACTTCGGGTCCTTCGTCCGGGCGGTCGTTCCCCATCAGATTCCAGCGGCCTACGTGGAGGGTTTCGGACGGCTGGCGGGCATGGCGGACGAGGCGGGATGGCCGCCCGAGGCTCCGGTCGTGTTCACCTGCAACTCGCACTATGCCGACGATGTGTTCAAGGCATGGACGGCCGCGCGGGTGGAGCAGGGCGCCCACCTTGTGATCGGACAGCACGGAGGGAACTTCGGGATTTCCCGCCGGGTGTTCACCGAGGACCACGAGGTGGCCATCGCCGATCGGTACCTGTCCTGGGGCTGGTCGGATCCATCTCGTCCCGACATCCGGCCGGTCGGCCAGCTGATGGTCCAACCGGCCTTGACATCCGCTTCCGGCGCCGACCAGCGACTCCTCCTCGTCACGACCACCGTTCCCCGCCAGAGCTACCACCTCTTCAGCGGGATGGTGTCCTCGCAGTGGCTGTCCTACCTCGAGGACCAGTTCTCCTTCGCGGAGGCCCTCCCCGGAGACCTCCGGGAGCGTCTCCTCGTCCGGCTCTATTCACACGACTACGGGTGGGATCAGGAGGAGCGTTGGAGGGACCGCCTTCCCGAGGTCGAGCTGGAACCCGGGGCCGCACCCATGCGGAGCCTGATGGAGCGGTGCCACCTCTACGTTGCCACCTACAACGCCACCACCTTCCTGGAGACGTTCGCGATGGACGTGCCCACGGTCATGTTCTGGAACCCCGGACATTGGGAGGTCCGTGACTCGGCGTCGGAGGCCTTCGAAGGACTTCGGGAGGCCGGTGTCCTCCATGACACGCCAGAGTCGGCGGCCCGGCACGTCGGTGAGGTCTGGTCCGACGTGCCCGAATGGTGGTTGGGTGATCGGGTCCGCTCGGCGCGCCGAGAGTTCGACGCGGCGCTCAACTGGCACGGCGGGGATGTCGTCGGAGCGGTCGCGCGAGAGCTCGTCGCCGCAGTCGGCGAAGCCGGCCCGCGACGGTTGCGTCGGCGTGCACTGCGGTGGAGCGGTTCTGAGCAGCGCGGCGACCATTAGGCTCGCCGGAGGCCGTCGGCGACCGACCCGAGGGCTCGTGTATTCAGGTGACGGAGGAGTTGGCGTGATGGGAACCCCGGTCGACCTGACGATCGGAAGGTCCGGTGGTGACGCGGTGGTCGGGTCGCCACGCCGAGACTGGCCGGTGGCCGGGCCTGACGAGCGGGTGAAGGTCCTGCTCGTCTACCCGAACTACCGGGGCATGAACATGCTGCCGCCGGCCATCGGGCTCCTGTCGGCCTGCCTGCTGGAGAGCGGGCACGAGGTCGAGCTCTTCGACACCACCTACTACGCCTCGGTCGACGAGGACGACGGGGAGCTGAAGGACTCGGACGGGAAGAAGAGCGACCAGCTCATGGCCCGTCCGTTCGACATGCCGGTCGAGCTCACCCTGAAGACCACCAACGTGCTCGACGACTTCGCCCAGCTGGTCGACGATTTCGAGCCCGACATCCTGGCGCTGTCGTGCACCGAGGACATGTGGCACCTGGGCCTGCGACTCCTCCGGCACCAGCGGCCCCGAAAGGCGATCCTGACCATCGCCGGCGGCGTGTTCCCCACCTTCGCCCCGGAACTCGTCCTGGGCCACGAGGAGGTCGACATCGTGTGCAAGGGCGAGGGCGAGGATGCGCTCCGCCTCCTGGCCGACCGGGTGGGTCGGGGGCAGGACTTCGCCGACATCCCGAACCTGTGGACGAAGTCCGATGACGGGACCATCCGGAGCAATCCGATCGAGATGGTCGACATGGACGCCAACCCCCTGATCGACCTGGACCACTTCGAGGAGGCCCGCTTCTACCGGCCCATGGGTGGGCGGGTGTGGAGGATGTTCCCCGTCGAGACCCACCGCGGCTGCCCCTACAAGTGCGCCTTCTGCAACTCGCCCAGCCAGATGGCCATGTACCGCAACGAGATCGGCGAGAACTACCTCCGGCGCAAGACGTTCGAGAACA
>JAERSO010000159.1 GCA_016845585.1 Acidimicrobiaceae bacterium | reverse complement strand
TTTCGCAGTTTTAACTTTAATTCCTTCCCCTTGAGGGGGAGGGTTAGGGAGAGCGTGAATTAGGCATTTCTCCCCCTCACCCTAGCCCTCTCCCCGAGGGGAGAGGAGGACTCCAGCGAGAAATTCGACTAGACTCCGCTCTCACAACGGAGAACCGACCATGAGCACCGATCTGATTACCGGATCCTTTGTCGCCCTGATCACGCCGATGAACGCCGACAGCAGCGTCGACTTCGAGGGCTTTCGCACGCTGATCCAGTTTCACGAGGAAAACGGCACCTCGGCGATCCTGTTCATGGGCTCGACCGGCGAGGTCTCGATGCTCTCCTCCGAGGAACGCCACGCCATCGTGCGCGAAACCATGAAGATGCGCTCCGGCAAGATGCATTTCTATTACGGCTGCACCGGGACGACGACCGAAGGCACCATCGGGTATGTGCAGCAGGCCGCGGCCGAAGGTGCGGACGGCGCGATCATCGCGGCCCCCGCCTATATCTGTGCGTCCAACGCCGACATTGTGCAGTTCTGTCTCGACGTCGCCGATGCGTCGTCCATCCCGCTCGGCTTCTACAACAACCCGCCGCGGGTCGGTACCGATCTCAAGACCGAGGATCTGCTGCGCATCGCGGAACACCCGCGCTTCAGGGTGCTGAAGGAATCCACCACCCGGGTCGGCCAGGTGGCGCAGGTCTGCGCGGCGAAACCCGACATGTCGCTGATGTGCTGCTGTTCGCCCAATCTCGGCCTCGTCGTGCCGATGATGGCGCTGGGCGGGCACGGCACCGCCAATATGACCGGCAATATCATTCCCGCGGAGATGGCCGTGATCTCCACCCCGTGGGCCACCGGCGACGACGCCTTCGCCTGCCGCGAGGCGTGGCTGCAGAACCTGCCGATGCTGCATTTCGCCTATTCGGCGATCAACCCGGTATCGATAAAAAGCCTGATGCGGGCCGTCGGCCTGCCCGCGGGCCCGCTGCGCAAGCCGCTGCAGCAGCTCGATCCGGCGGCGCTGCAAAAGGGCCTCGATATCTGCCGCGACCTCGAACTCGACAGGAAATACGGCTACCGCCTCGACGGCGCTAAGGCGATCGCGGCGGAGTAGCCGTTCCGGCGCTACTCCCGCATCCTTCGAGACGGCCCTTCGGGCCTCCTCAGGATGAGGAGTGATTGAGGGCTTCAGGCAGGATCTGACAAATATTTAAGCCTCATCCTGAGGTGCCGCGTCAGCGGCGTCTCGAAGGATGTGCCCCCGCCGAACTCCGACTGGCCAGACGTTTCAGTTCACCGTAGTCGCCCCGGATCAGCGCTTCTTTCTTTGCGCGCGTCCACCCCTTGATCTGCCGTTCCGCAGCGATGGTATCGGTAATATTCTCGCAGTATTCGGCGAACACGAGTTCGACAGGTCGCCGCCGACTGGTGAAACCCGGATACTTTACTTCGTTGTGCTCCGATACCCGCCGCTCCAATGATCCGCGTGCAGAGCCGGTGTAGTATTTCCCATCGCTGCATCTCAGGATGTAAACGTAGGCTTTTATCCGGACCTCGCTTGGGTCACATCCTTCGAGACGCGCTTTCAGCGCTCCTTAGGATGAGGCGAGAGGGAGCGAGGATCATTTAGCCCCTCATCCTGAGGAGCCGCGTTAGCGGCGTCGCGCAGGATTACTCCACCTGCACCGTCTCGTATTTCTCCGGCAGGGTGAGCTCCAGCAGCTCGTAGTCTTCCGAATAGTACAGCACGTTGTGCTTGATGCCGGGCGGCTGGATCCAGCAATCGCCTTCCTCGAACTCGACCTCGCCTTCGCCCTCGAACCAGACGCGGGAGCGGCCTTTGAGGACCATCACCATCTGGAAATCCACCTCGTGGTAATGCATGCCGCTGCCGCCCTCGGGGCAAGGCTTGGTGGTACGGATAATATGGGCATGCACGCGGCCGCCGGTCGCGTCGCCGATGCCAAGATCGCGGTATTCGCGATAGACGCGCAATCCCCCGCTGACGAAGGGATTGTCCTTCGCCCGGTTGACCATGAAATCCGACTGTATCCTGCTGTCCGCCATTGAGAGACCTCGCCCGGTTGAATTCTGAAGAATTTCCGCAATATTGCGGGTTCGGTTCACGCGACGCAATTCCCGCCGCACGCGGGGGCGTGTTTTACGGAGATCGTATCTTGCAGTCCTTTACCCATCTCGCCATGCCGGCTCGCGTTGTCCACGGTGCCGGCCGCGTCGCCGATCTGGCGGACGAGGTCGCGGCACTGGGGGGCGAGCGGGTGATGTTCTGCTGCACCGAAAGCCGCGTGCCGGAGGTCGAAAAACTGGCGGCCGCCCTAGGCGACCGCGTCGCCGGCATCTGCGACACCGCAAAAATCTTCGTGCCGCTGAAGGCGGTCGAGCCGGGGCGCGAGATGGCTGCCGAGCTGAACGCCGACTGCCTGGTTACGTATGGCGGCGGCACGGCGGTCGGTCTCGCCAAGGCGATCGCGCTGGAACAGGGCCAGCCCATCCTCAGCATCGTCACCACCTATTCGGGCTCGGAGACCACGGCGCTGCAGGGCATCATCGGCCATGACGGCGTGCGCGTGAACTACCGCGATACGCGCATGCTGCCGCGGACCCTGATCTACGATCCGGAACTGATGCTCGACCTGCCGCTAGATGTCTCGGTCGCCAGCGGGTTCAACTCGATCTCTCATGCCGTCAGCTCTTACCTCGGCAAGGATGCTAACCCGGTAGCCGACATGTATTCCGAGAACGGCATCCGCACCATGTCGGCGGCGATGGTGAAGCTGGCGCAGGATCCGCGCGACATCGATGCCCGATCCGACGCCATGCACGGCGCCTGGCTGTGCGGCATGACGCTGATGTCGTCCGGCACCACCATTCATCACAAGATCGCCCACGTGCTGGGCGGCGGGTTCGACCTGCCGCACGGACCCACCCATGCCGTCGTCCTGCCGCACTCGACCAGCTACAACCGCGATCAGGCCCCTGATGCCATGGCCGGCATTGGCCGCGCCTTCGGCGTTTCGCCTGAAGACGCGCCGGACGCCCTGTTCGACCTCTTGGGAAAAAGCGGCGCGGTAGAAAGCCTCCGCGGCCTTGGCCTGCCGGAATCGGCGCTCGACGAAGCCGCCGACCGCATCATGATCGACCGCTATTTCAACCTGCGTGACTACGACCGCACCGCCATCCGCGCCCTGTTGCAGGACGCCTGGGAAGGCCGGCCGCCCAGAGGGGTGTGAGATCGGCGCATCCGGCAACAGGCCGAGCACCCAGCCATCGGTACAGCAGGGAGACGAGAACAGGTTCAGGTTCGCGGTGCCGGTCGCATTATCCCAGAAGTAAGACGAGTCGCCGGGATCGTCTCGGACGATGAAGG
>JAERSO010000158.1 GCA_016845585.1 Acidimicrobiaceae bacterium | reverse complement strand
GGCAGGGGGAGGCTCGGGGATGGGCTGGGCGAGCCCGCGCAACATCGAGAGTCCGATTCGGATCATGACGTAGGCCGCCGCGATGGCGATGAGCACATTGATCACGGTCACGAGGGCAGCCTATTGCCGTGACCACACGCTGACGGCGGCGCCGCTCAGCCCGTAGGCGACGGCGGCGAGGGTCTGGCCGGGTTCGAGCTCGATGGCTCCGTCCACCGACAGGCGGAGATCCTCGGCCGCACCTGCGTCCCCCACCGCGAGGGTCCCACCTCTCGGGTTGATGCGTTGCGCGTCGACGCCGAGCCGGGCCAGGAGATCGACGGCGCTGAGTGCTCCGGCGGCAGTGCGTTCGAGGATCTCCCATTGATCGATGCTGACGGCCGCGAGGTCGTGGTGCGCGAGGGCAGCCGCCACGGCGCCGTTCACTCCGCCCGTCGGGTCGACGGCCGAACCCGCCCAGCGGCCGGTTCCGACGAGTCGGGGGACATCGTTTCCATCGTGTGAGAGGACCATGGCGCAGACGCCGTCGGCCGGCGGTGCGAACGTCGCGGCGGTGACGGTTCCGTCTTCGTCGAACATCGGCGGTTGGTCGGCCATCTCGATGGGAAGCGCCCGTAGCTGATCGGTCGACACCGGAGTTCCCCGCTGCAGCGCCGTGCCGTCACCGGGCTTGGCGGCAACGTCGACGATGGCGGGCGTCCGTGCCTCCGAGCGGAGGCGGTGTGACCGCGCCGACCATGCATCCTGACGTTGACGGGTGATCCCGGTGGTGCGGGCGATGCGCTCCGCGGCCCGGGGGCCGGGGAGAAGTCCACCCTCGTCGGCGTAGCGAAGACCGGGCGCATCACCCCACGGCCGTCCGTACAGGCGGCCGAGGGCCGATGCGCCCGGCGTCACGGTGGAGGCGGAGTGGACGCCGAGCACCAACGCAGTTCGGATCTGGCCGGCGGCGATCGAAGCAGCCGCCGCGTGAAGCGCGGCCGATCCGCTCGACTCCCCACGATCGACGACGGTGCCGGACAGGTGATCGGGCCAGCCGGCAGCCAAGGCGATCGCGCGCGCCATGTCGGCACCCTGGGCGCCGACCGGCTCCTCACATCCGACCCAGATCTCGTCGACGTATCGGGGTTCGACGCCGGCCTGTGCGAGCGCTGACTCTGCGATCGATGCCGAGAGGTCGACGGGGTGCCAGCGGCCGAAAGCGTGATCGGCGGGAAAAATCGGCGACCGGACGGCGCTGAGGAGAGAGACCACGGCGAGAGTCTCCTACACTGCCGAGCCGAAAGGGAGATCTGAATGTTCAGCATGCAATTGGCCAGCGACTTCTTCTTGGGGCCCGACGAGGCCAACCTCGGCATCCTCATCCTGCGGGTCCTGGTGGGACTGACGATGGCCGCCCATGGCTACGCCAAGTACTTCTCCGGCGGGCGGATCACCGGCACTGCCGGTTGGTTCGATTCGATGGGCATGCGGCCGGGCAAGATCCACGCACACCTTGCGGCGTCCACGGAGATCGGGTCGGGAGTGCTGCTCGCGCTCGGTCTCTTCACACCGCTCGCCGCGCTCGCCTTCGTTGCGTTGATGAGCGTGGCGGCCTACACGGTCCATCTGAAGAACGGCTTCTTCATCGTGAAGGACGGCTATGAGTACAACTTCATTCTGGCCGTTGTCGCGGTGGCGATCGCCACGACCGGACCCGGCAAGTACTCACTCGACTACCAGTTGGAACTCATTCAGGACTTCGACGGCTGGACCGGTCTGCTGATCGCCGCCGTGGGTGGTGTCGGCGCCGCGATCGGTCAGCTGGTGCTGTTCTACCGGCCCCGTCGGACTGAGGAGTCCTGACTCACCCGAGCTCCTCGAAGCATGTGAGACCCGTGGACTCGGGGAGACGATCTCCGCACGTGCGTCCGTAGATCTCGTACCGGCTCCCGATCGGGGCCTCGCGGTAGAGCTCGTCGCAGGCTTGAGCGTTGCCGTTCTCGCATTGGTCCCACAGCAGATCGAGGATGGGGTCATCGCCGTAGTCGCCGTCATCACCGACCCGGTCGCCGAGGCATTCCAGAATCGCCGCTTCCGAGTCGTCGGCCTCGAGCGCCCGAATGGCGCAGCGTGCCTCGTCCTCGGAGAGCACCGTGCCGCTTTCGGCCGCGCCCTCGATGAAGGACTGCACGAAGGGGTCGAGCGCGGCGAGATCGTCGACACATTCGGCGGCTGCGGCGAGCATCTCCCCGTCGTCCTCGGTGGTGAGAGAGCCATCGATGATCGCTTGGGGATCGATGTCGAGGTCGACGATTCCCTGGAGGACACAGCGTTGCTCGTCAGACGAGAGATCGGCACCCACGAGCGCCGCGATCGCTCGCGCCTCGTCCTCGGTCGGGTCACGATCGATGGCCCCGTCGTCGTCGCCGCAACCGGTCATCGCCAGGAGCATGGCGAGAGGGAGGAGTCGTAGGTTCATCGCAGGGTGGGCCATGATGACACGAGATCGAGCTCATCGGTCCGCGCCCCCACCGCCCCCCGAACGGTGGGGGACGGATGGAAGATGGCGAACTGCCAGGCCGAGGGCTCGTCTTCCACGCCCGGTTCGACTTCGAGGACCACGCCGTCACCGTCGGACGGGGCGAACGAGATCTGGGTGAGTGGAAGCGACACCCCCATTCCTCGGGCCTTGATGTAGCTCTCCTTGAGTGTCCAGTAGAGGTAGAACCGTTCGCGGCGACTCGCTTCGTCGAGGCGCAGCAAGGACGTGCACTCGTCGGCTGAGAAGACGGTGTCGATCGTCTCGTAGATCCAGTCCTCCTGGGTCATGTGCTCGACGTCGACGCCGACCTGGATCGCGTCGGCGGCCACCACTGCCGCCATGTCGCGAGTGTGGGAGAGATTGACCCGCAGCTCGCCGATACCCGCGTTGGTCGGATCCGGCCGACCCCAGGGACCATCTTCGAATGTCCATTCGGTTGGTGTGATCCCGGGATGGTGACGACTCAATCCGAGGCGCGTGAGCGCGTGGGCGGTGATGAACGTGCGCCGGTCATCATCGTGGCGGAATCGGCCGGCTCGATTGCGCTCGTCGTCGTTCAACAACTCGAGCATCTGATCTAGGCGGTAGGTGGACTCGGGTGGAACGGCGAGGGAGAGGTCCACTGCGGTGATGCGGGAGCCGGACCGTGCTCTCCCGCCTCCGTGAGCTCATCGCCGACCGAAATCGTGCCTGATGTCGCGACCAGTGCGCCGATGGCGAGACGGTTCTCCCGCTCGCTGATGATCGTCTTCAAGACATCGACATCGCGATCGAGTCCCGGTTGGGCCCGGGTGACCATCACGCAGCGCTCGATCGGCTTGGTGATGTCGAGTACGCATGATCCGAGCTGGACGGACTGCTCGATCAGCTGGTCCTCGCCCTCGCCGCGAAGGATCACGTTGGCCCGGAACCGTCGGTGATCCCAGGCGCCGAGCGTTGCCGTCGACAGGAGCGACACGCGGCTGCGCCCGCTGTCGTGCCAGGCGCCCGCGGGGCCGGTCCAGCTCATCCAGTCCTTCTCGCCGAATGGGTCCATCGGGTTCTCGTAGGTTCCTCCCGCGTCGCCGGCCGCGGCGAGCTCGACGGCCATACCGAGCCAATCGCTGTAGTCGGCGCTGGTGTGGAGCTCGGACCCGTCAGCCGTGGTCGTCACCGGGTGTCCGTCCCGGATCCGGCACGTGGCCATCAGCAGGCGGGGTTCCCGACGGCCGGTGAGCACCTTGCCCGTGGACGTATCGACGATTCCCCAGCCGCGATCGCCGGCGATCCCGACTTCGCCGACCTCGGCGGTGTCGAGCGACTCGCCACCGATCGACTTGATCGGGAAGCGCCAGATCTCTGAAATCTGCATTCGAGCGACGTTAGTGCGTGGGCCGCTGACCCAGCACTAAACGCTATTCAGCCGCGGTGATCTCGTATGTTGCGAGATCGATCGTGCCGATGTGCTCGGCCACGGTCACCGTGTCGGCATAGCGAGCCCTGGCATCCTCCTGGAAATCGAGAATCACCGACTCGGTGACGGCGGTTTCCGCGAGAAGGGTGGCCTGTTCGATGATGGCCGGGTCGGCGTCAGGATGGTTCTCGACCGTGGCCGGTCCGAGCGTCTCGATCTCGATCAGGTGCCAGCCGAACTGCGTCTGGACGGGACCCACCACCTCGCCCGGCTCGCCCGCGTACGCCGCCTCTTCGAACTCCGGGACGAACGTGGTCTCCAGTTGGCAGCCGAGATCGCCGCCGTCGGGTCCGCTCGGCCCGATGGAAAGCTCGATTGCGAGGTCGGCGAAGTCCTCGCCCTCCTCGTAGCGATGCAGGCCGGTCAGCGCGTCGGCTTCGGCCTCGAACAAGATGTGGCTGCTGCAAAGCATGTCCGGCGGATCGATTGGGTCGCGGGTGGCGGCTTCCTCCTCGGCCCAGCGCCCGAGAATCACACTGATCAGAAACTCCTCGATGAGGTTCTCACGATCGAGATTCGGTTCGCGGGCCAGGACGATGTCGACGGCCAACTCCGTCTGCTCACGGTCCTCGTCGGTGGGCTCGAGCCCGAGCCGGTCGGCGTCCAGCGTCATCGCCATGCGCTGCAGCCATGTGCTGACCTCCTCGGCACGGACGGCAGGGACGGTGGCATCGCCGAACGGCAGGATGGCGTCGAGCTCTGACTGGGTGAGCACTCGGTCCGCGATCGAGGCGACGACCGTGTCGCCATCGTCGCTCCCGCACGCGGTGGCGGTGAGCGAAACGGCGATGACCAATGCCGTGGTGGTGAGAATGCGTTGACCGAGGTTCACGAGGAAGAGAGGCTAACGCCTCGGTCTCACTCTGAGTCCGCGAGCTTGGCTTCGACGCTGGCGACCTTGTCGGCCATCGTCTGGCTGCGATCGGTGCGGGTGCCGAAACGCATCGATGAGGTGACCCGTGGCGCGCCCATCTCATGGACGACCTCGTGACACTTCTTGACCGCCGCCATCACGTCGTCCCACTCACCCTCCACGTTGGTGCCGTAGGAATGCATCTGATGGGTGAGCCCGGCATCCTCGAAGACCCGTTCGCAGGCGGCGACGTACTCCGACACCGATGTGCCGACGCCGATCGGCACCACGCAAAGATCGATCATCACGTTCATGGGGTCACCGCTCCTCTGACATCACTCGCGTCGCCGCTCCTCTGACATCACTCGCGTCGCCGCTCCTCTGACATCACTCGCGTCGCCGCTCCTCTGACATCACTCGCGTCGCCGCTCCTCTGACATCACTCGCGTCGCCGCTC
>JAERSO010000157.1 GCA_016845585.1 Acidimicrobiaceae bacterium | reverse complement strand
GGTGTTCGAACCGGACGTGTCGCCGCTCGGCGTGCAGGGCCCGAGGGCCGACGACACGATGGCCGACCTGCTCGGCGACTGGGTGCGCGACGTGCCGTTCTTCGCCTTCGAGGAGGTCGTGCACGACGGCATCCCGTTCGTGCTGTGCCGGTCCGGGTGGAGCGGCCAGGGCGGCTACGAGCTGTTCCTCCAGGACGGGTCCCGGGGCGTGGACCTGTGGGATGCCGTGTGGGCGGCGGGGGAGAAGTACGGGATCCATCCCGGTGGGCCGACGTTGAACGAGCGGATCGAGTCGGACCTGTTCTCATACCGGGCCGACTGCGGCGCCGGGGCGTCGCCGTTGGAGGTCGGGCTCGAGAAGTTCCTGTCGCTGGACCGCGACGACGAGTTCGTCGGGAAGGACGCCCTGCTGGCCGAGCGGGAGCGCGGTCCGGCCAGGCGTCTGGTGAAGGCGTTGCTGTCGGGGGAGTGGTTCTCGGCGACGAGCGAGCACCCGTGGCCGGCGTTCGGCCCGGACGGCCAGCCGTGCGGCGAGGTCCGCGTGGCTGTCTGGTCCCCCAAGCACCAGTCCAACCTCTGCCTGGCGTTGGTGTCGTCGGCCGTCGCCGGCGGCCCGTTCACCACCGAGACCCCGACCGGCGAGCCCCTCCAGGCCACCCACCTCGCCTACTTCGCGGAGTAGGTGGGCCACTATCCAGGCAATCCGTCGCTGAGTCTGCTTTCCTGGGCGTTCGCTCGGGAAGGCAGAAGATGTCAGCCTGGTATTTCGATTCTGTAGGCGGGTTTCTAAGGGCGCCTCCTGCGACTGTCGCGTCTGTCTTGGTAACCAAGCAGTCCCAACGCCGATTCAGCTTGACGCGTGAGCAAGAAGAAGCTTGGGACGAGTCGCTCGAGACCCTTCAAGAGGCCCTTGGATCTGTTGCGTCCAGGCTCGGGGCGGAGACGGTGGGCGCCTGGAGTCTCTGTCTCGAGTACGAGATTCCTCGGCGGCAGTTGCGGCCAGACGCAGTACTGCTCATTGGGAGCGCCGTTGTGGTGCTGGAGTTCAAGACTGGGGACTCGGGTTTCGACCGCTCTTCTCGAATGCAGGTTGAGGAGTACGCGAGGGACCTCCGCGACTTTCACCAGGCGAGCAGAGACGCAACGGTCGTTCCTGTCCTTGCAGTTACCGGGCGTGCGACGGGCAACTGGAGTCTCGATGTCGACGAACTTCTCGACTACGCCCAGTGCGTTGGGTCTCAGGATCTGCAGCATCTTCTCGAAGAGATCTGGCATCGATTTGGCGGCACGCAGCGATGGGCGATCGAAGAGTGGGTGACGAGCAACTATCAACCAACGCCGGGCATTCTGGAAACGGCGAGCGATCTCTTCGCCGGACATGAAGTCCGAGAGATCTCACATGCCTATGCAGACAACCTGACCTCGACGGTGTCCGTAGTGAGGAGGGAGATCGAGAACGCACGGCGTGTCGGCGATCGTCGAGTCTGCTTTGTGACCGGAGTGCCGGGCTCAGGAAAGACTCTGGCCGGGCTCACGGCGGTCCATGAGGGAGCGACTGGGATTTCGGGTCAGTCGCTCGGGGTTTACCTGAGCGGGAACGGCCCGCTTGTCGATGTCCTTCGTTACTCCATCGCACGTGACATGCAGTCGCGAGAAGGCATCCCGATGAAGGAGGCGGAGCGTCGCGCGAGCACTCTGATCCAGCCTGTTCACCCGTTCATCGCACATCACGGACCCGGCCAGCCAAACGTTCCGCCAGAGCACGTCATTGTTTTTGATGAAGCTCAGAGAGCCTGGGATGTAGATCAGGTGCGACGGAAGCAGTCGATCAATGACTCGGAAGCGGGTATTGCCCTAGATGCCATGTCGAGAGTCGAAGGGTGGTCAGTCATTGTCGCCCTGGTTGGAGAGGGACAGGAGATCAACAGGGGCGAGGCTGGTATCAGTTCGTGGATCGAGGCGCTTCGGACTAGGCCAGATTGGGAGGCAGTCATGCCTCCGGGTCTTGAGAGTTGGGGCTTGCATCGAATCCGACGGGAGGACGCTCTCCATCTGTCGGTCAGCGTTCGCTCACCGAGGTCCAAGTCTTTGGCGGACTGGATTGACGCGGTGGTCACGGGCGACGTACAGCGGGCTCAAGAGCATGCGCTAGGCGTTGATGGTTTTCCCATCGTGTTGTCCCGAGAACTCGACGTCGTGCGGGAGTACCTACGGGATCGAGCGCGACTTGATCGACGTACAGGTCTCCTTGCGAGCTCACAGGCTCGTCGGCTCCGCGCGTTCGGGATTGAGATGGATGGGTCGTTTCACGGCTCAGTGAACTGGCCGGTCTGGTTTGTCCACCCGCAGGGTGACGTCCGCTCGTCCTATGAACTTGAAATCGCCGCGTCAGAGTTCAAGTGCCAAGGACTTGAGTTGGATTGGACCGGCGTGTGCTGGGGCGGAGATTTTCTTCGTGATGAGACGGCTGGCATCTGGGCGATGCGTCGTCTGCGGGGCTCCCAATGGGTGACCGACTCACAGCGTGAGCGTGGGAGGAACCGGTACCGGGTGCTGCTCAGTAGGGCTCGTCTCGGAATGGCGATCTGGGTTCCTCGCCCTCGTCGAACTATGGGCTTGTACTCCGTGGGAGAGTTCGATGCCACGGCTGAGTTCCTTCTTGATGCGGGGGCCGCTTCCCTCGACAACTGATCATCCTGAAATGATCAGCAGATGGGGAGTCCAGCCGCGACTCAGGTCGTTCGCGATCAGGGCTACGTCGTCATTGAGGGGGCGCTCGACGCAGACACCCTGAAACGGTTCCGGGGCGAGCTCCAGCCGCACCTGGACGACGGTCCGTTCGGGCGGAACGACTTCGAGGGCTACCGGTCCAAGCGGGTGTACGCCATGCTCGCCAAGACCCCGACCGTGGCCGCCCTGTGCGAGCACCCCGACGTGCTGGCCATCGTCGACGAGTTCCTCATGCCGAACTACCTG
>JAERSO010000156.1 GCA_016845585.1 Acidimicrobiaceae bacterium | reverse complement strand
CCCCCCCACTTGATCGACCCGAGGACCTCACGGGCCTCGTCGAGGTCGTACGCCCGGCTGCAGTGCGGGCACCAGATCCCGCCGTCGCCCTCCTCACCGCAGTGCGGGCACTCCTTCACGGTCAGACCTTCTCGGTGTTCGACGCCCACTCCGTGACGGCGTTCTTCACCACCGACAAGCCAGCCGCCACAGCGGCGATCGCAGCCGCCCGGGCAGCACCGCCGCCAGCGCCGATCGTCCACGCAGCGAGGAACGCCTGCGCCATCGTGGCGAGACACCTCTCCCCGACGTTGACCCAGTTGATCTCACGAGCCTTCATGTGAATCGTCACCTCTCAACCTCTCTTCGATCCTGTCGACACGGTCATCGAGGTCGATGACCTTCACGAGGACCTTCTCGAGCATCTCGGTCACCGTCCCGTGGCCATTCGGCCGGACGGACCGCTCACTCTTCCTTGCAGCCTTTAGCCCAAGAAGTGACGACACGAGCGCAGCAGAGATCAACCCGAGCTGGGAGATCACTGCCACCCACACATCCCTCACCCGGCCTTACGGATCGTCAACGTCGCCAACAGCCGCAACGCCTGACCCGACCCCGATGCGTCATACATGAGCGTCGCCCCAACGTCGCATGACTCGACCTCGAACACCTCGGACCCCCCGACGATGTGCCAGTCGATGTCCTGATACTTGATGCGCTTCTGCACGAGCGCCTCGAGGGTGCGGGCCCGCCGTGCACCCGACCCGACGCCGTTCTCCGGCAACGGGGCACCGTTCAACCCGGCGAGCTGGTCGCCACAATCGACGACGAACTGCACGATCGTGTCCGCCAACCCCAACGGGTGGTACCGGGTCTGCGCCAACGACAACGTCGGCGCAGACGAACCAGTGCGGGCCAGCACCAGCTTCAACGCAGACGTCTTCGCCTCCTTGTTCAACGGCAACGTCCTCGTCGTCGTCCCCGCCGTGTCGATCGCACCGATCGACGTCCACGAGGCGTAGTTGTCGAGGCTGTGCGACACCGTGATCGACGACCCGGACGGCAACGGCGAGCACACCATCACGACGTCGTCCCACAACTTGTCCAACACCGAACCGCCGTCAGCGATGCTGGTGACCAGCTCCCCCGACGAGACGTACGCCGACGGGTTCTCCCGGTACACGCCCTGTCCGACGACGGCGAACACCGGGTGGCCCTGCCAGACGTCGATCGTGGTGACGTCCCCGTCAGCTCCGGCTTCCAACCACTTCGCCCAACCGCCGGACACGAGGTCAACAGCGCCCACCCCGGCGTTGCTGTTCGACATCGTCTTCCATCCGAAGAACACGAGGTCGCCGTGCGTGGAGAACCCGCCGACCGAATGGTCGGCGGTGGTGCCGGTCGGAGCGATCTCCACCAACGTGGTCGCCACCAACGCCCCCGACTGGTCAGGGACGCAACGAAGGATCACTGCTTGGCCCTGATTGGTGCCCTCGGTGCGGTACGCCCGCACCCACACCATGCCGCCGCCGACCGCCACAGCGGTCGGGGCGAGACCGGCGGGCAGCTCGAGAGCCTCGAACGGCGTGTGGAAGTTCGACGACGAATCCAACCCGAGCGGCCACGCATACACCGACCCGGTGTTGCCGGACGACGCACCGAAGTACACATGCCCGGCGGTTTCCCCACCAAGGGTGATCGTCGTCCCTGCAGGCAACGTCAGGTGCCCGTTCGTGCGTTCCTCCGCACCAGAATCGTTCAACGTCGTGAACCGGTTCGGCGTCGTCCCCGTCGTCGCCACTGCCGCACAGATCCGTCCGGCGGCCCACTGGACCTCGTAGGCGTTCTGCGTCGACCACGCCCCACTGGGCGTCGTCGTCGTCGACCGGTACACATCGTTGCCGTCGCAGGCGTACCAGTACTGCCCGTCCGACGTCAGGTCCTTCACCGTCACCCCGGACTGGACCTGCACCGTCGACGTCGACCCGCCCGGCGTCGACGAGTACGTCAACGTGTCCGCCGACGTCAAGGCGAACAGGCGGTCGCCGACCACGACGAGCCGCAGGTTCGCATAGGTGTTCGCCACCTCCTGCGTCGTGGCGTTCAGCAACGTCACCTCGCCCGGCGTCGAGAACGGATCCACGCCGTGCGACGAATAGAACGCCGTCTCCAACGACTGCGGCCGATGCATGTACCGCTGACCGGCACCGCCGGAGAAGTCCGCCGACGAAGCAAACGAATACCGTTCGATCGCCTCAGAGAACGGCGTCGCCCCCGTGGCGAGCCGCTGAGGATCCAACGGTGCCGTCGACCGGCGATACCCGGGCCGGTCCGGCGTGTCCGCCAGCATGTACCCGTACCCGTTGATGCCGACCTGATACAGGCGCCCCACCGACGACTCGTCCGGGTAGTCGTAGACGTCCGGCAGATCAACGTCGATCGTGACGAGGTCAGCAGCCATCAGTCCGACCTCACCCCATAGTTGTTCTTCAGCTCGACGAGAACCTCGTACGACGACCCATTCGTCAAGATGTACGGGATGTCCGCCGACGTCGCCGTCGACGCAACCCACCCGGAGTCGAACAGCACGAAGTCCGTCGCTGCCTGCCGGAGAATCAGCCGGTACGCCGACTGGGTGTTCGACCCGTCAGCGAACGACCAGCCGACCGTGACATCGTTGGCGGTCGTCACCGTCACCCGAGCCGAAACAGGAGCGACCCCTTCGATCGTCGAGATCGTGCACTGCGGGTTTCCCCAGCTGTAGGTGGCGTTTCCCGTCGCATCGGACGACACGCCACCGAACGTGTCCCGGGCGCCCACCACCCAACGGATCGTCGACCCGTTGGTCGGCACCCCGGCCTCGTCGATGTCGAACGTGTACGCCGTGTCAGCGCCGTTCAACCAGCCCGAGTCGAAGTAGGTCGTCGAACCCCCGGAGTCCTGCGCTCGAACCCTGTAGGAGGCTTGTGGCCGCCCCTGCGGCTGCGAGTACAGCCACGACACGGTCGACCTTGCACCAGTGTTGGCGGTCGTCGTCGCTGCGACGCTGGTCACGGACGGCGGACTGTTGACGGTGCCTGCGCCACCGATGACCGGTGCGCCAATGACGGCGGCGCCGATGCCCATGGTTACGGCCTCGGCTTGAGTTCAGCGATCGACGGCTCGTGATAGTCGTCCTCGTCCCTGACGTACTCGACGATGAAGTGCCCCTCGGCGTCGGCATGGTCGCATTCCGGCGACGTCATGAACCCGTCGGCCCGCTCCGAGATGACGATCCACATCGCCAACGCAGACGGCGGGCCCTCGATCGTCAGATCAGGGCCGTCAAGGTTCCAAGTCAACGGGGTGCCACCCGGGCACCCCACCATCGACCACGGGCAATGCGACAGGGCCTGCCACGTTCCCGGCGTCATCCCCGACTCCTCGTCGATGTTCACCGTCGCCGTCCCCGTGACATCGAGGGTGACATGACCCCGGTAGATCAGGTCCGCCGTCGGAGCTTCCACGAAGCTGTGGCGCAGACGATGCGGATTGCCGAGCAGCGGATGCTCAATGTCGAAGCTGCCCGACGACTTCGCCAACGTCCCCGTCACCGTCACACCGGTGTTGTGGCAACGCAACCGTTCGTTGCCTCCGGCCCGCAAATACACCCGGGCCGTCGTCCCCGACGACACCTCGCCCCAAGCGTCCGCCTCGAGGCTGACCGACCCGATCGCCGACACCGCCGAGATGATGTTGTCCGCACCAGTCGAAGTGTTCCCCAACCGGATCGTCGGATCCGTGTTGTGGATGTGGATCGCCTCAACCGGCCCCGAGTCGTAGCCGCCTCCGGCGGCAGGAGCCCAGTTGGCGCCCTCCTTGATGCCGAAGTGACCGTTCGTGTAGTCGAGGACAACGTCGTCGGTCTGCTGGAAGAACGTGTCGAGCGCCCCGGCCGTCAACGAATGGACGACGGTCCGGTCAGCGTCCCAAGTCTGCGCCGACGTACCCTCCTGCGCTCGCACCACCGTCAAGCTGTACGGGTTCTGCGAACCAGAGATCCCGGTCGCCTTCACGACCTCCGGGGCATGCTCGGTGCCGTCCGGGTCGATCGTCATCATCATGTAGTTCGACGTCGACAGGCCCGACGGGATCGTTGCGTTGCTGTCGAAGTTCACTGACAGCGTCGTCGTCGAAGCGTTGTGGCTCCCATTCAGGGAGCCCTGCACGAAGTTCTTGAACTCTCGCTCTAGCGCCATGGCTTTGCCTTACAGAAGGGTCGGGATCTTGCGGAACGGCCGGTACTTCGGGATGTACTGCATCGACTTCGCCTCATCGACCCGGCGGTACACCTCGCCCCACAGCTCCCGGGCCCACCGGAGGTTCACGCCCTGCCGCATAGCGGCCTCGTGGTTCCACTCCTCGATCCGGTCAAGGTCGATGCGGGTCACCTCCCGGCGAGTCACCGCATAGGCGGCCGCCCACAGCGGAGGAATGTCCTCTGAGCCGATCGGCATCGACAGCGAAGCGTCTTCGCCGGTGCCGGACCACTCGTACGGCGACTGGTACATGACGATCAGGTCGTCGAGGTTGTCGACCGACGTCGGTGTCCGCAACGCCTTCCCGGTCGACACGATGCTGGTCGGCAGGTCCTGCTCGAACTGCCAGCCGCCAACATCCATGATGCGGCCCGTCTCGCCGATCATGTGCCGGACCGAAAGGACACGCATCGTGTCGGCAGGCATGACGACGTACTGCTTGTCCGCCTCAGTGTTCATCGAAGCGGTCGTTGTGGACGGCAGCTGGCTGTTCAACAGCGAGCTGACGCAACGCCTCAGATAGGAGGCGATGTCGAAGCGGGGCCAAGGCGGGTTGATGAGTGCGGTAGTGCCTGTCGAGTGACCACTGCTTGCGGTAGTCCCGGCGTAACCCCTAGCAACGGTGAACACCGGGGTGGAGTCGCTGGACTTCGCTGTGACGAGGCACAGCTCGTCGCCAAGCTCAACCACATCCGTCATCTGGAGACGGTCCCCGGAGGAGACAGTGAGCTGAGTATCAGCGGCGTTCGCCAGCGCATCGGCCCCCACCGTGACCTGATGGGGTCGCTCGGACAGCCTGTACAGGATCGACAGGGTGTCCTCGATTAGCCCGCCAAGGGTCACAGTGGTCGTCGTTGCCATCTCTACCCCTACCCCTGCACTGTTACCTGCGGCGAACCCGCATCTTGCGGTACCGGTCCACAGCGAGGACGGAAAGCTTCTGCATACCGGACCCGTACGGGCCGAGCAGGTTCAACGCCAACGACACCGCCTCGCCATCAACCGTCTGACGGTCACCACCGGCGTCCGTGTCAGACACGTTGATCGTTTCCGCCAACACCAGCTCCACCCCTCCGGCCTCAGTGACCGAAGTGACCGAATCCGACGACGACACCTCCAACCCGGCCGCCTCGAGCGCCGTCAGGACATCCGAGAGCGTCACCGAAACGGTGAACGACTCCGTTTCCGTACCGGAACCGTCCTCGAACTGGACAGCGTGGGCAATGTCGACATGCTGGCCGGGCTGCCGATACCACAGGTTCGTCCGGTAGTCGTTCGCCGACCGGTAGTTCACGGCGTCTGAGAACGCCGTAGCAGTATCCGACCCGGTGAAGCCGGTTCCGGCGAGGTGGCTCTCGCCGGTGGAAGCAGTGTCTGACAGGACGAACGAGACGCCGTGCCCGTCGGTGCCGGTGATCAGGTCCAGCAGCGTCGTCAACACGATACCGCCCACCACCTGCTCGGAGACGTTGACCGTCTCCGACGGTTGGATGTGGACCGTCAGCGTTCCCGCATCAGTGGCGGAACCGGAATCTGAGCGGTCTCCCCACCGGTAGATCCGCCCGGACCGGTACCGGGCAGAAGACCGGTAGGTGGCCGTCATCAGCTACTCAGGCGCCCTCAGCGGCGTCGAGGGCGGCCTGCGTCGGCGGGTCGTTCGGCCACACGACCTCCGACACCCGGGAGTAGGACTGCGGCAGATCCCGAAGGGCCTGACGGTGTACCGCCCATGCCGCCTGCTGCTCCGCCGTCAGGGGAGCGTCCGCCAACTGGGTCCAGTCGGAGGCAGCCAGCAGGCCGTTGCGCTGGGAGCGGACGAACATGAAGTCCTGATCTGCTGCCGCTGCCCGGGCTTCGATCTCTGCGATCTCGTCGTCGGTGAGCGGGATCTCCACCCCGTCCACGACCTTGATCTGCGCTGTCATTGTCTGCTCCTAATCTGCCGAGTTCAACCCGTACAGGGTGAACGTCGTGTATTGCTTGAAGTCGCCCAGCCCGCTCTTGACTTTGATCTTTGTAACCGCAGCCGTGGACTTCCAATGGCCATGAACCAGTGTCTGCTCGTAGTCGCTCGCATCCAAAGCACTATTCGTTGCTGACACTCCGCCGATCATCCCCGTGAACTTGTCGGTGGAGGCATAGTCCAGAATCCAAAGTTCGCCAGCAGAGAACCCGTTCGACGCTGACGACTGGGCGAGGGCATCGAAGGCGTAGTTGAAGTTCGGACGGCCCAGATCCTCCGTGCCCGCTGGAACCCCGCCTGAGCCGAACAGCGCTGTGTACGAGTAGTTGCTGCCCGTGTCATCGTTGAACGTCAGGCTTGATCCGTCGTACCGAGCATTCGTCCGAGCCGAGCGGGTGGACCCCTTCAGCAGCAGATGCCGGTAGGTGCCGGGGATGCTGGTGAACTCCACGGACATGGCGTCCGAGCCGAGTTCCGTATGGGCGATTACTTCTAGGCCAGCCATCAGGAACTCCTCAACCCGTACAGATCAAACGACGACCCCGACTTCCAATTCGATCCAGACTGTGGTGCCAACAGCACCGACGTGACCGCCGAAGTGTCCTCCCACAACGCCCCACCGAAGAACACGAACCCGTTCGACGAGTCCGGGCCACGGCACCCGTACACCCGCACCGACGTGTTCTTGTTCGTATTCCGGTAGTCCAAGATGTTCAGGACGAACCCGCCGAACAGGTTGCTGTTGGAAGGATCGGAGGCCACCGCCCAGAACCTCAGGTCGTTGATACCAGCGTGCTCGTCCTGAGCGTCCGCCGAGTTGAATCCGTGGAGGCCCTGCTGGTCGTAGTTGGCCCCGGCATCCGAGTTGAACCGGCAGTCGATCCCGTCATACCCGGGAGTCGTGTTCAGCGTCGACCGGGCCGACGCCCGGATCTGGAGATGCTCGTAGGAGCCGAGCGACGAGAACGTCACCGATGCCGTGTCCGACCCGAGCGTCGTCGTAGCGATGTGTTCGTATGCGTCAGCCATCAGCCCGTGCTCGTCCTAATCCCGTACAGATCGAACTGGGACCCCGACTTGAAGTTGCCTCCCGGGTTCATCACGAACTTGGTCATTGCCGCAGTTGAAGCCCACACAGACGACCGCAGCACAATCGTGTTGTCGTCGGTGGCGTTAGCCGCCTCGTTGCCGTCCTGCGACAGGATCGTCTTGTACCGATCGGTGGCGTTCACATCCCAGAAGTGGACGACCGCCGCACCGAAGAAGTTTGCCGACCGGTCAGCACCGGGAATGTGGCAAGGCCGGAAGTAGCCGATCGGCCCCGTCCGGGCAGCAGCAACCGAGGCTCCGTTCGTGATGATGTTCTGCCAGTTGTAGTTGTTGGCACTGTCGTCGTTGATCTCGGTGGTCACCCCAATGCCGACGCCGTTGTTCGTGCCACGGGCAGCCATGACGAGAACGAGGTCTTGATAGTCCGACCACGGGCTGCTGGACCCGGACGAAGTGAACGTGACCGACGCCGTATCCGAAGTCAGCGTCGTCGATGCGATGGCATGCCACGACCCCGTATCCGACGGCCCACCCGCCGAGGCCGCTGCACCAAGCAGGGCGATCTGCATCAGGCAGCCAAACTGCCGATCGCCACCCACTCGTCGGTAGCGAGCTTCACCAACGCAGCCGAGGCGTACTGGGCGGACAGCTTCAACCCCGGGGTGGCGTTCACCGTCACCCCGCCAGCCGCAGCGATCGTGACCTGACCGGCACCCTTCTGCACCAGCAGGATCTGCGTCCCCACCGGCAACGCCTGAGAGGCGTTCGTCGGCACCGTCAACGTGATCGCCGAAGCGTTCGTGAGGGTCACGACCTTGCCGCCGTCAGCGACCACCAGCGAGTAGCTGGTGCCCGTCTGAGCGTTCACCGACAGGTCAGCCGGGGCGTAATAGGCGCCGTGCTGACCGTCCAACAGGTCCGCATCCAACCCGGAGCTGGCCCCGTCGTTCGACGTATCGAAGAAGCCAAGGCCCCGGATGTCCGCCGCCGTCTGATCAGCAGTCGCCGACGCCTCGATGCCATCAAGCTTCGAGGCGAAGGCCGATGTCATGTAGCCATCAGCAGACGCAGTGGCAGCACTCGTCTTCGCCGGATTGGCAACCCACTCGGTGTCACCATCCGACTGCTTTACGAGGATCTGATCCGTCGCAGCAGCAGCAGCCGTCGTAGCGCCAACGCCGAGCTTCGCCTCCAAGGCGAGGATCGCCTCCGACGCATTCGAATGAACGACGTCGTGCTCGAAGCCGACGTCGTCCTGCTCCGTAGCCGCCGTCGGAGACGGCTGCTGGGTCGCCGTATCGAGCGCAGTGGGGTACTGGCTCGACATGTCAGGCCACCGTGATCGTGACCGTCAGCGTCCACTCCGAACCAGACGACTTCGTCCCCAAGGACGCCACCTTCCGATTCAGGTTCGTGCCGGAGTTCGAGTTGGCGTTAGCGATCGTCCACTCGTTCCACGCAAAGTTGCCTTCGCCGGAACCCCACACGGCCCGCCAAGTCACGGTCTGATCCGTGCGAGACGGATACGTCGCCTCCATCGCCTGATAGTCGACGCTCGAGCCCTGCAAGGCGTTCTGCGTCGCCGCAGCCGCCGTCGTGCCATCGCCGACACCGATGTAGCTGTTCGAGTTGTTGTAGGCCGTCCCGCCAGCGCCGATCAGAAGATCAAGCAGCAGCTGGATGCCTTCGTTGACCAGCAGGTTGTCCTCGGCGACAAGCGTGTCGTTCGGAGCGAGACCGGCAGCCCGGTCCTCCGCACGATCCCACTTCTCCACCTTGGCTTCGACCTGCCAAGTCTTCGTGTTCGTCGTCTCTGCCTGCATGTGTGACTCCTCCAGAGAGCCCCCGGAGGGGCGGCAGGGCCCGAAGCCCTACCGCCCCAACGGGAGAGATGAGGGCTGCTAGGCAGTCCGGGTGTTCGAGCGGCCCTTGTGCGGGATGCCGTGCACCTTCACGCCGACCGAGGCGTTGCCCGTGCCGGAGTGGTCGATGACGACCCGCATGTAGGACTTGTGGACGACGGCCTCGAGGTACCGGGTGGTGTCGTCATCCGACGCCCCGATCGTGTCGAAACGGCCGTACGACACCGTGTTGGTGCCGGAGTTGTCGTCGGCGCCCTGCACCTCGATGTCGACGCCAGTCACGCCGCTGGCGATCGTCCCCAGCGTCGCCACGACGGCGACATGGGCGGGACGATCCACCTGAACCCAGCTGCCGGTGACGTCACCGCTGACGTTTCCGACGGCCTGCAGTTCAGCAGCGAGGGCATCCTCGATCGTGGTACCGGGACCGGGGGTACGAGTGGCCTGTGCCATGTTCAGTTCCTCCGATCAGGCGTCCGTGATGCCGTGCAGACGCACAGCAGCGAACGAGTTCTGGACGACCACGCCGGGGTAGACCTCGACACGGCCGAGGTGGCCCGGAGCGGCTTCGGTCTCGCCGAAGTCGACGACGTCGAACGACCCGCCGAGGCCGAGGATCCCGTACACGTTCTCGTCGACACCCATCGAGAGGGCGTAGATCGAAGACGTCACGTTGCTCGTGCCCTGCGTCTCGTCGAAGTCAAGGATGGCGCTGCCGTCCTTGTCATCGCCGATGATGCGGATCGGGGTGCCGTTGTACGTCGACACGGTCCGGCCGAGAGTGTCCTCCCCGACGTCCAGCAGCGAGAAGTAGCCGCCGGTGTTCCGGGCGAGGTTCGTGATCTTCCGACGGTTCTTCCGGTTCATCAGAAGGACATCCGGGGTCGACTGGCCCCGAATGGCGTCGCTGCACTCATCGAGCTTGTCGAGGGTCAGCGCCCCGCCGTTGGCGGAGATGGCGACCTTCTGGCCGAGGCCCTCGTCGATGAGGGCGTTGATGCCCTTGAAGTCCTTCGCCGTGCCGGTGCCGTCGAAGAAGTACTTGTCGAAGGTACGCCCCATCGCCTTGGCGAACTTGGCGTACTGGCGGGCCTTGGCCGAGATCTCGTTGGCCTGCACCCGCACGATGAAGTTGTCGATGAACACTTCGCCGCCGAGGATCGAGCATCCGAAGAATCGCTCGGTGTCGGTGCCGTGGCTCCGGGTGTACGTCTCGTTGACGTTACGGAACGACGGGCTCGGCAGAGTGTCCTCGACGGTGACCTTGAGAGCGTTGCCGCTGATGGCGGTGAACGGCAGCATCTCGAGCAGCGGGGACTCCTGAATCAGAGTCTCGACCACCCCGGATGCCAGCTTGTCGCTGCCATACTTGGCGCTCTCAAGGAGACTGAGGCTCCCTGAAGCCATGGTGTTGGTTTCTCCTTAGATAGGCGTAGGTGTGGGTTACCTGCTCGCCTTCTGCTGGAGGCCGAACTGGATCGCATCCAGTCCATGCAACGCATCAGGGTTCACCAACGGAGTCGGATCGCCGCCGATGGCCGCTACCTCACGGGCCCGGCTATGGGCCGCCGTGGTCTGGCCGGAAGCCGGGTTCAGGAAGTCAGCGACTGCCTTGTCCAGCTCTTCTCCTGCCAGCCCTTGGCGGGCGAGCATGTCCCGAGCGAGGTCAGCCTGCTGCGCCGTGCGCTCCTGCTGGAGCGCCTCGGCCTTGTCGGCCATCTCACTCAGCTCGACACCGGAGAGGTCGTCGGGCTTGACCAGATGGTGACCGTGCTCCTCGATCAGGCTCTTCGCCCTGAGGCCGGTCAGCTCGTCGGTCAGTTCCCGATTCTTGTCCAGTGTCTCCTCCAGCTTTCGCCGGAGTGTCGACCCTGACTCCTCGACGTCGTCGTCGTAGTCGTCCATGGTCTTCTCCTACGCCCGGTGTCGGATACGCCTCCACGCCCCGGGGACACGAAGAGGGATGTTCCTACTCCCTCTCCCGCCGGGTGTGTACTCCGACTGTAAACCCTGTCAAGCGATCGTAACGAAACTGTCATACGAGCAGGTCAGAGCGTTATCAGAATCCTTGCGCTAGCGGAAGGATTCTGCAAAACCGCAGGTCAGAGCGTTATCGCTCAGAAGCCCGAAAACAGCGTGTGGTAGGCTACTGTCAACAACCCACGAGGAGGACAGAAATGGCACCAGCTGCCGCACGCAAGGCGATCGAGGCCCGGCAAGCCGAATGGCGAGCCTGCCTCGAGTCGAAGGGCTTCACCTTCCACGAGGAGCTGAGGCTCGAGGGGCGACTGCCCCTCATCCGGGGACGGATGTTCCGCATCCGGGGCTCCCGGTACTGGTGGAAGTTCAACCACGGCCGCACCGTCCCCGACGGGCGCATCGAGGTCCACTGCTCCGGCCCCTTCACCAAGGCCGGAACCCCCATCCAGAACGCCACCCGGTGCTTCTGGTCCGACCGGGTGTCGAAGGTCGCCCGGCAGGTGCTCAACCCCAAGGAGGCAGGACAATGAATCTGGACGACGCCCGCAAGCAGGCGGCCAAGGCCGCCAAGAAGATGGACACCTGCAAGTGCGGCCACCCACGGGACGGCCACAAGGACAACACCGGCCGGTGCGAGTGCGGCTGGTTCGACCTGATGACCGTCGGACCGGACAGCATCCGGTTCTGCAAGTGCCGGAGCTTCCGAGCGAAGGGCTAGTACGTCTGGAACAAGCCCCGGCGGGAACGCTGGGTCAACCGATCACCCTCTCGGGCCGTGCCGTAGGAACCTGCGGTGCGGCCCAGAGCGTTTTCGAGAGCCTCAGCTCGGGCGATCAGGTCCACCCCGGACCCGGTCTCCAACATGTCGGCCATGGCGTACGTCTTCTGGTCGATGCCCGTCGACGTCCCGGTCCTCCGCACCATCCCCTGCAAGCCCTCGCCCTGCGTGGAGAACCGGTTGTACGACCGGGCGGCCTGCGCCCGAGACACCCCGGCGACCCGCAGGGCCTCCACGGTGTCCTTGTCCGGCAACGCCAACCCGGCCTCCGTGGCCGCCGAACCGAGCATGGCGTACTGGAACGACCACGACAGCTCATCGAGAGCCAACGTGCGATCGCCCGTGTTGGCGATCGCCCCCATCATCTCCCGAGCGAACTCCGGGTCCACCGACCTGACCTTGGCGGCCACGCCGGAAGCGACGACACCGTTGGCTTCCAGCTCCGTCAACGTGTCCGCAACCTTCTCGAGGTTGCGTTCCGTCGCCCGAGTGATGAACGTCTCGTAGTCCAACCCGGTGGAGCTGATCTCCCGGTTGTACTCGGCGGCCAGCTGCTGGCCGAACTCCGGGGCCACCACCGCTTGGAACAGGTCGTCGACGGAGACGTCCATCCCGGCGTAGACGTAGAAGGCGTCCCGCAGCTCCGACGTACCAGCCTCCAACGTCTTGTAGATCGTCGCCCGGTCCCGCAGCTCGTTCGGGTCGATCCCCGAATCCATGAACGCCGCATAGTCCTGCGGCGAGTCCGTCGCCGGGTCGTACCACCCGGCAGCCATCAGGACATCCCGGTACGACTCGACCTGATCGAGGTACTGGCGTTCCGACCCGAACCGGCGACGCCCGTCCGGGCCGACCATCCCCGGGAACGTCCGCTTGTACTGGTTCGTGTTGCGAACCTCGGCGACGATCTGGTTCGCCGAAGCGTCGTCGAGGATCAGGTCCGACACGAGGTCCCCCAACCCGAGGGTTTCCGCCCACGGGTACAGGGCCCGGACCTCGTCCCGGGCAGCGATCTGAGTCTCCGCCATCAGTTGAACCCCATGATCTTGCCGATCTCCGTGTAGGTGCGGTGGTAGTCGTCCCGGGCGTTCTGCGTGTACTGCCAACGCTCATCGGATCGGAGCTGCCGCTTGAACGCAGACAGGTTCGGAGCGGCGTCGCCCTGCAGGAACTGGGCGACCATCGGGTCACGGAACGTCGGCGTCGTCGTCTCCAACGTCATGGCGTACAGCTCGAGGAACGGGTTCGCCCAAGTCTTGAAGTCCATGTCTCGAGGCTTGTGCTGCCACACCGTCTGCGCCTCGTTCTTCACCGTGTCCTCGAGGTCCTCGTACGCCAGATCGTTCATGTACATCTGCTCGCCGAGCTGGGCGGCCCGAGCCTCGGAGATGTCGATGCCGTACTGGTTGTACAGGTCGACGACCGTGCCCCGGTTCGTCGCCACGTTGACGTCCCGCTGCCCCTGAGCCTTCTGCTCCGCCTCGAGGCGGCGCAGGTGCGGGCTGTTCGGGGTCTCAGCGGCCAGCGGCTTGATCCACTCGTTGACCGCCGTGGCCTGAGACGACTGCCCTGAGGCGATCGCTGTCGCCCACTGCGACAGGTCCGGGTTCGCCGCCGCCAACTCGGCGGCAGTGACGCCCCGGCCATCCGTGTCGTAGTCGACCCAGTCGAGCGTTTCGCCGATGTACGACTCCCACAGCGGCATCAGGCCCTGAGCGGCAGCGAGGATCTCCGTCTGCTGCTCGACCGGGTTGAAGTCGTTCCACGCCTTCTGACGGGCGGTCCGAGACTGCGCCGTGTCCGTAGCGGCAAGCCGGTTCGCCAGTTCCGTCTCGCCCATGTCCGGGCGGGCGAACCATTCGGCGGCAACGGTGAGAACGGTCGGGTCGGCGAGATCGGTGGTGCCGTGCAGGCCCGACTCGTACAGGAACCGGTCGACGATCTGATCCCAGCTGTACCCGTGCAGCGACGGGTCGGAGATCAGCCCGGCCGTGGAACGGCCGTTCACCCAGCCGCCAGACAACTGCGTCCAGTAGCCCTCGTCGACCAGCTGCGGGTTCTCGACCGGGATCGTGTCCTGCTGGTCGTGCTGGAAGTACAGGGTGGCGGTCGCACCCATCCCCGGGTCGAACGTGTAGGCGACGTACACCTGCCCGCCGACCATGTACGCCTGATAGCCGGACGGCAGGGCGGCAGCCACCGCCTGATCGGCGGGAGTAGCGGTCGGGGTGATGGAGGGATCCGGCATCAGAGGGCCTTCTTGAACACGTTGGCGCCCCGGTTGAGGCGATCCATGAACGTCGACGACTGGTAGGCGGCCCCCGAAGCGACCGCCTGCTGGCCGACGGCGTTCGGGTTACCGGCACGCATCCCGGCCTGCACCGCATCGGTCGCCAGCAGGCCATGCGAATCGCCGAGCATCGTGCGGGCCTGCGACGACATGGCGGCGACGTAGTCCTCTTCGGACATGCCGGGCGGCTTGTTGGCGAACAGCTCCGTGTACCGGTCGGTGCCCCGCAGGTACGCCACCCCGGCCGCCTTCGGCGTCGGAGCGGTCGGCATGGCGCCACCCGGCGACCCGGTCACCGGGTTGTAGCCGGTGTCCCGGTACTGCTCGTACTCGACCTTCTTGCCGGTGAAGTAGCCGGAGAACCGGTCGAGGTCGGAATCGTTCGGATCTTCGAGGAACCACGACCGGTACAGGGACCGCATCGCTTCCTTGACGTCGACGTCGGACGGCACCTTGACGGTGCGTCGAGTCTCGTTGGCTGGGCCGACGTCTTCTCGGAGCCAACGGAGGATCTCCGAGTCGTGCCGAATGTCGACATGAGGGGACGCCATGTACTCGGGCGTCAACTTCTTCAACAGGCCGTCGAGAGCGTCCTGCTGGCCGGGCTGCAGGTGGTACGGCGTGTTGGCGAGCGCCGTCGCCAACCCGGGGTTCACCGAATGGATGTACCCCATCACCGAGTCGCCGTACAGCGACTGGCCTTCCGACACCCGTGCAGCGACGGCAGTCATCGCCTTCTCTCGGGCCTTCTGCTGGTCACGGGCCCGCCGGTCCGCCGTGTTGCGGCCCCGACGGCCGGGCGGCTTGACGTCGTCGAAGTCCTCGTACAGCGTGTCGTCGGCGTCAGCGGCGAACAGCACCAGCTGCCACGGCACCCCGGCCTGCGTGCCCGCAGCGACGGCATCGAGAAGGTCACGCTGCTCCATGTCCGGCAACAGGCGCCGAATCGTGGACGCCTCACCGGTGTCGATCCGCACCTCGCCGATCCCGGGGACGTTCACCGTGTCGTACGACCGGAGGTCCGTCTCCCACACCGACTGGAACAACGAGAACTTGTCTGCCGCCGTGGGAAGAGCGTTGAACGCATCAACGGCGTCGCCTGCGGTGGCGGGCGGGTCGAAGCCGAGGCGTTCCGCCTCGGCGGTCATCACCGCATACAGCTCCCCTTGGGCCTCCTTGGTGAGGTTGCCGGTCATCGAGTCGGTCTTGCCGAGGCGCTGCAGGTCCTGCTCGTAGCCGAGCAGCGACCCGCCGGAGGTGCCCCACAGGTCGTCGAACGCAGCCAGCCCAGCCTGAAGGTCGTCGGCGTCGATAGCCGCCGACACTGCGTCCTTGGCGGTTTCCTGAGCGTTCTTCCTGATCTGCTCTTTGGCCTCGTCCTTCTCCTCCTGCGTAGAGGAGAAGTCGTCCGGGTCGGCAGCGCCAGAAACGTCAGCCGTGGCGAACGTGTCGAAGTCGATACTGGTGGTAGCGGTCTGCGCCGCCATGGTCGCAGTATTGACGAGCACCTCACGGCGCTCGTCGATCGACAGGCCATTCCAGTACGCCCATGTCGAGTCCCGCAGCGACGACACATGGTCGTGCGCCCACGCAGAATCGACCCCGGCCGCCAGCAGCGCCTGCAGGTACTGGTCCTTCAGCTCTTGTTTCGTCATAGCAGCTCGGTCTCGATCGGTCCCCAAGTGGGGCGCAGGTGCTGACGCCACTTCATGCGGATGTATTCGTCATCCTTTGCCCAAGAAGCGGCTAGTGACAGGTACTTGTCTCGCTGTTCGCTAGGGATGTAGTCGTGGCCGTGCCGGTCGTCGAGACGCCCGGCGACAGCCAGCAACGCACCGAACTTCTCCTCACGGGTCATCGGCCGAGACTCCCCGGCAGCCCGGAACGCCTCGAACGCAGACTCGTGGCTACGCCGGTCCTGCGCCCTGATCACGCTGTTGGTGGTGACGTCGACGAGGGCGTCCCGGTAGCCGGGCAGCTCCGTGCGGATCTTCTCCTTGGCGTCATCCAGCCACTGCTTCAACGGGGCGTACCGTTGGCGGCGCAGGGCGCCGATGCCTTCCGGTTCGCCACTGTCCTTCATGAACTGGTGGACCATCTGCTTGAGGTCCGATACCCGAGCGAACCCTTCCCGGGCCTCCGCTTCCTTCGTCATGCCGGTCCCACCGGTCACGACATGGAACTGGGAGAACGTGTCGTCGAGCAGATGGTTCATGTCGTTGAACATCGGGGCGATCCGACGCATCAACGCCTCGACGTCCGCCATGTCTTCCTCGGTGCGAATGTCGTACCCCTGCGGAAGCAGGATGTTCATGATCGGGTTGATCGTCCCGTCCGCCACCGGGGTGCTGTTGAAGAAGTCGATGATGGGACGGTTCGCACCACCCAGCTCGCCGGGCGAGATGCCGTAGGCGAACAGATTGAGGCGCTGCAACTTGTTGAGGATCGGCAGGTGGTCCCGCCACAGCTCCTCGAGGTCGTACTTCTCGTCGAGGATCTCGTACGTCTTCAAGGCGTCGTGGATCATCGCCGCCCTCGACCAGTCGTTCATGGCGAACTGGGCTGCGTGACCGACCGTCTTCTTCATGAACGAGAACGGGAAGAAGACCGTGTTGACGTTCATCTCCATCGGCGACCGAGGGTTGATGCCGTAGGTGAACGCCTTGCGGGCAACGTCGTACGCTTCGGCCTTCCCCAACCCGTGGATGCGGGTCAGGTCGCCGTACATCGACGCCATCCACTCGTGCGTGTTGAAGCCGAGCACGCCGATCTGGCGGAACCGGGCGGTGCCAGCCTCGAGGGCCTCGTAGTCGAAGTCGGATCGGGACTTGCCGATCGACGAGAACTCGGCGACGATCTGGTCCCATTCGTGCCGGGCCGCCTGCTTGCCGGTCATCGTCGACTTCCCCAACTCGGAGACGTCATGTCCGGCATCGACCGCTTCCTTGCGGGTCAGTAGCTTGCCCTTCGTTTCCGGGTCGAAGTAGACGGTGATGTTCTCCTCGGCCTTGCGGCCGTCCGCCCACTGCTTGGCCCGGGCTTTCCGCCATGCGGTCGGCGACATGTTGAACCGCAGGCCGCCTCGGGCGATCACCTCTTCAGGCAGGTGGCCGATCTGAGCGAGCACCATCCCTTCCGAGTACCGGGACATGTCGAAGATCGGGGACAGGGAGAACCGGAAGTAGTCCCGCATCGTGGCGAGCCGGTCCGGCATGTACGCCCAATGCTTCATCGTCATCGACTGGTCCATGTGCGACGCCGTCCTCGCTAGCGCCGTGGTCGGATCCAGCTTCTTCAGGCGGGAGAACCGGCCGGTCGTCGACGCCACCGAGGTGGCGTCCTTGAACAGCTTCGACACGGCCTTGCCGCCGATGGTTCGACCGAACGTGGCGGCCACTGCCGCCGTGAACGCCCCCTGCAGGTGGTCGCCGATGTTGTCCGGCTCTTCCTGCTCCATCATCCGGCCGTACAGGTGCCCGGCACCAACCGCTGGAGCGTTCTTGAAAGCGAACGCTGCTCCCTTGCGGCCGTACCCGCCGTCGACCCGTTGACGAGACAGCAGCCGCATCGTGTTCGTCAACGCCGGGGTGGCCTGCAACTTGTCGAGCCAGTTCGTGAACCGGCCCCGCAGCTGAGGGCCGACGACCCGGGCGCCCTTGAGGCCGTCGAACACGGCGAGGCGTTCCGCCTCGGTGTAGCCGAGCTTCGCCAGAGCGTCGTTCGTCTTGTTCCACAGCGTCTTCGTGCGGACGAGGTCGGCGGCTGCCGCAGGGGCGAACGACGTCTGGACGTTGACGACCATCTTCATCGGGTTCAACGCCCCCATGTGATGCTTCGTCTCGACGAGATGCTGGTTCTCGCCGGCTAGCTCACGGGCGATGCGTTGCAGCTCGTCCATCAGCTTCGACAAGTCGTCGCCGACAGCGTTACGGAAGTCCCGAGGGCCATCGACGGCGAACAGGTTGCGTTGCAGCGACGACCGCAACGCCGCCCGGTAGATCAACTGCGTGTGGTTCGGCTCGAACCGCTGCACCGAACGACCCAACCCTCGGACGCCCCGCTTGCCGTAGGTGACCGCCTTCGCCATCGGGGTACCGACGAGGCCGAACGACTGCTTGTACTTCTGGATCTCGACGAGGTCTGCGACCTCGACCTTCAACCCGGCGAGGTCGGTGGGGGCGGCGTACTCGACGCCGTACACCAGCTTGTACCCCTTGGCGTCCAGCTGTTCCGCCAGCTGCGCCGGGATCGACGACGAGTCGATCTCGGCGGCCGTGTACTGGGCTTGCCGATGCAGCTCCCGCATCTTGTGCTTCAACGTCAACGTCGAGTCGATGCCGTACAGCGACGACCAGCGGGCCGACTTGTCCGCCTCGCCGACCCGGCGGGCAAGGTGGGCGTCGACGTCGGCAATGTCGATCTGGTGCTGCTGGGCGTACTTGACGATCCGCTTCATCCGCTTCTGGTCACGGGTCGCAACGCCGACGTTCTCCATAATGTTGACGAGCTGCCCCATGCGGATGTGCTTGATTCCGGCACCGTCAGCGGTGAACAAGGTGTCGGCACGCTTCTGCACCTCCGCCCACTGCCGGTTGATCGGGTTCGACGGGGCGCCCCGATGCAGAGACTTCAACGTGTTCTGCAGGTGGAGGAGGCGGCGGATCACAGCGAGGTCTCGCAGCTTGTCCTGCTTGGTGATCGTCCCCTTCCGGGCAACCGTGAACCGGCCCCGGTCGGGGGCCCGGCGGGTCAACGGGGCGAACACGTTGCCCTTGGCGATCTCGACGAACTCGGCGTCGTTGAGGACGTCGACGATGTCGACGGTGAGGAGCGACTCTTCGCCGGTGCGGAAGATCGACGGCTGCTGACCCATCACATCGCCGCCGGTCGACACGAGACGGCGACCCGTTTCCTCGTTGACGGCCTCCTTGAACTTCGCCTTCGACAAGTCTCCGGCGACGAAGGCGTCGTCGACATGGCCCATCTCCGTGACGAACCCGTCCCAGTCGCCCATCGTGTCGAGCGCACCAGCCATCTGGTTGGCGAGCACCCCCGGCTTCGCCTGCTCCTCGAGGAGCTGCTGATGGAACTTCACCCGGTTGTTGTTGTGGATCTCGATCAGCTTGTTGAGGTTCTCACGGCGAACCTCGTGGCCATGCATCATCACCCCGTCGACGTTGCCGGTGGCCTGAGGCCCGAACACCGCTTCGGCGTACCGGTCGAACTTGCGGCGAGCCTCGGTGGCGTTCTTCGACGTCTGCCACGCCAACGTGACGAGCAGCTCCGCCGGGTTGTCCGGGTCGATGTATCGGAGCTGCGACACGGCGTTGTTGCGGGCCGTGTGAAAGTCCTGCGTGAACCGGAGAGCAGTACGGGCGACGTCGCCGGACTTCTCGACGACAGCGCCAGCGGAACGGGCGTCGACGGCCGCCATGGTGATCATCCACAGCAGCCACCCCTCGTAGGAGTCTTCGTCGAGGCCGTACCGGTCCATCAACGCCCGGGTGGTGCCGACCTCCTTGACCCGCTTATCCCAAGCGCCCGCCTCGGCTTCCCGTTGCGCCATCGTCTTGCCGGTGACGGCACCCTGATCGCCGCCTCCGGGGTTCAGGATCGAATGGCGGACACCGGCAGCAGCCTCCTCGCCCCACTGGGCGTCAGCACCCACCGAAGCGAACCGCTTCACGAACCCGAACGGCGACGTCACCTGCCCCGGCTGGAGGACATGCAGCGGCGTGTACGCCATCTCGGCGGCGAGGTACACAACAGGGTTGTGGCGCAGGTCACCCCAGTCGTCTGCCCATTCCTGCGGGAGGCCGTGGCCCTCGTAGTCGAAGAACCGGTCCTCGACTCGTCCGGCGAGGCCGAGACGCATCCCCTGCTGGACGGTCTTGCGGGCCATCATCGTTGACTTCAGCTGCCGCCACCCGGCCATCGACGACGCCACGTTCTGCCGGACCGCACCGCCGGAACGGCCGATGCGGGCCCCCAACCATCCGGCCTGCTGCATCTTGGCGATGTCGTAGCCGACGTCGGCGGAACGGCCCGCCATGCGGCCGAGGGTGCCGACGTTGCGGACCTTCAGGGCCCCGTTGGCGAGCTGCCAGCCGTTCAACCCCTTGTGGGCGGCGTGGAGGCCACGGGCGAACATGGCGACCTCACCGATGCCGGTGAACAGCAACGCCGTGTTCAGCACCGGGAGAAGCATGTCGTCGACCGCCCCCCAAAAACCCTTCTCGTCCCACTCCTCGTTGATGCGCTTGAAGTCGGGGAGGAACCCCATCTCCATGGCGCCGTGGATCAGACCGGTGGGGGACAGCCAGTCGTCGAAGAACTCTGCGACCTCCATGATCGACGACGACGGGCCCGGCTTGTCTCCGCCGATCCGCCGGTTGTAGTCGTCCATCCGCATCTCGTGGAGAACACTGTTGAACGCCGGATCCCACGAGGTGTCCATGCCGGTCGAGTCCGGCGACAGGTAGCCGAGACCCACCGCCCGCTTCTTCCAGTCGATGATCGACGCCGGGCCTTCGACCCGGGTCGGGGCCGGATGCGACCCGATCGACGTCCACCACCGCTCCACCTGTTCGCCGGTCGTGTACCCGGACGTCGACGGAGGCCGAGGCGTCGGAGAGGTCGCTCCGGCACGAGGCACCTCCACCGGGGCCGCCGACACCTCGTTGATGTCCTTGGACAGGCCAAAGGCGAACTGCTGGATGCCGGTGGCGTCGAGACCGCTGTTCACGGCAAGGTCGAACTTCACCATGTCCGGCAACGCAGGCAACGTCCACGACTTCTCGAGGGCGTTCAATGCCCGCACGTTCAGGTCGATCTGGCGTGGTTCCATCACTTCGCCTTGAAGTCGAGGTCGCCCACCCACCCGGTGTGGGTGAGGAACAGGGCGACGTCGTCCTGAAGGTCGCCGTCGATGCGGCCGTTGCCTTCGTTCGGCATCAGGACCGTCATCTTGCGGGACCCCTTCTCGAACTGGCCTCCAGTTGGACGGAGCAGCTCAACGGTGCGGGACGGTCGCCCTCCGGCGACGCCCCGGTTGAACGACAGCTGCGGGAGGAGCCGCTCGTCGAGCGGAATCCACAAGGCGATCCGTTCCGGCTTCTTGCCGTCGACGTCGACGTCGAACAGGTGCCGGGCCCCCTTGCGGCTGGCAGCCCGGGTCTCTTCCTTCTTGCCCTTGCCGAGGCGTTCCCGTTCCTTCTGGCTGCCGAACACGACCTTCGCCATGCCGTCCCAGTAGATCGACCCGCCGTTCTCCACGAACCCGTGGGTGCCTTCCCCGGCCTGCCAACGCTTCGTCGTCGACTCGCCGAAGTACTCGAGAAGCCCGTCGGGGGCGACATGGGCCTCCACCGTGTACCGGCGGTTCGGGTCGCCTTGGGTCGACATGTGGACGAGCCGGTTCCCGGCGACGTCCTGAATGTGATGCTCCAGCACCGCCACCGACCCGGACGGTGCGTCACCGATACCGTTCGTGTAGGCGACGAGGTCGAGGATCTGCTCGGCGTAGATGTAGTCAAGGACCCTTGACTGGTCTTCGCCTCCGAGGTAACCCCGTTCCTTCGTGAGGGCGTGATCGGACCAGAACTTCCGGTCGAGCAACGTCATCTTCTGCGCCGGGAACTCGCCCTCGTAGGACAAGCCGAGCCGCTTCGCCTTCTTCTGCCCGGCCTCGTTCTTGGCGGAGAACACCAGCCAGCTGTTCTGCGCCATCGTCTCGGAGAACATCGGGCCACGGGCCTGCTCGGAAAACATCTGAGCGTGCTTGAGGTAGGCGACGTACTCGCCGTTCCGGTCGAACGTGTTGCCGAGACCGCCGTGGCCGAAGAAGTCGTGGACGGCACGAAACTTGTCGTTCTGCTCGTTCGTCAGATACGGGTGACCGCCCGTCGATTCCGTCGACAGGACCTTCAACCGGCGGTTGCCTCGCAGATCGGCCAACATCTCAGCTGGGACGTCGTACGGGTTCTTGTTCTGGACGACGATCTCGTAACCGAGGACGTTCGTGATGTAGTCGTACTGCGCTTCCGTTTCACGGATGAACTGGTCGTACGCCTTGCGGACCTTCACCTCGTCGGACCGGTCGTGCTTGGAACGCTGGTAGGCGGTAGCGATCGCCCGGCCACGCTTCGGATCCGCCATCGCACCCTGCAGGGCGGTCTGAGCGATCCCCCGGGGATGCTTGAGGTCGAACACCTTCCCGTACATGCGGACGTAATCGGTGGCGCCCTGCGACGCCTCCGCAATGTTGAACTGGTTCTCAACCCGGAACTCGTTGATCGCCCCCCACGCCCGGTTCAACTCGTTGGCGTCGTCGAAGTCGAGGATCAGGTTGTGTCGAGCTTCCGTGTCCAACCCGTGGGTCGCCGGATCGTTCGGGTCGAGCCCGGCAGCGATCGCCTCATCCCTCGACCAGAACGCCTCGTCAGGCTCATCAGGGTCAGCGCCCTTCCGGCGGGGACGCTTCCACACGGCGGTCGGACCCTGATGGGGAGGTTCGATCTCCCAGCGGAGCCGCACGCCCCGGTCCTCCAACATGTTGACGAGGCGGCGATGCGCCTTGACGCCGTCGAGACCGTTGCGGAGCTTCGGCGGGCACGACAGCACGATGTGCAGGCCGTCCTCGAGGGCGACGTTGCGGTGCGCCGCCGTCATCATCCGCCCCCCGGTGATACCGGGGTGCTGGCCTTCGGAGTCGTAGGTCGAATCGAACAGGCGACGCATCTCCGCAGGGGCGTCCTCGACCAGCAGCGGTCGACGACGGCGCATGACCTGACCGTCCTTGTTCCAACTGGACGACCGGTAGAACGTCCGGTTCTTCGACTGGTCGCCAGAGTCGACCAGCTGGGTGCCTTCCGGGCCGATCGACAACTCGATGGTGAGCGGCTTGTCGGCACGGCCCGATCGGCGGCGAGTACCGCCGCCCTTCCCGAACCGGTGACGGCCCCTCAGGTCGGCGGGGGTTTGCGGAGCTGGGCGGGTCTCACGGAAGTTGCGGAGCGGATGAAGTCCCGGGGGGAGCGGGTTCTGAGCGAAGTCGAGGATGTTGCGGGAGAACTCGTAGCTGGGGCCCTTCCCTTGGATCCACAGCGGCGGCAACTTCCCCATCTGCGGCACGAAGTCCTTCGTGACGCCACGGGCTTCACGCCACGCAACCCACAGGATCGCCTGCAGTTCCGACGACGTCATGTTGCGGCCCAGCTCGGGGATCTCCCCGATGGAGGCGGCAGCGATCTCCAAGCCTCGCCGGACCGACCGGTAGGCGTTGTCGGAGAACGATCCGCCTCCGCCATCCATGGAGAAGCCGAGGCCGAGGGAGAAGGCGTGCCGGTCGATCACGATCGGCGACAACGTGTCCATCTCGCCGAACAGGCGGGCAGCGTCACCGTCGGAGATCTGGCCGGACATCAACGCATAGTTGAGAGCCGAGTGCTTCCTGATGTCCTTCGGCTTCGACTTGAGGATCGCAGCGGTGAAGTTCGGCTGCTTGAGGGCCGTCTTGCCGGTCAGCTTCTTGTAGAACCATTCGTTCGGCTGCGGCGATTCCCACACCTCGATGGCGTTCTTCGCCTCCGGGGCGGTCATCTTCATGCCCTTGGCTGCCATGTGCCTCTTGAACGTGGCGGCCGTGTACCCGGGGGTGTCCCGCAGGTACTTGCAGGCGACGACGGCCTTCTGCAGGTTCGTTTCCCACAGCTCTCCGGCGGACAGCACCGAAGCGACGCCGACCATCCGCTCGGCAGGCAACCCTTCGGACTTCGCCATCTTCTCGCCGTCGAGGCGAGCGATCTTGTACCAGTGGACCGCCCACTCCTTGGGGCGAGGTTCACCGTCCGGCGACCAGCGGGTCACCGAGTGCTTCAACTTCTCCCAGTTCGCCGGGGTGGCGACCTCCGTCTCGAAGAACTTGATGAAGTTCTCGGCGATGTACGGGACCAGCTGGGCGGGGTTGCGTTGCACCATCATGTTGATGCGCTTCACGACCTCGTCGACAGGCATCTCGCTGATCGGCTGACCGTCGAAGTCGAGGATCTCGAGGCCGAGACGGGAAGCGTCGCCGTCAAGGGTGATCGACTTGATGCCGAACCGGGGGTCAGACAGCGCCATCTCCGGGTGGGTGGCGCCCTGCGTGCGGCGGGCGAAGTCGACCATCGCATCGGTCAGCTCGCCCAGCTCGCCGGTCGACAGGTTCTCGCCGCCCTTCAAACGCTCCCAATGCTTGCGAACGTCAGGCAGGTCGTCGCCGACCTTGAGGACCTTGCTGTCGATCGCCCAGTCGAACTTCGACGCCTCAGTGGCCGCAGATGCGATCGCCGCCTTGTCGAAGTCCATCGTGTTGACGGACAGCGAATAGTCCCGCACCTCTGTGACAAGGGCGTCGCCGAGCGACGACAGGAACTTGTCGACCTGTTCGGCGTTGCGGGCCCGGGGGCCGACGAGGGCCTTCCGCATCTGTTCGGTGCGGGCCTGCCGGTTCACGATCCCGTCGAGGTTGCCGATCTCCTTCATCAGCTTGCGGCGGGTGTCGGAGATCGTCGGGATGATCGAGTCGTACTGGAACGGCTCGTCGATGGTGCCGGACAGGCGGGCCAGCATGTCTCGGTCGTTGGCGTAGCCGACGGTGACGGGGCGGCCCTGCACGCCAGCGGCGGCACGGTGCGGCGTGAACGTGCCCCTTCGGGTCGCTGCGGTCAGACCGAGCGCCCCCAGCGGCAAGCCGAGGATGCCGGACCGCTGCAGGCCCTTCGTCAACAGGTCGGTGTCGTCGTCCCACGTTTCGACCGCCATGTCGGCGCCAAGCAGCTCGCCGAGACCCGGCGTGTAGTAGGCGACCTCCTCGGCCATGCCGCCGAGGGCGTTGAAGATGTCCGACAGTTGGAACCCGTCGGTGTCTCGCATCTGAGCGGCCCGACCCGAGGCGACGCCCGGCATCAGGTTCGTGAACAGGTCGAGGCCGCCCTCGACTACGCCCTTCTCCTTGATCGGGTCAAGGATCGAGTACGCCTCGGGATTACCTTCCGGCAATCAGGGCCTCCATCACGAGCTTCGCCCACTCACGGGTCTCGTCGGAGACGTCCGGGTGGGTGGTGAGTGCATCGAGGATGGCGAGGCGCTGCTGGTCGGCAGCGGCCGGGCGGGGCGGCATCTGCGGTTCGGCGGTGAGCGGCTGGTCGAGCGGCACCGACGGCCGAGCCGTCGGGGCCAGCACCCCGCCGGGCACCCCAGCGGGAGCGTTCTTCGGCCGACCAGTGGGGCGCTGCGGGACAACGCCCTGCCGTTGCGGCATCGGGGCGGCACCGGACCCTTCGGTGCCGGGCGGCCCCATCGGCGGCAACGACTGCTTCAGCCGGTTCAGGTCTTCCTTCTCGCCGTAGGTGCCGGACTCCGGGTTGTTGACCGAGGTGTCCGCCGTCGGCGTCTTCTCAAGTTCGGTCGTCACTGGCAGCTCTCACACGACTCGGGGTTCTCCACGCCGCACTCGAGCGGCGTGTCGTCGGCGAACGGGTCGAGGTCGGGTCGTTCCCCCATCGCTTCCATGCGGAGGGCGTCTCGTTCTGCCCGGTCCTCTTCGAGGGCCTGCAGGATCGTCTTCTCTGGTTCGCTCATCAGCTCTCCACCTGTGTGCCCAACATCCCGCCGGGCCCGGCGTCAACGCCGAGGCGGGCGAGGAGATCGGCGCCACCGGGAGCCGCCGGTACCGGCGGCGTCCCGTCCGGTCCGGGGGGAGGTGCGGCTCCCGGTGGCGTCCCGGGGGCGAGGGGAGGACCGCCCAGCCCCGGGTCAAGCAGGGACTGTTCCAGTTCCTGCTTCGGCTTGATCACCCACTTCTCGTACAGGTCGAACAGGTCTTCGCCGTTCTCCCGTGCCCGAGCGATCTCGATGAGGGCCTCCTCGGGGATCATCCCCGCTTCGAGGCCCTGCAGCAGCTTCGACAACGCCATCGCACGGAACTTCTCCGTGTCGAGACGAGACCGTTCCCGACCAACGTCGGTCAAGCCGTCGATGTTCTCCTGCACGAACTCTTTGGAGACGAACTCGGCCTGCGAGTACTGGATGTGGAGGACGGCGGACTGGGCGGGGTCCCGGCCGAGACCGAGGCCGTACTCGACTCGGAGTCGGTGGTCCGGGTTGATGTCCGTCTTCGGGTTGTACTCGTCGATGAAGTTCTGGTTCCGCAGGATCCCGGCGGTCGTCTTCGAGCCGGAGAAGTACTTCTTGTCGACGAGGAAGGCGAGCCGCAGGGCCCGTTCGAGCTGGCGTTGCAGGATCTGGTGGTAGGTGCGGATCGCCGTGTTCATCATCCCGGCGGACGCTTCGATGAACTTCGCTGAGGCGATCGACTGGTCAACCTCGCCGGGGCGGGCCTTCGGCCAACGGCCGCCAAGATGGATGCCTTCCAGCAGGTTCTGCATGTCAGCTTGGATGTTGAAGCTCGACACGGCCGGGGGTACCCGGCCGATCGCACCCTGCGGGCCCAGCTCGATGAACGAACCGCCGCCGTACGGCATCTCGCCGATCAGGTCCCGCACCCAGATGTCCGAGTAGACGGCCTGATCCGAATAGTCGAGGATCAGACCCATCAGGCGAATGTGGGCTTCCAGCAGGCCGACGACCTGATCGAACTGCCCTCGCATCTCGCCGTCGAGGGAGATGCGGGACCCGATGACGACCGGGCAGACACCCAACTCGTTCGGGATTCGTTCCAACACGACCGGCATCGGAATGTCGGAAGCGGCGCCCCGCTGAATCCCCGAGGTGGAGTGCTGGTACAACGCCGACAGGACGTACTCCTCGTCGTCGTAGTACTCGACAAGAACGACCTTCGTGTTCTCGTCCGGGTTCTGAACGTCGGTGCGTTGCCCGATGTAGTCGGCGATCATCTGCTGGTAGTCGGCGGGCAGCTGCGTCCAATACACCTCCCGGGCGAACATGCAGCGGCGCACCTCGTCGCCCGGCTTGAAACCCGGCTCCGGGTAGCACTGGCGAGGATCCCGGCGTTCGATGATCGGGATCTTCTGATCGAAGTCCGGCGACACCGTCCACACGGACAGGCCGTAGGCGGCCTTGTCCATCACGGAACGGGGGATCAGCAGGTCGACGCTGTTGGCGTCCATGTAGCCGGTGGCGATCCGTTCCATCTTGTGGGCGGTCGCCTTGGCGTCCTTCGACGCCCCGTCGGGCTGCACCCGAACGGTCGGCACCAGCGACGCCGCCTCGGCGGTGTCCTCAAGAGCGACCTGAATCAGGTTCGGGGACCTCGAGTCGACGGATTCCTCGTCGGGGTCGAAGACGTCGAAGTCGCCTCGGACGACCTTGTCGATGACGTCCATGCGGGTGTCACGATCCGAGTGGCGGGCACGCCACGCCGAATACATGGCTCCCAGCCGGTCGGTGTCGAGCGGCATCAGCCCTTGGCCTTCTCAGCGATTCGCAACATCGTCCGTTCCGTGGTTGACATCTCACGGCCCTCACGGATCTCGAACGCCCGCTGGCGAACCTCCTCGTCCGTGGCTTCCACGGACATGGCGAAGTACACCGGCTTGTCGTCCACCAACGTGGCGCACAACGTCTCGCCGGGCTCGAGGTCGCTGGCCGCCTTCTCGTACCGGCGGCGATTACGGAACTGTCGAAGCATGAGGGCCCTCACAGGCCCTCCCGACAGGTGTCGCCTATTCCTGCCAGATCTGCGGGTCGATGTTCATCGGTTGCGGCTCATCCGGGCCGATCTCGTACTCCTCCACCGCCCCGTGCTCGTTCGGGCGGCCCACCGTTTGGCGGCGAAACCCTGAAACGCCACGGGTCAGATGGCCCGGACGCTGGTCATGCAACGCCACGCCACGGATCTCCTGATTGTGGAAGTCGACGACCCGACGGCGTCGCTTGATCCGGTTCGGAACCCGCATCCGCTCATGGAACATCGGGAGGTGCGCCCGCTTCATCAAGTCTCGGCACCCCAAGTCGGCGAACCAGAACGACATGACACGGTCCGACACCGACCCCATCGGGAACGCAATCAGCTCCTCGATCAGCGGCTGGAACGCCTGCGTTGTCTGAGCGTTCCCCCACGGGATCGACACCAACGCTGTCTCCATCAGCGGAGCGATCGACTCGACGCCGAACTGTGGATCCCACTTGTTGCCGTGCGTCTGATGCGGCACCACCCGGACGCCCCGCTTGGCGAGATGCTGCACCAGCTCGAGGTCGTACTGGATGATCTGAGACTGGACGCCGTTCGACTCGACCCGCCACTCGTACAACGGGTACCGGTCAGACCAGTCGAGAATCAGGTCCTTCATCTGCGGGGCCTTCATCTGCTTCACCGCCACCGAATCAACCAAGTACCGCTTGCCGGTCGCCAAGTCGATGCCGAGCAGGCAGAACGCCGTGTACCCCGACCCCTTGTTCGCCCCCGCCGGATCCAACCCGGCGATCAGCCGCCACGACGAGTCGTAGTGGCCTCGGACACGGGTCGTGTCCTTGCACAAGTCGATCATGTCTTGCGTGAAGCTGGCCCCCAAGCCCGGAATGTCGACCTGCTGGTAGATCAGCTGGAAGTCCGCCGGGCGCATCTCCGCCCGATGCACCAACGCTTGGTCGTACGGGAAATGCTCCGGCCACAACGTGGCCTCCGTCTCGTCGTCCATGATGCACGGGTACCGGATCACCCTGTAGCCAGCACGGGTCGACAGGGTCGAGTAGATGTCTCCCGGGTTCACCCGGGTGCCGACCCAGATCGCCTTGCCGGACTTGCCGATACGAGACAGGGCCTCCTTGTCGAACCACTCCAGCATCCCGGCCACACGGTCCGGGTTGCGCTGGTTGTCCAACGTCGCCACATCGTCGAACTTGATGACGTCGGCACGGCGACCGTAGATCTGCTGCCCGACACCGAGAACCGCAACCGTCGGATCCTTCTCCGCCGTCGTCCGCCCGGCAACGTAGATCTGCTCCGTCGACCACTTCGACTGGCCATCCTCACGGAACGGCCCCCAATCGACGATCAGATTCGGACCGTCGGCGTACAAGTCCTCGTTCTGCAGTATCTCCGAGATCGAATGCATGAACGTGCGGGCAAACGGCAACGACTTCGACACCAGCAACGTCCGCAAGTTCGGGTTCCGGCAGATGTCATAGACGGTGTGCCACACCGACACCAACGTCGACTTGCTGTGATACGGCGGACAGTTGATCACCACCCGCTTCGCATCCGACGTCACCGCATCAGCCATCTCCCGATGAAACCCCGGCATGTCATGGTGGACGCCGCAATCCGGGCACACCCAGTTCGAGAAGTACCGCTCGCAAAACTCGGGGAACGTTCCGACCCGGCGGGTCTCGTTGAGGCCGAGGGGTCCGTTGCCGATGCGGGCTTTGGCTTGGGCGATGCGGGCTTCGTGTTCGGTGCGGGCTTCTTTGAGCTTGCCGTTGAGGTGTTGGCGGGAGATGCCGAACTCTTTGGCGGCTTCGGTTTGGGTCCAGCCTTCGTCGAGGATCTTGGCGAGTGCCGCCTTGTAGAGGCGGCCCTTGGACCAGTTCTCGTACTTCTTCTTCGCCATTGACTGTGTCCTCCACTAGTAGACCCGAGGGGAGTGCACAGTGTTAGGGTGGGTGGTGACAACCTCGGTCGTCTGGAAGCGGGGGATTAGCGCCGGAGCGATAGCCGCCGGTCGGGCCTGAGGCCCGGGATAGGACGAGGGTGGGACCCTCCCGAAGGCGCTTCCGTGAGTAGGAGTCCGAGGCAGATCCGCCGTTCGGCTTTTTCGGTTAGTCCTCTAACCGGGCTCAGTCTTGTCCAGAGACGGGCCCGGGGCTAATACCTGCACACAACGACAACGACGGGACGGCGCCAGCCGACAGGCTGGCGACGAACCGTAGCTGTCTCTCTTCGCTGGTTTCCCGGCTTGTGCCGCCCCCGTAAGGGGGTGGCGTAGCGGGGCTGGATTGGATTCGACTCGGCCAGAAGACCGCATGTCGGACTGGTCGAGGACCCGGGTTCGACCCCCGGCAGCTCCACCAGCTCTCTCCGGCCGTCGACCTCCTATCCCGACGGTCGGGGAGAGCCCGCCCCCGCATACCTGCTGGTCAGACGGTTTGTCGGCGACTATGTGGGAAGCGTTTCCCCCTGCCCCGCCGCCGCCCGCTTATCGACCCCCGTCGACGGGTCGTGGACCGGGCCGGGTTTCTGGCTGGTGGCGGCCTGCCGGGTGGGCCGTGCACCGGGCTGGCCAGCGG
>JAERSO010000155.1 GCA_016845585.1 Acidimicrobiaceae bacterium | reverse complement strand
AGGTGGGAGCGAGCTCATGCGCTCGTTCGCCCGACCAGCCAAGTCGCACGAGCGAGACGTAGCTGCGCAGTCCATGCGGTACGCGCGCCTTCGACGGGAGCCAGACCGCGATCGTCCCGCCGAAGCGTCGGGGGAGATAGCCGAGGTGCCAGGCCGCGGCCTCCCCGGCGAGCGCGAACGAGGCTTCGGGTTCGCGTGCTTTCCACGCCCGAAGATCGATGTACGGGTCGTTGACGTCGGCCTCGCCAGCCGGCACGAACGCCCACACACCTTTGAGGTGCAAGCTCGCAAACCAGCCGAGCTGTTGAAGATCGAATGCGGTCCGTTCGGGGTCGCGAGCGATTCCAATGTCATCGAGGTAGCCGGTGAGATCCTCTCGCGTCACGACTGCCGGACGGTCGCGAGAGAGAACAGCAATCAGCTCCGCAGCCCACCCTGGGATCGAACGTGATGCACCACTTGTCTCGCTCATCCGGCAATCCGCTCTCTTGGGTCTGTGCCCGAATCTACCTCCCCAGGGGCCACATCCGGGCACAGAGTTAAGGATTCGGCTCACCGCTTCCGCCGTCCACCCCGGGCTGAGGGGAGGAGCCAGTACCGAGCGGGCTACGTCGCAGGACGATGCAGTCCCAGCGCCACATGCTGCGATTCGACTATAGCGTTTGTTCCGAACAAGCATGCTATTGCGAATATTTCGAATATTGCTAGTGTTGTCCATGTCGGGTGCCGATTGGATCACCTCCGGGCAACGGTGCCCGGTGCTACCAAGAGGCCTGCTACGACGGAGGAGACGAGGACGATGGCCCCCAGCGCATTGCTCGACCACAAGCTGAACCTTCCCAACGACGAGACGGCCGCGCAGGCAGCAGAGGCGGTCGACATCCTTGAGCGCCTTCTTCGCGAGCGACCGGCGACTGATGCACTAACCGTGAAGCTGATCGCTGACGGCACCGACGCCGCAGTCACCGTTCCCGGCGACGCGCTCAGGCTGCTGGTCGACGTCCTGGCGCAGATCGCCAACGGGAACGCCGTCACCGTTGCTCCAGTCCACGCTGAGTTGACGACGCAACAGGCAGCCGATCTGTTGAACGTCTCGCGGCCATACCTCGTGAAGCTGCTCGAGGAGGAGAAGATCCCTCATCGCCGAGTCGGGAACCGGAGACGGGTCATGCTGGCCGATCTCATCACCTACAAGCGGATCGATGACGCCAAGCGCACAGCCACTGCCGATCGACTGACAGCCGAGGCCCAGAGCCTCGGACTCGACTACTAGGACCGCGGAACCGTGGCCTTCGGCGCCACCTACGACGCTTGCGTCCTCTACCCCGCCGGGCTGGCGAACTGCGCCCGTCGTTGCTCCCGCGAGATTCAGCTGGTGAGCTGTTCACCCCTGGTGAGACAGCGGTGATTCTGGAACGGGGACCGCTTCACTCCGGCTCGTCATCTTCCGGATAGAGCACGGGCTCACCAGTTCGGACGGCGGTGATGGCATCGCCGATCATCTTGGTCCAGTCACCCCACCAGAACTTCCGACCGTCGTCGAGTTCCGCCCCCCAGCCCCGAAGCGTCTGAGCGAGGGCGTCTTCGATCTGATCCTGAGGAGGCACCTGCTGCTCCGTGGCCATCAGCCAACGGTACGAACCAGAGCTGAACCTGTCGCATGAGTTTCGGCCCCGGATCTGGACTCGCATGGCTAAAGGCGAGCCTTGCCGAAACGATGGCACGCGCCAACGCCGAGCGGGCTACTTCCCTGCGCGTTGCAGGCCGACAACGGCTGACGGTTCGGGTGGCGTTGCCTTGTCGAAGCGTCGTGCGAGCGCGTCGTCGAGTTGTGCGTCGATGGCCGGGAAGAGGTGGCCGTAGGTTCCGAGGGTGACGTTGATCGTCGAGTGGCCCATGCGCTCCATGATCGCCCTGGGGTGGGCGCCCTCGGCGATCAGGAAGGCGGCGTAGGTGTGCCGCAGGTCGTGGAACCGTGTCTCTCGGGGAAGCCCGGCTCGGATGACCGCAGGCTTGTAGTGACGGGGATACCAGTTGGAGTGACGAAGCGGGCCGCCGTCGGGACCTTCGAACACGAAGTCGTTCTGCTTGCGCCCATCGAGATGCGCCATGAGCATCTCGGCGATCGGGGCCGGAATGCCGACCGATCGTCGGGAGTAGGTCTTCGTGGGGCCGACGTTGAACTGGCCGTTCGCCTCGTCGGCCGACTCGGCAACCTCGACCCGTCGTCGGAGCAGGTTGATCCGGGAGACTCGAAGCGCGCCGATCTCTCCTGCTCGTAGGCCGGTGTAAGCGGCGAACAGGACGAGCAGTGCGTAGTCGGGGTAGCCACCGTCGCGATGGGACGCCCCGCGGCGGAGCGGTGGAGGGTCCTTGATCTCTTCGGCCAGCTCCCAGACCTGGTCCTCGGTGAGAAAGACCATTTCCTTCTTTGCCTGGCGCGGGGCCCTGATGTCGTCGACCGGGTTCGTCTTCACGACTCCGTTGCGGACCGCGAGCTTGAAGACGAGTCGCATGACGTCTCGGATGTTGCGGACCGTTCCGGCACCCTTTCCGTCGTTAGTCAGGCCCGAGAGGTACGCCAGAACCTCGGCATGGTCGATCGACGCCATCGCTCGATTGCCAAACTCAGGCACGAGGTGGTTCCGCAGGATCGAGTCGTAGCTCTCCCTCGTCTTCGGCTTGAGGTGGGTGGTCGTTGCGCTCCACTTCTCCGCCCACACGGAGAACAGCTGTCTGCCGCGCTGGGGGTCGACCCAGTCGTGGCGGAGGAGATCGGCTTCAACCGTTGCGGCGTACCTCCTGGCATCGGTCTTGCGCTTGAAGGTCTTGCTCCGTTGGCGCTTGTCAGTCCCTCGGTAGACGACCTCCCATCTGCGGTGTCCAGCTGGGGTCGTTCGTTCACGGATGCTTGCCATCAGTCCTCCTATCAATCGACTGTACGCATCGAGTGCGACACCGATTCGAGGTCATCGCTCGCGCTCGACTCGGCCTTCGTCGACCCAGTCGGTGATGTCTCGCTGGTAGAAGCGGACGAACTTTCCGACCTTGTGGTACGTGACACGGTTCTCTTC
>JAERSO010000154.1 GCA_016845585.1 Acidimicrobiaceae bacterium | reverse complement strand
CTCGAGGTCGGCTCAGCAGTCTGAGGACTCGGTCAGGCGACCTGTCGTGCCGCAGCACCGAGCGACGCCTGAATTCGGCCCGAGCCGACTCCCACGATTGCTTTCACCGCGTCCGCGGCAACTCCCGAATCTCCCGCGATGAGGATGCCGATCATCCACTCGCCGTCGAGCATCGTCTTCGCGGCACCGGCGCAGACATTGGTGAACTCGCGCATGGCATCGGTGCGATCTTCCGGGCCGGCGTCCGCGCCGAAGAACGCGTGGGCGACGTCGGCTCGCCGGGCGTTCTACAGTGACGGCGTGGATGGAGTTCACGACATGGGTGGCACCCACGGCTTCGGTGCGGTTGATGTAGGTGCCGACGCGTCCTCGCATTCGCCGCTCGGAACTCGCGCCCAGGTCATCGCCATGCTGTCGGGCGGGGTGACCCGAGCCGTGCTCGAAGAGCAGGATCCGGCTGCGTATCTCCGATCGCACTACCACGAGCGCTGGCTGACGTGCGCCGAGGACAATCTCGTGGCGAAGGGTTCGGTGAGCGATGACCAACTCGACCGTTGGCGCGACGTCTTCGAGCACGATGCGGCGGCTGCGGTTCCGCAGACCTCGTCGGACCGCGGTGTCGACGGTCTCGTGGCCAGTCTGACGACCACACCGCTACTCCACGAACGGGTCACCGACCGCCTTTCGGAGGGGGACCGGGTGCGCGTGCGACGAATGGCACCGCCCGGACACCATCGGTGCCCTCGGTACATCCGCGGCGTCGTCGGTGTGATCGAGTCGGCCGTGGGCTCCGATGTCCTCCCCGGCCAACCGGCCGACAGTCGACGCGAGGACTACTTCACGGTCCGGTTCGATTCGGTCGACCTCTGGGGCGACCGTTCCGCCGTTGGTGAGCCGGCCTACGACCTCTACATCGACCTGTGTGAGAGCTACCTGGAGCCGGCATGAGCCACGACCATTCCCACGACGACGATCACGGCCACAGTCACTACGACTCACCGGCATCTCGGCGAGCCAGGTCCTCGTTCGAGGTTCGGGCGATGGCGCTGGAGGCGGCCCTGGTCGAGAACGGGGTGCTCACGACCGATGCCATCGACGCATTCGTCGATGTCATGGAACACCGCTTCGGGCCACATCATGGTGCCCGCGTGGTCGCGAGGGCGTGGTCGGATCCCGAATTCAAGGCTCGGCTGCTCGACGATGCGAACACCGTCCTGACCGAGATCGGGATCAGCGGCGTCGAAGGCAACGTGCGAGTCATCGAGAACACCGAAGACACCCACAACATGGTGGTCTGCACCCTCTGCTCCTGCTATCCGTGGCCGCTGCTCGGCCTGCCCCCGACGTGGTACAAGGACTACGCCTACCGGTCGCGCGCCGTTGTCGAACCGCGATCGGTGCTGCGCGAGTTCGGCCTCGAGATCGACCCGGACGTCCGGGTTGCGGTCTGGGACTCGAGCGCGGAGATCCGCTACTTCGTTCTCCCAAAGCGCCCAGACGGCACCGAGGGCATGAGTGAGGATGAGTTGGCCGCCCTGGTCGATCGGAACTCCATGATCGGTACTGCCGTGGTCGCCGCGCCGGCCTGAGGGGGCGCCTAGGGGTGGACGAAACCGTCGCCCAGACGATCGCTGGGGTCGGCCGGCAGGTCGAGGTACCGCTCCCGGAGTTCGTCCCAGAGCGCCAGTCGTGAGAAGTCCGGCTCGTCGAGCAGCTGCTGGTCGTCGCTGAGGAACGGGTTGGGGAGCAGGACGGTCAACATTTGGTCGCCGTCGCCGTTGAACATGCGGAGCATCCAGGTGCGGGGGGCGCCGTCGATCCACTGTCGATGCAGTTCCGCGTGTGCGCATCGCCGCCGGCGGGCGAGCGCGGGGTCGACCGGATGCCCGGGAAGGCCCTTCTGTTCGCCGATGCAGAGATGCACATGCGGTCCGCCGAGATCGATGGTGAGGTAGCCGTCGAGCACGCTGAGTCGAGGCTGCGCCGTGGCGGCAAGCTCATAGACGGCACCTTGGATGAGCGGGCCGAACCGGACGTGGCGCCAGTGTTCCTCGAAGATTGTCGACAGGAGCTCCAGGAGCACCTCGGATGTGGCGGGGAGCGGGAACACCTCGAGATCGTCGTGGTTCTGCTCCGTCGTGCGGTATCCCGCGGCGGCGAGCCGCTCGACGTCGATCTGCTCGCGCGAAGCGAGCGAGCGGTCCGCGACGAGCGTTTCCAACGCGATCAGCCATGACTCGTAGTACGCCCGGTGCTGGTCGCTCGCGATCGCGGCGATGAGCTGTTCGCGAAACGTATCCCACTCGAGTCCGAGGTTGGCAACGGTCTCGATCGCCATGGCCACGGCACGGCCATGCCATGGCTCGTCGAAGACCGGCTCGCCGTCCGGGCGCCGCGGCATCTCGGCCGCTCCGCTCATGGCCTCGGCCTGGTCGCGCAGGCCGACCAGGGATCGATCGGTGCTCGTCACAGCGGAAACCGTAGTGCAACGATCGAAGGAGCTCCTCTACGACACGGGCACGGCGAAGTTCGGCGTCTATCAGACCCAACACGCGGGGAAGAACCTTGCAACCGCGGCTCGGCTGGTCACGAACGAATTCGATTCGGTGTTCGCTCAGCTGCTCGCCAATGGAGTGGTCTTCGAGACCTACCCGATCGAGGGGAACTTCGACGAGGACGATGGGCCGCAGCCCTACTGGGATAGGGGGCTCTGGTCTTCCCTGATGGCGAGAAGACCGCGTGGTTCAAGGATTCAGAGGGGAACATCTTGGCGCTCGGATCGTGCGACTAGCGAACGGCCCGCTCGGTCGCGAAAGCTCGCGGCCACCGCTGTGTCGCCATTTGCGGTGACTGCCGTGTCACCGACCCGAATCCGTCCCCAGAGGACCAGGAGCAGATCCATCGCGGGGCCGGCGAGTTCGGCCGCCGGTTCGGTGGAAGCCGTATCGATGTCGACTCGGCCGGGGCGGCCGGCAGGGCTGAGTGTCCACTGCCGCTGGTGATCGGTGGAGCGGAGCTGGAGCGGGGCGTCAGCGTCTGTTTTCCACGGGTGCGGACGAAGACATCGAGGTACTCATCGATTCCGTCGGCGGCGGGGATCGGATACGGCTCGGTGAGTGCCCGTTAGACGTCGTAGGCGTGGATCACCGTCTCGTGAATCTGGCGCCGGATCCCGAACCGATTGGTGTTCGCTGAGCCCGGGTTGAAGTTCGGGCAGGCTCCGTCCGGTTCTGCGGCGCTCAGGGTTTCGTGGAGGAGTCGGGCCCCCTCCTCGAACCAGTCACAGAGCGGCGTGCCGTCGAGCTTCGACTTCGTGAACCCCGGGCCGTCCTGGGAACCGTTGGCCACGATCCGCGTTGCCCAGCGATGCACACCGCCGAGATGGGCGACGACATCGCGCGCCTTCCACCGTCCGAGTCCGCCGCTCACCGGAGCGGCAAGGTCTCCCTGACGAGCAGTCGCCGAGACCCGCCCGCAGGCGTCGGCGAGAACGTCGAGGTCGGGGATCACGAACGGTCGACGGTGACCCGTCCGCCTTGAACCACCTGAGTCAGCGCAGTCTCGTAGTCGGCGAATGCGGTGAGATCCTCGAGCGGGTTGACCGTCGAGAGTACGACGTCGCCGTGTGCCCCAGGCGCGATCACCCCGATCTGACCTTCCAGCCGACAGAGCTTCGCGTTGACCTCCCACATCGAACGGAGGATCTCCTCGGCGGACTGGACCTCGGATCGGATCGCCAGTTCCTGGTTCTGCATGGTCTGGCTCTCGCCGATGAGATCGGTGCCGAAGCCGAGTGTGACGCCGGCGTCTCGCGCGATCTCCAGCGATGACAGGCCTGACTCGTAGATGATGGCGTTCTTGTCGAGGTTGGCCTTCGGGAGGCCCATGGCCGCACCGAACTCGTTCATCGCCTTGTAGGTGACGAGGGTGGGGACGAGGGTTGTGCCGGCGGCGGTCATGGCGTCGGCGGTGGCGGTATCGATGAGGTTGCCGTGCTCGACGCAGCCGACGCCCGCGGCCACGGCCATCTGAATGGCGTCCGGGGTGTAGCCGTGGCAGGTCACATAGGTGCCGCGATGCGAGGCCTCGGTGACGGCGGCGCTGATTTCTTCCGGCGTGTACTGAATCGAATCGAGCGGATCCGACGGCGAGGCGACACCACCGGAGACATGGATCTTCAGGAAGTCGCTGCCGTCCCGGAGGAGATGACGGCAGCTCTTCCGGACGGCCTCCACACCATCGGCGATGATCGAGAAGTGGTCCGATCGCAGCGAACACGCACACGACGGCACATCGCGGTCACGACCGTCGGTGTCGCCGTGCCCACCGGTCTGGGTGAGCATGAGTCCGGCTCGGACGATTCGCGGGCCAGGTGTGATGCCGCTTCGGATTGCACACATCAATCCCGTGACATCGCCGCCGAGGTCGCGAATCGTGGTGAAGCCGCGCTCCACGGTCGACCGGGCCAGATCGGCCATGACGATGCCGTACTCGACTTCGCTCCAGCGAACCATTGCCCGGAAGTCGAAGGAGGCGAGTCGGAAGTGGGCGTGGCCATCGATCAACCCAGGGAGCACGTACTGTCCGGCTGCGTCGATGGTGGTGTCGGGGGTGCCTGCTGGCTCCTCGCCGACGGCGACGATCATGCCGTCCTCGATGACGACCGTGTGGTTGTCGAACGTCATCGATGTCGTGTCGAGTACGGAACCGTTCTTCACCACTGTTCGCATGTCGGGATTCTAGGTTTCGACCACCCGGTCGCCAAGCGGACCTCAGGGGAGCACCCACACTCCGTCTTGAAGGGGGGACGAACCGAGGCGAGCTCGTAGTCGCCGAACTCGTCGGTCTACTCGGAACGAGCTTCTGTCACGCCCGTGGGATTCGGCGACGGTCGGCGGCATGGATCCGACCGGTCGGGCTCTTCCACCCGGGACAGTCAAGTTCGGGCGCGAATAGGCCGTTGGACCCATATGGCTAGGCAAAAAGACCTACACGAAAGACTGGACCAGGCGACAGGGGTCGCATTCGCCCCGGCGTGGGATCCCAAGATGGAGCGCGCGGTACGTGAACGTCGCCACCAGCGTATGGCCGAGCGAGGTCACGACCCGACCAGCGGGGACACGGATCGGATCCAGGCTCGCCTTGCGGAGGCGCGGGCGCGGCAGCGCGAGGATGGCCGTCGAACTGGCGCTCGACACGGCCTGATTCGGTCGCCATGATCGAACGGTGTCAGGAATTCCGAACAATGTCAGGTAGATCGAACGACGTTAGGCAACGATCGATGAGATCGTCGCCGCCTCATGGGAGCTGGTCCGCGATGCGGGTCTCTCGGGCCTTTCGATGCGAGATCTCGGCGAACGGGTCGGCATGCGTGCGCAGTCGATCTACTCGTACTTCGATTCCAAGCTCGCGATCTACGACGCCATGTTCCGCGAGGGCTATGTGGCCTTCGCGGCGCAGCTGGATGCCGCCGTACACGACCAGATGGTCAGATCCGATCCCCTCGGGGCGGCCAAGGCCGCGGCGCACGCCTTCGTCGACTTCTGTGCGAGCGACCCGGTCCGGCATCAGCTCCTCTTCCAGCGGACGATTCCCGGGTTCGAGTCGTCGGCTGAGAGCTACGAGCTCGCGCTCGACGTGTTCGACCGTCTCAGCCGTCAGCTCGAGACCGTCGGGGTCACCGACAGGTCCGGTGTCGACCTGTGGACCGCGATGTTCACCGGTCTGGCCGATCAACAGATCTCCAACGATCCCGGTGGCGACCGCTGGATCAGGCTCGTCGATCGCGCCGTTGATCTCCTCCTCATCGACTCCACGACTCCAACCGAAGACAGGGCGAAATGACAACCACACAGATCACCGACACCGCCGCGATCGAAGAGATCGAGCATCGCGAAGCCATGGACATTCAGGCGACCGAGCTCGGTCGCTCGATCGACCTCCTGCGCTCACTGAAGGCAACGGACTGGCACGTGCAGACCGAATGTCTCGATTGGGACGTCCGCCGGATGTGGCTCCACGTCCTGGGGGCGTGCCACGGAAGCGCGTCGATGCGAGAGGGCGTCCATCAGATGCGAGTCGCCCGTCGGCTGCAGAGGAAAGAGGGCACGCCGCTCGAAGCCGGCCTCTCGGCAACCCAGGTCGCGGATCGCGAACATCTCTCATCTGACGAACTCCTCGCCGAACTCGAGAAGATCGCACCGAAGACGATCAAGGCACGAGCCCGCACCCCACGGCTCGTTCGCGCTCTCAAACTAGCGATCGACGCGCCGGTCGTCGAGAAGTGGAGCCTCGGCTACCTGATCGACATCATCTACCTGCGAGACCTGTGGATGCATCGTGTTGACACCGCGTATGCGCTCGGTCGGGAATTGGTGCTGTCCTCGGAACACGACGGCCGGATTGTCGCCGAAGTCGTGGCCGAGTGGGCTCGTCGCCACGGTCAGCCCCTCACGCTCGAACTGACAGGCCCGGCAGGAGGTTCGTTCCGCTCTGGTGACGGCGGCGAAACGCTGACCATGGACGCCGTGGACTTCTGTCGGACATTGGCGGGCCGACTCGAGGCGACCGGCCAGCTCTCTACGATCGTGCCGTTCTAGCGAGTCTACGACCCGGGGTCGAAACGTTCGACGACGGCGAGGAACGCCTCGATGTCGGCGTCGGTGATCTCGATGCTCAGAGCGATGAAGCCGCGCCGGGCGAGATAGAAGCCGGCGTCGAGGCAGTGGAAGAAGAACAGCTCCTTGAGGCGATCATCGGCGTCGACGAGGTCGTCGGCAGACGTGATCGGACCGGATGTGCCATGCACCCCCATCAGCGACCCGACGCCGCTGACGTGCATGGCGAGCCCCTTGGCCGAGAAGATCTCATTCAGGGAATTCCGGAGACGGTTGCCGCGTTCGTGCGTGGTCTGGAGGACTTCCCCACTCAGGACCTGGGTCAGCGTGGCGACGCCCGCGGCCATCGACACGACATTGTTGTTGAAGGTGCCGGCATGGCCGAGCTCGCCACCGGCGGCAGGGTCGAAGTGTGCCATCACATCGGCGCGTCCGCCGAAGGCGCCGAAGGTGAAACCACCGGCGAAGTACTTCCCGAGAGTGGTGAGATCGGGCCGGATGCCGAGCAGCCCCTGGGCTCCAGCGGTGGAGAACCGCGAGGTCATCACCTCGTCGAAGACCAGCAGCGACTCGTGCCGGTCGCACAGCTCGCGCAGGCCGGTGAGGAAAGTGGGGGAGCCGGCGATGCAACCGCCTGACCCCTGCATGGGCTCCACGAGAATGGCGGCGATCTCGTCGCCGTGCGCTTCGAACGTCCGGCTGACGTCCTCGAGGTCGTTGTAGCGGCAGACCTGCCAGTCGTGCGGAACACTGACCGGGCTGGGCCCGGCGCCGAAGGTGAGCACGCCGCCGTGGTACCCGTTGGCGAACACGACGATCTTGCGACGTTGTGTGTGATGCGTGGAGACGGCGAGGGCCATGAGGTTCGCCTCAGTGCCGGAGTTGGTGAACCGCACCTGTTCGATCGACTCGAAACGCAGCGCGAGGAGCTCGGCGAATTGCACTTCGTTCGTGTGCACGGAGCCGAGTGCCCAACCTGACTCGAGGGCGGCACGAGCCGCGTCGAGCACGGGCTCGGGACTGTGGCCCAACAAACCGGCGGTGTAGTTGCCGAGGAGATCGATGTAGTGGTGTCCGTCGATGTCGACGAGCTGGTGGCCCTCGGCGCGTTCGGCCCGGAACGGGAACGGTGCGAAGTCGAGCACCGACCGGGTGTTGCCACCCGGTTGAACGGTGCGGGCCCGGTCGGTCCAGTCGCGGCTCCTGGGTCGTTTCGTCGCGTAGTCGTGGCGAGCGGCTGCGACGGCGGCGTCGAGGTTCACGCCGGGACGTCGCCCTTCACGGTGATGCGGCGGACATGGCGACGCTGACCCGCATAGTCGAAGAGTGCGTGGTGCTGGACGGCGCGGTTGTCCCACATGACCAAGGTCCCCTGCTCCCAGCGCAACCGACAAGTGAATCGCTCCTTGACCGCATGTTTGAGCAGGAACTTGAGCAGAGCCGCCGACTCGTCGCGTTTCATGTTGTTGATGCGAGTGGTGAATCCGGCGTTGACGTAGAGCGCCCTCTGGCCCGTTTCGGGATGGGTGCGGACAACGGGGTGACTGACCTCGAACGCCGCAGGGTCGGTCTCGTTGGGCTTCATCGCCTTCGACTGGGTGCTCGTGCCTCCCGCGCCGTACTGCATCTCGGCGGAGTGCGTGGCGGTCAACCCGTCGAGCATCGACTTCATCGTGTCGCTCAACGCCTCGTAGGCGGCGACCTGGTTGGCGAACAGTGTGTCGCCGCCGTAGGTCGGCAGCTCGACTCCGTAGAGGATCGAACCGAGGTCGGGCTCGGCCAGAAACGTGACATCGGTGTGCCAGCCTCCACCGAAGTTCAAGCGATCATCGGGCTCGGTGATGATCTCGAGCACCTCCGGGTGATCGGACCTGCCTTCGACGAACGGGTGGCAGTCGAGCTCCCCGAACCGTTGCCCGAAACGCATCTGCGCCTCCGGGGTCAGCTCCTGAGCCCGAAAGACGAGCACATGATGATCGAGGAAGGCCTGATGGATCGCGGCGAACTGTTCGTCTGACAGGTCGACGGAGAGATCGACGCCGCTGATCTCGGCGCCGAGTACACCGCTGAGGGGAGCGGCTCGGACGGAGGCGGGAGTCGTGAGGCTCATGGGCGCATCCTAGATTCACCGGACGCTGCGACATAGCCTCCGCGCCATGAGCACCGACACCGCTGACATCCTGAGTGAACGCATCGGACCGACGGAGGTACTGACGCTCAATCGGCCCGATTCGCTCAACGCCTTCACGCCCGACATGGTCGCGTTCTTCGACGAAGAGCTTCGACGAGCGGCGGCCGATCGGAGCTGTCGGTCGATCGTGGTGACCGGCGCGGGGGAGCGGGCCTTCTGCGCCGGTGTCGACGTGAAGGTCGTCGCGGCACGAGATGCGGGTGACTCCTCGGATGGAGCTTCGCTCGATCCGACGCTCGCGGGGTTCGAGAACCTGCATCTGAACCTGTGCCAGGTGGTGCGGACCATCCACTCGGTACCTGTGCCCGTCATTGCCGCGATCAATGGTCATGCCGTGGGCGGCGGGTTCGCGTTCGCTGCGGCTGCCGATCTCCGGGTGGCGTCGAGCGGCGCGACGTTCTCCGATGGCTTCGTGAAGCGAGGCATCTCGGGGTGTGAGATGGGTCTGTCGTACTTCCTGCCCAAGCTCGTGGGTGCGGCGGTGGCATTCGACTGGATGCTCACCGGTCGTCGTGTTCTCGCCGATGAGGCTCGGTCGGTCGGACTCGTCGGCCGAGTCGTCGAGAGCGCCGATCTGATCGATGCAGCACTCGAACTCGGCGACGCGATCGCCGCGAACGCGCCCATGGCCATCTCCACCACCAAGGAGGTGATGTGGACCAACGTGCACGCGGGCAACCTCGACCATGCACTCGCTCTCGAGTCGCGCAATCAGATCATGACTCGAATCACCGCAGACGCCGCTGAGGCGCGCCGGTCATTCCTCGAGAAGCGTCAGCCCGACTTCGCGGCTCCCGGCAAGCGGCGCCCGCTCCGCTAGCGGTCCGGGACAGGTGCTGCTGCGATCGACCCGGTCAGCGAGGCTCGCTGGGACAACTCGATCCATGTGCCGTCCGGCGCCACCACGAACGAGATCGCCGCTGTCTCGCCCATCCGGACGGGTGCCGCGCCTTCGGTCGCTCCGAGGGCCAGTACTCGAGCGTGTTCGGCGACGACATCGAAGATCTGAACCGTGAGGTAGCGGATGCCCGAACCCTCCCGTGGTGATCCGTGGTCGGCCGGTGCATCCGCGTCAGCCACGAGTCGGATCCGGGAACTGCCGATGGTCCACACATCTGTGTCGACAGACGGGACAGCCCCGAAGGCGTCGATCAGGAACTGGACGATCACCGCTGGGTCCGGTGTTTGCCAGTCCACCTCGTTCGTGGTGATGCCGTCGTAGCCCGCGGGTACTGCCTCGATGCGCACGTCATCGGATGCCTCGAACGTCTGTGGCCCGTCGGTCACGGCCACCACTCGTACCGACCTGATGGTGGTGGGACGTGGCTCGACGGGAGCACGCAGGCTGTTGATCTTGAGAATGGCCTCACCGCATCTGAAACGGTGCTGGTGGGCACCACCTCCGAGCTTGAGGAACTCGTGCCCGCCGACACCCATCGATTCCATGGCGACCCGATAGTCATCCCACGCGTTGGTCATGATGCCGACGTCGATCGCCTGCTTGGCGAGTTCCACCATCGGACTACACCGATTCGTAGGCGTCGGCCAGGAGATCGACCGACCGGAGTCGTTCATCGATCGTGAGCGATGCATGCACGGTGATGAGTTCGTCGACGCCGGCCTCGCGACAGAAGTTGTCGAGGTAGCGCTTCACCAACTCCTTGGTCCCCGCGGCCGTGTAGTGCGCCATCTGCACGATCTGTTGACCCTGCGGCGAGGCGATGATCTCGTCGGCTTCGTCGTCACTCAGCTCCCGGGGGGCACGGAGGAACCGCGCCACTCGGCGCCGCTTGACGGCCAGGAACTGCCGCTCTGCGTCCTCGTCGGAACCCGAGGCGATGACGTTGATGCCGGCGATCACATAGGGCTCGGCGAGTTGCTCCGAAGGCTCGAAGTCGCGCCGGTACAGGGCCACTGCCTCGAGAAGATGACCGGGCGCGAAGTGGGAGGCAAAGCCGTAGGGCAAGCCGAGCTTGGCGGCGAGCTGGGCGCCAAAGAGCGACGAGCCGAGGATGTAGAGCGGCACGTTGGTGCCGCCGCCAGGCACCGCTTCGACACCCGGGACCAACGACGCGCCGCGCAGGAACCCCTGGAGCTCGAGAACGTCCTGGGGGAATCGATCGGAGGTGCGGTGATCGATCCGCATGGCGTGCATCGTGTTCTGATCGGTGCCGGGAGCACGTCCGAGACCCAGGTCGATTCGACCCGGGTGCAGCGTGGCCAGGGTGCCGAACTGCTCGGCGATCACCAATGGAGAATGGTTGGGGAGCATCACGCCGCCGGCCCCGAGCCGGATCGTCGATGTGTTGGCCGCTACGTGCGCGATCAGCACCGAGGTCGCCGATGACGCGATCGAGCTCATGTTGTGGTGCTCGGCGTACCAGATGCGGTTGTAACCCCGTTCCTCGGCGCGTCGCGCAACGGCAACACTGTTCGCGAACGCGTCGGCGGGTGTCTCATCCGCGCCGACGATGGCGAGATCGAGGATCGACAGAACCGGTTCGCTGGTGGTCACGGCCGACAGCATTACCGGAGAAAGCACGATGGGGACAGACCCCAGTGTGCTTTCTCCCGCTCAGGCACCCTCGCCTTGCACAATCCGAAGCAGTGACTCGCGTTCGCTCTCGACGCTTTCGGTGAGTCGATTGGCGGCGGCGACGAGTGTCCACCCCCTCAACCGTTCGGGATCGACAGGACGGGCTCGGCGGTAGCCGAGGTCATAGAGCTGCCAGAGGACTCGTCGACCGACGGCCGCCAGGGCCCGGACCACAACGGGTGCGCCGGGGGGAAGCTCGCCCACCTGAAGCATCAATCTCGTTCGTGCGAAGTCACCGGTCGGGTCGCCGCGGGTGGCGCCGGTCCAGTCGATCAGTGTCAGCGGCATCGAGTCACCGACCAGCACGTTGCCAGGATGGAAGTCGCCGTGACAAATCACGTCGTCGTGGGGCAGATCGGTCAAAGCCGAGAGCGCCCGCTCTCGCACCGGCGCCGGGACGAGGTCGGACTTCTCGATCAACGACCCGAACAGCTCATGGCTCGTCTGGAGGTCCTCCGGGGCGGTCGCCTGGTGGAGTTCGACGTGCACGTCGACCAGGATCTTGGCGACAGAGCGAAGGCGGAGCGGGTTGGACGCCAACCGTTCGACAGGTCGACACCATGGACTCGGTCCATGATCTGGGCGGGCAGGCCATCGATCGTCATGATGTCGACGATGCGGGGCGTGGCGACGCCGGCCTGACGAGCCGCCTCGCTCGCGGCCGCGCTTCGGCGCGTCACTGACTCCTCATCGGCCGACCACATCACCCGGGCGACGAGGCCGTCGTCCCACTCATAGATGATCGCCTCACGGCCCTCGGCGATCTTGCGGCGACCGGCGAGCTCGTCTGCGGGCATGTACGAGGTCTAGAGGAAGGTGGTGAACTCGTCCACTGGCAGCCGCTTGGTGACCAGTGTGTTGATCGGATGATCGGGGTTGGCCCTGCCGATGGCCACGCCACAGAAGAGCATCAGTTCCTCGGGTGCGCCGGTGAAGCTCTGCACCTGCTCGTGGGCGACCGACCAGGCCTCCTGAGCGCAGGTCTGGTAGCCGGCTTCCTCGGCCAGAAGCATGAAGGTCTGAAGGAACATCCCCAGGTCGGACCACTGAGGGGGGCCCATGCGGCGATCGACGAAGCAGAAGATCGACGCCGGCGCACCGAAGAACTCCATGTTGCGTGCGAACTGCTTCAGGCGGCCGGGTTTGTCGTCTCGGCCGACGCCGATCGTTGCGTACATCATCTCGCCCACTTCGAAGCGGGCCGTGCGGTGGGGCTCCCACAGGTTCGCTGGATAGATGTCGTACTCGGTCGATGCCGAGGGCGGAGCGGTCTCCATGTGCTTGAGGAAGGCGGTCATCGACTCGCCGTTGATCACCCACACCCGCCATGGCTGGACGTTGCCGCCGGACGGCGACCGTGACGCCTTCTCGAGCAGCTCCCGGATCACCTCGTCGTCGATCGGGTCAGGGAGGAAGTCGCGCACCGACTTTCGAGCCATCACTGCGTCGGTCACGTCCATGTCGATCCTCAGGTCATCGGCGTCTGGTACGGCGGCACGATATTGGAGTCGATCCACTCCTGGCTATCCGTGCGGGGAAGTGTGGTGGCGGGCTCACCCTTGGTGCTCACGCGGTACAGCAGCCGCGCATCCGCGATGTCATTGATGACACTGAGGCTGGGCGGCGCCGTGTGCAGGGTTGCGTAGTTGTCCCAGATGGTGACGTCGCCGGGTGCGTGCACATGGTCATAGCGGAACTCCGGGCGCAGACAATGGGCCTCGAGTCGGTCGAGGAACGCACGTGACTCGTCGTCTGACATCCCCTCCACTTGCGCCGGAGCGACGCGCTTGCCTCGAGACGCCCACACTGGGCTGTGCAACGACTTGGTGCCCGAGCGCGGGTTGGTGTGAACGAGCGGGACGACGAATCCAGGATCAGACTTCCGGAAGCGACGTCGGATCATCACGTCCCCGAGTGCCCGCTGCTCGCTGACCGGTAGTGCGGCGAGTGCGGCCGCGGTGTCGGTGTAGGCCGTCTCACCGTTGAGTGGGAGTGCTTCTCGGAGTCGGGCCAACTCGGGCGCGGAGTCCGGATGATAGAACCACTCCTCGCGAGGAGGGTTCGTCACCCAGGTGCCGTTGCCCCGTTCTCGCGGTGTCGGGACACGGTCGACGAAGAAGAGGCTCGTGTTGAGTGGCGCGGGTTCGAACTCGATGTCGGTGTGCCAGTGCTGCCCGCCGGCCAGGTTGACCTCGGCGTCGGGCCCGCTGTCCACCAGGTTGGTGATCACATAGACGGCGGCGCTCTCCGCGCCGGGGCTGCACACGATCTGTCCGGGGAACGCTCGGTTCGCTTTGGTTGCTCGCTGGTCGTCGGGAGCCTTCAGTCGGATGGGTTCGTCGGTGGCGCCGTAGTTCGCATAGTTGCTCGGGTGGGTGATCGGGGCGCCGAAGTGGTTCGCCAGACGCTCGAGGTCATGGACGTTGAAGCCAGAGGAGTTCTGGTGCGGGAACGTGATGACCCGGTGTTCATCGAGCAACCTGAGCAGGGCCGACGCTTGGTCTGGCGTCAGTGGCTGCGCCAGGTCGATGCCGTGGAGCCGACGACCGATACGGCCATCGGGAACGAGCATGCTCGTCGAGGCGGCTGGACCGAACGCGTCGGTCAAGAGTGCATCGTCAGCTCCTGGCATCGGCGTCAGCCATCGATTGCGGCGTTCGCGATCTCGCCGAGGAGACCGATGCGGTCGGTGTTGTGCCCGTTGCCGGGAAGGTTGATGGTCATGCCGTCGATCCCGGTGGCCATCAATGCCTGCAGCTGCTCACCCACGGTGTCGGCGTCGCCGTAGATCAGGATGGCTTTGACCATCTCCATGATCTGTTCGTTCCAGCCCTTCACGGCGGCAACCTCGCGCAGGTCGGCCTCGGCCTCCTCCATGGTGGGCGCCACCATGCACATGGTGAGCTTGGTGACGGTGATCTCGGAGCGATCGCGGCCGAGACGCTGGCAGTGTGCCTCCAGGGCATCGAGCTTGCGGGGGATCTCCTCGGCCGAGCCGCTGGAGAGGTTCGACTCATCGGCGTACTGGGCGACCATGCGCAGTGTCTTCTTCTCTCCGCTGCCGCCGATCATGACAGGGATCCGCGAGATCGGTGCGGGAGAGTTCACCGCGTCGACGACTGTGTAGTACTCGCCATCGAGACTGACCTTCTCACCCCGGAGCATCGGGATGATGATCTGCAGTGCCTCCTCGAGCTTCTTGAAGCGTTCGGTGAAGGTGTTGAACTCGTAGCCGAGGGAGTCGTGCTCGAGTTCGAACCACCCCGACCCGATTCCGAGCGTGGCGCGGCCGCCGGATACGTGATCGAGCGCGGTGATGGTCTTGGCCAGCAGCGTCGGGTGGCGGTAGGTGTTACCCGTGACCAGCGCCGAGAGCCGTACCGACTCGGTGTGCTGGGCGATGGCGGAAAGCAGCGAATAGCACTCGAACATGGGCTCGTGGGGAGCGCCGATGCCGGGCAGTTGGTAGAAGTGGTCCATCACGAACACGCGATCGAACCCGGCCGCTTCTGCAGCCTTCGCCTGAGCGACGACGTTGCCGAAGATGTCTGCACTCTCCACACCGGGGTAGGTGAAGTTCGGGATCTGGTAGCCGAGTCGAGTCATGGGGGTCCTCCGGTCGACGGTCGGAGTCCGGCCGCTGACAGTTTTCGTTGTCGGTGTCAGAATGGAAGCTGACACAATTGTGCAAATGTGTCAACATCTGGGCATGGGATCGGGAGCCGACCAGAAGCGGTCGACCATTCACGAGGCCGCCATCGGCGAATTCTCGTCGCGGGGGTACGCCCGGACATCGATGGCCAACATCGCTGATGCCGCGGGCATGTCACGCCCCGCCCTGTACCAGTACTTCACTGACAAGGCCGATATCTTCGCCTCGGCCTTCGTCGCCATTTTCGAGGAGCACGTGGCCAACGCGCTCGCTGCGCTCGCCGAACCGGGCACGATCGCGGAACAGCTCGATGGATTCCTCCAGCGCTACGAGGGTGATCTCTGGCAGCGGATGGCCGCATCGAGTCATCTCGACGAGATCGTTGGTGCCAAGAGCGCCCGGGTCAGCTCGGCGATCAGCGGCGAGGTGGCTCGACTGTGGGACGGTATGGCCGGCTATCTCGGCGACGTGGCGCCCGGCCGCAGTGCGCGGGCCCGAGCGGACCGCGACGGATGGTTGGAAGTGCTCCAGCTGTCGCCGAAGGGTTTCCGTTCCGACCAGCCGTCGATCGACGCGTATCGGCGACGATTGACAGCGCTCGCCGGCAGCATCGCCGCCGGTATCCGGATGTCAGGCGGCGGAGAGGCCGGCCACCGGGTGTGAAGGCTGGCGATCGTGCTCGTTCGCGATGAACGCACGGGCCGCATCGGCCCGACCGTCGCGCACATACGCTGCCAGCAGGGTGTTCGTGACCAGGTCTCGCTGCGCACGGCTGCCTCCGATACGGACCACGTGATCCATCACCGGCTCGAGCGTGTCGATTGTGGTCGACCAGTCCTCGGTCGAGTACGCCGCGAAGCCGCGGGTCAGCGTGGCAGCCGTTGTCTCGGCCGGCAATCGGCCGGCCTCCCCGAGCTCCTGGAGCTGATCGATCGTGGCCGACAGCTTCTCGCTGTCGCCCAGGGCGGCGTAGGCGAGGCCGGCGTGAGCATCCACGAAGACGATCGGGCGGCGGAAATTCTCCTCGTAGAACTCGCGGACGATCTCCCAGTGCCGGTGGCTGCGGGGGACTCCCGCGAGCTCGGAACGCCAGAGGAACGACGCCGCGTCGGTGAGGACATTGATCGACGGGCTCGGTGTCGTGCCCGGAAGACAGTTCTCCTCGAGGGTCTGAACGGCCGCCTCGTGTTGGCCATCGATCAGCTGCAACATGGCGTAGTGCCAGAAGACGTGGCAGTGGAGCAGTCCGGTGGGGTCCGCGCCCGGGATCCACCCGGTCATGAAGTCGAGGGCTTCCTTGTCAGCGCCGCCTTCATACAGGGCATGGGCGAGGGTGTGGGCACCATGGGAGTTGGTGGGACGCTGCTCGAGCGACTGTTGGGCGAGGTCGCGGCCGGCCTCCCAGCTGCCGGTCTCCAGGAGGGCGAATGCATGGATCGTCTGGAACCACCAGTCGTCGCCGTAGTGCTCGGCGAGCGGTTCGATGAAGGCGAGCTGCTCTGGCTCTCGGCCGATCCGCCCGCTGAACCCGAACGAACCGAACACGCCGCAGGCAGGAGCCAACACGAAGGCGTCACGGGGATGGTCGGTCAGATGCTCCTTTGTCAGCTCCAGCGACTGGGGAACCCGACCGCTGACGATGTTGCTGAGGATCTCGACGTGCTGTTGCTCCCGGACGGTCGCCGATTGGGCGAGCTGAGTGGCTGTCTCCAGTGACGAACGGCCCTCTTTCCCGCGGCCCATCACATGATGCTGCCGTCCGATGGCTGCGTGGACCAGCGCGAAGTCTGGATCGGCGTCGACCGCCACGCCCAGGGCGTCCTCGACGCCTCCGTCCGCCGCGAGGATGCGGTCGATTGCGTCGACGTATGCGTCGCGAGCCACGGTCGAGGTGGTGCTCAGCTCCAGGCCGTACCGGTCTTCCAACATGCTCCGCTCCCTTGTCTTCGTTCGGTCTAGTGGCACACAGGGGCGCGTGTCATGTCGAGAGCGCGCCGTCGAGCGGCGAGGCCCCTGCTCGCCGCGGACTAGTCCGCGACGATCTCGAAGATCCCCTCGATCTCGACGGCGATGTCGAAGGGCAGTTCGGCCATGCCGACCGCGGAGCGGGTGTGGACGCCTGCCTCGCCGAACACATCGTGCATCAGTTGGCTGCATCCGTTGATCACCGACGGCGTCTGGTTGAAGCCGGGCGCGCAGTTGACCATGCCGAAGATCTTGACCACCCGCACGACTCGATCCAGCGTGCCGAGAGCGTCTCGGGCGGCCGCGAGGAGTTGGAGTCCGGTGAGCCGGGCCGCTTCATAGGCGGCGTCCACGTCCAGGTCGGCGCCGACCTTCCCGGTGATCAGACCCGCATCGGAGATCGGACCGTGGCCGCCGACGTGAAGCAGATTCCCGGACACGACAGCGGGCACGTACAGGCCCGCCGGAGCCATGCCCTCGGGGAGGGTGATGCCGGCGGCTGTCATCCGGGCTTCGTGGCTCTCGTTCGTGGACATCGGGACCTCCGTGCGTTCGGGATGCGTGATCAGAAGAGCGCAGCAGGGGCGAGTCCGTCAATCCGGAGCCGTCCGACGAGCCAGCACCAGCGCTGCCGATCGTCGAGACCAGCATCCGGACATCCCGCTGGACGTAGTCAGCGGAGATGTCGCCGAGCGCTCGATCGAATCCGAGGTCGACCCAGTGCAGTTCCACCTCCCGTCGGCGGGCGAGCGGAAGGAATCCTGCCGGCTGGGCGCCCGCGAGCAGGCCGGCAGGACGGTCCCAGTCGGCGTTGGTTGCGTAGGCACGGTCCACGGCATCGATCGAGCTGGCCAGATCGTCGATGATCTCGGGCCATGGTCGTGTGGCGCCCTCCTCGATCTCGCGGTGGCGACCCGTCCATCCCTCGCCGTACTGGGCGTCGCCGGAGAGCAGGGCGATGTGGCTGCCCGCGTTGCGGGCGAGATGGGTGAGCACGTGCCCGACGGTCCAGCCTCTGAGCTGTGACGGGGTTGCGGGCTCCACGTCAGGGTTGGATCGGAGGTCCGTCAAGAGCGCCCGATGCGCCATCGACAACTCGACCGCCTCGACAGCAGGATCGGTGAAGTCGCGGTAGTCGATCATCGGTGCAGGCTCATGCGAAAGCACGTGTCGTCGTCATCCTGTGCGGTGATCTCGAAGCCGCAGGATCGGTAGAGCTCCACCGCGGAGACCCATGGCGTGTCCGCCAGAACGCGGACCTCCGTCATCCCCGAGCGTCGGGCGCGCTCAACCAGCTCACCGACGATCCGACGACCCAGGCCGTGCCGCCGGATCGTGGGGTCGACCGAGATCCGGACCAGCTGCCCGGTCTGGTTCTCTCGCGGCAGCAGGGTGCCGGTGGCCACCAGCTCGCCATCGGACTCGATGACGAGAACGGTCGCGCCCTGATCGACGTACGAGGCTTTGATGTCGTCGAGGTCGGGGTTGTACGACTCGTCGAACTCGGCGGCCCAACGTTCGGCCAGTCCGTCGAGGATCAGACGGCGGACGCGGACCTGATCCGCCCGGACGAACTCACGGACGACGACCATCGAGTCGCGGCGCTCAGCCGCCGACGAACTTCGGCGGGCGCTTCTCGACGAACGCGGCCGCAGCTTCCTTGTGGTCGGCGGTCAGCATCGTGTGGACCATGTTGGCCGCCTCGGCATCGAGGGCGGTCGGCAGGTCGGCATGAGCGGCACGATTGATGTTCTCCTTCATGTACCGCAGCGCGATCGGGGCACGTTCGGCGAGCTCGTGGCAGTAGTTCAGCGCCGCGACGGCGAAGTCGTCGTCCGCGAGCACCTTGTTGACGATGCCCAGATCGGCAGCTTCGGTCGCGGTGAGGCGAGGGGATGTGAAGTAGAGCTCCTTGGCCTTGGCGGCACCGACGAGATGGGTGAGAAACCAGCTACCGCCGAAGTCGCCCGACGCGCCGACGTTCGCGAACGCGGTGACGATCAGCGCCCGTTCAGCGGCGATCCGCAGATCGGCGGCCAGCGCGATCGAGAGACCGGCCCCGGCAGCTGCGCCTGGGATCGCAGCCACGACGGGCTTTGGGAGACTGTGGATCGCTTCGCTCACCCAGCGCTGTCGCATCCGGAGGTGTGACACCCGATCTTCGGAGCCGGCGGGCTGGCCGTCCCGAGCTTCGCCACTGGAGTTCGACGCATGCATGCCCTTGACGTCGCCGCCGGCGCAGAACGCCCCTTCGGCGCCGGTGATCATCACGACGCGGACCTCAGGGTCAAGGGCCATGGTGGGGAGCGCGGCCTGGAAACCGTGGTACATCGCGTTCGAGAGCGCGTTGCGGCTTTCGGGTCGATTGAAGGTGATCACGCCCACATGGCCGATCCGTTCGGCCAGGAGATCATCGGTTCCGGTTTCGATAGCGGTCATGCTCCGAATCTTGCCACGGCGACCGCCACCGATCCGAACTCGTTCGTCGGTGGGTCAGCCGTGGCCGGCGTCGACGATGCAGAATCGATTGCCTTCCGTGTCGGCGAGCACGACGAAGTCCGCGTGGGACGGGTCCGCTGGGTAGGAGTCCCAATCGGCGACGGTTGCGCCGAGCGCCACCAATCGATCGGTCTCCGCTTGCTGCTCAGCGGCGGTGTCGACCACGAGGTCGATGTGGACCCGTGGGTGCTCCTGAACCGGCGACTCGGCGCGCTGCAGGGCGATTCTCGTTCCGACCCGATCATGCGGCACGAGGATGGTGAAGTCATTTTCGGCTTCGTCGAAGCGGACGATCTCGTAGTCGAACACGGCCGCCCAGAACGCGGCCGCCCGTTCCACATCGTCGGCTCCCATCACCACAGTTCCCAATCGCAACATGCTCAGAGTGTCGCGCGGTTCGGGTTGTCGTTGCGGATCGATATCGGGAGGCTGTCCCCGTGCTTGCCGTTGCGACCATCCGAGAGGACCTGCCGAGCGTCACCGCTGCCCTCGAGCAACTGGGGGCGCAGATCGTCGACATCGTGGCGCCCGGTGGCGAACGTCTGGTCGCGCTCGCCAGAGTGGCCGATGACCGGTCGACTGAGTCGGTCTCGGCCCGGCTTCGCGTCGCTGGTCACATGGCCGTGACCCGACCGGATGGAGGGGCGCGCCTCGCTGCGTGGGAGCGAGACACCGCACCGGTGGCGTTCGGCGATCGGCTGAGCGTGTGCCTGGCGTGGTCCGAGCACGACCGTTCGGGGTTCGCGAACCTGGTCGAGTTGGGGCCTGGCGGCTTCGGGAGTGGTCATCACCCCACCACTCGAATGATCCTCGAGATGCTCGTCGAGCGCATCGAGGGTGGAGAGCGCGTGCTCGATATCGGTTGTGGCAGCGGCATCCTCGCCCTTGCGGTTGCTCGACTCGGTGCTTCAAGGGCGGTCGGCATCGACGTGAAACCGGAGGCCGTCGAGGCAACCCGGCGCAATGCCGCGCTCAATGGTGTGTCAGACCGTGTCGAGGCGACCGGTTCCGATCTCGCCATCGAGGGTGCCTTCGATCTCGTCCTCGCGAACATCGCCCGAGCGGGGATCGTTGCCCTCGCCGACGAACTGGTGGCTCATGTCGTGGACAACGGCCAATTGATCCTGAGTGGCATCACGCCGCAACAGTGTGACCAGGTCATCGGGTTTCTCCGACCGATGGTCGAGATCGAGCGGCGGATCGAGGGCGACTGGGCCGTTCTCGTTCTCGGCCGGGTCAGCGCAGACGGGGCATGACGTCGGCTGCGGCGGCAGAGTCCCAATAGAACAGTCGACCACCCTGCGCTCGGGCCTCACCGTCGAAGAGGAGGAAACTGTGGCGCAAGGTCTCTGGGTCTCGACCGACGGCGTTGCAGGTCCTGGCCATCTTTGCCTTCAACGCGGTGGCGTCGCTCAGCAGAACGTCCGCTCCAGCCCCGAAGCTCATCGTGTTCCATGTGTCGGCGTGGGTGGCCGCGTAACGCATCATCCGCGGTCCCATGGCGGCAATGGTGATCGGGGGTCGAGGCGACTGGACCGACTCGTGAACGGCCGCAGAATCAACGGTGTAGTAGTCGCTGCTGAACGAACACCGAGCCGACGAGAGCAGTTCGTCCACGACCTGGATGTACTCGCCGAAACGGTCGGCCCGCTCGCGGTTGTCCCAGTTGGGTACGCCGATGATGTCGTAGCCGGGGTCGACGGTGAGGCCGAGGCCGAGCGCCGCCTCCACCCGGCCGCCGGACACATGGTCGACGGTCAACACCTGACGGGCGAAGGTGGCGGGGTCCCGCATCGGGATCTGCGCGACACACGGGGCGAGCCGGATCGTGGTCGTCGCTTCGGCCAGTGCCGCAAGGGTGGTCCAGAGGTCGAACCAGGGGACCGTCGGGTTCTTCCAGTCCACGTATTGATCGGCTGTGGTGGCGAGATCGAGCCCGAGTTCCTCCGAGTGGATCACCCGGCGGCGGAGTTCGCTCCAGTCCACGTCCGGTAGCAGTTCGACCTGAAATCGACGATCCATCCCCATGGGCGGACGCTGGTGCAGCGGGACTCCCGCAGTGTCGCTGTCCTCACGGGCGCCGAAGATCCGCCGCTCTGACGCGGTGATGGCGACGTCGTTGATGGAGGCCTCCCGTCGACGCATCAACCCGTGATCGTCGAACTCCCAGTTCTCGTTTCCGTACGACCGCCACCATTGGCCGGACTGATCGAGCGACTCGTACCGGAAACGCACGGCGAGTCGGTTCCCGTGGAAGGCCCAGAGGTCCTTGCGGAGTGCGTAGTCGAGTTCGCGGGCCCACTTGCGGGCCAGGAAGTCGCGGATCTCGTTGCGTCCCCACAGGAATGTGTCCCGGTTCCGCCACTCGCTGTCGAGCGAGTAGGCGCCGGCCACCCGATCGGGGTCTCGGGTGTTCCATGCGGCCTCGGCATCAAGCACCTTCTTCCATGCTGCGGCTTCATCGAACGGAGGAAAAGGTGGTCGCTCATCGGTCACTGGATGGAAACCCGTGACTGGCGCCATCACTTCCCGTGCTCGGCCCGCTCGAGGATCTCGGCGATGAGGTCACCCTTGGCCCGGGCGTAGTAGTTCATGTCGTCCCACTGTTGTGTGGCGAGCTCGCGTTTCAGGTCTTCGTATCGCTGTCGATCGTCGGGGTTCGCCCGGAGCCAGTTTCGGAGCAGCAGGTGGCGGTGTTCGTCGGCCGGATCGAGGAGCCAGATGTGGACATGGACGTCGCGGTCCGGTGTGCGCAGCATCACATGATCCGGCTCCTGAACACGGAGTACGTAGCCCTCCGCAACGAGCGGGGGAACGATCTCGTCAGGGTCCTGTGGAAGGGTGACACCGACCTGGATGTCGATGATCGGCTTGGCGGCGAGCCCCGGAACCGCGGTCGAACCGACGTGATCGATCCGCCGCGCGAGTGTCCCGAGCGCGGTGGCGATCCGGCACCGCTCGACCTCGAAGCGTGCGGGCCATGCCGGGTCGTAGTCGGCGATCACGATCGTCACCGGCTCACGACCGCCGACCAGCACCTGGTCGAGGTGTTCGGCGAAGCCATCGTCATCTGCGATCGTCACGGCACATGCCTAGCCGGTTGCGTCGCGGTCCGGCGGAGCGTCTCTCGAAGCGGTCATCACCGCAGGCTTCGTCGGGGCGGCCTTCTCTCTCCAGGGCACTCAGCCGGCCGCATACTTCCAGTAGGTGTCCTTCTTCACGATCTTCTCGTCTTCGGTGACGGTGTAGAGGTCGACGGCCCCACGCTCGAACGGCACACCGTCGTCCTTCCCGGAGATCGTGAACGTCTGGGTGACCAAGCCAGGGGAATAGTGCTCGACCATCCCCTCGAACCACACATCGGTCCAGTGCTCCTTGCGGCGCTCGAGTTCCACGATCAACTCGTCGAGGCTCGTGAGCACTTGGCCGGTGGAGTTGGGCGCATCGACCGAGAACCAATGGTTGTGCCATTCGAATCCATCGCCCAGCACCTCGGCGAGGAGCTCGGCATCCGCGCGGTGGTAGGCGCGGCGAAACCGCAGCATGAGGTCGCTGTAGTCGGCGGCGCCATTGATGACTGGCATGTTCGGGGCCTTTCGCGTGAAGTGAACGGCCCTGATCTTGCCCGCGAGTCGGCGCTACGGTCGAACCATGACGGAATCACTGGATCTCGGATGCTTCTCGGTCAGCCTGAAGGTGGCTGATCTCGATGCCTCGCTGGCGTTCTACGCCGCACTCGGTTTCACCGAGTTGGGCGGTGAGGGGCGGTTCCGGATCATCGGCAACGGCACCACGAAGCTCGGCCTCTTCGCGGAGCACATCGAGGGCGACATCCTCACGTTCAACCCAGGGATCGCACAGGAATGGGTGGCCGGGGCAGCTGACGCCGAGCCGGGATTGCCCGAACCGGTCGAGGGTTTCACCGACGTGCGTGTGATCGAGCAGCGACTGAAGGCCGCCGGGGTCGAGATCGATCGCGAGACCGAGGCCGATGAGGGTCCGGAGTTCATCATGTTGAAGGACCCCGACGGCAATCAGTTGATGATCGATCAGTTCTACTGAGCACGACTCGGCACTAGCGTGCCGGCATGGCCGAGACTCCCAGAGGCCGCACCGGGCAATGCCTGTGCGGCGACGTGCAGATCCGTATCGACGGTCCGATGCAGGGGGTCTTGCACTGCCATTGCGAGAACTGTCGACGGATCACCGGGAACTTCGTGGCTGCAGCCCGGACACCGACCGACGAACTGCTGATCGAGGACCCGGACGAACAATTCGAGTGGATTGATCTCGGCTATGCGTCCTACGGGTTCTGCCGCGGATGTGGGAGCACACTGTTCTTCCGTGCCGCCGACACGCCGGAGTCGACCAGCGTCATGGTCGGTGTGCTCGATGATGCGTCGCACACGGCCCTCGCCGGCGTCTGGTTCGCCGGTGACGCACAGCCGCACAACTCACTCGACGACTCGGTTCCCCACTTCGCCGGCAACGACAGCAAGTAGCTCAGGCCTCGTCGCGGATCACCTTCAACCCGGCGGGGTTGATCAGGCTGTCGTACAAGCGCATGTTGTGGCTGTGGCCCACGTGATGGAGCCCGAACGCCGACTGGATCGCGGTGTACATACCCATTGCATCGAGCGAGTTGTTGACCGACTGCTTGGCCAATGTGAGGCCGAACATCGGTCGTTTGGCGATGTGGGCCGCGAGGGCGAGCGTCTCTGATTCGAGATCGTCCCGAGGCACGACCCGACTGACCATGCCGGCGCGCAAGGCCTCCTCGGCATCGATGGACCGGCCGGTGAACAGCATGTCCTTGGCCAGCCGGGCACCGACCTCGAACGGATGGGTGAAGTACTCGTGGCCGTTCACCCCGAACGCCACGACCGGGTCGCTGAACGTGGCGTCCTCGGAACAGACGATCATGTCCATCGGCCACACGAGCATCAGCCCGCCGGCGATGACCTTGCCCTGCACCTGAGCGATTGTCGGTTTGGCGATGTTGCGCCACCGCCAACAAAGACCCACGTACATCTCGGCCTCGCGGGCCATGTAGCCCTCGGCGCCCTCGGCATCGAAGTGGCATTGAGTGCCGATGGTGGGGAAGTCGTTCATGTCGGGGTTCGGCGCCGACGTGTCGTGGCCCGAGGAGAAGTGTTTCCCTTCGGCCGCCAGCACGATCACCCGTGAGGCCTCGTCCTGTGCCGCAATGTCGAATGCCTCGTTGAGCTGCGCCAACATCGAGTAGTCCTGCGCGTTGGCGGCCTCGGCACGAGTGAGCGTGATGCGGGCAACGCCCTCCTCCGGGCGATCGAGCCGTACTCGCTCCCATGTCGGTGTGGATTCGTCGGTCATCAATCCTCCAAGGGGATCAGGTCGGCATGGTGCCGGGCCATGTTCGTCGGATAGCTGCGGCTGAAGTAGTTCCAGAGCTGCTCGCCGTACGTCGCCGCGGGACGGGGTGAAGCCATATCGGCGGTGCCATGGTCGGTCTCTTCTTTCCGGGCCATGAAGCCGGCGGATCGGTGGTGATCACTCGCCTCGACGGCGGCGGCAAAGCGCGGGTCAAGATCGAGCGGGGCAAGAGAAACGTCGAGCGACGATCCGTGGAAGTAGCCGGCGGAGAAGCGTTCCTTGCTGGTGATGACCCGGTGTGGTGTGGCGATGAGATAGTTGCCGGTCATCGCCTGCAGGTTCTCGCCGAGGTTGATCACCAGGCCGCCTTCGACCGTGGGTACTGGCACCCATCCCCGGCCGGGGAAGTCGACTTCGAGTCCCGATGTCGGCCCCGGGGCGAGGACCGTGAGGAACCCGGCGTCGTGGTGGGCGTTGACACCTGCGCCGCCGACCGGGGTCGGGGGATAGTGGATCAGCTTGGTGAGCGACATGGGCTCGGGGCCGAGTACCTGGTCGAAGTGGTCGGGCGCAAGACCGAGCCCGATCGCGATCAGCCGGAGGAGTCGACCGGCCAGACCGCCCATCTCGGCGTACCACTCACCCATGAGCTCCTCGAGCCCGGCATGGATGTTTGCCGGCGGCCATTGGTTGGGGCCGAGCAGGCGGAGGTAGTGGGGTTCGACGTCGCGGGATCGGCTCGGCCACTCGCTCCAGATGTCGATCTGTTCGCGTTCGTCGCGGCGATTGTTGGTGTATTCGCTGCCGACAGCTTCCCAGCCCCGAAACCATGGCGAGTGCAGCTTGTCGATCGACCGCTTGTCACCCTCGCTCAGCGCAAAGAAGCGGTGCATCGACGCGAAGACCCGGTCGATGAGGTCGCCTGACACCCCATGATGGACCACGACCAGGAATCCGATCCGGTGAAAGATGCCGGTCAGGTGTTGGGCGAGCGCCTCTTCGTCGCCGTCCTCAGCCAAGCTGACGGTGGGGAGCCCGGCATGGTCCATAAGTTACCCGGCGGCCGCCGTGACCCAGGCGTCGAGTACCGGAGCGTCGCCGAACACTTCCGCCGCGCTCGGGTCCATGCGGCCCCACAGGATGAGGAGCAGGTCGGAGGCGCCACCTCGCGCAACCACGTCACCCTTTTTGTGTTCCCGCAGGAGCTCGATCTCGCTGTCGACCATGGACGCCCACCACTCACCCTCGGTGTCGGTGCAATGGACATGGATCGTGCCGCCTGGGGTGACGGGCGATTCGGCCCGGCCGACGCTGCGGGGCAGGTAGACGTCGAACCACTCATCGATACCGTCGCTGGCCAGTTCGGCGGGGATCGTATGACAATCGTCGATTGCGGCTTCGGCGTCCCAGCGGTGCACCGCCATCTCGTGGGCGATCCGGCGGAACCAGAAGCTCGACAGCTGGGGGCCCGATGACCAGTTCCAGCCGCCGGCCGCGGGGTCCGTGTTCGCGAGCGTGGCATCAAGGCGATCGAAGGCATCGCCGTAGAACGAGGCCAGATCCACGCCGTCGGGGATCGTCGGCCGTGAGGAGGGGGGCTCGCCCGATTCGACGACGTCATCGACCATCACCAGCACCGCGCCGACGTGACCGACCAGGTCGCCGAGCGACCAACCATCACAGCAGGGCACCGGGGCGGTCAGGTCGCCTTCTGCGATGGTTCGGATTCGGGAGCCGTCGGCGCGAAATGACGAGAGGTATTCAGTTGAGTCCACGCCGTATGTTCGCACCGGATGCCGCGAAGACCAAGACGTGTCGGAGCAGCCCGTCTTGGTGTCTAACCCCCGAGTCGATTGATGAACTCGTGCAACTCGCTCCCATCGATGCCGATGGTCTCGGATTCGCCGGGGAACGCCTGCGCAGCGACGTCGGCGCGAAAGGCGCGGAGCGCTTCGACCCGTTCGTCCCGGATCTGCTGTTGGAGGCGGGCGAGGTCGCCGTACTGACGGGCATGGCGGGGGATGTGATCGCTCTCGCCGCAGATGTCAGAGGTGAAGAGGAACGACACATCTGCGGTCGGACCAGAACCCAGAGAGATGGTCGAGAGGCGGGTCCGCTGATGGATCTCCGCCATAACGTCTGCGGGAATCAGCTCACACTCGACGGCGAACGCGCCGGCATCCTCGAGTCGGCGGAAGTGGCCCCAGAGCCACTCGGCCTCATCGGCGGTCTTGCCGACACCACGGACCCCGCCGAAGAGGTTCGACTTCTTCGGCACGAAACCGAGGTGCCCCATGACCGGGATTGCCTCGGCGGCGAGGAGCTCCACCACCTCGAGACGACGGGCGGTGATCACCGCGTCGGCGCCGTTCTCGAGTGACTCGAGGGCCACGCCGAGAAGGTCGTCCGGAGTGATCGCACCGGTGAAGTCGATGGCCGCGGTGACGAACACGCGAGACGAACCCTGGCGGAGCGCGGGCACGAAGTCCGACATGCAGACGACCATCTCGATCCCTGCGGCCTCTGCGGCGGCTGCTTCGTCGGCCGTGGAGGCCGTGACCTGGGCGAACTGGTTCCCCGAGCCGTGCAGCCTGACGACGTCGGCAACGGTGACGGTGCGGTCGGCGCTCTGGCCCGTGTAGTCGAGAATTCGTGTCATGTTTTGACCGTACCCCACACCGTTTCTGGTGCAGAATGACGCGACTGAACGCTTGCGAATGATTGGGGTCATCGCGATGTTGTCGAACGATCAGCTGGAACGGTTCAACCGTGACGGCTACCTGCTGGTGGAGGACGTTCTCGACGAGGCGGACCTGCGACCGGTCGAGGAGGAATACGCGGCGGTGTTGGAGGCCTACGCCCAGCGGCTCGCCGCAGCGGGGGAGTCGGACGTGCCCGGCTCCGAGCTGTCGTTTGCCGACCGCTACACGGCGATGGTGCGGCGACACCCCGAGTGCATCGACGAGTTCAACATCTCGCTCCCGCTGATGAACAGGGGCATCGATCCCGACACGTACCACGCGCACACGGGACCAGCGGTCCTTGGCTTGCTCACCAACACCAAGATTCTCGATGTGGTCGAGTCGGTGATCGGCTCGGAGATCGCATCGAGTCCGGTGCAGCAGGTACGGCTGAAGCCGCCGCTGGCTCGACTCAGCGACGAGAGCGTGGCGCACTCCAGCGTCGGCAATACGAGCTGGCACCAGGACACCGTGGCGGTACTTCCCGAAGCGCTGTCGACAGACCAGGTCACAGTGTGGGTGGCGATCACCGATGCCAGCGAGGAGAACGGTTGCCTCGTCTCGATTCCCGGGAGTCACCGGGAAGGCGCCCACCGACATGTGCCCGGCCCGATCCCGCGTGAACCGACCGTGCCCGTCGACATCATCGCGGGTCGCGAGGGGGAGCCGCTGCCCGCCCGACGCGGCAGCATCGTCTTGTTCGACAAGCAGAACATCCATTGCTCGCGGCCCAACCTCTCCGACCAGCTGCGTTGGAGCTTCGACATCCGGTATCACCCCGTTGGCCAGCGGAGCGGGCGGCCGGCCTTTCCGGGGTTCGTGGCCCGAAGCCGGTCGAATCCGGCAACCGAGCTGCGTGATCCTGTGGCATGGAGCCGGCTGTGGGATGACGCACGCGAACGCATCATCACGGGGGAGTGCGACGGGCCGGTCTTCCAGGACTGGCTCAGTGAGTAGGGGAATCTCTTCACCGGGAGAAGGCAGTGAGAATCGGATTCATCGGGCTCGGCAATGTCGGGGCGAAGTTGTCGGGCAGCTTGGTGCGCAGTGGCCACGACGTGACGGTGCGAGACCTCGATCCGGAGGTGGCCGAGCCGCTGCTGGTCGCCGGGGCGAGCTGGGGAGAGTCCGCGGCCGATATGGCCAGAGACAACGACCTCGTCATCACCTGCCTGCCCTCGCCCGTGGTCTCTGCTGCCGTGCTGGAAGGCGCCGACGGTGTCTTGGCCGGGTTGACACCCGACACGATCTGGCTCGAGATGAGCACGACCGACGAGGACGAGGTCACGCGCCTTGGCGCGCTCGTCGAGGCGGCGGGTGGGCATGCTGTGGACTGTCCGGTGTCCGGAGGGTGCCACAAGGCTTCGACCGGCAACATTGCGATCTTCGCCGGGTGCGAGCGCGAAACCTTCGAGCGGATCCTGCCAGTTCTGTCGCTCATGGGACGCGAGATCGTGCACACCGGCCGGCTCGGGTCGGCGTCGGTGCTCAAGGTCATCACGAACTACCTGGCCGGGGTGCAACTGATCTCCACCGGCGAGGCGTTCATGGTCGCCAAGAAGTCAGGGCTCGACCTCAATGTGGCGTACGAGGCCATCCGTGTGTCGTCAGGCAACTCCTTTGTCCATGAGACGGAAGGGCAACTCATCCTCAACGGCAGCTACAACATCAACTTCACCTTGGACCATGAAGTGAAGGATCTGGCGCTGTTCGACGAGTTGGGCGCTCGCCTCGACGTGCCGCTCGAACTGTCGCCGGTCGCCGTCGACATCATGCGCGACGGCCTCGAACGGTTCGGTCCCCGCGCCTGGTCGTCGACGGTGGTGAAACGTCTCGAGGACGATTGCGGGGAGGACCTTCGTGGTGTCGGATTCCCTGACTACCTCGTCGATCGCGAACCTCCGACACACGGCCACGAGGTCGTGGTCGATGGCCGAGACGATCTCACCGCGTGAGAGAGTGCGGCATGCGTGTACAGGACGAACTGATCGATCTCGGCGACGTCCGACTCCACTACCGGGACTGGTCCGGCCCGGAAGGAGCTCGCGACACGCTTCTGTTGTTGCACGGCCTCACGGCCCACGCACGACAGTGGGACTCGTTCGCGGACGACATGAGTCGGCACTGTCGAGTCGTCGCTCTCGACCTCCGCGGCCACGGTGAGTCGCAATGGGCCGACACCTATGACCTCGATGCGCAGGTCGGCGATGTGCGAGAGCTCGTATCCGCCCTCGGCCTGAACCACGTCACCCTCGTCGGTCAGTCGCTTGGTGGCGTGGTGTCGATCCGCTACGCCGGATCGAAGCCGGAGCAGCTTGCCCGACTCGTCCTGGTCGATATCGCGCCATCGATTCCGAAGTCGACCCGTGCCCAGATGTACACCGATTTCGAGAAGACTGTCCGATTCGATTCACCGGAGCATGCGATCGAGACCGAGCTGGCGGCCAGCCCGTTCGCCTCGGTCCCGCATCTCTCCCATCGGATTCGCAATGCGATCCAGCGGCAGGGGGATGGTTCGTGGACGTGGCGCTACGACCCCGCCCTGGAGAAGCCGGGCGCTATTGCGCTCCGCGGCGGTGAGGATGCGGGCTGGGCTGCTGCCGCCGAGATCGACGTGCCGACTCTCGTGATGCGGGGAGCCGAGTCGCAGTACCTCACCCTGGAGAACGCACAGCGACTGGTCGACACGATCCCCGTCTGTCAGTTCGTCGAGTTCCCCGACTGCGACCATGTCGTGCCGATTGACGAGCCCGAGGGATTCCGCGACGCAATGCTGCGGTTCATGTCGCTGCACTAGCGACTCAGGTGCCGTCCCAGGTCTCGAGCGCCGACTCAGCGGCGGCGAGCTTCGTTCGTACGCCGGCCCGAACGTCGTCATAGTCGGAATCGTCGGCGCGACAGGTCTCGAGGTACTCGAGATACGAGCGGCCGATCTCGACCAGGGCCGGGATCAGTTCGGCCCGCGGGTATCGAACGGTCGGCAGCTCGTCGCCGAGCACGAGCTGATCCGAGGCTTCGGGGTCCATTCGGATGTAGCCGTAGAGCATGAAGTAGGGGACAACCACATGCTTGCGGTCGACGAGATCGGGGATCGCCCCGAGGCAGAGGTTCTGGACGGTGGCGATGAGGGAGTCCACGATCCGCACGACATCGTCGCCGCGGGCGAGGACGACGGCACCCATGTCGTCGTCATTCTCCTCGAGCAGCGGTGCGAAAGCAGACCAGTCTCCGTCACTCGGCGCACGGACACAGGGTGCCTCGTCGGCATCGAGGTCGGTGTAGTCGTCGAAACACCAATGTGCCTCGAGCGTCGGAGTGTCGGTCATGAGGTGCTACCTGCGTTTTTTTCGCCTCGAATGGCCTTGAGTTCGTCCGCGCTGTACTTGTGATATCCGGTGCCGTCGATGGGGAAGAAGGCGGAGAGCTTCCCGCCTTTGAGCGCACCGAGGTTCAGCTTCAGCCCATCGACCTCCACGGTTGTGGAGACCGCTGACTCGCCGATGGCGGTGCCCGACGGCACCTTTGCCAGCGCCTTGACCAGCAACGCTTTGACGTTGTCGACGGTTGTCCCCTGAGGAAACATGCCGGCGGCGGGACTGATGGTCTTGGAGTTGAGGCGCTGGTACTTGTACGTGTGCCGTTCCAGGTAGTGCTTCATGTTGATCTGGGTGATGCCGAGGCCATTCGCGGTCGAGCCATCACCGAGCGGGATCGCGGCATCAACGGGACTGACCTTCTCGAAGAGCGGTGCATCCTTGGCCGCCGTGCCGTTCACGTACGCACGACGGATCATCTGCCGCTGTGCCGCAGCCGCTGTGGCGGGACGAATCCGATCGACTGGGGCCCCGGCCGGGCTCGTTTCAGTGAAGGCGCTGCGTTGAATGCGTCCGCCGCCGCTCTCCGCCGATGCGCCGCCGTCGTCCGCTCGGAGCCGGGCCACGATGACCCGAGCGGCCGCGTCCGCCTCTCGTTCCGCCGGGTCGGATGAGGAGCCGACGACCATTGACCGCCGAAGCGCCGGCTTGGCTGTCGAGCGGACTGGGTCGGCCGACTCGGCTGCCTTGTCGTGCTGGACCCGGTCGCTCATCGGTTTCGAGAGTACCAGAGCGCCCAATGGCAGGCGGTCAACCCAACAATTGCGCCAAGAGTCCACCGACGACCGCGACCAGGAAGACGTATCCGATGAAGATGCTGATGACCCGTCGGTCTGCGAGTCGTGAGAGCAGGATGAACTCGGGAATGTTGGCACCGGCGCCCGCGATGGTCAGCGCGACGATGGCTCCGAGTCCGACGCCGGCTGTTTCGAGCGAGCCGGCGATCGGGATGAAGAGTTCGGTGTTGAAGTACAGCGGTGTGCCCAGGCCGGCGGCGACGGGGATGGCCAGGAGGTCGAACCGACCGGTGATGTCGGCCACCGAGTCGGCCGGCACGAGTGCCTCGACGGCGAGTCCGATGCTGACGCCGACGATCAGCAACAGGCTCATCGAGCGCAACAACGTGGCCGCGCTGCGTGCCGCAGCGGGGACCTCGACGCGTGCTCCGGCCCACGGACCGGCACTGCCGGTCGCGCAGGCGGTCGGCGCCGCGGCGTCGGAGCCGCCACTGACGGCGGCGATCTGGTCGGCAGGCGCCAGATGTGGCTCGATGTCGAAACGTTCGGCAGCCAGCGCCAAGGCCATCGCGGCAGTGAACGCAACCACGGCGTAGATCGCCGCGGCCTTGATCCCGACGATCACCGTCAGTGCCCCGAACAGGACCGGGTCGAGCACGGGGGCGGCGACGATGAAGGCCACATAGCCGGCGGGGGTGACCCGAGCCCGCCGCAGCCCGACGAGCAGTGGGAGTGCTGAGTATGTGCAGAACGGAGTGATGAAGCCGACCGCGATGCCCTTCACGGCAGCGACCACCGGTCGTCCACCCATCCAGGCGCGCAGGCGGTCGGGGCCGAGTCGGCGTTGGCTCAGCTCGACGAGGAAGGCCACGCCGAAGAACAGGATCACCAGCTCGATGAGCAGGATCAACGAGTCGCGGATCACGAGCAGGCCTCGGCTCGCGCCATGATCTCCGCCGCAGCATCAGGGAGGGCCGTCATGCAGGCATCATTGACTCGGACGAGTGTGCGAACGCCGTCCGCCTCGGACAACACGAACGACTCCTCGGCGAGCACCTTGAGGTGGCGGGAGACCGTGGACTGACTCCGGCCGACTGCCTCCACGATCTCGCCCACCGTCAGCGGATGGTCGGCCGTGGCCACCACGTTGAGGACTCGGAGGCGGGTTCCGTCGGCCAGGCAGCGGAACCACCGGGCATATTCCTCTGCGTTGGCGGTGCTCAGTCGACTGTCGAGGGATGTATTCATCGTTCATCGACGATGAACGATGAATACGGAGAAGTCAAGTGAGTTCTTCCTGGTGTCGCGGGGTCGTTAGAGTCGCCGCTCATGAGCGAGCAGCTGAAGGGTCTCTTTCATCGAGAAGGCGATCGCTTCGTCCCAACGGAAGCCTGTCGCGGACCGTGGGATCCGGCAGCCATGCACGGGGGACCACCCACTGCGCTGATGGGTCGACTCGCACTGGAGCATGAGCCCGCCGATTCCGACTGGTTCATGAGCCGTCTCACCTCGGAGCTACTTCGCCCGGTGCCGCTGGAACCACTGCACGCCAGGGTCGAGATCCGTCGTCCGGGTCGACGCCTGCAGTTGGTCGATGTCTCGCTTCACGCCCCCGACGGGACCGAGGTGTCCGCGGCGCGCGTCCTCCGGGTGGCTGTTGCCGACAATGGCCTCAACGAGGCGGCACTCCCGGTCGCGGGACCGCCGAAGGTCGCACCACCCGAGCGGTGCGACAGCTACGACCTCACGGCGCGGCACGAGCCGGGCACCGTCATGTTCAGCGGATTCGTCGACGTCCGCCCGACCGAGGGCGGGTTCTTCGAGAATCCCGGCCCCGGCAGCTCATGGTTCCGTCTTCGGATCCCGACCTTCGTCGGCGAGGACATTCACCCCCTCGATCGAGCATGCACCACTGCCGACTTCCCGAACGCGGTCAGCAGTGTGTTGACTGCCGACGAGCATCTCTTCATCAACCCGGATCTGACGATCCATCTCCATCGCCTGCCGGTTGGCGAGTGGGTGCTGTTGTCGGCTCGATCACATGTCCGCCGTTCCGGGTACGGGACCGCGGCCGGAGTTCTGTGGGACCGCGACGGGCAGATCGGGACCGCTGTCCAGTCGCTGCTCGTCGCCCGTCGCTGATGGTCGACAGCGCCGGGCTCCTGCTGTGGCGATCGGGCCGCGAGGCAGCGGAGGTTCTCCTCGGTCACATGGGCGGTCCGTTCTTCGCCAAGAAGGACGACGGTGGATGGACGCTTCCGAAGGGGATTGCCGAAGACGGTGAAACCGAGCTGCTGATGGTGGCCGAGCGGGAGTTCGCCGAGGAATTCGGGAGTCCCGCGCCGACGGGTCCCACGACCTCGCTCGGGTCGGTCGCAGGTAGCGGGAAGCGGATACACGTCTTCGCCCGGCTCGGTGACTACGACGCCGACCGGATCAGCAGCAACACGTTCACGCTCGAGTGGCCGCCACGGTCGGGGCGCATGCAGGACTACCCCGAAGTGGATCGTGCGGCATGGTTCGATCTCGATACCGCCGAGGTGAAACTCGCCAAGAATCAGCGGGTGTTCATCGACCGACTTCGCCGAGTGTTCGACGAGTCGGTCAGCTGAGGGCCCAGTCGACGGCAGCCTCCGCATGGAGTCGGGTGGTGGGGAAGTACGCGATTTCGAGGTCTTCGGCCGTGACGAGGAGTTCGATCTCGGTGCATCCCGCGATGACGCCGTCGGCCCCGGCATCGTTCAGGCGTCCGATGACCTCGAGGTACGCCGCCTTGGATGCCTCCGTGGTGACGCCGAAGATGAGCTCCTCGTAGATCACGTCATGGATCGTCGTGCGATCGTCGTCGTCGGGCACGACCACATCGAGTCCGTGCAGTTGCTCGAGCCGGCCTCGGTAGAAGTCGTGCTCCATCGTGAACCGCGTGCCGAGCAGGCCGGGCCGATGAACGTCGGCCGCGATGACCGCGGCGGCAGTGCCATCGGCAATGTGGAGTAGGGGGATGTCGATCGCCTCCTGCACGTCGTCGGCCATGCGGTGCATCGTGTTCGTGCAGATGACCAGGCACTCCGCGCCGCCGGCCACGACGGAGCGGGCACCAACGATCATGGCTTCGGTGGCGAGCTCCCATTGGTCGTTGTGCTGGAACTGCTCGATCTCGTGGAAGTCGACCGAGTGCAGCATGAGCCGGGCCGAGTGGGTGCCCCCGAGGCGTTCTCGGACGGTCTCGTTGATGATGCGGTAGTACTCGGCGGTCGACTCCCAACTCATGCCGCCCAGCAGGCCGATCGTGCGCATCAGTCCGTGATCTCGTGCGCGGCGGCCGCGAGATTGCGCAGCTTCTCGAGGGCCTGCTCGCGGCTGAGATATCCCAGCCCGCAGTCGGGCGCAGCAATCAGCCGATGGGCGCCGTGGATGGCGACGGCTTCCCGGAGACGGCTCCCGATCTCCTCGATGGTCTCGATCCGGCTTCGGGCGATCCCGACCACACCGAGGATGATCGTCGTGTCGGCGAAGCGGGGGAGGAGCGTCTCGAGGTCGTTGTGCGCATGGGCATCCTCGATGCTGATCTGGTCGATCGGCGCGTCATTGAGCGCCGCCGCCAGATCGAGATATGCGCCTCGGTCCGCCTTCGGGTAGTCGATCTCATCCAGCTCGTTCGGGTACCCACAACAGGCGTGAGCGATTCGGGTGACCCCGCCGCCCACCCCGTCGAAGCACCGGGCGAGATGGTCGATCCCATGGCTGAGCGCCACTTGTGGTTTGCGGGCCATCACCGGTTCGTCGATTTGGATGTTGGTGCAACCGGCATCGGCGAGCGCCCTGACATGGCGGTTGATGGCGGCGGCGAGGTCGGCGCCGAGTGCGGCGTCGTCTCGATAGTGATCGTCGACCACCGAATCGATGATCGTCATCGGGCCCGGCACCGTGATCTTCACCGGCGCCGTGGTGGCGGCCTGGGCGACCAGGAAGTCTCGGGGAAGAAGGGACTCGCCGACGCCGACCTCGGTGCGGATGGTCGGCAGGGATGTGTCGGTGGTGCCGCGCATCCGCTTGTAGGAGAGCTCCTCGAAGTCGATGCCCGTCAGCTGACGGCATTGGTAGTGGATGTAGTTCTCTCGCCGGACCTCACCATCGGTCGGGATGTCGATTCCCGCTTCGATCTGATCGCGAACCACCCGGTGCACCGCGGTATCGAGAAGCTCGTCGTCGACCGCCGCCAGCTCGTCGAGATACGCACTGGTGTAGTCGCCGTCGGTGATCGAGAACCAGTCGGTGATCGCGATGTCGGATGGCTTGGGGAAGGCACCGATCGTGGTCGTCAACATGGATGCGAAATCTACGTCCTACAGTGCGCCCGTGCTGCTCAATGACGTTGATGCCGTCGTGTTCGACAAGGACGGAACCCTGGTCGATGTTCAACTGACGTGGGGGCCCGCCATGACGCGAACCCTCACCGATCTGTTCGCTGACGTCGAGCTCCGGGAACGGGTCGCGGGCGCGATCGGGCTGAACCTCGCCGACTCCACGCTCACGGACGACTCGCCGGTGATCGCGGAGACAACCGGCGAGATCGGGGCCCGAGTGGCCAGTGTCACCGGAGAGCCGGTCCAGGACGTGACGGAGGCACTTGACCGTCTCATCACCCACCACACGCAGGACACGGTCGTGCCCTTGGAAGGGGTGGACGCGGTGCTGTCCGCACTGCGCGATACCGGCGTCTGGGTCGGGCTGGCCACGAACGATGGCGAACAGTCGGCCTCCGATCAGCTGGCCGCTCTCGGCCTCGTCGGACGGTTCGACAGCATCATCGGCTACGACAGCGGCTTCGGCGGCAAGCCCGGGCCCGGCATGCTGGACGCGAGCGCCCAGCGAGCCGATTGCACCATCGACCGACTGGTCATGGTCGGCGATACCCCCACCGATGTTCGTGCGGCGAACGCCGCCGGATGCAGGGTCGTCGTGGTCGGCGACGCTGAGATGCCCACGGACCTCGACATCACTGCGGTCGTCGGTTCAGTGTCCGACGTGCCCGCACTGTTCGGCATCTGACTTCCGCCCAGACGTCGTCGGCTTGTGGCAGGCTGCGCAGATGAATCGGGGAAGGTCGATGTGGCTCGATGAGCTCCCGGATGGGCTCGCTCAGCGTCCTGCCCTGAACGGCGACCTTTCGGTCGATGTCGTGATCGTGGGCGCAGGATTCACCGGTCTCTGGAGCGCCTACTACCTGAAGACGCTGCAACCCTCGCTCTCCGTTCTGGTCGTGGATCGTGAGCACGTCGGATTCGGTGCGTCCGGTCGCAATGGTGGTTGGGTCGTCGGCGAACTGGCGGCCGGCATCGAGAAGTACGCCAAGCATTCCTCGCTCGAGAAGTCGCTGCGGCTCACGCGCGCGGTCTTCGACTCGGTCGATGAGATCGGCCGCGTCGTCGCCCGAGAAGGCATCGAATGCGGGTTCGCGAAGGGCGGCACGATTCGCCTCGCCCGAAACGAACCCCAACGGGCCCGCCAACTCGCGGAGGTCGCCCACCACCACCGCCTCGGATTCGGCGAGGAGGATTTTCGTCTGGTCGGCGCTGACGAAGCTCGCAGCATGTGCAATGCCACCAATGTGTCGGGTGGGATCTGGTTCGCCCACACTGCAGCGGTCGACCCCGCGCGGCTGGTCACCGGCCTTGCCACTGCGTGCGAGGAGCTCGGCGTCGTGATCGTCGAACGCACGGCCGCCGAACGAATCGATCCTGGTCGGGTGGAAACCGATCGGGGGACCGTCTCGGCCCCGACGGTCGTGCAGGCCACCGAGGGCTACTCCTGTGAGCTCGAGGGTCAACGACGTCGTCTGATCCCCACGTACTCGCGCATGCTCTCCACCGAACCGCTCGACGCGGCGATGCTCGACGAGATCGGACTCCACGATCGACCGACGTTCTCCGACGATCGGTACATGGTCATCTACGGGCAACGAACCGAGGACGGCAGGATCGCGTTCGGTGGCCGCGGCGTTCCCTACCTCTATGGCTCGAGGATCGACCCGGCGGCCGAGAGTGGAGGCGATTCCCACCGACTCGTCCACGAAGCCCTCATCGACCTGTTCCCGCAGCTGGCGGACGTGGAGATCACCCATCGTTGGGGTGGTGTCATGGGGGTGGCGCGTGACTGGATGCCATTCGTCCGCTACGACCGCAGTTCTGGACTCGGCGTGGCGGGGGGCTATGTCGGGGAAGGCGTTGCCCCGTCGAACCTCGCCGGGCGCACACTCGCCGAGCTGATCACCGGGCAGGAGAGCGAACGAACGGACCTCCCGTGGGTCGGCCACCAAGCCCGGTCGTGGGAACCCGAGCCACTCCGGTGGCTGGGGGTCCGCGGAGCCCGGCGGATCATGGCCGGCGCCGACGCCGTCGAGGACCGCGGCCGTGAGGCAAAGGTGGCGATCCGCTTCTCACGCTGGCTGCGAGGCAGCTAGCGCGACGCTCAGCTGTCGAAGCCGACGCCGAAACGATCGAGGGTTCGGAGCACGAGCCCGTCGCGGCCCGTGCGATCGGCCTTCGCGATGGCGCGGCGGGTGGTCTGGATTGCGAGGTTTCGAAGGGGCTCGGGCGGGAACGGCATCGGCTTCTTGCGGACCATCTCGAGCTCGGTGCGTTCCGTCTCGAGGCCATCGACGAGATCGAGGGCGACGCGGGCACCCCATCGACTGGCCCCGACACCGAGGCCGGTGTATCCGGCTGCCCAGGCCAGCCTGTCGTCGAATCGTCGTCCGAAGCTGACCGCGAACTTCGACGTCGTGCCGATCGGGCCGGCCCAGCGATGCGAGAAACCGAGACCCTCGAGCTGCGGGAACGTCTCGAGGAAATGGCCGGCGATCAGCTCATGGCTCGCCACACGGTTCTCGTAGCGAGGGCCCATGCCGTTGCCGTAGTAGTAGTTGGCGTCGTAGCCGCCCCACAGGATTCGGTTGTCCGCGGTGAGGCGGTAGTAGTGGAACTGGTTCGCGCTGTCCGAGACGCCCTGCCGCTCCGACCAGCCGATCGCGGCCATCTGGGCGGTGCTCAACGGCTCCGTCATGAGGACGTGGTCGTACACCGGGACGATGTAGCGGCGCATCTGGCGGAGGGGTTCTGCCCAGGCGTTCGTGGCGACGACCACCCGATCAGCGGTGACCGTTCCGCCTTCGGTCGTCACGACCAGGGTGTTCCTGTCCTGGGTGATCGAGGTGACACGGCTGCGTTCGTAGAGCGAGGCACCGAGTTCGAGGACCACCCGCCGCAAGGCCCATGCGAGCCGAGCCGGGTCGACCAGCGCCAAGGCGTCATGGTCGATGAGCCCGCCCTGGTAGGTGGGGGAGTCGATGATCTCTCGGGCACCGTTTCGGTCGAGAAGGGTGTGCCTCACCCCGTGGGCGGTGAAGATCTCCGCATACTCGGCGAGGCTCGCGACCTGCCATTGAGTGAGCGCCATCGAGATCTGATCGGTCATGCGGATGTCGGCGTCGATGCCGTGGCGCTGAGCGGTGTCGATGATCGCCGTGAGGTTTGCTTCGCCCATCCGCTCCAGCGTCGCCAGCTCGTCGGGCCAGTGGGAGAGTCCGTTGAAGAACCCGTGGGTCAGCGACGCTTCGCAGAATCCGCCGTTTCGACTCGACGCGCCGAATGCGGCGACTTCGGCCTCGATGATCGTGACCCGGCGGCCCGGGTTCTCCTCGAGTGCCAGCAGTGCTGTCCAGAGCCCCGTGAACCCGGCGCCGACGATGCAGAGATCGGCGTTGATGGACCCCCGGAGCGCCGGCGCGACATCGGGCGCGTCAGGGCGATCCGACCAGAAGACCGCCGGCTTGGCTTCGGCGACCAGCGCCGCGGCCGTGTTGGTCATTCCTGGTAGTCCGGGTAGTCCGGGTTCGTCCAGCGGATGAGTGTGGAATAGCCATCGACACTGGGGTCATCGACATAGCCCGAGAGGACACCGAGTATCTCGAAGCCGTTCTCGATCTGAAAGGTGGTGGTCGGGTCGTACAGCTCACCCGCGACGACCTTGGCCACATAGTCCTCGGCGCTCATGGTGTCCTTGTGATCCCGATAGCCCGGGATCACACCCCCGGCGACGATCCCGCGCTTGTCGAATCGCCGCACGCATCCCTTGCGCAGTTCGTACAACTGTCGGCCGATGCCTCGGCCGCGGTACTGCGGGTAGACGGAGATGTCCGTGCCGTAGTACCAGGCGTGGTCCATCGAGTGGTTGGACACGCCGTCGTCGCCGGTGATGTCGGCGAGCCGATGGTCGGTGTGCTCGAAGTCGAAGTCGACGAGAATCCCGAGGCCCATCCCGATCGGAGTGTCGCCGTCGAGGACGACGAAGTTGCCTTCGGGGAACGTGTCGGCCAGTCGGGTGAGCTCGGGTGCGTCATAGAGATCGTCGGGATCGATCGTGTGGAAGACGCTGAGCTCGAGCGCCTCGAGCGCCTCCGCGTAGTCGGCTGCCAGGTGGACGTACCGCAGTCCCGCCAACTCCACGATCGTGTCACTCATGCGTCGTATTCTGGTTGCCTCAGGGGCGGCATGCAACTGATTCGGTTGCATCCGTGGGATATTTGGTATTGAATCCGTTCCAACCGGGGGAGTCACACATGTCGCCAGAGAAGAATGTCGCGCTGGCCGACCAGGCCGACCGACACCTGTGGGGTCATTTCTCCAGCCTCGGCCGAAGCGTCGACGGCATGCCGATCATCGAACGCGGCGAGGGCTGCTACGTCTGGGACAACCACGGCAATCGATTCCTCGACGGTCTCGCCGGGTTGTACACCACCCAAGCCGGATATGGCCGCACCGAGTTGGCCCAGGCCGCCGGGGCACAGGCGGAGGAACTGGGCTTCTTCCCGATCTGGACGTACGCCCATCCAAAGGCAATCGAACTCGCGGCACGCCTCGCGAGCATGGCCCCCGGAGATCTGAACAGGGTGTTCTTCACCAGCGGTGGCTCCGAGGCGGTCGAGTCGGCGTGGAAACTCGCCCGGCAGTATTTCATGCTCACCGGAGAGCCGAGCCGGACGAAGGTGATCAGCCGCAACCTGAGCTACCACGGCACGACCATGGGAGCGTTGTCGATCACCGGCCTCGCCGCGGTGAAGGGCCCGTTCGAACCGCTCGTGCCCGGAGCTATCAAGGTGCCGCACACGGACACGTACCGCTTGCCCGCACACGCCAAAGACGAGTCGTATTTCGCCGAGGAAATCGAGCAGGCGATCCTTCGTGAGGGTCCGGAAACGATCGCTGCGGTGTTCCTCGAGCCTGTGCAGAACGCCGGTGGATGCTTCGTTCCGCCCGACGGCTACTTCGACAGGGTGCGGGAGATCTGCGACACCCACGGCGTGCTGCTGGTGAGCGACGAGGTGATCTGCGCCTATGGTCGCCTCGGGAAGATGTTCGGTTCCGAGCGCCTCGGTTACCAGCCCGACATCATCACCAGCGCCAAGGGGCTCACCTCCGGCTACGCCCCGCTGGGGGCGATGCTCGTGAGCGATCGTCTCGCTGAGCCGTTTGCCGGCACGGACGAGCAATTCCTGCACGGCTACACGTTTGCGGGTCATCCGGTGAGCTGTGCCGTCGCCCTTGCCAACCTCGATCTGTTCGAGAAGGACGATCTCTGCGGCAATGTGATGGCCAATGAAGCCAACTTCCGTGCCTCGCTCGACGATCTCCTCGATCTCCCGATCGTGGGCGATGTCCGGGGGATGGGCTACTTCTATGGAATCGAGCTGGTCAAGGATCGCGACACCAAGGAGTCGTTCAGCTACGACGAAGGCCAGCGTCTGATCCGCGGCTTCCTCTCCCTTCGACTCGCCGAGCTCGGCCTCATCTGTCGTGCCGACAGTCGAGGCGAGCCCGTCATTCAGCTGTCGCCACCGCTCATCGCCGGACCCGACGAGTTCGAGGTGATGAACCAGGTCCTGCGCCAGACGCTCACCGAGGCGATGGCGGAGATGGAGAAGACATGAGCTCGGCTCAGGCCGCAGGGTCGGTGTCCGCGTGACCTCACGGTCCGAGCTCGACGAGATCGACAAGGCGCTCATTCGTGAGCTCCAGGTCGATGGTCGGGCCGCGTACAGCCGCCTCGCGCCGATGGTCGGGATGTCGGAGGCCGCGGTTCGCCAGCGTGTCAACCGCCTCCAGGACCGGGGTGTCATCCAGATCGTGGCCGTCACTGATCCGACAACGCTCGGCTACGCGATCATGGCGATGCTCGGGGTCAAGATCGCCGCCGACGTCTCCACCGTGGCCGAGAAGCTCAGCCAGATCGAGTCGGTCGACTACACCGTCATCACCACCGGCCGGTTCGACGTCCTGGCCGAGGTGGTGTGCACGGACTCTGATCACATGCTCGCCGTGAGCGATGAGGTTCGCTTCGTTGAGGGAGTCATCAACGTCGAGGTCATGACATACCTCCGAATGGTGCAGCAGAATTACGACTGGGGGACGATGTGACCTCAAACCGCAATGCCATTGGGGGACAGTGTGAGTGACGCAGCAGCGGTGGAGATCACCGGAATCACGAAGCGATTCGGTGATGTGGTCGCGGTGGATAACATCGATCTCACGATCGCTGACGGTGAGTTCTTCGCCATGTTGGGGCCATCCGGGTGTGGCAAGACCACGACCCTGCGCATGATCGCCGGGCTCGACTTCCCCACGGAGGGAAGTCTGAAGATCTTCGGCGACGAGGTCGGCACCCTCCCACCCAACAAGCGTCCCGTGAACACGGTCTTTCAGAACTACGCCTTGTTCCCGCACATGAACGTGCTCGACAATGTCGCGTTCGGTCTGAAGATGTCGGGCGTCGACAAGAAGTCGGCGTACGGCCAGGCCCGAGAGATGATCCAGATCGTGCAGCTCACGGGCCTCGAGGAACGCCGACCCTCGCAGATGTCGGGTGGACAGCAGCAGCGGGTTGCACTGGCCCGGGCTCTGGTCAACCACCCCAAGGTCCTGCTCCTCGATGAGCCGCTCGGCGCGCTCGATCTGAAGCTGCGCCAGGAGATGCAGGGCGAGCTCAAACGGCTGCAGCAGGATCTCGGCATCAGCTTCGTGTTCGTCACCCACGATCAGGAAGAGGCGCTCACGATGAGCGACCGGATCGCCGTGATGGACAACGGGCAGCTCCTTCAGGTCGGCACGCCCGAGGACATCTACGAGAACCCGGCCAACCGGTTCGTGGCCGACTTCATCGGACAGACGAATCTGCTCGAGGGCACCGTTGAGGATGCGTCGACGGTCTGCCTTGCCAACGGCGCCCGGGTCGCGGCGCCGAGCGCCCACGGCACGGGCACGGCAGTGGCGATCAGCCTGCGCCCCGAGCGAGCGCACATCCGGGCCCGCGGCGACGTGCCGGCCGGCGAGACCGCCGTCGACGGCGTCGTCCACTCGGTGACCTATCTCGGCAACGCCCGGGTGTACGGGGTGAAGCTCGACTGGATGGACATGGAAGTCCGCGAGGAGAACCGCCCCGGTGCGGTTCTCCATGAGCCGGGCACCGAGATCTCGATCACCTGGGAACCGCAGGCGATCTCGGTAGTGGCCGACTGATGACCGCCGTCGACCACCCGGTTGAGAAAGCCGTCGAGGCGACCCCCGAGTTCGAGGCCGCGGCCATTCGCCAGGAACGGCGGCGGGGGTTCCTCCTCGCTCTGCCGTCCTACGCCTACCTGATCCTGTTCTTCGCGATCCCATTGGTGATCGTCGTCGTCTACTCGTTCGCCACCCGCAACCGATTCGGCGGCACCGATCTCGCGGGATGGAACCTCGACAGCTACGCCAAGCTGGGCGAACCGATCGTGCGCGACATCCTGTTCCGCTCGGTCTGGCTTGCGCTGATCACCACGGTCATCTGTCTGGTGATCGGCTATCCGTTCGCCTATTTCCTGGCCACCCGGAGTCCGACCGTTCGCAACGTGATGATGGTGTTCGTCATGATCCCGTTCTGGACGAACTTCCTCGTCCGGAACTACGCATGGCGCGTCATTCTCGGCAACGACGGCCCGCTCACGAAGACGACCGAGTTCCTCGGCCTCGGCGAGCAGGAGATCCTGTTCAGTCAGACCGCGGTCGTTCTGGGTCTCGTCTACGGCTACCTGCCCTTCATGATCCTCCCGCTGTACGCGGCGATCGAACGGATCGACATGCGGCTGCTCGAGGCAAGCCGCGACCTCTACGCCAACGGTTGGCAGTCGTTCAAACAGGTACTGCTACCACTGTCGATGCCCGGCGTGATCGCCGGCTCGATCCTCTGTTTCGTGCCGAGTCTCGGTGCGTACGTCACTCCGGAGATTCTCGGTGGCGCGAAGACCACCCTGCTCGGCAGCTACATCGTCACCCAGTTCCTGACCGCCCGGAACTGGCCGTTCGGCGCGGCGCTCTCGTTCGTGCTGATGGCCGTGATGCTCACCGCCACCATCGTCTACTTCCGGAAGGGGGGTCGGACCCTGTGAGCACCGCCGTCGAACCCCGGGGCGCAATGAAGGGCCTGCTTCACCTGAACGGATGGCTCGTCTACGTCTTCTTCTACGCGCCGATCGTGTTGTTGGTGATCTTCTCGTTCAGTGCCAGCCGCAATGTCGGCACCTGGGGTGGCTTCACCCTCGACTGGTACAGCGAGTTCCGCGAGTCCGACAACGCTCGGGCCGCGCTGTCAGCGTCGGTCAAGGTCGCCGTCGTGTCGACCGTGGTCTCGGTGATCCTCGGCACAATGGCCGCGCTCTCGCTGGAGCGGTTCACGTTCCGGGGCAAACAGGTCTTCGACGCACTGCTCTACCTGCCGATCATCATTCCCGACGTCACCATGGCCGTGATGTTGTTGCTGTTCTTCTCGGAGTTCTTCGACGTGCTCGACATGGTCTTCGGACTCGAGATGCGGAAAGGCTTCAACTCCATCGTCGCCAGCCACATCGCATTCAGCATCAGCTTCGTGTCCGTCGTGGTCCGGGCGAGGCTCGCGGGCATGGATGCAAAGATGGAAGAGGCCGCGCTCGACCTCTATGCCACGCGCTGGAAGGCATTTCGGTTCGTCACGCTTCCCCAGATCCTTCCTGGCATCGCCGGCGGCGCACTCCTGGCCATGACGCTGTCACTCGACGATGTCGTCATCACCCAATTCGTCACCGGTCCGGGCTGGACCACCCTTCCGGTCTACGTCTTCGGCCTCATCCGCAAGGGCGTCACACCGCTCATCAACGCCATCTCCGTGGTGATGCTGGTCGCTTCGGTGACGCTCGTGGTCCTCTCGCTCGTGGCGGAACGATCTCGCGGCGGCACACCATCTCAATGATCCCTGGACATGGCCGATTCGGCCAAAAGGAGAAACCATGAAGACACCAACCTGGCTCCGGCTTCTTGCCGGACTCTTCGCCTTCGGCTTGCTCGCCGCCGCGTGCGGCAGCGACGACGATGATGCCGCCGGCGACGCTCCCGAATGCGAAGTCGACCAGATCGACGGTGATCTGGCCCTCTACAACTGGGCAGAGTACATCGACGAAGAGCAGGTCTCAGCGTTCGCCGAGGAGTACGGGATCTCGTACTCGATCGACAGCTATGACTCCAACGAGGCCATGCAGCCCATCGTTTCGCAGGGCGACAGTGGCTTCGACGTCATCGTGCCGTCGGACTACATGGTCTCGGTCATGATCGCGGCTGGTTCGCTCATGCCACTGAACTTCGATGCCATCCCGAATGCGAGCAATCTGTCGGCTGACTTCCAAGGGACGTACTACGACCCCGACGGTGCCTACTCGATGCCGTACCAGTGGGGCACCACCGGCATTGCCGTGGACACCGCTGTCGTCGGCGAGGACTTCCCCCGCACCTGGGGCCTGATCTTCGATCCGGCCATCGCCGACCAGTACTCCGGCAAGATCCAGTTGCTGAACGATCCCCGAGAGACGCTGGGCGCCGCCCTGCACTACCTCGGATACTCGAACAGCACCACCAGCGAAGACGAGCTGAACGAGGCCCGCGATCTCGTCAAGGCAGCGGCGGGCAACCTGGCTGCGTTCAACACCGACTCGGCCGATGAGTTCCTCACGTCCGGTGAGACCGCCATCGCCCATGGCTACTCCGGCGACATGTTCGTCCAGTCGCTCGAGACCGAAGACCCGTCGCGCTACGTCTACTTCGTCCCTGAAGAAGGCGGCACGCGTTGGATCGACAACTTCTCGATCGCTCATGACGCACCCCATCCCTGCACCTCGCACACATTCATCAACTGGATGTTCAGCGCCGAGCAGGGTGCTGCCCTGACCAACTGGAACTACTACAACACCCCGAACGATGCGGCGGTGCCGTTGCTGGACGAGGACCTCCTCGACTTCGTGAACGACCCCGGACTCCTCGCCGGTGGTGTCGATTCGCTCGAGTCCCTCCAGGACACGGGTGACTTCGAGACGAAGTACTCCGACGCCTTCGTCGAGGCGAAGGGCTAGTCCTTCTCCAGGGTCGGGATCTCGTCCTTCCTCCGTTGCCGGTCGCGGCGGCGGGGGAAGGGCGGGAACACCGACACGGAGTTCCGGCGGGAATGCAGACATCCCAGCCCTCTGACTGACGACATCTTTCGGGCATTCCGAGGTCCAGGCGTGTCCCGGCGAGTCAGCAGATGGGCGCAGCCTCGCTGATCCCGGGGTGGCAGAACTGAGCTACTTCTTGGAGAATCCATGACCCGAGATCCGCGCTTCGACGTGATGTTCGAACCCGTCCAGATCGGACCGGTCACCGCGCCGAACCGCTTCTATCAGGTGCCCCACTGCACCGGCATCGGGTACCGCAAACCCCAGACCCTCGCGTCGTTGCGCGAGATGAAGGCCGAGGGTGGTTGGGGCACGGTCTGCACCGAGTACTGCTCGGTGCACCCTTCCTCCGACGATGACCCGTTCCCGTCAGCAACGCTGTGGGACGACGAAGACATCCGTTCGCACGCCCTGATGGTCGAGGGTGTTCATGCCCGTGGCGCGTTGGCCGGCATCGAGTTGTGGCACGGCGGCGCCGCGAGCGCGAACCACTACTCGCGGGAGACGCCCGTGGGGCCGATGAGTCGACCGGCGGGAGTCTGGGATCCGGTCCAGACCCGGGCAATGGACAAGTACGACATCCAGAACGTCAAACGTTGGCACCTCGAGGCGGCGAAACGCGCCCAGCGAGCAGGGTTCGACATCGTCTATGTGTACGGGTGCCACTGGTACCTCCTGAAACAGTTCCTCGACCCGGCCAACAAGCGCCGCGATGAATACGGCGGCTCGCTCGAGAACCGCGTTCGCCTGCTCCGTGAACTCCTCGAGGAGACAAAAGAGGCCGTCGGGGATTCGTGTGCGATCGCCGTGCGATTCTCGGCGGGTTCCGTGATGGAGGAGGTCGAGGACAACTCGTCTCGCGACGAATCCCGCGAGGTCATCGAGATGCTCAAGGATCTCCCCGACCTTTGGGACATCACCGTCGATGACTACTCCTACGAGATGGGCACGTCCCGGTTCGTGAAGGAGGCGGGCCTCGAGAACACCATGTCGTGGGTCAAGGACGTCACCAACAAACCCGTCGTCAGCGTCGGCCGGTTCACGTCGCCCGAGACCATGCTCCGGCTGGTCCGCCAGGGTGTTGTCGATCTGATCGGAGCCGCTCGACCGTCGATCGCCGATCCGTTCCTGCCGAACAAGATCGCCGAGGGGCGCGAGGACGACATCCGAGAATGCATCGGCTGCAACATCTGTTACTCGGGCGATCAGACCGGCACCCCTATTCGCTGCACCCAGAACCCGACGATGGGGGAGGAATGGCGTAAGGGGTGGCATCCGGAGACGATCCCGCGCAAGACGCGCGACGCGTCGGTCCTGATCGTCGGATCCGGTCCGGCGGGCCTCGAGGCCGCCACCGCCCTGGGCAAGCGGGGGTTCGACGTCGTGTTGACCGAAGCACGCAAGGAGCTCGGTGGAAGGGTGACGCGTGAAGCGCGGCTACCGGGGATGGCGGAGTACGCCCGTGTGCGGGACTGGCGCCTGACCCAGATCGACAAGCTCGCCAATGTCGAGGTCTACCTCGACAGCCAGGTCGACGAGGAACAAATTCTCGAGTTCGGTGCCGATCACGTGGTTCTGGCCACCGGTGCCTCCTGGAACCGTGACGGGACCGGCCGGTGGATGGAGGACCCCGTCGCCGGATGGGAGGGCTCGACGGTGCTCACCCCGGACGAGATCATGGACGGCGTCGTGCCCGACGGCCCGGTCACCGTCTTCGACGACGACCACTATTACATGGGTGGTGTGATCGCCGAGAAGCTTCGCCGCGACGGCCTCGACGTCACCCTCATCACGCCTGCCAACCAGCTGTCCACGTGGACGACGCACACCGAAGAACAGCACAGGATCCAGGAACGGATTCTGGGTCTCGACATCGGCCTGGTCACGGGCACGTCGTTGGCCGCGGTGGGATCAGACTCGGCAACGCTCGAGTGCATCTACACCGAGCGAACCCGCGATGTGAAGGCTGGTGCCGTCGTGATGGTCACCGCTCGGACGCCACGCGACGACCTGTATCACTCACTCGTCGATCGGATCGACATCCGTTGTATCGGGGACGCCTACGCCCCGGGAACGGTTGCGACATCGGTCTACTCCGGACACCAGTACGCACGAGAGCTGCAGACGGAGGTGTCGCCCGATGTGAGGTTCACCCGCGAGCGGGCGACCGCCCCGTAGGCCGGCAGGGCTAGCTGCGCACCCGGGTGTTCTGTGGGTCGTAGAACGACCGAAGCGAGGCCTTGGCGGGTACGTCCACGCCGGCGACGCGAATCTCGAAGCGGCCAGTGTCGATGTAGTCCTTGGTGACGCCGTCGTCGCACTCGACATAGCCCATGCCCATCGCCGCACCAATGGTGTGGCCATAGGCCCCTGATCGGATGTAGCCGACGGTTTCACCGTCGCGCAGGATCGGCTCTTCGCCGTGCAGCAGAGGCTCCGGATCCTCCAGGAGGAACTGGACGAGCCGGGCCTGATAGGGGCGTCGTTCGCGTTGGGCGGCGAGGGCGTCGCGGCCGACGAATCCTCCGGGCTTGTCGAAATCGATGGCCCAGCTGAGACCGGCCTCGAGCGGAGAGTCGGAGTTCTCGATGTCGAGGCCATAGTCGAGGCGGCCGGCCTCGGTGCGGGCACTCTCCAGCGTCTCCATGCCGGCGATGACGACGCCGAGATCGGCCCCGACGTCCATCAGCTGATCGAACACCATCGCCGCGAAGTCGGTCGGGATGTAGAGCTCCCATCCGAGCTCGCCCACGAAGCTCATTCGGAGTGCCCAGCCCTCGCCGTGGTGAAGGTCGATGTGTTGGGCCGTGTAGTACGGGAACGATTCGTTGTCGAGCGCTGCCGTCGTGATGCGGCTCAGCAGCTCGCGGGAGTTCGGGCCCTGGATGCTGAGCATCGTGTAGGCCGACGTGATGTCGGTCACGAAGACGTGAGTGTGCGCGGTGGTGGCCTTGCGCATCAGCGTCTCGACCCGGCGGTGGAACAGCTCGGCCACGACGACGAGGAACTCATGGTCAGCCAGACGCGTGATGGTGACGTCGGCTTCGATCGTGCCTCGCTCGTTCATCCATTGGGTGTAGACGCACTGGCCGACGGGCACGGCGATCGAGTTGCCCGACAGGTGATCGAGAAGCGCCTGAGCGTCTCGTCCCTGGACGAGGAAGTTGGACATCGACGACATGTCGAAGATGGCCACGGCTTCGCGTACGGCCTTGTGTTCCGCGGCGTGGTACTCGAACCACTCCTGGCGGCCGTACGTGAGGGAGTTCTGGATCTCACGGTCGGTGGGGCCGACCCACGCCACGTTCTCCCAGCCGGAGGATTCCATGAAGCGGGCGCCGGCGGCTTCGAGACGGTCGTGAATCGCCGACCGACGTACGTTGCGAGCCGTCTTCGGCTGCGAGTGGGGCCAGGATCCCGTCGAATGGAGGCGGCCGAGAAGCTCGACGCTGCGTTCGGAGAGGTACGAACGGCTCGTCTGGAAGCGCGACATTCGCGCGATGTCGATGTCGGTGACATCCACCGGCGGCACCCCGTCGACGATCCAGTTCGCCATGATGCTGCCCGCACCACCGCCGCTCAGGATTCCGAGTGAGTTGAAGCCCGCAGCGACGAAGAAGTTGTCGAGTTCCGGTGCCTCGCCCATGAGGTAGCCGTTGTCGGGGGTGAAACTCTCCGGCCCGGTGAAGAGCTTGCGCACACCGACGTCCTCCAGGCCTGGCAGGATCTCCATCGCATACTCGAGAAACGGCGCCAACCGGTCCCAGTCGGACGGAATCTCGCCGAAGCTGAAATCATCCGGGATGCGATCGAGCGACCATGGCGCGGCCACCGGCTCGAAGAGGCCGACCATCAGTCCACCCGTCTCCTCGCGGTAGTAGGCGAAGCGATCGGGATCCTCGAAGATCGGTAGATCTGGCGAGACCCCGTCGAACGGTTCGGAGATGAGGTAGGCGTGCTCGATCGCTTGGAGCGGGACGGACACGCCCGCCATGGCCCCGATCTGGCGAGCCCACATGCCGGCGCAGTTCACGACGTATTCAGCTTCGATCGTGCCGGACTCGGTGACGACGCCGGTTGCGCGGCCGTTCTCCTGGAGGATGCCGGTGACGGGATGGCCCTGGAGAATCCGGATGCCCATCGCCCGGGCGCCGGCGGCAAGCGAATGGGCGACGTTGTACGGATCCGCCCGTCCTTCGTTGGCGGTGTAGAAGCCGGCGATGATGTCGGTGGCGTCGACGTGGGGCCACATGGCTGCTGCTTCGGCAGGGGAGACTTCCTGACGATCGATGCCCATCAGTCGAAGGAAGTCGGCTTCGCGCCGCAGCTTGGCCACCCGCCCCGGCGTGCTGCCGGTCTGGAGGTAGCCCACCGGGTTGAAGCCGGTCGACATCCCGGTCTCCTCTTCGAGTCCCTCGAAGAGATCTCGAGAGTACTTGGCCATCCACGCGAGCGTTTCGGTCGTCATTCCGCCGGAAACGATGAGTCCCGCCGCATGCCAGGTGGTGCCGGAGGTGAGCTGATCCCGCTCGAGGAGCACGACGTCAGACCACCCGAGCTTGCCGAGGTGGTAGGCGACGCTGGTGCCGATGACCCCACCGCCGATGATCACCACTCGCGCTCGAGTCGGGAATTCAGTGCTCGATGCGTTGGCCATGGTGCCTTCCGGTCCAGTTGCCCATGCATCATGACTCGCTGGATTCCGTCGAGCAAGTGGGACTGAACGACGGATCAGGCTGTGGACGTTGAGCTGAGACACGGAAACCGTGGCACGAACACTTCAGCTGGATTCGGTGCTGACGAGGGAACGACCGACCCAGCCGGGCTCGGGTGCGATCCCGGCGAGATCCGCGACCGTGGGTGCGATGTCGAGAATCGACGCTGCACTCCACCTCGTGCCTCCTGGGAGGCGGGGACTGCGCACGACGACGAACGTCTCCATGTCCTCGAGGCAATCGGTGCCGTGGACGCGGCCATGGCCTCCATGGTCGGTCGTGACCACGATGTGCCAGTCGGCGGGAATGCCGTCGACCAGTCGTCCGAGGTCGTTGTCCGCCTGGGCAACGGACTCGAGATACTCGTCGCTGTCCCATCCGTGGTCGTGGCCAACCGGATCGGGGTAGGAGATGTAGACGAACATGATCTCGCCGGGCGGCGCCGTGGCAGCCCGGGAGATTGCAGCGTCGACGATCACCCGGTCGATGGCTTGGTCGTAGCCCTCGTCCAGCGAGAGCCGCATGGACAATGCGTCCCGCTCCCAGAGCGCGTCGAGTGGGAGCCATGACTGCAGCGCCGAAGTCGATCGTCCCGCGACCCGAGCCGTCTTCATGATCGAGGGCGGCCCCTCCGGCGGGTTGGGCGTGTTGTCGAACAGGCCGTGCACATCGGGAGGTGCGCCGCGGACCATCGATGTGTGGGCGGGGAGCGTCACGCTGGGCATCACCGTCCGAGCCTGGAAACACGAAGCTCCCTGCCCGGCCAGTGCACAGAGCGACGGTGTCGTCGCCGGTGAGATGTGTCGAGGCGCGAGGGCATCGATCGAGACCAGCAGAACGGAGGCAGGGACGCCGTGGTCGGTCACGGCGGCAATCTACACTCCCCGCATGACCAAGCCCTTCCGATTCGGCCTTCAACTCCATTCGCCCATCGAGGGCATGTCGTGGGCGGACTCCGCTCGCTATGCCGAGGATCAGGGGTTCGACAGCATCCTGATGCCGGACCATTTCCATCATCAGTACGGCATCTTCACCGCGCTCGCCACTGCCGCTGCCGTCACGACCCGGCTCAAGGTCGGGGCCTTGGTGTTCGGCAACGACTATCGCCACCCGGTCATGTTGGCGAAGGAGATCGCCACTCTCGACCACATCAGCGAGGGTCGGGTCGAGTTCGGTCTCGGCGCGGGCTGGATGAAGACCGACTATGAGCAATCCGGGATGCCCTACGATCGACCCGGCATCCGCATCGAACGTATGGTCGAGAGCCTCGAGATCATCAGGAAGTGCTGGGCCGGCGACCCGTTCGACTTCAGTGGCGAGCACTACCAGATCAAGGGCTACGACGGCTTTCCCAAGCCGTTCACCGACGGCGGTCCCAAGGTCATCATCGGCGGTGGAGGGCCGCGCATGCTCGGCGTTGCCGCCCGGTACGCCGACATCGTGGGCGTGACCGCCAACCTCCGTGCCGGTGAGGTCGGCGTCGATGCCATCGCCGATTCCATGTCTGCGGCGTACGACGCCAAGGTCACCCGGGTGCGGGAGGCGGCCGGCGATCGCTTCGACGAACTCGAGTTCAACAGCCTCACCATGGCGACCTCGATCACCGACGACACCGAAGGAACGCTGGCTCTGTTCGCAGAGTTGTTCAACAACAGTGTCGAGGAGATCTCGCAGTCGCCGGCACTCCTCGTCGGTTCTCCGGCCCGCATCTGCGAGACGCTCCAGAAGCGGCGCGAACGTTGGGGCTTCAACTACGTCTGCGTCCAGCAGGACGGTGGCCAGGGCATGGAGCGCTTCTCCGAAGTCATCGCCACGCTCGCCGGAACCTGACCGAGCCGACGTGGCGATTCCTCTCGCCCTTCTTGTCGCGCTCTTCGCGGGGGTCTCCGATTTCCTCGGCGCCATCGGAAGCCGAACTGCGCCGGCGATGGCGATCTCCGCCGGAGCGCACGCGGTCGGTTTTGTCATGATGGTCGGGCTCGGGATCATCGTGGGTGGTTCCCCGACCACGGCCGATCTGTGGTGGGGCATCGCGGCCGGGTTCGGGAGCGCCGTTGGGCTGACCGCGATCTACACGGGCTACGCGAAGAGCCGGATCGCGATCGTCGCGCCCGTCGTCGGCGTCGGATCGGTCTCGGTGCCGGTCCTGTGGTCGGCCGTCGACGGTGACACCTTGGCCGGTCAGGCCTGGTACGGCGTTGCCTTGGGTGTCCTGGCGATCTTCCTCGTCAGCCTCAGCTCGGGGGAGGGGCGGGGTTCGGTACCCACCGCACTCGGCTATGGCCTGGTGGGTGCATCCGGTCTCGGATTCCTGCTCGTGGCCTTCGGCCAGAGCAGCGAGGACAGTGGAATCTGGATCGTGGCCCCGTCGCGCGCATCGGGACTCGCCATGCTCGTCGTCATGCTGCGTGTCAGCCGCACACCGATGAGGCTTCCGAAGGGCCTGTGGCCGGTGATCGTTCCGGTCGCCGCGTTGAGCTCGCTGGCCAATGCTGCCTATGCCGTTGCGGTTCGGGAGGGATCCCTCGCCAGCGTGGCAGTGGTTTCCTCGATGTTCCCCGCCATCACGATCCTGTTGGCCTGGTGGGTCTGGAAGGAACGCATTCGACGGGTGCAGTTGGGTGGCATCGCGGTCGCAATGTTGGCCGTGGGCTTGATCGCCGCGAGCTGAAGGCCGAGCTTCAGCGCCTCGGGAAGTCCGGCGGACGCTTCTGGAAGAACGCCCGGATTCCTTCGTCGAGGTTGAGGGGGGCCAGCACCCGCTGGTGCTCCCGCTCGACGTCGAGGTGATCGCTCAACGAATGCTCGGAGGCCGTGTCGATCGCGCTGCGGATCCTGACGTTCGCGTCGGCCGAGCCGTTGCGCAGGATTGCGGCCAGCCGCGTGGTTTCGTCGTCCAAGGAATCATCGTCCACCACCGTGTAGATCAAGCCCCAGTCGGCCGCCTGGGCGGCGGTGATTCGCTCGCCGAGCATCGCGATTCCCAACGCCCGGGCCCGGCCCGCTCGGCGAGCGAGATGCCAGGTGGTGCCGACGTCGGGCACGATGCCGAGCTTGGGGCCAAAGGTCGAGACGAATGACGCCGACCGGCACGCAACCGTGATGTCGCAGGCCAGGGCCAGCCCGAATCCTCCGCCGCCCGCGACGCCGTTCACCCGCGCCACCGTCGGGAGTGTGCATGAGTCGATGGTCCGTATCATGGGGTTGTAGTACCGGTCCATCAGCGCAGGGATGTCGACGGGCTGGTCGTCATCGACGTCGGCGAGCGCCTCCTGGCCGAGGTCGGCGCCGGCGCAGAACCCTCGTCCCGCACCCGTGACGACGATGACGCCGACGCTGCGGTCGGCCTCGGCGCGTTCGAAGGCCGTGACGACATCGAGGGTCAGGCCGATCGACATGGAGTTCAGTGAGTCGGGCCGATCGAGCAGGACGGTGGCGATGCCGTCGTCGACGGTGAGCTCGACCGTGTCGTTGGGCATGCGTGAGGAAGTCATAGTCGAATGACTACCAGATCGGTGGGGGCCTGATCCTCCGCCTGGGGGAGTGGGCTGATTCGTCGTCTGCGGCCGACTTGCTGGATCAGGTGTCGCGCCCCATCGGGCCCGACAGCCACCCCCTTGGCCCGCACGGTGTCGGACGGGAGTGCGTCGAGCAGCGCGTCGAGATCCTCCCGGCTGATCGGCTGGGGGAGCGGGCGTGTCTCGACGGTGTGGGGATCGAAGAGCTGGGCGAGCGGTGTGTCGGCAACCCCACCGGGACGGCGCGTCCCGACGTCGAGGAGGGCTCCCGCGTCCTGCGCGCCGCCGGCGCGGCGGACAGGAACCTCTGGCTGCAGCGCCGAGAGGCGTTCTTCGACGGCACCGAGCCCCGCCTCATCCACGAGGTCCACCTTGGTGAGCACGAAGAGGTCTGCCGCGCCGAGCTGGGTCGTGACGAACGACGCCGTGCGCTGATCATCGAGGCGATCGGAAAACTGATCGGCGTCGATCAGAACCACGATCCCGTCGAGTCGGAAGCCGTCGGAGTCGGCCCACGGGGCGACGCGGGCGGGATCGGCCACGCCGCTGAGTTCGAGCACCACGTGATCCGGGGGTTCGGGCCGAGCCCGCAACGAGTCGAACGCGTTGGCGAGCCCCTCTGACAGGGAACAGCAGACGCATCCGTCGGTGAGTTCGAGTGTGTCGCCGTGGCGACGCTTGATCAGCGCCGAATCGATGTTGATCTCGCCGACATCGTTCACCAGCACCGCCACCGGCCGATCCGTTCGACGGAGAAACTCGTTGATCGCGGTGGTCTTGCCGGCCCCGAGGTAGCCGCCGATGAGCGTGACCGGCACGCGGCGCCCGTCCCACGGTGCGATCGTTTCCATGGTCAGCGGGTCGTCGGTCATCCGTCACGACGCTAGCGCTCGCGAGGAGACCATCACCTAGAGTCCGGCCATGACGGATGCCGAGAACCCCGTGATGTTCAACCCGCTTCAAGAGGGATACATCGAGGACCCCTGACCCCATCTGGCCGAGCTTCGTGAACACGACCCCGTCCACCATCTGTTCACGGGGCAGTGGGGGCTGTTCCGGCACGCGGACATCTTCGGTCTGCTGCGGGATCCGTCGCTCAGCGTCGACGACGCCAACGCCAATCTCGACGAGATGGCTCGCACGGCGATGTTCGAGGAACACGCCGCCGACCTCGAGCCGAATCTGTCGATTCTCAACATCGACCCCCCTGACCACACCCGACTTCGGCGGCTGGTCAGCCAGGCCTTCACGCCCCGGACGGTCGAGACGTTGCGGCCGATGGTGCAGTCGCTGGTGGACGATGCGCTCGATGTCATGGAGAGCGCCGGACAGGCCGACCTGATCGGCGGGCTCGCATTCCCCCTCCCATTCGATGTGATCAGCGAGATGCTGGGGATGCCGGAGAACGACAAGCTCCAGATCCGTGACTGGTCGGCGGCGATCGTCAAGACGATCGATCCCGTCATCACCGAGGACGAGGTGATCGCCGCAGCCGACGCCTCCCGAGAAATGGACCGACTCATCGACGCGGTGATCGAGTGGAAACGCGCCAACCCGGCGGACGACCTCCTGACGGCATTGATCGAAGCCGAGGAGGACGGCGATCGCATGACGGCGCGGGAACTCCGCGACCAGGTGTCGGTGTTGTTCATCGCCGGTCACGAGACCACGGTCAACCTGATCGGCACCGGGATCTACCAGCTCCTCCTGCATCCCGAGCAGTTGAGCCGGCTCGTGGCGGATCCATCGATGATCACCAACGCGGTGGAAGAACTCCTTCGCTATGTCGCTCCGGTGCAGATCACGAGGCGAATCGCGACGCGCGATCTCGAGATCGGTGGCAAGGAGGTCGCCAAGGGGTCATTCGTCCTGTGCTCACTGGCGTCGGCGAACCGGGACCCGGTCTTCTGGGGCGACGACGCCGAGGCTCTCGACCTCGCTCGACAGGACGCCAGCCACCATGTCTCGTTCGGCTCGGGTGTGCACTACTGCCTGGGTGCCTCGCTGGCGAAACTCGAAGCCGAGGTCGCCATCGGCTCGTTCGTGCGGCGATTCGCGGATGCCGAGATCGTCGGTGACCCCGAGTGGAACGGACGGATCAACCTCCGGGGACTCGAGAAGCTGGAGCTCCGGCTCAGCTGAGCTCGTCGCCCATCTCGTCGTAGGGATCGACATAGGTCTTCGGGGTCGGCCAGTCCTCGATGCAGCGTTCGCGGAGCGGTACGACGATTCCCTGGCGCTGAGCGTCGGCATGGCTGATGTGGATGCTGGGGGGAATCCGTGGCTCGAAGGACTTGTTGAACGCGGTTGCGCCCTCGGCTGCCGGGCCGAGCGTGTTCTGCGCGAGGTAACCCGTCGGCCCGACGATGTGTCGAATCGCACGTGCTTGGCCAGAGGAGAACGCGATGCGGCCGGAACGGCGCGCCCGGAGTTCATCGATGAGGTCCACGACACGGGAGCGAAGAACTCGACGCTTGGGCATGGTTCGACGGTACTCCTCCGTCGAGGCGGTTTCAGCGGGAATCTTCCCAGCGTGCTCGAAGCCCCGCGTTGTTCTCCCGAAACGCCGTGACCGCGTCGTTGATGGCTCGTTGGAACCTGGCGTCGCCGCTGAACTGGATCCCGTACAACGCGCCACCTTCCGACGGTGCCTCGCGGGTGTGGCGAACTGTTCCGCGTCCATCGGTCCCGAGGACGCGGATGTGAACGTCGGCGTCGATCGGTTGCTCCTCGCCCTCTGGCAGCTCGATGAGGGCACCTTCGAGGGAGATGTCGTGCACGACACCCGGGACGCTCACTTCCCTGCCCCGGTTGAATCGGCGGCGCGCCGGCCGGACGTTCCACTCGATCTCGAGCGCAGCGTGGGCATTGTGGCGGGGAAGGAGGCGGCCGAGACCGTGTCCGTCGGTCATTCCCTCCTCATCGGCAGTTGTTCGCAGCGATCAAGGCCGGATTGCTACGATCCCGGTGTGACCATCATCCATACCAGCCCGCTACCCGCCGTCGACATCCCGGATGTCGCGGTTTCTCAGCACATCCTTCGTCATGCGGACCGGAATCCCGATCGTGTGGCGATCTCCGACGGCGGAGGCACCAGCTACACGTACGCCGAACTCCGCGATGCCGTGCGGCGGCTCGCCGGCGGGATACATGCCCGCGGTCTGAGCGATGGTGGATGCATCGGCATCATGGCGCCGAACATGCCCGAATACGCGATGGTGTTCCATGGAGTGGCGACGGCCGCCGCCATGCTCACCACCATCAACCCCACCTACGGAGCCGAAGAGGTTCGATTCCAGCTGAATGACGCCGGGGCCACGCTGCTGATCACCATCCCGATGTTCTCCGAGGTCGCACGGGAGGCCATCGAGGGCACCGACGTGACGGAGATCGTCGTGATCGGCGGCGCGGACGGCGCGCTGTCGCTCGACGATCTCATGGGTGACCCCATCGATCAGCGTCCCGTGAACCCCGCCGAGGACGTCATGGTCCTGCCGTACTCGTCGGGAACGACCGGCTTGCCGAAGGGGGTCATGCTCACCCATCGCAACCTGGTGGCCAACGTCTGTCAGATGGATCACGTCATCGTCTACGGGGAGAACGAGGTTGCGCTCGCCGCGCTTCCGTTCTTCCACATCTACGGCATGCAGGTCCTCATGAACGGTGTGCTCGCCAATGGCGGAACCGTCATCACGATGCCTCGGTTCGACATGGTGGAAGCGCTCGATCTGTGCCAGAACGAGAAGGTCACCCGCTTCTTCGCCGTGCCGCCGATGGTCCTCGGCCTCGCGAAGGCGCCTATCGTCGATGACTACGATCTCTCGTCGTTGGTTCAGATCTTCTGTGGTGCGGCACCGCTCGGGGCCGAACTTCAGGAGGAGGCATCTCGACGGGTGGGCTGCCAGGTCGTGCAGGGCTACGGCATGACTGAGCTCAGCCCCGTCACCCACGCCACACCGCAGGGCGTCAATCGCCCCGGCACCAGCGGTGTCGCCGTCTCCAACGTCGAATGTCGGATCGTTGATCCCGAGACCGGCGAGGATCAAGACGTCGGCGGTCGTGGTGAGCTCTGGGTCCGCGGCCCCATGGTGATGAAGGGCTATCTCAACAATGAGGAGGCCACTGCCGAGACGATCGACAGCGATGGATGGCTCCACACCGGCGACGTGGCCGAGCTCGATGAAGCCGGTCACTATTCGATCGTCGATCGGATCAAGGAGCTGATCAAGTACAACGGCTTCCAGGTGCCACCCGCGGAGCTGGAGGCGCTGCTGATCACCCATCCGGCGGTGGCCGACGTCGCGGTGATCGGGGTCCCGGACGAGGCGGCCGGCGAACTGCCCAAGGCGTTCGTAGCGCTTGCTCCCGGCGCATCGATCACCCTCGAGGAGGTCCAGGAGTTCGTGGGCGAGCATCTCGTGAGCTACAAGCAGATCCGCCTGCTCGAGACGATCGACGTTGTTCCGAAGAGTGCGTCGGGCAAGATCCTGCGCCGGGAGCTCCGCGACAGAGAGTCATGAGGCGTAGGGCTTAGCCGTCTGCTGATTTGTAGTCTTTCGACAATGGACGCGCGCGACCTGAATTCTGAGACGATCCTGCACCGGCTCCTGGCGGAGCGCGGCACGCTTGTGGTCGACGGTGCCACCGGCACGGAGCTCTTCGCCCGCGGTCTCGAACCGGGAGACGCCCCTGAGCGGATGAACCTCGAACGCCATGATGCGGTCTACGGCCTCCATCAGGCGTATGTCGATGCCGGCAGCGACATCGTGCTCACCAACACCTTCGGCGGCAGCGCCTATCGGCTGATGCTGCACGACCTGCAGGACCGCGTGATCGAGATCAATCGGGAGGCCGCCCGCCACGCCCGCACCGTCGCCGACGCCGCGGAGAGGCGAATCATCGTGGGCGGAAGCATGGGCCCCACGGGCAAGCTTCTGGTGCCGCTCGGCGAGCTCGAACCCGCTGATGCCGTCGCGGCCTTCGCCGAGCAGGCCCAGGGGCTGACCGAGGGCGGCGCCGATGTCCTCTGGATCGAGACGATGAGTTCGCTGGAGGAAGCCGAGGCCGCCGTCACCGGTGCGCGGTCCCGTTCGTCTCTTCCGATCTGTGTGACGCTCAGCTTCGACACCGCCGGGCGCACCATGATGGGAGTGACCGGCACCGACGCCGGCAAGCGACTCGCCGATCTCGGCGTGGTCGCCATTGGTGCGAACTGTGGCAACAACCTGGCCGACACCGAGGCGGCCGTCGCCGAGATCCGAGATGCGGCGCCCCACGTGCTGGTCATCTCGAAGGCCAACGCCGGTGTTCCGCAGTGGCATGGCACCGAGCTCGTCTACAGCGGCACGCCCGATGTGATGGCCGCTCACGCTCACCGCATGCGAGAGGCGGGAATCTCCATCATCGGCGGATGTTGCGGCAACACGCCCGAGCACATCCGTGCGATCCGCGGCGTAATCGACGGCACCATCGACGTGCCGGAGGTCGAGCTCGAAGCGGCGACCGAGAGGCCGGCCGGAGGGACCTCGCGAGGTGGGCGCCGCCGTCGGCGCGGCTGAACTACCAGGTGTCGACCATCACCCGCCGGCGCGGGGTGGGCGGCGATGCCCGCAGCAGGTTCGCGATCCGGGCCCGAGTCTCGGCCGGATCGATCACGTCATCGATCTCGCCGTGGCCGGCACCGTTCATGGCCTTGGAGAACTCGTACATCGCCGCCACCTTCTCCTCGTAGAGCGCCTGGCGTTCTTCGGGGTCCTCGACCGCTTCGAGTTGGCGCCGCGCGCCGAGGGTGACCGCGCCTTCGATGCCCATGCCGCTCAGCTCGCCGGTCGGCCATGCGGCGGTGAGCAGCGTGGCGTGGAATGACCCTGCCGCCATCGCCTGCGCGCCCAGCCCGACCGCCTTGCGCAGGATGATGCAGATCAGCGGGACTTCGAGGCTGGCACCGACCACGAACATCCGTCCGAAGTGGCGTACTTGGGCGGTCTTCTCGGCCTCCGGCCCGACCATGAATCCCGGTGTGTCACACAGCGAGATGATCGGGATCCCGTGAGCGTCGCACAGCTGCATGAAACGAGCGGCCTTGTCGGAGCTGTCGCTGTCGATCGCCCCACCCAGGTGTCCGGGATCATTGGCGATGATCCCAACGGGCCGGCCCTCGATTCGGGCGAGGGCGGTGATGATCGAGCGGCCGAACGACGGGCGGAGTTCGGTGACGGTGTCGACGTCGCTCACGAGCTCGATGGCTCGACGCACGTCGTAGATCCGCTTGCGGTTTTCCGGCACGACCTCGCGCATGGCCAGCTGGTCGTGGCTCTCCCATGTGTCGAGTGCGCCCTGGAAGTACGAGAGGTACCGCTTGGCGGCGACGACCGCGGCAGCATCGTCGGGAACGAGGATGTCGATCACGCCGTTCTCGGTCTGGACATCGACCGGCCCGATGTCCTCAGGGGTGAATGACCCCAGACCTCCGCCCTCGATCATGGCAGGGCCGGCCATGCCGAGGTTGGCGTCTTCGGTGGCGATGATCACGTCGGCGACCGCAGCGAGGGCCGCGTTGCCGGCGAAGCAGCGGCCCGAGACGATGGCCACCGATGGCGCATTTCCGCTGAGGCGTGCCATCCATGCGAACGACATGTTGTGGAGGCCGGCGATCCATGGCTGGTCGGTGTCCCCCGGCCGGCCGCCGCCACCCTCGGCGAAGAGCACGAGTGGACAGCCGAGTCGGTCCACGATCTCCAGAAGGCGATCCTTCTTCTCGTGGCCTCGAAAGCCCTGCGTGCCCGCGAGGACGGTGTAGTCGTAGGACATCACCGCACATGTGGCGTCATCGAAGAGTTCGCCGTTGACCCGGGCGATGCCGCCGACGATGCCGTCGGCGGGAGTGTTCGCGATCAGGTCGTCGAGCTCGCGTCGCTTCCGCTGGGCGGCAAACATGAATCGGCCGTACTCGTCGAAGCTTCCTGCGTCGACGAGATCGTCGACGTTTTCACGAGCGGTGCGGCGGCCGCGCGAGTGGATCTTGGCGACTGCTTCCGGGCGAGCGTCGTCGCGAAGCAGTGCTCTCCGCTCCCCGAGTTCTCGGAGATCGCCGCGTTCAGCGCCATCGCGTTGCGGGTCGGTATCGGGCTCCTCCGCGGCAACGTCACCGGCTGCGACTTCCAGCACGATCTGTCCGCCGCTGAGGATCTGCCCCGGCTCCACGGCGATCGACGCGACCGTCCCATCCACCGGAGCAGTGACGAGGTGTTCGATCTTCATCATCTCGACGACCGCGACCGTGGCTCCCGCTCGCACCGAGTCACCGAGGCCGACATTGACCACGACCACGGTGCAGTCGGTCGGGGCGGTTGCGGCATGGAGTTCGGTCATCGGACGAGACTCGGGTTCGGCATCGGGCGAGTCTGGCAAAAGAACGCCGATCGGCAAAAACGCGGTCACAACCAGAGGGCTCGCCGGGACGATCGGCAGCATGGTCACGGCGCATCCTCAATATCAACCCGGGCGACCCGATCGGAGTGGGCAGAGTTTCGACGGAACGGCAGTGGAATGGCAACGGACTCGCCCGCGGACCCTTTCGTTCGCCCCAACCCCACTCGTGAGAGCCTCGTTCGCGTGGTCGCGCTCGTCGCCGTGTCGTGGGGGGCCTGCTATCTGGTCTGGCGCGTCCTCGCGACTCTGACCGGTGTCCATCCAGTCGCCGCCTCGGTGCTGTTGGGGGCTGAGGTGCTCGGCGTCATCGTGTTCGCGCTTCGAGTCCGAGCTGCTCGCCCCACACCGGTGACGGCGATCGACGCGCCCCATGCCGTGCCTCCTGATCTCACGGTGGTGATCGACGCGCACGGCGCATCGATCGAGGAGTTGAGGACCACTCTCGTCTCGGTCGCCCGACTCGAGGGGTCGCACCACGTCACCATTGTCGGCGCGGATGACTCGCGCTGGCTGCGATCGGTGGCCGAGCGTTTCGGAGCGACGGTGATGGACCCCTCGATCACCGCTGCGCGTGCGATAGCGGCGGCACCCACCGAGTGGGTGCTGCGACTCAGCGGCGGAGACATTCCGCTGCCCGACCTCGTCACCATGTGTGCCCCCGTCTGTGCCGCCCCCGACGTCGGTGTGGTGCAGGTGGGCATCGAGGAGGCCGATCCGGTGTCCTTCGATCACGACGTCAACGGCCGCTGGTCGTTGTCTCCCTTCGAACAGCAGGTCGTTCGTCCATCGCTCGCGAGTCGGGGGTCGATTCCGTGGTTCGGGTTTGAACCCGTGCTCGTTCGCACCGAGGCCTTCATCCGCTCGGAGGCAGCTTCCGGTGAAGACATGCCCGACGTTCAGATCGGCATCGTCATGCAGGAGGCCGGGTATCACGTCACGTGTGTGCCGGTGACGCTGGCCAGAGTCAGGGGGCCTGGCAATCTCGGTGAGAGTCTCGCCCGCCGTCATCAGCGGTTGCAGGCGCAGGCCCGAGCCGCGATCGGGGGAGCGATCGGGTCGCTCGCACGCCCCGCTCGATGGTCACATCGAGTCGTGTGGGCCGGACCGCTGGCCGCGGTCCAACGGCTGATGTTGGTCGCGGCGGCGGTACTGGTGCTGGTGTTCGGTCAGCAGCCGCTCAGCGGTTCGCTGAACGGCCTCGTCATGATGGCGGTGCCCGCCTATCTCCTCCGGTGGACCGCACACCTTCTTCTCGGCCGTGGCCGATTGCGTCCCCTCGCCGTGCTGCGTTCCGATCTGAGGACCCTGAGTGCCGATCTCTCCATCTTCCGTGGACCCCGAGCGGAGTGGCGTGGGAACCTCCGGCTCCTCGGCCTGATCGTCCTGGTGCTGGCAGGGGCCGAGGCCGTCACCGCGCTCTCGGTGTGGCGTGATTGGTCCAACCGTCTGCCGGCGGAGACGGCCGCCATCTCACTCGTCGTGACTGCCGGGTTTCTCGGTGTTGCCTTCGAGGTCCTGTTCGATGTGCTCGCCCGGCGGCAACGGCGTGCCAACCACCGCATCCGGCTGGGACTCGTCACGTGTCTGCTCCAGGAAACCGAGGGTGTTCTGTTCGATCTCTCGTTCGGGGGTGCGGGGGTCGTACTACCCGTGGAGACCTTCGATGCGCCAGAACTCGGCCTCGTGACGACGGTGGCCTTTCGCATCCCCGATGCCGAGGGTTCGTGGCGAAACGTCTCGACGCTCGTCCACGTCGCTCATGTCGCGCCCGGCCTCCCCGGGGAGACGCGCGTCGGACTCGCATTCGATGATCCGACCGATGCGCCGCTCGACCCGGTGGTCGAGTTCCTGACGATCGATCGTCGTCTGGTGACGCTCGGTCGGCGCGAAATGGTGGGCCTCTGAGCCCATGTGGTCGGTCAGTCGGAGACTTCGTCGAGCAGCGATCTGATCCCCTGTCCAGATGACAAGGGCAGCCAGGGTTCCGCTTCGCCTTGCGCCACTCGCGCCAGCCGCTCGATCTGGTTGACGAACCCGAGAGCGACAACAGGCGGGTCGGTGTCACGTTCCGACGGCTGCCCGTTGACCTCCACGCTCGGGGTCGGGAACATCGAGATCTGGACGACGCCCGTGGCGTCGGCCGCCTCGAGCTCGACGGTGGCCGAGCCATCGAGCCAGGTCGACCGCATTCCGACAGTGCGTCCGTCATTCAGGTGCAGGTCGAGCGACGTGGCATTCGGTCGGGAGCGGTCGAGGTCGGCGCTGACGACGCTCGAACCGGCGGCGGCCAGCAACAGGGAGAGGAGTCTGGCCCCCGGATCGAAGAGTGGTCCGCCATAGCCATCTCCGGCATGGCTTCCCCATACCGGGCGCGGCATGGTGCACCGGAGCTGCAGATGGTGTGGGTTCATCCGACCGATCTCCGTCAGGCCCTTCCGTACGAACGCAGCATGCAGGAGGTTTGCCCCGATCATGGTCGGTGTGCCCGGGGAGGGGAGCGCGGGCGGAACCGGAGATTCGACGAGGAGAGCGGCGACACGGTCGGCGACGACTTCAACGACGTCGGAGACCGCTGCGGGCGGGGTGGCGATGACGAGCGCATCGCTGGCTTCGACCATCGTTTCGAGTTCGAGAACGGGCACCCCGGCGGCCTCGCTCAACGCAGTGCCCGTACCTCGGCGTCCGCCGACCCCGACGAGCGTCGTCGCTCGACAGGCCAGCGCCGCCTCGGCGTGCATTGCGGCTGCCATCCCGCCGCCGACGATTCCGATACGTGTCACCGGTGCATGGTGCCATGCCCTGGGGGAGAGGCGCTCAGCCGAAGCGCCGATCGGCGGGTAACTTTGCTACGTGCGGAGCATCTTCCAGAGCTTGCTGCGTCTGGTCCGGCTTGGGGCGATCCTCATCGGTGGCGGCGTCGCGGTTGCGTTCTCGATTGCCGCGCTCGCGCCCAGGTTCGTCGAGATCGTCAAAGCCAACGAGAGCACGACCGCGGAGATCAATCTCGACGAACTGGCGCTCCGCTCGATCGTGTATGACCGCAACGGCGACGAGTTCGACGTCCTGTACGACGTCGAGAACCGTGCGCTGGTCGAACTCGACGACATCAGCGAATACCTGATCACCGCTGTCCTGGTCGTCGAAGACGAAGGCTTCTGGGGCCACAACGGGGTGGACGCCAAGGCCATCGGTCGAGCTTTCGTCGAGAACGTCAACGCCGGTGGGATCGAACAGGGCGGCTCGACCATCACGCAGCAGCTGATCAAGAACGGGGTGATCGGCAACGCGATCGACATCGATCGCAAGATCCCGGAGGCCGCCCTCGCCTGGCGTCTGGAGAACCAGCTGACCAAAGAAGAGATCCTCGAGGCGTACCTCAACACCGTGTACTTCGGCAGTGGCGCGTATGGAGTCCGCGCCGCGGCGGAGATCTACTTCGGCGTCGGTCCCAACGAGCTGAACTGGCACCAGTCGGCGATGCTCGCCGGCCTCATCTCCAACCCGACTCTCTACGACCCGACCAACTTCCCCGAGAACGCCAAAGAACGCCGCGAGGTCGCACTACGACGACTGTTCGACACCGGACACATCACCGAGCCGCAGTACGAGTTCTACATCGATCGGCCCCTGCCCGCGACCCGTTTCGTGCCGGCCGAGTGGGAGCCCACCGGCTACTTCATCGAAGAGGTCCGTCGGCAACTCCTCGCCGATCCCCGACTCGGTGCAACACAGAGCGAGCGCTCCGAAGCCCTGTTCGGTGGCGGCCTGCGTGTCTTCACGACGTACGACCCCATCGCTCAGGCGCATGCCGAACAGGCCGTCGAAGACCTCACGCCGGACGACGAGCGGGAGTTCGCCATTGCGCTCGCGAGTGTCGAGCCGGGCACCGGGCACGTTCGAGCGTTGATCGGAGGTCCAGGGTTCGGCACCGGCCCCGGTGAGTACGAGTTCAACATCGCCACCCAGAAGGGTCGCCCGACCGGCTCCGCGTTCAAGCCGTTCGTCATCGCTGCGGCAATGGAGAAGGGGTTCGTGCCCGGCGACCTGCTCAACGGGATCGGCACGTGTGAGTTCAACAATCCCGGCGGCTTTCCGAACCCCTATCGCGCGAACAACTTCGGTGGTCCGGGGGGATCGGTGAAGTCGATCCGAGCCCAGACGATGTCCTCCTCGAACTGCGCGTTCGTCCGCCTCGGCCTGATCGTCGGTTTGTCGAACGTCGCGGACACGGCGCGAGCGCTCGGCATCACCACCGACCTCTCCGATCTCCCGATCTCGATGCCGCTCGGGCCCAAGGACGTCACGCCGATCGACATGGCCACCGCGTACGCGAGTTTCGCCAACGACGGACTCCAAGTCGATCCGGTCTTCATCCTCCGAGTGGAGGACCGCGACGGCAACATTCTCCTGGAGAACGCGCCTGACCCGGAGCGAGCGATCTCCGCGCAGTCCGCCCGCCTGGTCACCCAGATCCTCGAGGCGAACGTGCGCGCCGGCACCGGTACCCGGGCTCGGCTCCCGGAACAGACCGCGGCGGGCAAGACCGGCACCGCGCAGGACTTCAACGATGCGTGGTTCGTCGGCTACACGCCCTACCTCTCCACGGCGGTGTGGATCGGCAACCCGGACGAACAGATCGAGATGCGCAACGTCGATCGGGGCCCGCTCGGCTTCGGCAATGTCTTCGGAGGTTCCATTCCTGCGATGGTCTGGGGGCAGTTCAACACTGCGTACCACGCCGACCTCGCGCCGATTCCGTTCGAGTCTCCCGACGGCACGAGGGGTGGCATCAGGATCCGAACGGATCAGGAGGAAGACGACTACAACGAAGTCGTCGAGGGCTTCTGTGGCAATGAGGAGGCTGAGATGGACACCGATCTAGACGGCGTGGTCGATCACTGTGAAGGTGGCGATTTCGAGTTCGACGAAGGCATCGCGGAGTGCCCGATCCTGTACGAGCCGATCGACGCGGACGGCAATGGTCGCATCGATGGTTGTTCCCCGCCGACAACAACCACGACCACGACGACGACAACCACCGTTCCGGGTGCTACAACGACGACCACTGTGCCGAACGGATCCACCACGACGACAACGACCACGACGACAACGACCACCACGACGGTGCCGTAGTGAGCCGGGAATCGCTCTACGAACTCCAACAGCTCGACACCGAGACCGAAGTGCTGAACCATCGGCGCGTCAATCTCGAGCAACGAGGGATCCTGGAGGCCGCGCTGACCGAACAGGCCGAGCACCAGGTGGAGATCGATGCCGTGGCCGCTGCTCGTGTCGAAGTGGCCAATCGGCAGCGCCGCCACGAGGACGAGGCGCAGATCGTCGCCACCAAGGTCCAGGCCGATGAGGCGCGGCTCTACAGTGGCGAGGTTCAGGGGGTCAAGGATCTCGAGGCTCTCCAGCACGAGATCGCCGGGCTCAAGGAACGCCAGGAGGGGTTCGAGGACCAAGCGCTCGAGGCGATGGAGGAGGCGGAGGAGCTCGCCACCAGGATCGCGGCACTCGAGGAGGCCCGAGCCGATGTCGACGGCCGGATCGCGGTCCTGCGCGACGAGATCACCGTGGCCGAGGCCGAGATCGATGCCGAGATCGAACGGACCGCGGCTGCTCGGGCTGCTGCGGCGAGCGCCAGCTCCCCCGAGCTGGTCGCCGAATACGAGAACCTCCGCCCCGGGTTCGGGTCCGCCACCGTGGTCCATTTCGACGGCAACAACTGCACCGGCTGTCCGTCCACCATGCCGGCCATGGAAGTCGACCGGATGAAGCATGAGGCGTCGGGCTCGATCCTGAACTGCCATGAGTGCGGCCGGATCGTGCTGCGCTGACGTGCTGGTGTGGTTCGTGGCCACCGCTGTGTGTGCCGTGCTCTTCGTCTTCGACAGCCCCGCCGTCGACTACCGTTTCGTGGCGGCAGGGGGCGTGCTGCCGCTCGTGGAGGCCCTCGTCGGTCGTCCATTCGTGCTCCATACGCTGCTCGGGTCGGTCGCCCTGATGACGCTGGTGATGGCTCTGACGGTTGGCAGGCGGATTCGACGGCGACAACTCCTCGGTATCCCGATCGGCACGTTCGTCTTCCTCGTCGCGTCGACGAGTTGGACACGCACCGAGCTCTTCTGGTGGCCGGTCGCCGGGCTCGATGAGCTCGGCGTCGGACCCCTGCCCGAGTACGACCATCCGCTCGCACTCCTCGTGCTGCTCGAGCTGGCCGGAATCGTCATGTTGGTGTGGGTGGCGCGGCGCTTCCAGCTCACCGAGGCGGCGAACCGCGCCGAGCTGCGTCGTACCGGTCGGCTTCCACACCTCGGAAAGGTTGGCGGCGAATGCTGATCGTCGTGCGTCATGGTCGGACGGAAGCGAACCGGGCAGGCGAACTCCTCGGTCGGCGAGACCCGTCGCTCGACCAGACCGGGGTCGCCCAGGCCGCAGCCGCTGCCGCGGCGCTCCCCGGGGGAGCGCGGGTCATCAGTAGTCCGCTCGCCCGCTGCCGCGAGACCGCGGCGGCCCTCGACCCCGATCACGAGGTCGACGAGCGGCTCATCGAACTCGACTACGGCGACCTCGAGGGGACTCGTGTGGCCGATGTGCCCCGTTCCACGTGGGATGCGTGGCGGGCCGACGATGCCTGGAGGCCGCCGAAGGGGGAGAGCCATGACGAACTCGGCGCCAGGGTCTGGTCCCTGCTCGACGAACTCGTCACCCCCGCAGCCACTGGCGACGTCGTTCTGGTCAGCCATGTCTCGCCCATCAAGGCCGCGGTGGCCTGGGCACTGGGCGTCCCGATCAGCATCTCATGGCGCTGCTTCGTCGCCCAGGCGTCGATCCTGAGAATCGGAACCGGCGGCGCCTCACCATCGTTGCGTTCGTTCAACGAGACCAGCCATCTCGCCCACCTGGCCTGACGCAGCCATCCTGCGTACCTGATTTGGTACCTGAGGCACGTGTCCCATATGCTTCGGCGGGCTTTGGGTGGGCCTGTGACCCTGGCGGGGCGAAAGGGATTCGAATGGGGCGACGTGCCCACGATGAGTGCATCGAGACGGCCGAGTACGGGCCGTTGATGCTCGAGACACAGGGACACATCCGTCAAGTCCTGGCCGAGGCGCGCGCCGCTCGCGGCGTGTCGCAACAACGTCTCGCCCAGGTGATTGGTGTAAACCGGGAGGCGATGCGTGACCGTCTCCTCGGCCGAACCCAGACCAAAGCGGAGGAGCTCGCTGCCTTGGCGGCATTTCTCGAGATGGACATCTCGGAGTTCTTCCCGTCACGCGTCCCGAGCTGAGATGGCCGCCGGGTGGGAGATCCCGGAGTCTGAAATCGAGTTGCGCTTCGTCTCGTCCGGTGGACCGGGTGGCCAACACGCCAATCGCAGCAACACCAAGGTCGATGCCACGTTCAACATCGCCGACTCGCCGACCATGCCCGAGGGGCTACGTCGTCGGGTGATGGAACGTCTCGGCGACACCGTGCGCGTCGCCGTCGATGACGAACGGTCACAGCTTCGGAACCGGGAGATTGCCATCGAGCGCCTCCGCGGTCGGGTGGCTGCCGCGGAGAAGGTCGAGCGACCTCGTCGGCCCACCAAGCCGACCCGTGGCTCCAAGCGTCGCCGTGTCGATGCGAAACGTCGAAGGGGTGATGTGAAGCGAGGACGACAGAAGCCGACGCGCGACGATTGATCAGCGGGTGCTAGTCGAGTGGTGCGCGGGCATGAACCAGAGGTCGACGGTGGCGGTCGATGAGCCCCAGTTCGAGGAGCGCATCTGCGGCGCGGCGAACGGTCTCGTGCCCGGTACGGGCGAATGCAGCGATGTCGCGAGAGCCCATGGGGAGGTCGCGGTCGAGCATGGCGAGAGCTGCCGCCACGCTCCCGGTGCGCCTGGGCACCGAGTGGAGTACGAACTCCAGGACGTGCACGTGTTCGACCCAGCGCAGTGCGTCGGCCGAGACCGGCGGGGGCAATGCGGGGCGGGTGGTCATCCCCAGTTCGTCCTGACTCCGTCGATGACCGTGCACGTGACCTGACCCACCCCGTCCGGAGGCGCATCGATGTCGGTGAAGATCTCCTTGGAGTTGGTGGCCCCGGCAGGGATGCTCACCAGGCTGGCTCGGCGCGAACCCAGGAAGTCAGCACCATCACGCAGTTCCATCGTGACCCAGGAGTCGCTCCGTTTGTCCGAGGTGTTGTGCACCGACATCTCGATTCTCACATGTCCGGCGAGATCGACACCGGTGCCGGCACAATCGACGTGGGCCAGCGCGTCGTCGCGGCTCTCGTCGATCGCGTCACCGACGGCGAGAAGGACCCCGGCAACCACCACCGTGCATCCACCGAGTGCGACGAGGGCGCCGAGCAGAACCCAGAGCCAGACGCGGTTCTTCTTGGACACGGCCGGTGGTGGCGGCACCGGAGGAGGTGCCGCCGCCGGAGGCGGGGCTGGTGGAGCCACCGGCTGGGGTGGGTAGTACTTCCCATCGCTGGCCAACCACCACCCAGGACCCTGGGGTGCATTGGACACCGTTCAATTGTCGCGCAGTTGTGTGGATTCTGCTGGTGTCGGACGGATTCGACGAGCCCTGACCGGGCCGCACGCCGTCTAGGGTCGCGACATGACCGGACTCGACGGTGACGATGGGCCGCGGGAGACATGCGAGTTCTGCGGGTTCGACAGCGCCCTGTACGGTCGCGCGGACACGGTTTCATCGCAGCGGCCCATCGCCCCGATCCTCGGCTCGGCGATCGAGGGTCTGAGCACCGAGGTCCTCGACCGTCGTCCCGATCCGGAAACCTGGTCGATCGGGGAGTACGTCGATCACATTCGTGAGGTCGCCTTCGCGATCCGTTTCGTGATGGAGGCGGCGTTGGCGGAGCCGGGCGTCGACCTGGGAGATCCTCCCGACATGGGACTCGTCCCCGAGGTCCGAATCATTGATGTGCGGGGCGCGCTCCAGCGAGTCGCCGACGAGTTCGAGTCGATCCACGATCTCCTGCGTGGGCTCGATGATGAGCAATGGGGGCGGACTGCCGTCATCGGCGGTGAGATCCGAACGATCGGCTGGTTGGCACGTCACGTGTTGCACGACGCGTTCCATCACCTCGCCGACATCGGCCGCATCCGCCAGCAGTTCGGATTCGGAGCGTCTCCCGATCGGGGCACGGTCGCCGGCATCCACACGTCGGGAGGTGGTGTTCCGAAGTTGCCGGTTGAGTCGGCTGCGATCGGTCCCTCCGGAGTGGAGGGCGACTCGCAGGACGATCGCCTCCACCACGGTCGCCCGATACAGGCAGTCTGCCTCTGGAGCGCAGATGTCATCGCCGAACTCCAGACGGAGGGCCATCCGATCGTGGCGGGCGCGGCTGGTGAGAACGTCACGATCGCTGGTGTGACATGGGCCGAGATCCGACCCGGCACGATCCTGCAGGTGAGCGCGATTCCGATGCTGGTCACTGCCTTCGCCATCCCGTGTGGCAAGAACGCGCAGTGGTTTCAGGACCGCAACGTCAATCGGATCCTTCACGACGATCATCCGGGGTGGTCGCGGGTCTACGCCATCGCGCTCGGCTCAGGCGAGGTACGGCCGGGCGACCCGGTGCTCGTCGAGCCGTGAACGAAGCGAGCGACGAACGAATCCAACCTGCGCTTCATGCGCTCCTGGCCGGTGGCTCGGTCGCTCTTCGGTCCGTGCTGCACGCCGACCCGGAGCTCGTCGACCTGCCCTGGCAGGGCAACACGCTACTCGAGTGGGCGACCCAGCCTCCGCACGGCATCTCGATCGAGGTGATCGAGGTCCTGATGGAGAATGGCGCGGCGCTCGAACGGGCGCTCGGTCTTGCCGGGTGCTGGAACCTCGCGTCCCTCTGCCGGCGTCTTCTGGCCGCGGGGGCCGACCCCGCCGCCCGGGCCGATGCCGACATCACGCCACTCGAGTCCGCGGCGATGCACGGTTCATCCGATGCAGGAGACGTGCTCGTCTCGCACGGACTGCATCGGCCGAGCCTGTGCCTTGCCGCGGCGAGCGGGCAGCTCGACGACGTCCGCAGCTGGGTGGATCGCGAGGGAGAACTCACGCGCCACCCCGGTGCCTATCGGCCCGATTGGGCTGACGTGGGTCGACCGGAAGGCGAGGCTCCGACCGCGGACGCCGCGCATGTCATCGGCGAAGCATTCGTGTTCGCCGCAGCCAACGGCCGCCCGGCGGTGGTGGATCATCTCCTCGACGTGGGGACGGACATCGACGCTCGACCCTGGTGCAACACGACCGGCCTGCACTTCGCGGTGCAGTTCGGGAAGGTCGAGATGGTGCGTCACCTCCTGGCACGGGGTGCATCCATCGCGATCGCCGACACCAACTTCGACGGCACCGCCGCTGGGTGGGCTGCTGCCGGTGACGATGGCTCGGGGGCCGCCGCGACGATCAACGGCTTGTTCCGGTCCTGAGCACTAGCGTTCACGGCGTGGCGACGTCGAACATGCCGGTGGCTGAGGTGGATGTCACCGCTGAGCTGGTTCGCTCGCTCCTGGCCGAGCAGCTGCCCGAGCTGGCTGACGAGCCGATCACCCTGCTGGCCAACGGCTGGGACAACGCTCTGTACCGCGTCGGGGCGGATCTCGTCGCACGGCTGCCCCGACGCGAGGTATCGGTTCCCCTTGTTGATCACGAGGCGACCTGGCTGCCGGAGCTCGCGGCACGGATCCGCTGCGCCGGCCGGAGAGCGTCGCTCGATCGCTGGGCGAGTTCCTTTCTGCGTTGCACCGGCCGGCGCCGGACGGTCATCCCCTCAATCCCCACCGCGGCGGTTCGCTCGCGGACCGTGACCAGATCACGCGTCAACGGTTGACGTCCGTCGATCATCTTCCTGAGCTTCAGGACCGGGTGGCGACCGTCTGGGAAACCGCACTCGAGGCGCCGAAGTGGGTGGGACGACCGATGTGGATCCACGGTGACCTCCACCCGGCCAACATCGTCGTTCATGAGGACGAACTCGCGGCCGTGATCGACTTCGGTGACATCACCGGAGGGGACCCCGCAACCGACTTCCTCGCCGCGTGGGCGCTGTTCGGGGCGGAGGATCGAGCCGTCCTCCGTGCAGCAGCAGAGTCGTCGGTCCGGCCGGTCGACGATGCCATGTGGCTGCGCGGCCGCGGTTGGGGTGTCAGCCATGGCCTCGCTGTTGTCTCCAGCTCTGCTGACAACGCGTGCATGTACTCCATGGGAATGCAGACGCTCGAGATCGCCGCAGCGAGATGAGCAGGCGACAGGAGCAGGAGGGCGGAGTGGTGATGTCCATCGCCGAGGCGTCGCAGACGGATTTGTCGGAACTCGGTGGCTCGAACATGATGCCTGAGTGATCGATCTGAGCGACCAGGTGGCCATCGTGACCGGCGGTGGGAAAGGCATCGGTCGAGAGATCGCGCTGGCGCTCGCCAGGCGCGGTGCGTCGGTGGTGGTGAACAATCGATCCCGCGATGGACAGGATTCGGCCGCCGCAGTGGTCGAGGAGATCGTCGCCGGCGGGGGATCAGCCGTCGCGGAACGGAGTTCGGTCGAGGCAACCGGCGCTTCCGAGTCGATGGTTGCCTCGGCCATCGGCAACTTCGGCCGGCTGGACATGGTGGTGGCGAACGCGGCGATCGTGGATCGGGCCACCTTCGACAGATCCGACCCCGATCGATTTCGCGCCGTCATGGAGATCGACTTCATGGCTCCGGTGGCGTTGGCCCGAGCGGCGTTCCCGGAGATCACCGAGACCGCCGGGCGCTTCTTGTTCGTCACCTCCGCGGCGGGAACATACGGCGAGTACGGAGTCGCCTCCTACGCGGCGGCCAAGGGCGCACTGAGTGCCTTCGCCAAGACGCTGGCGATCGAGGGGCAGCGGAGCGGTGTGCGAGCGAACCTGCTCGCACCGTTCGCGCTCACCCAGATGACCGAGGAACACGTCCCCGAAGACCAGGCCGCGGGGATGGACCCGTCACTGGTCGTCCCGGCCGCGATGTGGCTGCTCGACCCGGCAGCCGATGTGAGCGGCCAGACGATCGTCGCTGCCGGCAACCGGTTCCGAGCAGTGCTCACCGGGGAGACCGCAGGAAGGGCATTTCCGGCGGGAGAAGCCGTCTCGGACGAGCGGTTCGCCGAGATTCGGGAGTCGCTGTTCCAGACCGACGGGTGGCAGAGCTTCGCTGACGGCATGTCCGCGTTCCTGGGATTGATGGCCATGGACCCACCAACGGAGGACGCATGAACTGGGGCGATCTTCTCCTGGCGCTCGGCGTGGCCGCGGGAGTCTCGGCTGCGTGGGTCCTCGGGCTGTGGGCGCTGTCGATCGTGCGTCGCGACATTTCGATCATCGATGCGGTCTTCAGCCTGATCGAGGTCTCGATCGTCGGCATCGCGGGTGTGGCGATGGGTTCAGCGCCCGACTCCCGCAAACTGCTGATCCTCGGGCTCCTGTGCATCTGGTCGCTGCGGCTGACGACCTACCTTGGTTGGCGGAAATGGGGCGAGGGCGAGGATCCGCGCTACACGAAGCTCCGGGGCTGGGTCGACGAAGGCTGGCCATTCCACCGGTTTGCGCTCCGCCAGGTCTTCGGACTTCAGGGCATCACGATGTTTCTCCTGAGCTCACCTCTGGTGATTGCGCTGACGGCCACCGATCCGAGTTCGCTCGGCCCGCTCGCCTACATCGGCGTCGTGGTGTGGGCGGTCGGGTTCTTCTTCGAAGCGATCGGCGACCTTCAACTCGTTCGCTTCAGGGCCGACCCTGCCAACGCCGGCCAGGTGCTCGACTCCGGCCTCTGGCGCTACACGGCTCACCCCAACTACTTCGGCGAAGTGGTGATGGCGTGGGGCCTGTTCATCATCGCCATCGAGGTGCCATGGGCGGCGTTCGGCATCATCGGCCCGATCGCGTACACGCGCCTCGTGCTCACCGTCACGGGCACGCCGACGCTCGAGAAACGAGTCCGCAGGACCCGTCCCGAGTACGCGGCCTACGTCGATCGAACCAGCTCGTTCTGGCCTCGACCGCCGCGGTCGAGCTAACGGTCCTCGGCGTCGACACTGAGAAGCGCGAGCACGGTCGTCGTGAACTCCGACGTTGCGTCCGGCAGGGCCGTCACGAGGCTGCCATCGGTGACGACCCCGATCGAACGGTCTTCGACGACATCAGCGCCGGACCAGTACTCCTGCACGAATGACTCGATCTCGGATCCCGCCCACGGCGATCGGTAGTTGTGGGTCATCCGACAGCCGACCAGGATGCCGGAGCTCGCCATCACCAGGGCGCCGGCCCAGATTCCTGCCACGACAGCGGTCGATGATCGAACCGGGGTCGCCTCCGGGAATGATGACCGCATCGAAGGAGTCCGGCGAGAGCTGGCCGACAACCGAGTCGGGGAGGAGCTGGAGCCCTGATTGGTCCCGCACCGCCTGCTCGTCGGGTGCCGCGAAGCTGACCGACGCACCCGCGTCGCTCAGCCGAGTGGCGAGCTCGATCACCTCCGCGATCGTGCATCCCTCGTAGAGCAGAACGGCGACAGAGGTCATGGCCTAGCTGCAGCCCTCGACCAGGCTGGTGGTCGTCGCCAATCCGGCCCGCATCTGTGTCACGACTCCGCCGGTGACCTCGAACCGGAGGCGGAGATGCTGCTCGTCGGGATCGTTGGGTACGAAGTCGTGATATGTGCCATCGACGTACTCGTGCGGGGTGATCACGAGTTGGTCGCCCAGCGCCGCCTCGAGGTCGGATTGCGTCGTGCCGAGCGCCATTCCGGACGGGGTGGAGTAGCCACCCCAGTTCACGACGACGGCTCCCACGATGGCATCGAGCGGTGAGGCGTCGGGACCCTCACCTTCGAGCTGGAGCCACAGGCCGGAGTCCTCGAGCGGGAGTACGTAGCAGTAGCCGTCGGCCCAATCGAGCTGGTCCGAGACGTCGTGGGGGAAATCGCCGACAGCGTCGAGCACCTGCGCCAACGTCATTCCGGCTGTGATCGGACCAATGCCGTGGATGGTCAGCGGCGCCGTGAGGGAGACGAGGGGAGGCTTGGGTCCGACCCAACACCCGGTGGCGACGGCGAGGCCCCCTTCCATGTCCAGTTCGAGGGTGAGGAACTCACCGGTTTCGAGCAGTGCATCGTCGCCCTCCACCAGCGGTTCGACGCCATCGAGGTAGTAGACGTCGCCCGTCACGACACCGTCGAGCCATACGATTCCCTGCGCGAGACCATCGCCACCGGGTTCGGGGAACGTCCACACCCCGGCGACGAGGCGAGTCGAGGGGTCATAGGCGGTGACTCGCATCTGGCCGTTGGGGAGTTCGTCGGTGAAGCTCCCGAATGCCGGAGAGTCTGCGGTCGCGTTGGCCCAGTCGTTCCACAGCAGTCCGAGGATCCCGTCGAGCGCCTCGCAGTCGAGCGCCACCGGCTCGTCCACGAGCGTGGTGGTCGGAGCCTCCGTGGTGGCCGGGGGATCGGTGGTGTCCGGGGCGACGGATGTGGTGCTCGTGGGGGAGGTCGATGAGGTCGCCGCCTCGCCGGTCTCGGCGTCGGCCGCCGGCTTCTCGCCGGAGCCACACGCCGACAGCAGGAGGATGAGAATCGCCGCCACTCGTTTCATACCAGAACCCTACGCGGGCCTGGTCGGCGGTCTGTGATCGCGCCGACTGCGATGCAGGCAGCCGGTCGACGCGTTACGGCCCTCACCGCTGAGAACGATGAGGGCCGCGTAAGCACGTTCACGGCGTTGATAGCGGCATGAACAGACCGGTTCCCTCGAAGGTAGCCAGCGTTCGCCGACGTCGTCCATGGGCCGATCGGCCTTCTGATGGTGGTGGCGGGGAGTCGGCCTGTAAGCGGGGTTCTGTCCGGGTCCCTCCTGGTGGAAGCAGGTGGGACCGTGGATGACCATCCATCTTTGCAGTCGACCCGGGAGTGTCGACGAGCGGACCGCTCTCTCCCTGCGTGACCTTGCTCCGGGTGGGGTTTGCCGAGCCATCCCGGTCGCCCGGGATGCTGGTGCGCTCTTACCGCACCGTTTCACCCTTACCGACGGTGGCGATACCGCCGGCGGTTTGCTTTCTGTGGCACTTTCCTGCGAGTCACCTCGACTGGCGCAAGCCAGCACCCTGTCCTGCGGAGCCCCGACTTTCCTCAGCCCCGAAGGGCCGCGGTCATCCAGCCGGCTCCCCGCCACCGTCGTCCATTGTGCCGCGGCGGATGCCGATCCCGGCACCCACGACGCCAATCGATGGTGCCAGCAGGCCGTTGAAGATCAGGGCCACGACCGTGACACCGTCACCCTGGGCGAGATTCACGATCACACCGATCAGTTGCGGCGCCGCGAACGCGAGGAACGCGGCGGCTGCTCCGTGGGCGAAGGGTGAACTTCCCGAGCGGCGGGCGGCAGCGGCACCTCCGGCGCCGTAGCCGAGCACGATCAGGACGAGCGCCAGATAGACCCAGTTGGACTGATCGGTGGTGGTGTTGTCGTCATCGCCGAGCGTCAACAACATGACGATCGCGGGAACGACGCCCAGCAGAGCGACGGCGAAGCCACGGAGAACGGCGGATCTATCGAGGGCGCTCAGCACAGGCGGCCTAGAGTACCGCCGATGCACGAGCTGGCCGATACCCGCACGAGCGAGAATCTGTGGAGCGGGTTGGCGGCGGCCGCCACCACGGCGGTGCTCGCACGTCAGCTGGCCGAACACGCGGATGTCGAGGGCCAGCCCGAGGCCGCTGCGGCGCTCCGGGCCGTCGCCGACCGCGAGGCGGGGCTGGCGGCCGGTCTGGTGGACTTCCTCATCGAGGCACCCGACGGTCTCGCCGACGCTGAAGCCGGGCTCGAGCACATGGTTGCAGGGCGACATCTCGCCGCGACGTCCTATCGAGCGATGGCGGAGACAGCCCGTGCCGAGACGCTCGGGGAGGTGGCCGCATGGCTGGACAAGCTGGCCGACGCACAGCACGATCACGAACAGCGACTGACCGCGGCCATCGAGGGCCTGCGGTGATGGGGGACCGATGAGCTCGATCGACGATGTAGGCGGTTGGCCGACGATCCTCGGCAGCCTGGCCAGCGGAAACGACCTCTCCGCCGGTCAGTGCCAGGCCGTGCTGGCATCGATGCTTGCCGGCGAAGCCACCGACGCACAGATCGCCGCGTTCATCGTCGGGCTGCGTATCAAGGGGGAAACCGTCGAGGAACTGATCGGTCTGCAGGCGGCGATGATGGATGCCGTCGTGCCCCTCGAAGTTCCTGCTGGCGCCATCGACATCGTGGGTGCCGGCGGCGCTCCGACGCGGCGAACGCAGGCGCTGAACGTCTCGACCATGGCCTCGTTGGTTGCCGCTGGGGCCGGAGCCACGATCTGCAAGCACGGCAATCTGAAGGCATCGTCGACGTCCGGGAGTTTCGACTTCCTGACGGCCCTCGGGGTGAATTTCGAACTCTCGCCGGAGGAACTCGAGGCGCGCATCCGTGACGTCGGAGTCGGCTTCGTCTTCGCCCGGGCGTATCACCCGTCGATGCGCCACGTCGGACCGGTACGGGCTGAACTCGGCATCCCGACGGTCTTCAACATCCTCGGGCCACTCTCCAACCCGGGCCGCGTTCGCCGCCAAGTGATCGGCACCGCTGATTGGGATCTCGCGAGGCGCATGGCCGAGGTGCTCCAGGCAACCGGGTCGGTCCGGGCCATGGTCGTGCACGGTGAAGGCTCGCTCGACGAGCTCACCACGACCGGCACCTCCAGGATCATCTCCGTCGATGGTGATTCCATCAGCGAGCTCGAGATCGATGCCACTGACCTGGGGCTCACCCGGGTCAGCGCCGACGATCTCGCCGGTGGCGACGCCGCGGCCAACGCCGCGATTGCGGCCGAGCTCTTCAGCGGCGCGGACATTCCGGCCCGCGGAATCGTGGCGTTCAACGCCGCGGCGGGACTCGTGGTCGCGGGGTTGGCTGACGACCTGGCCTCCGGTCTCGAGATGGCGTTCGCGTCGATCGACGAGGGCCGCGCCAAGGCCAAGCTGGACGAACTGGTGGCCGCGGGCTGATCAGCGTTTGGCCGGTGCGAACGACCGCAGGCGGGGGAGCGGTTCGGCCAAGACGCCCGTGACTGCGTCGAGTTCGACACGCGAAGCGTTCTTGTCCAGCCATTGGGCGATACACAGCAACTCGTCGGCCTGACTACGCGTCGGGGCGGCCAGCGGTACCCGTACATCGATCGGTGCGTCCTCTGGTTGGGTGAGATCGAGCAGCGACGGGGTGTCGCCGATGGCTCCGCATGCTGTCAGGAGTCCGTCGTCGAGCTCGGCCCAGGCCGTGCCGACTCGGAGACGGACATGCCCGGCCCGCCGCAGTCGGTCGTAGCGGCGCTGGCGCTGGAGCAGTGCAGACAGCGCTTCGGCGCGATCGCGAACGTCGGCCGCTTCCTCGTAGCGCTCTTCGGCCGCCAACTCGCCGATGCGCTGTTCGAGGGGCAGGAGAAGCGCGCTCGGCCGCACCGTGATGCCCTCGACGAGCGTTTCGACGATCCGTGTGTACTCGTCGTCGGTCGTGAAACCCGAGCACGGACAGGCGGCCACACCGAGTTGCGCCGGCGTGCAGGCCGGTCCTTTGCACGACTTCGTCGAGGCCTTCGTGCAGCGACGAATCGGAACCGCGGTCTCGATGGCTTCGATCACCCGACGGGCTCGTTTGGTCGACGAGACCGGCCCGAGGTAGAGCCCGCCGTCGTCCTTGACCGTTCGCACGACCGACAGGCGAGGGAAACGCTCACCGAGCGTGAGCTTGATGTATGGGTATTTCGCGCTCCGGGTGCCCTGGCTGTTGAAGCGGGGTAGATGCTCGTGAATCAGGCGGATCTCCAACACTGCGGCCTCGAGTCCGTTGCGGCAGACGTGATGGTCGAGGTGATGGAACTCACGCAGGAGTTGAGCGATCTTGCGGCGCTGATCGGTGGAGAAGTAGCTCCGCACGCGAGACCGGAGATTGGACGCCTTGCCCACATAGAGCACCTCCCCGTTGCGACCCTTGAAGAGGTAGACCCCGGGCTCGCGGGGCAACTTGTCGGTGAGCCGGAGTTTCGGTGCCTGGGCGTTGCCGGCCATCTTGGGCAAGGCCACGAGATCATCGAGCCCGGTCACGCCGAGTGCGCCGGCACGCTCCAGCAGGAAGTGGAGGAGGTCGCCGGTGGCGAGCGCATCGTCGAGGGCACGGTGAGTGGGCGTGTGACTCAACCGGAGCCGGTCGGCGAGGGTGCCGAGCCTGCAGTTCGGGACCTCGGGCCCGATCAGTCGCCGTGCCAACGGAAGGGTGTCGACGGTGGTGTTGCTGAGCCGGGGGCGTTGGTCGCGGGCGAGTGCGGCGTTGACGAAGGAGACGTCGAAGCGCACATTGTGACCGACCACGACCGCGTCGCCGATGAAGTCCACCAGCGATGGGAGCACGGATTCGATCCGTGGCGCTCGCGTCACCATCGACTGGGTGATGCCCGTGATCACGGTGATCTCCGGCGGTATGGCACAACCCGGGTCGACGAGGGTCTGGTACGTGCCGAGACACTCACCGCCCTTGAGCTTCACCGCCCCGACCTCGGTGATGTAGCAGTCGTTGACGCTGCCACCGGTGGTCTCCAGATCGATCACGACGAAGGTGACCTCGTGCAATGCCGCACCGAGATCCTCGAGTGTGCGCTGCGTCGGGGGAAGTGATTCGGCTGGGGGAGTGGCGACGGGTGTCGCGAACAAGCGTTCGTTCAAGACCCTCCACTGTGGCCGAACGAATGTTCGTCGTCAAGGATGGCGTTCGCCTCAGGTGAGCTCGTCGATGACTTCGTCCGGCTCGATGTCGGCGCGGTCACGAAAGCCGGCCAGACGGCCGTAGAGCTCGGCGGCTGCCTCGTGGAACCCGCCCGGGAGGCCGACCGAGGTCATGGTGGCGGCGATCTCCCGCATCTCGGCCTCGAACCGCCACGCCTTCGGAGCCGAACCGACGGCCGAGCGCCGCAGCTGGTCGGTCATGTGCGGCATCATCGTCGCCCAGGCGTGATCAAGGCCGTCCGTCACACCCTCGGCCTGCGCCATCGCCCGCACGCTGAGCAGGAGTGCTGACGACGCTTTCGTCCACCCGGCGAAAGCCATCTTGGTGGCCGAGGCGCCACCCACCGGTGCGTCGAGGACGACCGTCTCGGCGGCGGTGCCCTCGAACAGGTCGGCCACCGCCGCGGCGCCGTCGCCGTCACCCGACAAGTAGAGGAGGTTGCGGGCCCCATCTCGAATCGGCGGACCGATGATGCCGCCATCGACCATCGTCGCACCGATCGCTGTGACTGTGGCCTCCACCGACCGAGCCGTGTCCGGGGAGACAGCGTTGGCATCGACATAAGCGCCCCGAAAGCCTGCGGCGGCGACGTCGGCGGCGACGGTCGAGGCGAACTCGGGAGGGCAGACGGACAAGACGATCTCGGTCTCGTCGATGCCGGTGGCGATGTCGGCGACCCCGATCAACCGGTCGGCGTCGGCCCGTTGTCGAGTCGCTTCGCTTCTTCCCGCCGTGACCCAACGAACCCGGTGGCCGTTGCCGGCGAGCGCGGCGCCGAGTGAGCTGCCCATTGCTCCCGGATGAATGAGGAGAACGTCCATGGGACGAGCTTCGCACGATCGGCGAGAATCTTCGACTCCTGGTTGGAGACGAACACACGTTCGTGTAAAGTGCACTCGATGTTCGAAACAGCGCGACGGGATCTCCAGCATCTGGATGTCGACGAGCTGACGCGCTCGGGTCTCGAACTCCTGGTCGAACAGCTCTCCTCCTTGGAGTCGGCTGTCACCGCTCGCAAGTTGGATGTCATGGCGACGATTGCCCGAACCCGAGGGAAGGCATCGGCCCGGAAGGCGTCGAAGTCGGCCAGGACGGCGAAGAAGCTCGCGGAGATGCCGAAGACTCGTCAGAAGCTCGTCGATGGCGAGATCTCTGAAGAGCACGCGGATGCCGCTGCCGATGCCGCGGAGGCCGTCGGCGATCCCGAGAAGGCCGATGAAGCGCTGGCGAGGTCGGGCGGCGAGCAACCGGCCGGACGATGGGGGCGATGAACACTCCCGGCACCGTCGAAACCGCCGTCTGCGCCAATTCACTTCCACGCACGATGGGTCGTTCGGAATCTCTGGTACGAGCGACAAGGACAAAGGTAGCGATCTGTGGAACATGATCGAGGAGGAGGCTGACCGCCTCTGGCGCGATGACGGCGGACGCAATGCCGATGTCTCCACGTCCCGCACGGGTGCGCAGCGTCGTTGGGGCGCTCTGGTGGGGCTGGTCAAGAAGGGCGCGGGGCGAGCGTCGGGGTCCGGGAGTCCCGGGCCGGTCAAGGCGCCGCATCCGAAGTATCAGGGTCTGTTCACAGTCCGACTCGAGGACCTCTTGGCCGGCCCGGCCGCCGAGGCACGCGCCGAGCTGATCGGATCGGGTCCGGTACCACCCAAGATGTTGTGGCGCATGTTGTGCGACGCCTCGCTCGTTCCCATGGTCACCGGCGCTGATGGCCAACCCCTGTGGATGGGGTGCGAAACCCGCACTGCCACCGTCGCCCAGTGGAAGGCGCTGATCGTACGAGACAAGGCTTGCGTCATCTGTGGCGCCGCGCCATCACGCTGCGAAGCGCACCACATCGAGTTCTGGGAGTTCAACGGGCCCACCGGCATCACCAACCTCGTCCTGTTGTGCACCCACCACCACCATCTCCTCCACGATCACGGACTCGAACTCGTCACCAGTGACGGCACGATGAAGCTCAAACCCCGAGGGAGACCGCGTCGCCACGACAGCGAGATCTATCGGGCAACCGCGGACCCGCCCGACGATCTCGGGCTGTTCTCCTGACGAGCACCCCGCTCTGCCCGTGCCCGTGAACCCAAGCGCATCTGGACCCATCGGTCGAACCCCCGGCAGGGTGGGCCAGTGGCGC
>JAERSO010000153.1 GCA_016845585.1 Acidimicrobiaceae bacterium | reverse complement strand
ACTCCACCGATCACCGCCGCCAAGCGCTGATTCTCCCTGATCCAGTCGGAGATTGCCCGCCCTCCTTCGCTCTCCTGCGAGAGCAATCTCGCCTACACCCCGCCGTGCGCTCGCGGCGCGAAGCAACCGGTGGGCGCCGCCAACTCGGCTCTGCATGGCCCCCGCCACCGCAAGCAGGGCTGGATCAACCAGCGAAAACGACCAGGTCCCGCACGGAAGACCGTGCGGGATCTGGGGTCTTGCTTGGAGCGGACGACCGGGTTCGAACCGGCGACCTCAACCTTGGCAAGGCCTGAGGGTTGAGGCCTGCCGCGGTCCCGCTGTGCCTCGTGCGGTGCAATAGTGCGGAAACAGGTGGTCCAGCGGTCCGATCGGTTCCGACGCGAACCTGCCCGCCCCGGGCATTCACGCCACGCTCACGCCACGCCACGCCGCACGAGGCCCGGAAATGGCGCGGCCCTCACCCCGGCGGAGGCGGAGGAGCGGCGGACCGCCAACCTACCGGCCAGGGCGGCGGCGACGCCAGGGGTCGATCGATCCAAAACGACGAATGCTCCCACCGGTGAAGGTGGGGGCGGATCCGAAGCTGCTCAGCGTCGGTGGGCTCTACGTCCAGTCCTCGCGGACCTGGACCGACGCGGTCTCGACCCGTCCAGCGCCGTCGTTGGCCTTCGCCGTGTACAGGCCGGCGTCGGTGACGACGCGGGTGTATTCAGCGCAGCCTGTGCCGGTGGCGAGCGGGTCGGCGGTGATGCCGGGGACCTGTTTGGCGAGGAGCTTGGCGAGCCGTTCGCGGGTCGGTGGCGGGAAGACCTTGCCGAGCACGATCGATCCATCCGGCGAGGGCGTGACGGTGTCGGCGGTGGGTCGGGTGGTCTCGGGGTGGTGCAGCGTGATCGTCACCGCGGCGGGTGTGGCGAGGGCGTGGTCGACGTCGGTGAACACGAACGCGAACCGGGCGGCTTCGCCGATGTCGAGGACGTTGAGCTGGTTTGAAGACACAGTGGCGGGCTCCTATGGGACTGTGAGAGCGCCAGCGCGGTGGGCGGCCTCTGCGATGGCTTCGGACGGGGCGAGCGACTCAGCGGTCGCAGTGGAGCGGTGGGCACGTTCACCGGTGGCGGCTGCCATTGATGCGGGTTCGGCGAGGGCGGCTGCTCGGTGGAGCGCTTCGCCGAGGGCGACGACCAGGCCGACGATCAGGACCGGGATCACTGATGCGTCAGCGCCGAGGATCGAGACCGTGTTGAGCGCTGATGGCAGGGCGGCGGTCGCGCCGGTGGCACCGGATCCGAGTGCGGAGCTCGTGGCCAGACTGGCCGGGTCGGCTTGGCCAGACCCATGACCGGTGGCCGCCAGGGTGCTCGAGGTGGCCAATCCGGCGGCGGTGCCGGCACCGGCTCAGACTCAGTCGCAGCTATCGGCGGTGAATCTCCCCGGGTTTCGTAGACACTGTGATGTGTCCGGGGAGATCCATACACCACCCAGCGCGATCTATTGGGCGCACCCAAGCCCTTCTTGGTAGCCAGCTACCAGAGAGCTGGCTTCGACAGCCGAGACAGCATCGCCTGCCTCAGTGAGGATGTCCGCGTAGTGCCAGACCGCTGCTGGGAAATCACCGACGGCGTCTAGCTCGGCCATCGCAGGCCAACCCCGCGACGACGCCAATGCCAGGCGCGCATCCGCTGCTCGGACTGCATCCCCATCCTCCAGCGAATCCACCCAGTTGCCGATCCAAGCGCAGGCCACCTCGCCGACGACCACTGCAAGCGGCGTTGGGTCCTCGTCAAGGTTGATGTGCGATACATCAAGGTTTGGGGGAACAGGAAGCTGCGCCAACACCTGGTCTATCCATTCGACTTGAGCCGGTTCGAGCACAGCCGGTTCGCTGACCTCTTCTTCTTGCGCTGCTACGACGACCTCTGTCGCTTGGTCGGTACGAAGCCCGTGGAACAAGATCGCAGCGATCGCAGCGCAAGAGACGAGCACGGCCGCAGCGGCGAAGTGGCGCGTCCCGCCTAGCCGTCGAACAAACCGGCTGCTGGCCCCGGAAGCGGTCTCCATCTCTGCTTCGCGTTGGAGCGTCTCTGCGATCTCAGTGCGAAGCGCGTCAGACATGGGGGGTGTGGGCGGTCGAGATTGCCGCAGGAGGTCTTCAGGCGAACGCGTCATCTGTAGGCGTCGAGGTCAGCCGACACAGATAGTCGTTGCCGGGCTCTCGCCAATCGGCTTCGAACCGTACCCAGCGGGATTGCGAGTGTCTGCGATATCTCACGATAGGACAACTCGTCCCAGATGAATAGCTCCAGTATCTCGCGCTCCCTATCGCTCAAACCAGCGTAGGCCGCTCTGGCCCGTTGCATCGCCGATTCGGCGCTGACTCGATCAGCTACGCGATCGGCAAGGTCGATCTCTGCCGCGAAAGCGCCTGCGTCAACCATCTCGCTGTTCACCTCGCGCCGTCGGCCCACGTCTCGATAGTGATGGCGAACGAGGTTCCTCGCAATGCCATAGATCCACCCGAGCACCGTTCCTCTGCACGGGTCGAACGTGCTCCGCTTCCGGAAAGCACGCAGCCACAACTCTGACGACAAGTCGTCTGCGGCAAACCGCCCAGCGCGTCGAGTGAAGTATGCGTGGAGTCGATCTCCATGCAGCGAGAATAGCTCTGAGAAGGCCGCAGGCCTCGCGAGAGACTCTTGGAGGATCGCCTCATCGGAGCCTTCTCCTGCCAGCGTTTCGTTCACCGCCACCAACCCGCCACCCGCCGCTTGGAACTGCGTCGCCCACTGTACGACGACCTCAGCTCCGGGCAACCTGACGCCCAAAGAAGTTTGGAACTCGGTTGGTGTAGCTGGCAATACGTAGGCGAATGCCCAAGTACGTAGCTCCGCCAACCGACCTGGACGGTGAGCGAGTCGAGGGCCCAAGGCCAGCATCAGCACATGTTCTCGCATCTGCCGAGAGGGATCCTCCGCCCGACTCCGGGTGGATCGGAATGAAGGGAAAGCCAACTGTGACAACTCGGACAACAGCGCACGATGGAGGCGCCCGATGAGTCGGATGATGAGACTGCTGATCGTCACGATGATGATTGCTGCACCCCTCAGCATTGCGCAGGCCTCGCCAGCCACAGCTGCCTGCGGCTCCGGCGACATCTGCTACTGGGGTGAAGACAGCTACTCCGGGTGCGCGTGGGACACTCCATATGATCAGACAACTCTGTCGGACGACTATTGGCACAACTGCTCTACGTACAGCGTGAACCAGGGAGCCAACTCGGCGAAGAACTATGGCAACTCGTGCACCATCATCTTCTACGACTACACCCTAGGCAGCGGCGGGCACCACTGGATGTCGCGAGTCGGGCTAGGCGGCTATTGGCTCGACGCCAATTTCGGCAACAACAACTGGTCCGGGTCGGGTAGCGGCACGGTAGAGAACGACATCTCGTCACACGACTTTTGCGGATGAGGAAAGGGACTAGAAACATGTCGAATTTCAAGTTGTTGAACCGGAGCGCCGGTCGCGCCGCGATTGCAGCACTTGGCCTTGTGGCCACAGCCGCAGTTGTCCCCGCAGTGTCGGCGGATACCGATCCACTTCATCCGAGTGTCGACGTCGTCGAGGAGACCCCGACGAGCATTCCGGCGCATGAGGTCATGGGGGCCCCTGCCCACGCGCGGGTCGCCCTGCTGGACGGTGTGCTATTCACTGAGGGCATCACTGCTGACGGGGTAGGCGAGTGTGTCACCGCTGTCTCAGCGATCGGCCCAGCCGGAGCGTCGACCGAGGCGCAGGCATCGGTCGACGCAGTACTGAGCGACCTGGACTGCACGGTGACCACGTTCATCTTGGATGTGTCCGCAGATGGCTCGCTCACGGGCCTAGCGGCCACTTCTGACCCAGCAGCGGTCGATCGCCTGTCGGCTGTTCTTGGCAAGGGCGTCCACGTCGAGCTTGACTTCGCCGGCCAGTCACCGGCTAAGGGCTAAGAGAGGACAGCGTGACGCGGTGGCGGCTGTCGGCAACGGTGGCCGCCACCGCGGCCGTCCTTCTGATTGGTGCCTGCTCTCAAGAGGATGAGCCGGTCGAAACGGGTGGAGGTGCGCTTCTAGTGGAAGTCGACGAACCGGGCCGGTTCGTCGCGACGAACCGACTCGGGCACCGGGTAGTGGTTGATTGGTCGACAGGGCTCGTACAGCTCCCGCTCGATCGCTACCTCTTGCTCGCATCACCAGCCGGGTCCGATCTAGTCGACGTCGCGTTGGACCGCGCGATCGAGCGATGCATGGCAGATGCAGGCTTCCCCGAGTTCGCCTTCCCCGAACGGCCGATCCGCGATGATGTTGGAGTCCACGCGCGCCGCTACGGCCCGATCGACCCAACGCAGGTGGCGGCGAACGGGTTCGGCGTCGAACTGGAAACAGCGCACCAACAGGCGCTCGAAGAGTTCCAGGCGACACCACTCGACCCCGATGTCGAGCTCGCCATGTACGGCGAGTTCGACCCGTCGATGACCGCGGAGGAGCACCTCGAAGCGGGTGGGTGTGTCTTTGTCGCAGGAGCGACGCTCACCGGGACGGAATCTGGCGAGTTCTTTGGGTATGCCCAAGCGCTCGCCAACACCACGCTCAACCTTGCTGCAGACGAGCCAGAAGTGCGCGACGCGCTCCAACGTTGGAGCGACTGCATGATCGAATCAGGGGCAGTCGACGTTGCCCACTCATCGCCGTTGTCGCTCATAGCTACCTACCCTCGCACAACACCCGACCCCGATCCCGAGGAGATACGGGCAGCGGTGGCCGATGTTCGGTGCAAACAACAGACTCGGCTTGTGTTCGAATGGGCCGCTGCCGAGGCCCGACTGCAGGCCGACGTCTACGAGCGCGATGCCGAGACTTTCGAACTCATCCGAGACGAACAACTCGAGCTACTGAACACGGCAGCCGACCAACTCGACATCGCACTCCCCTCAGAACTAGCCAGCCTCATCCAGCCATCCGAGTAGGGGAGGGTCTGTCAGGAATTCTGTGTATCGGGCGTGATCTGAGCGTCCGCAGCTGAGAGCTGTGGGCGAGGAAGGATCATGTCGATGACTGATCAGAATCTGCCGGCTGTGCCGGCGAACGCGTTGCCCGATGAGGCAGCGATGA
>JAERSO010000152.1 GCA_016845585.1 Acidimicrobiaceae bacterium | reverse complement strand
GCGGTTTGGCTCGCGCCAGGGGATCAGGTGTGGATCGACCTCTGGCTTCCTGCCGACGACGAGCTCTGGGTCGACGATGTCGTCGCCGCGGCCTTCTGGGCCGGCGATGCCTGGGCCTGCGCGGCGGCTGACCTCGGGGCGGAAGCGGCGATGGTCCACCGGCGCGGTCTGGAGCGTTCGGAGCTCGCCGATCTCGTGTGCTTTGCGGGTAGGGGGCCCGGCGAGGTCTTCGTGGGCGATCAGAAGTTGGTGGGGATCAGCCAACGTCGCACGCGCGAGTGGGTTCGCCTCCAGACGACGGCCTACCGGGTGTGGGAACCGCACCATCTGATCGACCTTCTCGTTCTCGATGACGAGGCCAGGATCGAGGTGTCCGCCGCGCTGGCGGACCGCGTGCTCCCTCTGGGGGATCCCGGCCTCGTCGCCGAGTCCTTCCTCGCGCACCTGCCCTGATCCGCAGGCGCTGACCCCGCCCGGCAGCCGCTGAATCAGCGGTGGTCGGGGCCCGGACTTCGGTGCGCTCGCCCGGATTCGTTCGCGCCGAACGTGCGTTCGTTCGCGCGCTCTGTGGAAAAGATCCTTGCCAATCTGGAGGCGAGGGGAGTAGAGTGGGGTGATATGGAGGGCGGGGGAGAGATCTGGGGAGCCAAGGGGCGTTCCGGAGGAACCTGCCCACCGAAGCGTTCAACAGCTGGGAATGAGGTGAGCAATGGCACGGTTCGTCGGGAACTTCGAACACACGATCGACGACAAGGGCCGGCTCATCCTCCCGTCGTCGTTTCGCGCCAAGCTGGCCGAGGGGGCGTTCATCACGCCGCTCGATCACTGCCTGGCGATCCTTCCGGCCGAGGAGTTCGACCGGATGGCCGACAATCTCGAAGCGCAGGTCGCGGCGGGAGAGGTCGGAGTGGACGCACTGCGTCACTTCGCCAGTCAGGCCGACGAGGTCACCCCCGACTCGCAGGGGCGAGTGCGCCTGCTCCCGCATCTTCGGGAGTTGGGTGGTCTCGATCGCAACGTCATCGTCACCGGTGCGCTCCGGCGCATCGAACTCTGGAACCCCGAGCGCTGGTCGAGTGTCAGCCCGAGTGGGGCCGAGAAACTCACCGACGCCATCGAACGCGGACACGGCTTCGGCCCCGTCTAGCGCCGTAGCCCCCTTCACGAACGTACGACCCGAGAACCAGACCCGAGAACCAGAAAGGACCCACCCGGATCCAGGCCACCAGTGAACGAACCGAACATCTGCAGTCTTCCGATCAGCAAATGGAAGACCCGTACTCCGCCCGCTTGCCATTAGGACGACCGGGGAGAAATCCCGGCGTGCGCCGCTGATCGGGGGACTGCAGATGGGCGATTCGGCGGCGGCCGACCATCACCGGGTGTTTCTGCACCATGACCGACAGCGGCGAGAACCCGACAGGCGGAACGGGCCAGGTGTCGAACACCCCCACGTTCTCCCACGTGTCGGTCATGCGTGACGAGGTCGTGTCGGTTCTGGCCGAGGTTCCTGACGGTCTCGTCGTCGACGCGACGCTGGGTGGCGCCGGCCATGCGTCCGCACTTCTCGTAGCCAACGACGGTCTGTCCATCCTCGGTCTCGACCAGGACGAACAGGCACTCGAGGCTGCCGGCACCCGGCTCGGTCCCCATGGCGACCGGGTGGCCCTTCGCCACACCCGTTTCGATGGCTTGGCCGACGCCGTGAAGTCGGTGGGCCACACCTCGCTGTCGGGTGCGTTGTTCGATCTCGGCGTCAGCTCTCCTCAGCTCGATCACGCCGATCGCGGCTTCAGCTTCCGTAATGACGGACCACTCGACATGCGGATGGATCGTTCGCGGGGCCGTACCGCAGCCGAGCTCGTCAACACGATCGACGAGCGGTCACTGATCGGCATCCTGCGTCGCAACGCCGATGAACGGCAGGCGCCGCGGATCGCGAAGGCGATCGTGGCCAATCGTCCGTTCTCCACCACTGGCGAGCTCGCCGACGTGGTTCGCGACGCGGTTCCCGCCGCTGTTCGACGCAAGGGCGGACACCCAGCCCGCAAGACCTTTCAGGCTCTCCGCATCGAGATCAACGACGAGCTCGACATCCTGGAGAACGCCATTCAACAAGCACTCGACCTGCTCGCCCCTGCGGGTCGGTGTGCCGTTCTGTCGTATCACTCCGGCGAGGACCGGATCGTGAAGCGACTCTTTCGCGACGCAGCAGGCGAAGCGCCTCGCCCCCGGCCTGACCTCCCCCCTCCGCCGGGTAGCGAGCCGACGGTTCGCCTGCTGTGGCGCGGCGCCCGCAAGCCTGGCCACGCCGAAGTCGAACGGAACCCACGCGCCGAGGCGGCCCGATTCCGTGCCGTCGAGAAGCTGGCGGAGGTCGCCTGATGGCCACCGCCCGCCCCGCGGCTGCACCGAAGATCGCCCGTCCGCAGACCCGGCCGCTCAGGGCCGCGCCCCGTCGCGCTCCGCTCCAGGTCGTTCGTCCCGACACGCGAATTCGCACCGTCGGCGCCATCGGCTCGTCGGTCCTCTTGATCGGTTTCGCCACCCTGTTCGTGCTGGCGGCGGTCCACGCCATGCTCGTGCAGGGACAGGCACAGATCGACACGATCAATGCGGAGAACGCAGTGCTCGAAACCGAGCTCACCAAGGCCGTCGCGGCACTGGCTGCCGCCGATTCGCCCGAGGGCCTCGCGATGCAGGCCGAGGCGGCCGGGCTCGTCGAGTCCGCCTCGCTCGTCATGCTCGCACCCGTCGTGGACGGCGCGCTGGCCGCGCCGACACAGGAAGACCCGTTTGCCCCGGAGGCCAGCCGGTGACGACCCGTCGTCCTCGAAGCTCCACCACCCGCTCAGGCGCCCACCGCCCGGCGACTCGCCGCAAGACTCCGAAGCGAACGGTCGTCGCCACGCGCCCGACGGTTTGCGCCAAACGGGTGGCGACGCTCGGCCTCGGAATCATCCTGGGATTCGGCATGTTGGGCTATCGCCTCGCCGACCTGCAGATCACCCCCGACCCCCTTCTCGAAGTGGGCCTGGGCACGCGGATCATGACCGAGGATCTCGCGGCGCCGCGTGGCGAGATCACCGATCGGCGAAACCGGCCGATCGCTCACTCTCTTCCGGCGATCACCATCACCGCGGACCCGAAACTGATGCCCCCCGAGGAGCTTCCCTTCATCGTCGGGCAGCTGAGCGAGCTGGTCGACACGCCGGCCGACGACCTAATGGCCCGATTGTCGCGTGACAGCCGGTTCGCCTACATCGCTCGGCAGGTCGACCAGGACACCGCCGATGCGGTGCGGGAACTCGGTCTGCCTGGCGTGCGGTACGTGGACGAGGCGCGGCGGGCTCACCCGAACGGCTCGTGCTCCGGCCTGGCGATCGCCGGACGCACTGACATCGATCACCACGGGATCAGTGGACTCGAGGAGTCCTACAACGAGAGCCTCACCGGAACGGCAGGAAGTGTTGTCACCGAGGCCAGCGCCGACGGCGCCTCGACGATTCCGAACGGTGAGCACATCATCGAGCCTGCTCAGCCGGGCCAAGACGTGCGGACCACGCTGGACCGCAACGTCCAGTACCAGACCGAGCAGTTCCTCGTCGCCACCGTCGAGCGAGTCGAGGGTGAACGCGGGGTCGCGATCGTCATGATCCCCGGCACCGGCGAGATCGTCGCTGCTGCAAACGTGCAGCGCAGCATCGAGACCGGCGCCGTCGCGTGCACCACGACGAATCTGTCGGCGATCTGGACCTACGAGCCAGGATCGATCATGAAGCCGCTGACGATGTCGGCGGTGTTGGAGTCCGGGTCGGCGACACCGTACGAACTCCTCGAGCTCCCGGAGACGATCTCGTTCGCGGTGGAGGGCGGCACGAAGACCTACCGGGACTACTTCACCCACACCGAGACCTTCTACACGCCGACCGACGTCATGCGATTGTCGTCCAACCTGGGAACCATGCAGCTGGCCGAGCGCGTGGGCCCCGATGAGTTGCACGATGCGTACGTCGACTTCGGGCTCGGCAGCCGGACGGCTCTGGAGTTCAAGGGCGAGGCCAGCGGAATCCTGAACTCGCTCGACTCGAATGTCCTCGAGCTCTCGGCGACCGCCATCGGGCAGAGCGTGGCGGTGACCGGCCTGCAGATGCTGCAGAGCTACAACACCATCGCCAACGGTGGCGTGCACATCGACCCGGTGCTGCTCCTCGACGAGGTCGGCACCGGTGAGAAGCGCCGGGTCGTCAGCCAGGACACCGCCGACGCCGTGCTGACGATGATGGGTGAGGTCGTCGCAGATGGCACGGGGACCCGAGCGGTCGTACCGGGCTACCACGTCGCCGGCAAGACGGGGACTTCATGGCAGCCGTGCCCGGAAGGTGGCTACGTCTGCGGGGTGGACGAGAACGGGGCGGACATCCGTCACTACACCGCGAGCTTCGGTGGCATCGTCAGCAATGACCTCGGGCCGCAGCTCTCCATCATCGTGATCATCGATGATCCCAAGACCGACGAATTCGGCGGTGGCATCGCCGCCGCGCCGGTCTTCGCCGAGATCGCCGGCTATGCCGTTCGGCAACTGCAGATACAGCCGATCGCCGGCGGACCGACCACGGATCGGGTCCGGGCGGAACCGGCGGGTGTGCTCGAAACTGCCGGAGGCAGCGACGAAACTGCCGGAGGCAGCGACAGCACAGAGCCGGCACAGTGAGTGCGCGTCTCGGTGAGGTGGTTGCGTCGGCGGGTGATCAGGTTCGCTCGCTGAACGCGGAAGCGATCGCGGTGTCGAGATCGCTGACGCTGTTCGACGCCGAACACGATTCCCGACGAGCCGGCCCGGGAGCGATCTTCGCGTGCATCCGTGGGGTCAACGCCGACGGGCACGACTACGCGGAGGCGGTGGCCGGGGCAGGCGTCGCCGCCCTCCTCGTCGACCACGAACTCGACCTGGCGATCCCGCAGATCGTCGTCGGGGACGTCCGGCAGGCCGTCGGCCCTGTCGCCGCACGGATTCACGGCGAGCCGAGCGAGTCCCTGGCGGTGGTCGGCGTGACCGGGACGAACGGCAAGACCACGACCGTGCGGATGGTCTCGTCGGTGGCCACGATCCTCGGGCAGGCCTGTCATGAGATCGGCACGCTCACCGGTGAGCGCACCACTCCCGAGGCCACAGATCTGCAGCGGATTCTCGCCACGGCCCGCGACGATGGGCAGGATCTGGTCGCGATGGAGGTCTCGAGCCATGCGCTGGATCTCCATCGGGTCGCCGGGACACGCTTCCGGGTCGCCGCGTTCACGAATCTCGGGGTCGACCATCTGGACCACCACGGCGACCTGGAGGCCTACTTCGCCGCCAAGGCTCGGCTGTTCGAGCCCGAACTGTCGGATCTGGCGGTCATCGATGTCCGCTCCGAGGCCGGCGAACGCATGCGGCAAACGGCGTCGATACCCGTGGTGGCGATCGACGACGAGCTCGTGGAGATTCTCGAGCTCGGGCCGCAGCAGAGCCGGTTCCGCTGGCGGGGTGCCGAGGTCCGGCTGCCGCTCGGGGGGGCGTTCAACATCGCCAACGCCGCGCTCGCGGCGGAGATCATGGTGGCGCTGGGGTCGGAGCCGTCGATCGTGGCGGAGGGCCTCGCCGCGCTTCCCACCGTGCCCGGACGATTCGAACAGGTCGACGCCGGTCAGCCGTTCGCGGTGATCGTCGACTACGCGCACACGCCGGATGGACTCGAGGCGGTGCTCGACGCGGCACGAGCTGTGACGAAACGTTCGCTGGTCGTGGTCTTCGGCGCGGGTGGCGATCGTGATCAGGGCAAGCGCCCGGCGATGGGACAGGTCGCTCGGCAGTTCGCTGATCGGGTCGTCGTCACGAGCGACAACCCGCGAGGCGAGGACCCGAAGGCGATCATCGACGCAGTGTTGTCGGGCATGGATCGCCCGCCGGACCTGATCGAACCCGATCGTCGCATGGCGATTCGGCATGCATTCGCGGCCGCCCGTGACGGCGATGTCGTGCTCATCGCGGGAAAAGGGCACGAGATGACACAAACCGTCGGCGCGGATGTGCTCGAATTCGACGACCGCGCAGTTGCGCGTGACGAATTGCGCCGCCTCGGAGGAGCCACCTCATGACTCGCCTGCTGATCGCCGGTGCGATCTCGATGCTCGTGTCGTTGTTCGGCACCAAGGCCCTGATCAACTGGCTGACCTCTCACCGGGTGGGGCAACCCATCCGCGACGACGGGCCCGAGGGTCACCACATGAAGGCCGGCACGCCGACCATGGGTGGCCTCGCCATCGTCAGCGGCGCGGTGGCCGGCTACGTGATCTCGGACCTGTTCGGCGGCATCTACACCCGCACGGGGATCTTCGTCATGCTGGCGATCGTGGGTGGCGGCGCGGTCGGGCTGATGGACGACTGGATCAAGGTGGTCGCGGCCCGGAACCTCGGCCTCAACAAGCGGGCCAAGATGCTCGGACTCCTGATCGTCGCCATTGGATTCGCCACGCTCATGATCCAGTTCACCTCGGTCGAAACCACGATCTCGTTCACCAGATTCGACAACCCGGGCTGGGACATCGGTCGGATCGGCTGGATGCTCTGGGCGGTGTTGCTGATCGTTGGCACGACCAACGCAGTGAACCTCACCGACGGGTTGGACGGGTTGGCGGCCGGCGCAGGGGCCTTCGCCTTCGCCGCGTTCACCTTCATCGGGTTCTGGCAGTTCCGTCACCTCGATGTCTACGGCAACCCGCACGCGCTCGACGTTGCCGTCGTGGCGACGGCGATGGTCGGGGGGATCATCGGCTTTCTGTGGTGGAACGCCGCCCCGGCCCAGATCTTCATGGGCGATACGGGGTCGTTGGCGATCGGTAGTGGCCTCGCCGCGCTCGCGCTCGGCACCAACACTCATCTCCTCCTCCCGATCGTCGGCGGCCTCTTCGTCGCCGAGACCGTCTCGGTGATCCTGCAGGTGATCGTCTTTCGCCGGTTCGGTGGCAAGCGGTTGTTCCGCATGGCACCGGTCCACCACCACTTCGAGCTCGCCGGTTGGCCCGAGACCACCGTCATCGTACGTCTCTGGATCATGTCCGGCCTCTGTACGGCCGTGGGTCTGGGTCTCTTCTACGCCGACGCGATCCGGGCGGGGATCACCGCATGAGCGGCCCGATCGCGCTGGCCCTCGAGGCGGGTGCGTGCACCGTTCTGCTCGCGGGAATGGGTGTGACGAACCGAGCGGTGGCAGGAGCGCTCCTGCGTCGGGGTCACACGGTGATCGCGGTCGATGACCGCGAGGATGCGGAACTGAGTGAGGCCGCGGCTGCGCTCGACATCGAGCTGCACATCGGCCCGGACGAGGAACTGCTGCGATCGCTCGTGGCTCGGTCCGAGATGGTGTGCCCGGCACCAGGCCTTCCCGAGTCACACGCGGTCTTTCGATTGTCCCGAGATGCCGGTCGGCTTCTCGTCGGCGAGTTCGATCTCGCGGCGGCCTGGGACGACAGACCCGTTGCGGCGATCACCGGGACGAACGGCAAGACCACCGTCGTCGAACTGGCGGTGTCGGCGCTTCAGCGATCCGGCGTCAATGCCGTGGCCGCCGGCAACACCGATGTGCCCCTCGTGAGTGCCATCGACGACCCCGCAGTTGATGTCTTCGTCGTGGAGGCATCATCATTCCGCCTGGCACGAGCCTCCGAGTTCCGGGTGGCCGTCGCCACATGGCTGAACTTCGCACCCGACCACCTCGACGTGCATGCCGACCTCGAGAGCTACGAGAGTGCCAAAGCGGCGATCTTCGACATGATCGGCGTCGACGGCGTGATCGTCGCCAACGCCGACGATCCGGTCGTCATGCGCCATGTGCCCGAGACGTCCGAGGTCACGACCTTCGGCGGAGACGGCAGCGACTGGCGACTCGAAGGGGAGGAGCTCCACGGGCCCGACGGTGCGTTCACCACCGTCGATCGCTTGTGGCGGAGTCTCCCGCACGACATCGAAGATGCGTTGGCCGTCGCCGCCACCACGGTTCCCGTCGGCGCCACCACCGCCGCGATCGCCGAAGCCTGCGAACGGTTCGCCGGCCTGGCTCACCGTGTCTCCGCAGTCGGGCAGATCGACGGCGTCACGTACTTCGACGATTCGAAGGCCACCACGCCCCATGCCACAGTCGCCGCACTGCGGGGCTTCGAGCGGGTCGTTCTGATCGCCGGAGGCCGCAACAAGGGGATCGATCTCTCGGCGATGCGCGACGCCGGTGATCACGTTCGCGCCGTTGTGGCTATCGGCGATGCGGCCGACGAGATCACCGCCGTCTTCACCGCCACCCACGAGGTCGTCGTCGCCGCAGACATGACCAACGCCGTCATGGCGGCGCGACGATTGGCGGATGGCCGGGTGCCGGTGCTCCTGTCGCCGGGATGTGCCTCCTTCGATTGGTATCGCAACTACGGCGATCGAGGAGATGACTTCGCCAGGATCGTCCGCGAGACCGCAGGGGAGTGCGTCCGATGACCGCGGTCGAGCGTCGTCCGAAGAAGCAGCAGCGGGCCGCATCGAAAGGACGTCATCCTGCGTCCTCGGTGAAGGCCGCGGTCCGCGGTCCGCGGCGCCCATCCGGCCGGCGCACGCCGTTGTTCGTGATTCTGCTCGTCGCGGTGAGTTGTCTGGTGATGCTCGGAGTCGTGATGGTGCTGTCTGCCTCTGCGGTCGTGAGCATCAGCAACTCGAGCAGCGCCTGGAGCCTCTTTCGACGCCAGCTCGTCTGGGTCGGATTCGGCACGCTCGCCATGTTGGTGATGATGCGGATCGACTACCGGCGACTGCGGATACTCGCGGCGCCGGCGATGGCCACGTGCGTCCTCGCGCTCATCGTCGTGATCATCCCCGGCCTCGGCGAAACGCGAAACGGTGCCACGCGGTGGCTTCCGGTGGGGCCGGTGTCCTTCCAGCCGTCGGAGTTCGCCAAGCTCGGACTCATCTTGTTCATCGCCGATCTCCTATCGCGCCCCGGACGCCCGATGGAACACACGCGGATCACGGTTCGCCCCGTGCTCGTCGTGACCGGTGCGGTCGTCGGGTTGCTGATGTTCCAGCCCCATCTCGGCGCGATCCTGGTTATCGGGGTCATCGCCGCGACGATGATGTTCCTCGCCGGTGCACCGATGCGCCACATGCTCGGGCTCACCGGTTTCGGTGTCGGGCTGGCCGGGATGATGGTGCTCACAACCCCGTGGCGCCTCGCCCGCCTACTCGCCTTTCGTGATCCTTGGGCCGATCCGACGAATGCCGGGTATCAGTCGCTCCAGTCACTCCACGCCATCACCGTCGGTGGCATCTCCGGCGTCGGCCTCGGTGGCAGCCGAGCCAAGTGGGGATTCCTTCCCGAGGCCCACACCGACTTCATCTTCGCCATCATCGCCGAGGAACTCGGTCTCATCGGGGCTGCCACAGTTCTGCTGATCTTCACCGCCATCGCCGTGGCCGGCGTCATCACCGCGCTGCGGGCACCCGATCGGTTCGGGATGCTGCTCGCCCTTGGCATCTCCACCTTGATCGCCGCGCAGGCAGTCCTCAATCTCGGTGCAGTGATGTCGCTGCTGCCCGTGATGGGGGTGACCCTGCCGTTCCTGTCGTTCGGAGGCTCCTCGCTCGTCGTCACGATGGCGGGCGTCGGAATCATGCTGAACGTCGCCCGGCAGGGGCGATGACCTCGCCGGCGAAGGCCTGGGCGATCATTGCCGGCGGTGGTACCGCCGGGCACGTGACCCCTGGTCTGTCGATTGCACGCGAGATCGAGCGCCGCGGTGTTCCTGCCGGAGAGATCCAGTGGGTCGGAAGTGAACGTGGAATCGAGGCGCGGTTGGTACCCGAAGCGGGCTTCCCGCTCGTTCTGCTCCCCGGCCGGGGGATTCAGCGACGGCTGACCGTTGCCAACGTTGGTGCCATTCTCGGGCTGATCCGGGCGATGTTGCGGGCCTTCGTCCTCGTACGCCGCAGTCGTCCCGCGGTTGTCGTCGGACTGGGCGGCTACGCATCGGTTCCCTGCGTCCTCGCCGCCGCGTTCTGGCGGGTACCGATCGTCGTGGCCGAGCAGAACGCCGTACCCGGCGCGGCCAACCGTCTCGCCGCTCGTTTCGCCAAGGCCTGTGCGCTGTCGTTCCCTGACACCGAACTGCGCCGGGGGACCTGGACCGGGAACCCGGTACGACCGGAGATCCTCGCGGTCGATCGCGCAGCTGATTCCGCCGGTGCCCGTGACCGACTCGGCGTACCCGAGGACCGGCGGGTCCTTGCCGTGTTCGGCGGGTCGCTCGGCGCTCGACGCATCAATCATGCGCTGCTGGACGCGCTCACCGGCTGGCGAACGAATGACGGATTGTCGGTTCGGCTCATCGGCGGTCGCCGCGATTTCGCGGATCTGTCGTCACGCGACCCGGTGCACGACGCCGACCAACTCCACTTCTCGCTCGTCGAGTACGAGGACGACATGCCGTCGGTGCTCGCCGCGGCCGACCTCGTGGTGTGCCGGTCCGGTGCCAGCACCGTCGCGGAGTTGGCCGCGATCGGTGTTCCCGCAGTGCTCGTGCCCCTGCCGGGCGCGCCCGGTGATCATCAAACAGCCAATGCCCGCGCGTTGGTGGACGCGGGCGCCGCCGTGATGGTGGCTGACGGCGAGCTCGACGGCACTCGGCTTCGCCGCGAGGTGGACGCGGTCATCGGTGACCCCCGTGTGCTCGACGACATGTCGACCAAGGCCAGGCGCGTGGCGCGTCGAGACGCGGCCGAGGCCGTCGTCGACCTCGTCGCCATCCACGCCCGCCGTTCCCTTCCCGATCACAATCACGCATCATGAGCATCGATCCCGCCAACGAGCTGATCCCTGATCTCACCAGCCCCCGCCGCATCCACCTCGTCGGTGCCGGTGGTGCCGGCATGGGAGCGATCGCGGCCGTGCTCAAGACGATGGGCCACGAGGTCACCGGCTCGGATCTCAAGGACGGACCTGTGAGCGAGCGGCTCCGGGCGGCCGGCATCACCGTGTCGATCGGTCATGACGCCGAGAACGTCGGCGATGCCGAACTCGTCGCCATCAGCACCGCTATCCCGGACCGCAACCCCGAGGTCCAAGCGGCGCGCTCAGCCGGTATCCCCGTGCTCCGCCGAGCCGACATCCTCCCGGCCATCGCCGCCCAGCGCCGCACCGTCGTCGTGTCCGGCACCCATGGCAAGACCACCACGAGTTCGATGCTCGCTCTCGTGCTCGTCGAGGCCGAACTGAACCCGTCGTTCATCATCGGAGGCGACGTCAACGAGATCGGGTCGGGTGCCGTCTGGGACGACGGCGAGTGGTTCGTGATCGAGGGTGACGAGAGCGATCGCACGTTCCTGTCCCTCGGTGGCGAGATGGCGATCGTCACCAATGTCGAGCCCGACCATCTCGAGACCTACGACAACGATCCGGCTCGCCTCACCGAGGCGTTCGAGGAGTTCGCCGAGCAGGCGCAGCTCCGCGTGATGTGCAGCGACGATCCCGGCTCGGCAGCGCTCGCGGCCAAGACCGGTGCCACCACCTACGGCACCGACGGCGGTGCCGAGTACCGGATGGTGGACGTGGAACCCCGTCGCTCGAGCATCGCCTTCACCATCCACCATGACGATGCTGACCTCGTACGAATCGAGTTGCCGACACCGGGCCTCCACAATGCACGCAACGCCGCAGCCGCCGTGGTGGCCGGCTTGCTGCTCGGCGCACCCGCGGACGCCGCGGCTCGCGCCCTCGGTCGTTTCGGGGGTGTCGCTCGCCGGTTCGAGTTCCGGGGTGAGGTCGGCGGCATCACGTTCGTCGACGACTACGCCCACCTCCCCACCGAGGTCGAGGCCGCGATCGAGGCCGCCCGCGACGGGGGATGGAGCCGAGTCGTCTGTGTGTTCCAGCCCCACCGGTACAGCCGCACCGCCGCGCTCTGGCAGGATTTCGCCCACTCGTTCGATGGCGTGGACAAGTTGGTGCTCACCGACATCTATTCATCGGGCGAGACGCCACGCCCGGGCGTCACCGGCAAGCTGCTGGTCGACGCTGTGCTCGACGCCAACCCATGGGCGGAAGTTGCGTGGATGCCTCGACTCGATGACGTGGCCGGCTGGCTCGCGTCGCGGCTGCGCCCCGGGGATCTCTGTCTCACGCTCGGCGCCGGCGATCTGACGGCGATGCCGGACCAGGTGATCGGACGACTCTCGAGTGTCGGAGCCGCGTGATGGCCGACCGTGACGCGCTGGAAGCGCTGATCGACTCGCTGCTCACGGGACCGCTGGCGTCGATGGTGACGCTCGACGCTCCACTCGGAGCGCGCACGACGTATCGCGTCGGGGGCAGTGCACGCGTTCTCGTCGCGGTGGACTCCGCCGACGAGATCCAGCCGCTGGCAGAGGCGTTGAGCGGTACGGGAGTACCCATCCTGACCGTTGGGCGCGGAAGCAACCTGCTGGTCGCCGACGCGGGATTCGCAGGCGTCGCGATCGTCATGCGTGACGCGTTCAGCGACATCACCATCGACGACACCACCGTCGTGGCGGGCGCCGCCGCCAAGCTCCCGGTCGTGGCCCGTGCCGCGGTGAACGCCGGGCTGCGCGGTTTCACGTGGGCGGTCGGGGTCCCGGGTTCGGTGGGCGGCGCGATCCGGATGAACGCCGGTGGGCACGGTTCGGAGATGGCCAACGTGGTCGTTTCAGCCGACGTCGTGGACTTCGCCGCCGGCGGGGAGCGTCGATGGTCACTCGAGGAGCTCGGCTTCGGCTATCGACGGTCGGCGCTTCAGACATCGCAGCTCGTGCTGCGGGCGACGCTCGAGCTGTCTCCCGGTGACGTGATGGAGGGCAAGGCGGAGATGCTCGAGATCGTGCAATGGCGCCGCGACAATCAGCCTGGTGGGCAAAACGCCGGGTCCGTGTTCGCCAATCCGCCGGGAGATTCCGCGGGACGCCTGATCGACGCCGCGGGTCTGAAGGGATTCCGCATCGGCTCGGCCGAGGTCTCTCCGAAACACGCCAACTTCATCCAGGCCGACCCTGATGGTTCCGCCGACGACGTCCTCGCCCTGATGAAGGAAATCATGCGCCGGGTCCGCGAAACACACGGTGTGGAGTTGCATGCTGAGACCCACGTGGTTGGCTTCGAGGAGGGCACGTGGCAACCGCAGTAGCGATGCGAATCGACCCGCGCCTGCGTCAGCGGCGCATTGCGGTCCGCAGGGCCGAGGGCCGACGACGCCTGCGGTTCCTGCTCGTCTTGTTGGTGGTGGCCGGGCTGTGCGCCGGCGCCTGGTACGCCTCGCGGTCGCCGCTGCTCGACCTCGATCATGTCGAGATCGCCGGGGTTGACCCCGCTCAGGCCGCTCGGATCGAGCTCGCCACCGGCGTGGAGTACGGAACACCGCTACTGGATCTCGATCAGAGCGCAGTGGAGGCGACCCTCACGGGACTCGCCTGGGTCGAGACCGCCACGGTTTCGCGCAAGTGGCCCGGCACCATCAAGATCGACGTCGTTCCTCGCGAAGCCGTCGCGCTGATGCCGCGCGGCGACGGGAGCCATGTACTCATCGATGCAGACGGTGTCGCGATGGCGCTCACCCCTGGCACGAGCATTCCAGCATCGATTCCTCTCCTCGCGATTCGTCCGGAGGGCGCCCTCGGCGACGTGCAGGAGCGGGCCATCCCGGCGCTGGCCGTCGTGGCCGTGCTGCCCGCCGACCTCGAGTCGTGGCTCGACGCGGTCGTGATCGATGAGTCGGGCGCTCGGCCGGGGGTTTCACTCGACCTCGTCGGTAGCGCCACCGCCGACCTCGGTCCCGCCACCGACCTCGTCGACAAACTCGATGCGGTCCGCGCGGTTCTCAACGGTGTGGAATTGGAGTGCCTCGCCACGATCGATGCCCGCGTCCCGGACCATCCGACCGTCACCCGGGACCCAACCTGTGAGGCGACGTCGGCCGCGGGCAGCGTGGATGATCCCGGGTCCTGACCCACCCGCGCCCCGTCGTCGAACCGTCGCCAGTCATGACTTCCGCGCCTTGTCCCCGAACCGTCCGCACGGTTCCGCACCAGCGGGTATACCGTCGAGCGCTGATCCGGACATGTACGGTGCTCCGGGCGGTACCCAGAACCATGCCCCTGTCGCTCAGGGGCAAGCCTTCGACCAACGAGGTCTCAAACGCGATGTCTGATCCGCAGAACTATCTGGCCGTAATCAAGGTCGTCGGTGTCGGCGGTGGTGGCGTGAACGCCGTCAACCGCATGATCGACGCCGGCCTCAAGGGCGTCGAGTTCATCGCCGCCAACACCGACGCGCAGGCGCTCCTGATGAGCGATGCCGACGAGAAACTCGACATCGGCCGTGAGCTGACGCGCGGGCTCGGCGCGGGGTCCGATCCCGAGATCGGCCGTCAGGCGGCCGAGGAGCACATCGACGAGATCCGTGAGTCGCTCACGGGTGCCGACATGGTGTTCATCACCGCTGGGAAAGGTGGCGGCACGGGCACCGGAGCCGCTCCCGTCATCGCCGAGCTCGCCAAGAGCCAGGGCGCACTCACCATCGGTGTGGTCACTCGTCCCTTCGCGTTCGAGGGCCGCCGTCGCTCGGTCCAGGCCGAGCAGGGCATCCAGAAGCTCAAGGAGAAGGTCGACACCCTCATCGTCATCCCGAACGACCGACTCCTGTCGGTGGCGAGCAATGACACGTCGGTGCTCAACGCGTTCAAGATGGCCGACGAGATCCTGCTCCAGGGTGTGCAGGGCATCACCGACCTCATCACCACGCCGGGTCTGATCAACACCGACTTCGCGGATGTGAGTGCGGTCATGACCGACGCCGGTTCCGCGCTCATGGGAATCGGCAATGGATCGGGCGAAGGGCGTGCGGTCGCCGCGGCCCGCGCCGCGATCTCGAGTCCGCTGCTCGAGGCCTCGATCGAGAACGCCCGAGGCATTCTCCTCAACATCTCGGGTGGACCCGACCTCGGGCTCCTCGAGGTCAACGAAGCGGCGGAGATCATCCACGCGGTGGCCCACCAGGACGCCAACATCATCTTCGGTGCGGTCATCGACGACGAGATGGGTGACGACGTTCGCATCACCGTCATAGCGGCGGGGTTCGACCGTTGGGACGATTCGCCGGCTCGTGCCCCGCGTCCGATCGTGCGATCCGATGATTCCGGAGACATCGACGACGGCGGCGAGCCCACCGGCGAAGTTCCGATCGCCGACGTTTTCGCCACCGACGACGAGGATCTCGACCTCGGCGACGATGACTTCGACGTCCCGTCCTTCCTGAAGTAGCGGCACCCGCTCCGCGCGGCGTGAGAAACTGAAATCGTGCTCGTTCGACGCGTTCCCGGGGGATCCGGCGCCATGGCAATCATGGCGTTCACCGACCGCGGCGATGGCGACTTCCATGTCGACGGCCCGTCGGATGAGTTGACGTCACTCCGGCAGCGCACCATGACGGGGGAGTGGTCGTGGCTCCGCCAGGTTCATGGCGACGACGTCGTCACGGTCTCGCGCATCGGAGAAGGAGCCGGAGCGATCGCCGATGCGGCGGTGACAGCCACCCCGGGAGCGGTCCTGGCCGTTCAGACCGCCGACTGTGTACCGGTCGTGCTCGTCGGCGGCGGCGTCGTCGGTGTTGCCCATGCCGGCTGGCGGGGTCTGGTGGCGGGTGTGATTCCCGCCACCGTTGACCGGATGCGAGCGCTCGGTGCCACGAGTCTGTCGGCCGTGATCGGTCCCTGTATTC
>JAERSO010000151.1 GCA_016845585.1 Acidimicrobiaceae bacterium | reverse complement strand
TCCATCCGCGCCGTCCACGTGGAGAGCAGTGCGGTGAGCGTCGACACCCCCGAGGACCTGGACTACGTCCGAGGGCTCATGCTCGAGGATCCCCTGTTCCCCCGCTACCGGGACGCGTCGGATGGCTGAGGGCAGGGCCGGTGGCCACCTCGTCGTCTGGGACTCGCCCATGCCCCACGACCGCATCGACGCGACCTTCGTTGACTGGAACGGCTACGAAGAGAAGGAGGGGTGCGTCTCCCTCCTCCGGTACGTGGAGGAGAACGCCGAGGACCTTCGGGAGCGCTACCTGTCCTGGGTGGACGAACTCGGAGAGACCCTGATCGGTGGCCGGAGGCTGGTGGACCGGATGGCCGTCGGCTCGACCGGCTTCAGTCTCTGGTGGATGTCCTCGATCGTCGAGAAGAGCTTCTGGAACACCTCGACGATGGCCATCGTGGTCCGGCTATTCGCTCTGGACGCGCTGGTCGCCCGTGAGCAACCGACGGAGATCACGGTGGTCAGCGATCGCGTCGAAGTCCGTCGGGCTGTTCGCCGACTGTGCGATCGACGGGGTCTGCCATGTCGGTCGGAGGGAGCGGGGGTCGAGTCCGGTCGGGATCGCCTTCGCCGACGGGCGGATCGCCTGGTGCCGAGGCCGGTGCGCGCACTGCGTGCGCTCGCCGAGCACGCATTGAAGGGCCGACCTGTCTGGGGTCGGAGGCCACGCCGGTGGGACGACTCGACCTCGTCCCTCTTCCTCCTCTCGTGCTTCGGTCACCTGACCCCTGACGAGGCGATGGCCGGACGGTTCGACTCCCGCTATTGGCAGGGTCTCTACGAGGTTTTCCGCGAAACCGGGGTGGCCACCAACTGGCTCCAGTACTTCGTGACCTCGTCCGACGTACCGGACCTGGCCACCGCGGCGACCTGGCTGGACGAGATCGACGCCAACGCCGAGGACCAGGGGAATCACGTCCTCCTCGAGTCCTACGGATCGTGGAGGCTGCAGTGTCGGGCGATGGGGCGGTGGCTGCGCCAACTGCCCTCCTCCCTACTCCTCCGGCCTCTCGGCCGTCGGGGCATCGGCCCCGACATCCACGACGTGATCTGGCCGGTGGTCCGTGCCGAATGGTTGGACGACCTCAGGGGCAGCCGTTCCATGAACCACCAGTTGTGGTTGGCGGTCTTCGAGGAAGCGTGCGGGGACCTTCCACCCCAGCGTCGGGGCGTCTACCTCTACGAGGGCGCCTCGTGGGAGCGGGCCTTCGTCCATGCCTGGCGCGCCGCCGGGCACGGCGAGCTGACCGGCGTTCCACATGCGACCATCCGTTTCTGGGATCTCCGGTACTATGTCCATCCGCGGACCCGGGCCCGGGGGGGTCTCCACGCCCTTCCCCAACCCGACCGGCTGGTCCGCAACAACGTGACGGCCGCCGCGGCGTTCGAAGCCGTCGAGTTCCCAGAGGGGAGGGTGGTCGACTGCGAGTCGTTGCGGTATGCACACCTGATCGGGGTCGAGGCGGTGGATCGCCCTCCGGTGGACGGGGGTCCGCTCCGGGTCCTGGTCCTCGGCGAGGTCCGGGCGCCGGCCATGCGCAAGATGCTCCGGATGCTGTCGGCTGCCCTGTCGGAGTTGGACTTCGAGGTGTCGCTGTCGATCAAGGCCCATCCGAACTCGCCGGTGCATGCCGCTGACCATCCGAACCTCGAGTTGCGGCCGGTCGGCGGGCCTCTGAGCGAACTGGTCGGGGGGTACGACGTGGCCTACTCCAGCAACGGAACCTCGGCCGGGGTCGACGTCCTGCTGGCCGGGCTACCCGTGGTGGTGTGGCTGGACGAGGGCGATCTCAACCTGAGCGACCTCAGGGGCCTTCCCGGCGTGGGCTTCGTCGGTTCTCCCGGTGACCTCGCTTCCTCGTTGAGGGATGTCAGGTCGGGCGACCTTCCGCCACCGTCGATCCCCGACTTCTTCACGTTGGACGTCGGCCTACCTGGCTGGCGACGGCTGCTGGCGGCAGAGCCCGACATCGCGGGGTTGGTCCCGGGCGGGGTGGGTTCGTGATGTACGCAGGAAGAAGGGTTCTCCTGGTCGGATACGGCGTCCTCGGCTCGGAACTCCTGGTGGATCTGGAGGCTGCGGGCGCCATCGTGGCTTCCATCGTCGACGACCGCCACCGGGAGATCGGTGGCGAGCCGAGACTTCGCGGTCCGGTGTCCGTGCTGCCCGACGTCCTCAACGAGGGCGAGGTCGACCTCCTGGTCATCGGTGCTTCGCTGATCTCGGCATCGCGGATCAACTGGGTCACACGACATGCCCGCGACCGGGGGCTCCCCGTCTACGTGGCACCCGAGCGATCCGAGATCGACTCGATGGAGAACCTCAGCGAGGTGACGAGGGCACCGGGCATCGAGGATCTCTTCGCCCGCTCGTCCCTGGTGGTCGACCGGGATCGGATCAGCGAGGTCGTCGGCGGTCGACGGGTCCTGGTGACCGGCGCAGGTGGCTCGATCGGTCGACAGACGGTCCATCAACTCGTTCGTCACGGAGCCGAGACCGTCGGACTCCTCGACCGGGACGACTGCCTGCTCCACGACGTGGCCGTCGAGCTCTCCGGGTCGATGTTCCACGACCGCTTTCCCCTCCTCCACGGCGACAGCCAGCGGCGGGGCCGGGTGTTGCGCGCCTTCGAGGCCTTCGGACCGGAGGTCGTGGTCCACGCCGCGGCCCTCAAGCACGTCGCCACCCTGGAGGCCGACCCGGCCAACGCCGTGGCGGTCAACGTGCTCGGAACGGCACACGTCCTCGAGGCGGCCTCGGCGGTCGACGTGGACCTCCTGGTGAACGTGTCCACCGACAAGGCGGCGTCCAGGGTCGGAAGCCTCGGAGTGTCGAAGTACATCGGCGAGCGGATGACCGCCGGTGAGGGGCGAAGCGGCTATCGGAGCGTCCGGTTCGGCAACGTGCTCGGCTCGCGGGGCAGTGTCCTGCACACCTTCCGGTTGCAGGCCGAACATCACGGCCGCGTCGAGGTCCGAGGAGATGCCACGACCCGCTTCTTCATGACGGGTGGCGAGGCAGCGTCTCTCGTGCTCTCGACGCTCACCCAGAGGGCGGACGACGGGACGTTCGTGTTCCGAATGGGAGATCCCGTGGAGATCCTGCGTCTGGCCAGGGCGGTCCTCGAAGACCTGTCCAGCGATGCGGAGGTCCACCTGACCGAGCTCGAGGACGGCGAGGCCAGACACGAGCAGCTCTTCGGCATCGACGAGGAGCCCGAGGGCACAGCGATCCCCGAGGTCTTCCGCGTAGAGGTGCCGCCCCTGTCCCGGGAGGCCGTCGCCGACCGGGTCGGAGGCCTGGGGGCAGCGGCGTCGATGGCCCCGGGTCAGGCGCGCTCGCTCCTGGACGCCATCGCGACCTGGCCCGCCTCCCGGGTGGCGGGTTCGTGAAGGTCCTCCAGCTCGTTCCGTCGTCAGTGGGGCACAACGAGATCCCGCTGTCCATCGCCCGTGTGGGTGGCCGGGACGTCGATCTCGCCACGCTGGACGATGGTTCCGGAGAGTTGGTGGACGCCATGGCCGACCTCGGGTCCGAGGTCCAGTGCCTGACGGGGCGTTCTCGCTTCTCGGCGATCCTCTCGCTCCGGCGGCTCCTCCGAACCGGTGGACACGACGTGGTGCTCGCCCATGGTCACCATGCCGGTTGGGTGCTGGTCCTCGCTTCGAGGTGGTGTCGGAGGCGACCGGTCACCGTGGTGGCGCGCCACCACAACCTCTACCACCACCTGGCTCGCAGTCGGACGAGGCTCCTCATGGACCGGCTCACCATTCGTTGGGCGGACCTCATGGTCGCCTCCTCGACGAGCGTCGGGGACACGTTGGTGGCAGAAGGGTGTCCGCTCCACCGACTGGCCTTCGCCACCAACGGGAGGTCGTGGGAGGACCCGCCTGATCCGATCGAGGTCGCCGATCGTCGTGCAGGGCGCTCCGCTTCGATCCGCCTCGTGGCCATCGGCAACCTCAAGGAGGAGAAGGACCACCCGACCCTCATCCGGGCGTTGTCGGAGGTCGTCGCGACGGGTCGGGACGTCGACCTCTTCATCGCCGGAACCGGATCGGACGGTGCGCGATGCGATCTGGGGGCCCTGGCGGAGGAGGTCGGGATGGCCGAGCGGGTCGAGTTCGGCGGCTGGTGCTCCGACCCCATGGCGGTCATGGCCGCCGCCGACGTCGTCGTCCACGCGAGCATCGACGAGGCGTCACCACAGGCCGTCTACGAGGCAGCCGGACTCGGGGTGCCGATGGTGGCCACTTGGGCCGGTGGGATCCGCGACATCCTCGGCCGCTACCAGGAACTCGTTCCGCCGGGCGATGTCGAGGCCCTCGCCGAGGCCATCACCGCGGTCGTCGACGACCTTCCGGCTGCCCGCCGGAGGGCCGGTGGCTTCGCGGCAGAGGTCCGGGATCGGTACGGAGCCGAACGTTGCGGGGCCTCCTACCTGTCGGCGTGTCGGCAGGCGGTGGGCGAGCGGGGACGACGATGAAGTTGCTGCTCCACGCGGGAACGGAGAAGACCGGGAGCTCCTACCTGCAGACGGCCTTCAAGTCGGAGGCGGGTCGACTGGCTGCCGCTGGGATCCTGTATTCGGCAGAGGAGTTCGCGGAAGGCGATCCATTTGGAGGCGTGCAGGGAGATGGAGGCTTTCTCGCAGTCCTGTTCCGCGACCGGGACGACTTCGAGTTTGTTCGACGCCTCTCGCTGATCCGGGAGAAGGCACAGGAAGCCGGTTGTGGTTCTGCGTTGGTCTCCTATTCGGCTTTCTGGCGGGAGATCCGCGGGAGAGGCCATGAGGATCTGATGAGGCTCGTAGGGAAGGCGGGGTTCGAAGGCGTGGAAGGCCTCCTCCTCCTTCGAGACCCCGTCGACCACGCCGTGAGCCACTATCGCCAGGTGGTGAAGGTCGGGCGAACCGCCAAGGCGTTCGACGGGTGGATCGCGGACGACTACCACTACTTCGACTGGCTTGCAGAACTGGTGACCGAGCAGTCGGAGATCGAGTGGGCCGCGAGGAGGTACCAGCCGGCTCGCCGACCACTCGGTTCGGTTGTGTTCGGAGACTGGCTCGGCCTTTCTGCGTTCGAGTCGGAGGCCCGGCCTGACGACCAGCGGGTGAATTCTTCGCTCACCGCCGATGAGGCGATGTGCATCGCTGATCTGGCTGGACGGATTCGCGGAATTCACGAGACGCTGGCGCCTCGCTTCCTCGCTCTTCCCTCCAGCAGTCGTCCATCCGTCGGGCCGACAGAGGATTGGATGCGGGCCGTGGCGGCCACCTACTGCTGGAAGCACGTCGCGGCGGTCAATGCCCTGAACGGGCTGCTCCCCGCGGATGAGCGATTCGACCTGACCTCCCCGGAGGCGCTGGAGGCGACCGGGTTCGTGGCGTACCGGTTGACCCCGGCTCAGGCGACATCGGTGGCGGAGGGCCGGGAGGCCCACCTTCTGGAGCATGGGACCGGCTGGCGTCGCCACCCCGTCGGCACGAGTATCCGAAAATGGTTGTTCGACCGGGCACCTCGTCCGGTTCGACGTGCCTACCGGGCGGTCCTTCGCCCGTTCCGGCGACGGACCTGACCTCTGCCGGCGTCCGGGTTCAGGCGTAGAGGTGGAACTCGGTGGGGATGGAACCCGCCGATCCCTCCATGTGCGGGTTCGTGCCTCCGAGTTGGGTGAACCCTCCGTAGACGAAGTGGCGCACCGTCCCATGCCCGGCCATGGTCGCCACGCCGTGGTACGAGTCGTGGGCGTTCCGGAAGACGACGAGACGGCCCTGGGCGGGACGGACCGAGTCCTCCAGCACGCACTGGCCCTCGTCGGGCCAGGCGGGCGACCTGTCCAGACCCTCAGTTGGACGGAAGACGTCGAGATCGCCGCCCGTCGCTCCCTCGTCCAGGGCGTTCAGGTACAGGAGGAAGACGTAGCGGCGCATGTCGCTGTCACGGTGGACGACGCGGCCGTAGCCGTCGGTGGCCCGGGAGTAGTCGCAGAGGAGTTCGACGACGGTCCTCCGCCTCACCACGCGGTGCCAGTGGTAGGTCGCACGCCGCCTGAGTCCCAGTTGGGCCTGGTGGATTCGCCTGGCCAGCTTGTGGACGGCCCCGGTGGCCTCGAGCCGGTCGTTCCCCCGAAGGAGCCGCTCCAGGGTCACCCGTCGACCGCCGTACACCCGGGTGGGGGTCAGGTCGGCGTCGGTGCCGTCCCGGTCGAGTTCACCGACGATCCAGGAGAGGAAGTCCGGCGAGGTCAGCCGGGCCTCGAGCTCCTGCCAGGCCTGCGACCCGTCGATCAGGGCGTGCCAGTCATCGGTGGTGTTGGGGACGTAGTGGCGCCCACCGTGGAAGGTCCGTCCACTGCTCGTCGGGCTGAGCGCATCCCCGTCGTCCATCAGGCGACGGCAGGTGTCGGCGTCGATCCAGTCGTCCACCACGAGAAGGTCGCGCACGACGCCGATCCTACCGAGGAGCGGTGGGGCCACTCCCGTGTCGGTGCGTGCGGGTCGGGCATACTCGGATGGTGATGGCGTCGGAGGAGTCGGTGGGCACCGGGGGTCGCTCGACGGAGCCGGTCGGGACGTGGTTCGACCCGGAGGACTACGGCGGCCTGGACGACACTGCGCCGTCGGCCACGGTGATCGTCGACCTCCTTCGGGACATGGTGGCGCCGGCGAGCGTCGTGGACGTGGGCTGTGGTCCCGGGGTCTTCGCCGCAGAGTGGATCCGCAGGGGCGTCCACGACGTGGTCGGGATGGACGGCGCGCCGGTGGCCGGGGTCTATCGGGCACCGGCGTCGACCTTCCGGGTCGTCGACCTGTCCGAACCGGTGGACGAGGGCCGACGGTTCGACCTCGCCACCTGTCTGGAGGTGGCCGAGCACCTTCCTCCGGAGTCCGAGGGGACCTTGGTCGCCAGCCTGGTGGACCTGGCCCCGGTGGTCGCCTTCAGCGCCGCACCTCCCGGTCAGGGTGGCCACGGGCACGTGAACGAGCGGTGGCCGGCACACTGGGCGAACCTCTTCGCCGCCCACGGCTACCATCAGGTCGACGTGGTGCGTGGTCTCCTCGTTGACCGCGAGGACGTGGCCTGGTACTACCGGACCAACCTGGTGGTCTTCGCAGACGCTGACCACGTCGGGCGGATTCTCGACTGGGCGGATGCCGCGGCGGTTCCCGACCCCCACCAGTTGGCCTTCCAGCGAGGCATCCGTTCCGGCCTGGTGGAGCGGGGTTGGCGGGAGCTCGTCGGCGCGGTGGTTCGGAAGGCGCGGCGGCGGGTGGGGACCACCCGTGCGGGTGGAGCGATCCGGCGCCTCCGTCCCGACTCTTCTCGCTGACGTGTGCGGCTTCGCTGGCGTCCTCGATCCGACCGGGGTTCGTTCCGCCTCGGCCCTGGAGTCCCTCGCGGGGGTGATGGCCGACCGGCTCGCCCATCGCGGCCCGGATGACAGCGGGACGTGGTGCGATCAGCGGAGTGGCCTGGCCCTCGGCCATCGTCGCCTGTCCGTCGTGGACCTCAGCGAGGCCGGCCACCAGCCGATGCTCTCCAAAGACGGCAGGTGGGTGATCGCCTACAACGGCGAGCTGTACAACGCCGATGCCGTGGCCTCCGCGGTCGGCCTCGGGGCAGGGGATCGTCGAGGACATTCGGACACCGAGGTGTTCGTCGAGGCGATCTCGCGGATGGGCGTCAAGCGGACGCTGGAGGCGGCGGTCGGCATGTTCGCGTTCGCCGCATGGGACCTCGGTCGTCGCGAGCTCTGGCTCGGGCGGGACCGCTTCGGCGAGAAGCCGCTGTACCACGGTCGTCACGACGGTGCGCTGGTCTTCGGGTCCGAGTTGAAGGCCCTCCACGTGGTGCCGGGCTTCCGGCCCGCCATCGACCACGAGTCCGTCGCCGACCTGGTGCGTCTCGGATGCGTGCCGGCCCCTTGGACCGTCTACGCGGGGGTCTCCAAGGTCCGACCGGGCCACGTCGAGCGGTTCGACGCCACGGGCCGCCGGATCGCGGAGACCTGCTACTGGTCGCCGGTCGACTCGGCTCGGGAGGCCGCCGAATCGGTTCCGCAGCAGGCCCGGGGCGAGGAGGCGGTGGACGAACTGGCCGAGGTGCTGGCAAGGGTGGTCGACTCGCGCATGGTGGCCGACGTTCCCCTCGGTGCGCTCCTGTCTGGGGGCATCGACTCGTCGACGGTCGTGGCGCTCATGGCGGCCCGCTCGGCGGACCCGATCCGGACCTTCACGGTGGGCTTCAGCGAAGCGGCCTATGACGAGTCCCCCCACGCCCGGGCGGTGGCGTCGCACCTGGGGACCGACCACCACGAACTGGTCGTCAGCCCTTCCGACGCGCGGGACGTCATCCCGTCGCTGCCGACCATGTACGACGAGCCGTTCGCCGACAGTTCGCAGATCCCGACCTACCTGGTCAGCCGTCTGGCCGTGCAGCACGTGACCGTCGCCCTCTCGGGGGACGGTGGTGACGAGCTGTTCGGTGGCTACGACCGGTACCGCCACCTCGAGCGGTTGCGCTCCATCCTGGATCGGTGTCCGGTTCCGGTCCGCCGTGCGGTGGGACGGTCTTTGGCCTCGGTTCCGGTGGGCACCTGGGATCGGATCGGAGCGGGGCCGGTGGGGCGGATCGGACCGCGGGGTGCTCGCCGTCGCCTCGGCCATCGGGCCCACAAGGTGGCCCGGGTACTGAGGGCCGACGGTCCCTCGGAGGCCTACCGGTCGATGATGGGGTCGGTGAACGATCCGTCCACGTTCGTCCCATCGGCGGTGGGTCGCCGGGAGGTGGCCGACGGTGCCGACCTCGGAGGTTGGTCGGGCTTCGAGCAGGCCATGCTCATGGACACGCTGGGCTACCTCCCGGACGACCTGCTCACCAAGGTCGACCGGGCGTCCATGGCGGTGAGCCTCGAGGCCCGGGTTCCCCTGCTCGATCCCGCCCTGTTCGACCTGGCCTGGCGCCTCCACCCGGAGGACCGGGTCCGGGATGGGCAGGGGAAGTGGGTGCTCCGCCGCCTCCTCCACCGCCACGTGCCCGCGGAGTTGGTGGAACGCCCGAAGATGGGCTTCGGCATCCCGGTGGGGGACTGGTTGCGAGGCCCTCTGCGTGGATGGGCCGACGACCTCCTGTCGCCGACGATTCTGGCGGAGCAGGGGTTCTTCGCCGCCGCCGAGGTCGAGGGTGCCTGGCAGGCCCATCGCTCCGGCGAGGACGACCTGGTCTTCCAGCTCTGGCCGATCCTGATGTTCCAAGCCTGGTTGGCCGAGGTGCGGCCGTGAGCGACGGCGGACCGATCCGCGTCCTGCGGGTCATCGCCCGGATGAACGTCGGGGGCCCGGCCTGGCAGACCAGCGTCCTGACCCGAGGGCTGCCCGCCCACGGCATCGAGACGCGCTTGCTGGCCGGCTCGGTCGGAGCCGACGAGGAGGACTTCGTCGCCCTGCGGGACCCGGACCTTCCCGTGGTGACGGTGCCCGGTCTGGGAAGGTCGGTCCGCCTGCTCGGTGACCTGCGGGCACTCCTCGCCCTGGTGGTCGAGATCCGGCGCTACCGGCCACACGTCGTCCACAGCCACACGGCGAAGGCCGGGGTGCTGGGCCGGCTCGCCGCCGTGCTGGCCGGCGTCCCGGTCCGGGTCCACACCTTCCACGGCCACCTCCTGCACGGGTACTTCCCGCCGGCGGTCACCCGGATGGTGGTGTTCGTCGAGCGTCTGTTGGCCCGCCGGTCGTCGGCCGTGGTCGCCGTGGGGGAACGCGTCGGTGACGAGGTGTTGGCCGCCGGGATCGGTCGGTCCGATCAGGTGGTGTCCATCGCACCGGGCGTCGCCGTGCCGAGGGCCGTGGACCCGGCGCCGGTCCGCGCCGCCCTCGACCTACCGCTGGAGGCCCCGGTGGTGCTGTTCATCGGACGCCTGACGCCGATCAAGCGCGTCGATCGCCTGCTCGATGCCTTCGTCGACGTGGTTCGGCGGATTCCCGACGCCGTCCTGGTGGTGGCCGGCGAGGGAGGCGAGAGGGAGGCCCTGTCCGCCGCGGCCTCGTCCCTGGGGGGTTCGGTTCGCTTCATCGGCTGGCAGGCCGACGTCCACCCCCTCTACGCCATGGCCGACGTGGCCGTGATCTCGTCGGACAACGAGGGGATGCCGGTGACGCTGATCGAGGCGGCCATGGCCGGGGTACCCGGCGTGACCACCGACGTTGGCAGAGCGTCCGAAGTGGTGGAGGACGGGGTGACCGGTCGGGTCGTCCCGACCGAGACCGGCGCCCTCGCCGATGGCCTGGTCGACGTCCTCGCCGATCGACCCCGACGGGAGGCCATGGGGAGGGCCGCTGCCGAGCGGGCGCGG
>JAERSO010000150.1 GCA_016845585.1 Acidimicrobiaceae bacterium | reverse complement strand
CAGGCACGGAGGTTGAGATTGTTGACTCGTCGTTGACGGTCACGGCTGGGCACGTCGGGGACCTTCACCTCACGACGAACGGCGGTACGCGGCCGGGTCGCGTGATCGTCTGCACATGGTGGGACATCCAGGGCGGCAGTTTCCACGAGATCGAGAATCCGGGTCCGGTCGTCCCGACCGAGGGTTGGTACTACGAGATCCGGTGCGCGGAGGACGGGGTGATGCTGGCCACGTATCCCCGGTTCAGCATCTACGTCCCAGGCATCGTTGCGGGACCGGTGGTCAGCACGGCAGAGGTGGCGGCCTACGCCGCCGACTCGATCACGTTCGCGGCTCCCGCTCCGGCGCTGTCACCAGCCGGTGATCAGATCGTCGGCGTACCGACCTGGCTCGCGGTGACGAGCGAGCTCGACTACGGCGAAGTGTCGGCCGCAGCCGGTCCTGTGTGGGCGAGCGTCCGCCCGGAGTTCCGCGACGTGATGTTCATGACCGCCGATGGCCACGACGTCAGGTGTGACACCGTCAGCGATGCCACCACGCTCTGGGACTCGTCGGGGTCAGACGACCAGACCAGCAACTGCACCCACACCTACACGTCGAACGGTGATGGGCAAGACGCCCAAGACACTCACATCACTGCCACGATCACGTGGAACTTGTGGCAACGCAACGACCAAAACCCTGCCGAACACTTCTTCCGCAGCCACACCGAGACCACCGTGATCCCGGTGACCGTGCGCGAGCTCCAAGCCGTCATCGACTGACGACCGTCGGTTCAGGCGCGCAACAGGTCGCGAAGCGGCCGCATTCCGACGGTGGCGATACCTTCCGCAGCGAGTGCCTCGGCCCCTGCCGCGCCGCCGTAGAACGTGCGTTCAAACTCGCGGGCATGAGCCGTGTCGGTGATCGCCTCGAGCTCCTCTCCGGCGCGGGCTGCGTGACAGATCAAGTAGTTGAGACCGGCCGGCATGGCGGCGAGACGGGCTGCGTTGTGCGCCGCTCCTTCGCCTGGAGCGAAGTCGAGCGAGTCGGAGTCGAACCCGTCGAGAATCGGCCAACCATCCGCTTCGAGTTCGTCGACGCGTTCGGAGGGTCCGTACCGGAAGATGAACAACGGGAGTCGGTAGTCGCGGGCCAGCTGAAGATAGATGTCGAAGTAGCCGCGGTGAAACATCGTGCCCATGTGTGAGTCGAGGTGGGTGACGTCGACACCGGCGGCAAGCGCGCGGTCGATCTGGGCCCGGAGTTCTCGATCGACCTCGCTCAGATCGGCGGACTCCACCACTTCCTCGACCGTTCGAGGCTGGTACCCCTCGTCGTCGACCAACGACGGCACGGCGGCTGCCCCCAGGACAGGACCCCAACGGAACCGGTCGTACTCGGCTGTCAGCGTCAGATGCACGCCCAGGTCGAGCGACGTGTCAGCGCGCGCTCGAGCGGCGGCATCGGCAAACCACGGACACGGCACCATGATGCTGCCGCACGTGGCCGGGCCATTGATGATCGCCTCGAATCCGCCCTCGTTGGCGTCGTGGCACATGCCCAAATCGTCGACGTGCACGATCGCAGCACGGGTGACAGACGGATCGAGACCGAGTTCGGTGAGTGCAACCATCGAACGACCCTAGTGAACTCCCGAAGGTGCGGCCTAGGTCGCGACCGAGGTCAGACGAATTGTTGCGAGGTCAGTCGGCCCGGACGGATTCGTCGGTGCGCACGTCGACGACTGGCAGGTCTCGGAGGTCGAGGGTCTCGCGGAGGTCGAGGGTCTCGCTGAGGTCGAGGATCTGTTCCGGTGGGGCCTCGGCCGGGCCGAAGCGCTCGTGGATCCGACGTAGGGGAGCGGGCGCCCACCAGTTCCACTTGCCGGCCACGGTCATCAGGGCGGGCACCAGCGTGACTCGCACGATGAACGCATCGACGAGTACGGCCACGGCCAGCCCGAGGCCGAACAGTTTGATGGTCGACACGCTGGATGTGGCGAAAGCCAGGAAGGTGACGGCCAGTAACACCGCCGCGGCGGTGACGAGGCGGCCGGTCTGGCCGAGGCCGACGACGATGGCACGGTCGTTGTCGCCAGTGCGGTCGAACTCCTCCTTCATGCGGGCGAGGAGGAAGACCTCGTAGTCCATGCTCAGACCGAACGCGATGCAGAACATGAGGATCGGGGTGGTGGTGTCGGTCGTGCCGGTGGCGGTGAATCCGAGCAGGTCCGATCCGTGGCCGCTCTGGAACACCCACACCATCATCCCGAAGGTGGCGCCCAGCGAGAGGATGTTGAGAATGATCGCCTTGATGGGCACGAGCACGCTGCCGAACATCAGGAACAACAACACGAATGTGGCGACGATGATCAGGCCGCCGGCGATCCAGATTCGGTCGAAGATCGCCGTCTTCGTGTCGATCAGCGCCGCGGTGCCGCCGCCGACGAGGATGTCGTAGCCGGCGAGCTCGTCATGTTCGGCGAGCGCTCGGACGTCGTGGATCAGCGCCTCGCCCGCCTGAGAGATCGGTTCCACCGCCGGCACCACGTTCAGCCACGCCGCGTCGCCGCGGACGAACCGTTCGTTGCTGTCGTCAGCCGGCACGATGCCCGCCCCGCCGATGAACGACCCGGTCGGCGCGTCGACCCGGCCCACGCTGTCCATTGCGGAGATGGCGACGGCGAGACCGGTCATGTCGCCGCGGTCGACGTCGGCGCCGGTGGCGGAGATGGCGACAACCGGGAACGCATTGGCCTCCCGCGAATCGAATTCCGTGCGGATCACGTCGGTGACGGCGCGGACGGGGTCGTCTGCGGGTAGTGCCCGATCGTCGGCCTCGCCCCAGTTGACTCCGAGGAACGGCAGCGCCACGGCGACGAGCAGCGCGACGCTGAGCACGATCACCGGCCACGGGCGGGCGATCATCGTCTGGCCGAGTTCGCGCCAGCGGTTCACGGCGTGGCGCGGCGTGCGGTAGGGCGTCAGCGCCCACCGGTTGATCCGGTCGCCGAGCACGCTCAGCAACGCCGGGAGCGTGACCACCGAGACGGCCATGGCGAGCGCCACCACCCCGATCCCGGCATAGGCGAACGACCGGAGGAAGAAGAGTGGGAACACGAGCAATGCGGCAAGTGAGATCGCCACCGTCAATCCGCTGAATGCAATCGTTCGGCCCGCGGTCTGCACCGTGCGCACCACGGCATCGTCGACCGAGAGACCCCTGGCCCGTTCTTCGCGGAACCGGCTGACGATCAGTAATGAGTAGTCGATGGCCAGGCCGAGTCCGAGCGCGGTGACCAGGTTGAGGGCGAAGATCGAGACATCGGTCATCGCGGTCAACCCATGGAGGATCACGAAGGTGCCGACCGCGGCCACGATCCCCACACCGACTGGCAGCAGCGCTGCGGCGATCGTGCCGAACACGATGACGAGCAGGATGAACGTGGCGGGAATCGCGATCGCCTCGGCCAGGGCCAGGTCATTCTCGACAACTGCGCCTGTCTGCTCGAAGACCGCTTCGCGACCACCGATCTGGGCGAGCACCGTCCCGCGCTCGGTGCCCGAGTAGATGGTGACGAGTTGGGAGATGAGGTGCTCGCGTTCGGCCCCCGACTCGTCGCCTGGCAGACGGAAGAGGATGAGCGCTCGGTCGAGGTCGACCGAGCGAAGCGACTCGTCGCCGGTGTTCCAATACGAGATGACATCGTCGGTGCCGGGGATGACGGCGAGTTCCTCGGTGAGCGCCAGGCCGTCTTGCACGACATCGGGCGAGTCAACGGTGGCATCCGTTGGCAGGACGGTGACCAGGATGACGAGGTCGGCGAAGCCGGTGTCGAACCGTTCGTCGAGTTCGGCTCGCGCTCGCACCGAGTCGCTTCCTGGATCGTCGAAGCCGCCTTCGCTGAGCCGGTCGGCGATGCCGCCACCCAGCACGAGTGCGGTGACGAAGGCGAATGCTGTGAGGATGAGGACCGTACGACGGCGATGAACGGCCAGTCGGCCGATACTCGTCATCATCTCCGAGCACCTCCCTCAGCGCGAATGCGACCGCTCAGCGCGGTCAATGGATGAAGCGTAGGTGATCATCCATGGCCACCGCCACTCACAGTATGGCCGCCCCCGCCGGGACAACTAGGGTCCCTCCGATGCGCCGCTTCCTGATCGACACCGATACCGCCAGCGACGACGCCGTCGCCATCGTGATGGCCCTGCGTCACCCCGACGTTCAGGTTGATGCGATCACGGTCGTGGCCGGCAATGTGGGCCTCGAACAGGCTGTGCAAAACGCCCTCTACACCGTCGAACTCTGCGGGGAGCAGACTCCTGTGTACGCCGGCTTGGCCAAGCCGATGATGCGCACCCTCGAGACGGCGTCCGAGGTCCATGGCGACGATGGGATGGGCGACTGCGGTCTCCCGCTCCATGGCCGCACGCCGACTGACGGTCGAGCCGTCGACGTCATCGTCGACACAATCCTCGCTGCCCCGGGCGAGATCACCCTCGTGTGCCTTGGCCCGCTCACCAACATCGCCGCCGCACTGCTGCGTGCCCCGGAGATCGTGGACGCAGTCGGCCGGGTCGTCGTCATGGGCGGGACGGGGCTGCACGGCCCCGGCAACGTGACGGCGATGGCCGAGTTCAACTTCTGGGCCGACGCGGAGGCCGCGGCGCTCGTCACCTCCTCGGGTATGCCGTTCGAGTTCGTCGGCTGGGACATCTCGATCACGTCCGCCGTCGTTACCCAGCAACGGTTCCACGACCGCGAAGCAATCGACACTCCGCTGGCCGCGTTCTCGCGCGATGTTGCCCAGGTCGTCCGCCGGTTCGCCATGGGGATCGGCCTCGAGGGTGACGACCTGCCCGACCCGATCGCCATGGCCCACGCCATCGATCCGTCGGTTGCCGAGGTCTCACGCCTTTACGTCGAGGTGATGCCCGGCGATGGTCCTCAGCGCGGCGCCATGTCCGTCGACCAGATCGGTTCGACCGGCAACGCACCCAACATCGACGTCGTCACCCACTACCCGAGCGACCACTTCTTCGACATGCTCTTCGCCGCCCTCCGGTAAGCACGCTGGGGACAGACCCCAACGTGCTTTCTCAGTCGTCGAACTGTTCGGCGAGGAAGGCCTCGACCTCTTCAGGGGTGGCGGTGTCGAGATCGAGCGACGGGATGTCGCCCGGGTCGGGGGCGTCACGGAGGTCGGCGATGTCGAGTTCGCCGTTGGCGATCGCGTCGATGGCCGGCAGAAATCGCTGCATGGCCTCGACGGCGGCCCCGACGACGTTGCCGATCAACACGCTGTCGACGGCGACGCCGGCAGTGTCGACCGCAGACCGGGCACTCACTGCTCCTTCGGTGCGTTCGCAGTCGAAGGCGGCGGTGAGAATCTCGCCGTTCAAGTCGCCGACGAGCTCGCGAACCTCGGCGATCCGGTGCGCTGGCACTGCTTCGATCCGGGTCGCGGCACAGATCAGCGTTTCGTCCTGCGCGGCGACGAACACACTGAACTCGCCGTTCTCGCCGGTCCACGGGAATCGCCAGGTGGCGTCGCCCATGTGTTCCACGCCGGGCTCGTCAGCCACGAAGGCTTCGATGAGCGAGCCCAGCGATCCCTCAGAGGGTGAAGCCGCGGCCGGTACCGGCTCCGCAATGGCGGGGCGGCTGTCGTGCAGTGTGGTGAGATGGAGCCCCGGCTTGCGACGTTTCCCCTCCTGGCGCACGGTGGCAACCTGCCAGGAGTCGGGATCGAGCAGCAGGTGCATGCCCCCGGCCTGCGTCAGTCCGACCATGTCGCCCAGCAGGACCCCCGGCTGACGAGTCGAGTCGGCCAGCAGTGCTTCGAACTCGTCGGTCAGCCGTAGCTCGAGCGTGACCGGCTTGGAAGTGTCCGGCACGGGAACGTCGCCGCCCGGGATCGTGGCGGGAAGATCGAATGCGCCGATGTCGTAGGCGGCCTGCAAGGCCTCGGCGCTGAGGTCGACACAGATCCGCATGCCGGCGCCGTCCTGCGTCGGACCGGTGTCGGACACGGCGGTGTCGACCGCGCCGAGGTCGCCGATGAAGGTGATGTGATCGCTCACACGACCTTCCATCCGCCGTCGGCGTAGTGGAAGGCAATGAGGCGGCTCGTCGACTTCTGAGAGATGTCGAGGAACATCGGCACCTTGAACTCTCGGGCCTTCTCGAAGTTGATCGAGAGCATGAATTCCTTGCCGGTCAGGTCGCCGCCGAGCGCGATCTCGAGTCTGACGGTTGATTCGAGGCTGCGTTCGCCGAATGCCTCGCCGAACGACGCATTGTTGGAGAGTGTGCTGTCGACGTTGCCACCCATCCAGTTGGCCGTCGACGCGTTCGGGGTGCCGAGCGTCTCGATGGCGTTGACGTTGCGGAGCTGATCGAGCCCGTCCATCAGCGAACCCCAGCTCTCGCCCTTGATCGAACCGGACTTCGCTTCCTTCTTCTCCTGCTCGGTGAGGGCGGCGTTGATCTTGTCCTGGTGGACGCCGACCGCGGCCCGAACCTTCGACACGAGCGTGCGGACGCCCTCGGTGGCCCAACCGGCGATCCGTTCGCCGAGTTCGTCGCCGCCGACGTTGGGGACAGTGGCGCCGGCCTTGAACTGGAGTTCGGCGGCGCTCATGCTCCACACCGGCTTGCCGTCGACCCCCTTGCCCTTCTCGGTCTGCCACTGCAACTTGATGCCCGTGGTGCCCTTGAAGGGTCCGACATTGCCTTCCACTTCGAACTCGAAGAAGCGGACGCCACGGCCCAACTCCTTCTGCGTCGACGTGAAGTTGGTCTCCTTGCGTTTCTTGTTGGCCGCGCCGAGCTGTCCCTTGACCGACTTGATGGACTCGGTGTCGTAACGAGTGCCGCCTCCGCCGCGGAGCTTGGCTCCCATGCCGGCGCCGACCTTGTCGTTGCCGAGTTCGGCGCTGCCGCTGACGCCGCCGAGCAGCCCCATCTGGACGTAGCTGCCCTCGTTCTCGCCGAAGACCTCGGTCTCGACTTCCTTGCCCCACTTCTCGGCCTTGAGCGCGCCGAACTTCCCGGTGCGCCCGCCCCAGAGGTAGTTGGTGGCGCCGCGTGGCATCACGTAGCTCTCGCGGAACTTCCGGAAGAGCGCATACGACATGAGGATCATGCATTCGCGGCCGGTCTTGGCCGAGCCTTCGATGTAGCCACCGAGCTCGGCCTGGATCTTGCCGACGTTCATCCCCTGGGCGCCGACGGTGAACACGACCTCCATGCGAGCGAGGATGTTCTTGGCGCCTTGAGCGCCGGCCGAGGATCCCGGTGGCGATGAATTCTCTGCCTTCAGGCGCAGGGTGCCGCCGACGAACGCGACTCCCGAGGGTTCGACCGGCCAACGGAATGCGACCTCGATCTCGGAGGCGTCACCGGCGTTGGGGACCGCCATCTCCACGAGTGCGCCGAGCTTGGCGAGCGTCGAACTCGGGTCGCCCTCGTACTTGACCTTCAGCTTCTCGTGCGACTTGCTGATCTCGCCGGCGCCCTCCATGTCGCTGAGGACGGTGCCGGCATCCTTGCCGTCGGCGATCATCCGGCCCAGATAGGCGAGCTTGGCGTTGGTGGCATCGAGCATCGCCACCATTCCCGAGAACCGCTTCTTGCGCTTCGGGTCGATCATCCAATCGTCGGATGCGGTCTCGCCCTTCTTGTGGGTGCGGCCATCCTGCGTGTCCTTCACCGAGTGATCGAGGATCCATTGCTCGCAGGCGTACTGGATCTGGACGCAGAGCTTGCGCAGGGCGGCATAGTCGTCGGGCTTGGTGGCCTGGTAGGTGGCGAGGTAGCCGTCGACCGCCTTGACCGCAGCGCCGCGCTGATGGCCACGTGTGTAGGTGGCCTTCTTGAACTTGTCGGGGTCGAAGATGGCGGGACCGCTGATGTCGCGCGACGTGTCGAGCTTGCCGCGAACCTCACGGATCACGTCGAGCGCCGTGACCCGGCGAACGACCTGCTGGCCGGAGCGCTGCACCCCGGCGCCGCCCTGCTGGACCGTGTGGGCCAGTTCATGGGCGATCAGGTGCTGCCCCTCCGAGGAGTTGGGCGAATAGTCGGATTGGCGAACGAAGATGTCGGACCCGACGGTGAACGCCCGCGCCTGGATGCGTTCGTTGAGCTGATCCGACTCCGAGCCCACATGAAGACGAACGTCGGAGAAGTCGGCGCCGAACGCGTCACCCATCGGGCCTTGAATCGAGTCGGGAAGTGCCTGGCCACCACCGGTTGCGGCCTGGATGCGGCTCTCCGTGTCAGCGTCGAGGCCGCCGCCTTCGGCGCCGACCACGGCGCTGCGGCGGGCGATCTTGGACCCGGCTGCGATCTCGGATGCGAGTCCTCCGGCTCCGGCGCTCGGGTCGGCCGGGCTGCGCATCAGCGAAGCGAGCGCACGGTCGGCCATACGGTCGGCCTCGCGTTCCGCCGGGTCAGCGGTGGAACCGACGACGAGCTTCGGCTGGACGAAGACACCCGATCCAGGGGCCCTCGAATCACTGTCGGGCTCCGCGGAGCGGTCTCGCTTGGGATCGACTCGCTCGTGGTTCACTGAATTGACGGTAGGGGAGGGCATCTATGTCGTCAACGACCGCCGACAGGGGTGAATTGAGGAGTTGGCGTCGGATTCTTCACGACGTTGCCCACTCCTCGGCGGTGATCGCCCAGGTGAGCCCGGTCCACGGGCCCATGCGAGGGTCATGTTCCACGAAGTCACGCGCTGCATCACGCAGCATCCCGAGTCGGCCCATGACCGCCTGTGATCGCAGGTTGTCCGTAGCGGTATAGGCGAGCACTTCGTCCAGGCCGACCCGGTCGAACGCGTCGTCGAGTGCCGCCGCCGCGGCCTCGGTGGCGAACCCGCGGCCCCAAGCCGATCGGTTGAACCGCCAGCCGATGTCGCAGTGCGGTGGCAGCACCCGATCGCCGACCCCGTGTTTGCGGATCCCGGCATAGCCGAGGAACTGGCCCGAATGGTCGCTCACCGACCATCGGGTCAACCCGTGCTGATCGAAACAGTCGACAAACTTCGCCAGCTTGTTCTCGCTGTCATCACGAGTCAGGGGCCCGCCGAGGTCGGCGCTGACCACCGGGTCGGCGTTCATCGCGGCGAAGGGATCGAGGTCTGATTCACGCCACTGTCGCAGCGTCAGTCGGGCCGTCGAGATGGTGAATTCCACACCGCGCACGCTACTTCTCATGGCTCAGCTGGGACGAGCCGATGGTAGGTCGCGAAGATTTTCTTCCGATCGGCCAAACATTTCTGTCGACTCGTGCGTGAGTACGAGTGGGAGGCGACGGCGATGCGCGACGGACAAACGAGCAGAGGTTGGGCATGGCCCGAGAATTCGACCGGTTCTTCCGGGAGAACTACGACATGACAGTTCGAGGGTTGATCCTCGATGGCACCCGGGCTGACGACGCCCACGACGCGGCCCAGGAGGCGTACGTTCGTGCGTTCGCGCGCTGGTGGCGTGTCGGGCACTATCGCGAACCAGCCGCCTGGGTGCGGCGAGTTGCGGTCAACGTCGCCCGGGACCAACACCGTCGTCTGGTGACCGCCGAGAAGGCGCTGCCGAAATTGGCGACGACGCAGGTCGTCCATGGACCCGACACCGGCACCGATCTCAGCGGCTCGCTCGACGAAGCCCTCGACCAACTCCCGCCGCAGCAGCGGCAAGCCGTCGATCTCTACTACGGCGCCGGCTTCACCACTGAGGATGCCGCCGGACGCATGGGGATCTCCCCGGGCGCCTTCCGGTTCCACCTCAGCCGAGCCCGTCGCACCCTCAAGCCCCGCATGGTCGAGCGTCTCGGCCGCCAGGAGATGGCCCGATGAACGAACACACCCCCCAGACCGAAACCGATGCGATCCTCGAGCAGCTGCGTCCCCGGATGCGATCAGCCAGGGTCGGCCATGTGCGTCGCCTGATCGGCGGTGTGGCGCTCGTGCCGCTGCTGGCCGTGGGCGCCGCGGCGATGACATCGTCCGACGGTGGCGGCGCCGAGATCGAGACGGCGCACTCGGCGCCTGAGGACACGGTCCCCGACGTTGAGCTCCCTGACATCGGCGATGCCGACGGCGACGAAGCCGAAAGTGTCGCCGCCGAGGTGACCGATGCGACCACGACCACCAAGGCACCGACCACCACGGCCGCCCCCGACGAGGTCGTCCATGCGGTTGATCTCGGCGAACTCGGCACCGCCGAGGTCGAGGAGACCATCGAGGGTGAGTTCAAGGTGCTCTCCTACGGCCTCTCCGAGGGCTGGGAAGTCATCAGCGCCGAGTTCGACGGAGATCACCTCGTCGTGGTCATCGCCAACGGCGACCTCGAGAAGGAGATCACCATCAAGCCGGGCTTGCGTGACGAGCTCTCCGTGATCGTCGAGGAGATCATCCCGCCGACGACCACCACCGAGAAGCCCCCGCCGCCGCCCACCACCGAGAAGCCGGCCGTCATCGTCGACCGCTTCGTGGTCGAGGTCCCCGGCAAGGGCAGCTTCGTGGTCGAACG
>JAERSO010000149.1 GCA_016845585.1 Acidimicrobiaceae bacterium | reverse complement strand
GACCGGTTCAAGCTCGCCAACGACACGCTCGGGCACGCATTCGGTGATCGGGTCCTCACATCCGTGGCCGACCGTCTCCGCCTCGCCGTTCGCGGCAGTGATGTCGTCGGCCGCCTCTCCGGCGACGAATTCGTCATGGTCATCGAGGGCATCACCGAGGTCGGCGCGATCGAGTTCGCCGAACGGATCCAGAACGTGATCAGCGAGCCGATCACCGACGGCCAGGTCGAACACGTCGTCACCGCATCGATCGGGATCGGACGTGTTCACCGCACCGACAGCGCCGAAGAGGTGCTCAGCAACGCCGACCTTGCGATGTATCGGGCAAAGCAGTTGGGACGAGGCCGAATCGAGGTCTTTGACCAGGCGATGCGCGATCGCATCGAACAGCGAGTGAGCGTCAGCCAGGAACTCCGTCGCGCCATCGCCAACGACGAACTCTCCGTTCACCTGCAACCGGTGGTCGAGCTTCCGACTCGACGGGTCTGTGCCTTCGAAGCCCTCGTGCGCTGGGATCACCCGACGCGCGGGATGGTGCTTCCTGATGCCTTCATACCCCTCGCCGAAGAGACGGGCCTCGTCACTCGAATCGACCGAACCGTTCTCCGACAGACCGTCGCGATGCTGGCTGAGCATCCGACCGCCCGTCCGGTAGCCATGAACCTCTCCGCCCGGACCTTCTCGGACCCGAACATCGTGACCTGGATCACCGATCTGTTGACCGAGAACGATGTCGACGCATCCCGTCTGGTGATCGAGGTCACCGAAACCGTGCTGATGGGCCAGACGGGTACCGCCGCGCGCCACGTACAGGATCTCCGCAACTTCGGACTCGCCGTGATGATCGACGACTTCGGCACGGGCTTCTCGTCGCTGTCGTACCTGCAATCGTTCGACGTCGACGGAGTGAAGATCGATCGCAGCTTCATCGCTCAACTCGGCGACGATGCTCGCGCTGACGCGATCGTCGCCGCTGTGTTCCACATGGCCGAGGCCCTCGATCTCGTCGTCGTCGCCGAAGGGATCGAGACCGATCAGCAGGTGATGCGACTCCTCGAGATCCGCGAGAGCGCCGGCAAGGTCGAGATCCATGGTCAGGGTTATCTCTTCGGGCGACCCGCCGAAGGACAAGCTCGACTCGGCGGATTCGTCGAAGTGCCACTCGCGTCATCGGTCGGTTAGCCCGAAATCCCGTAGGCTGTTTCGATGGCGAAGCGCAAGCGCAAGCAGACACGACCGGCCGTAGGCGTCGAACCGTCCTACCCGCCGGTTCAGCCCGGTCTGCTCAGCCCTACCCGCCGCGTCCCCGCTGAGGTGCCCCGGCCGCCGTACGCGCTCAGCGGAGACCCTGGCCCGAGTGTTTCATCGCTGACGCGGACGCCCGACGAGCTGGCATCCATGCGGCGCACCGGCCAGGACGCGGCCGAGATTCTCCTCATGGCCGGCGCACTCGTGAAGCCCGGTGTCACCACCGACGAGATCGATCGAGCCGTTCACGACGCCTGCGTCGAACGAGGCGGCTATCCGAGCCCGCTCAACTACCGCGGGTTCCCGAAGTCGGTCTGCACATCGATCAATGAAGTGATCTGCCACGGCATCCCCGACAGCCGCCCGCTCGCCGACGGCGACATCATCAACATCGACGTCACGATCTGGAAGGAAGGCGTCCACGGCGACACGTCGGCCACTTTCCTCGTCGGCGATGTCGACGACCTTTCCGTCAGACTCGTCCGTGAGACCGCCCGGTCACTCGAGCTCGGCATCGCGGCCGTCACCCCAGGCGGCCTCGTGAGCGATATCGGCAAAGCCATCGAGGGTCACGCCGTGAAACACCGTCTCGGTGTTGTCCGCGAGTTCATCGGCCACGGCGTCGGCACAGAGTTCCACAGCAACCTCCAGATCCCGCACTACCACGAGCGTCGACTCGCCACCCGCCTCGAGCTCGGCACGACGTTCACGATCGAACCCATGCTCACGCTGGGCTCCCCTGACGCCGTCGTGTGGGACGACGACTGGACCGCCGCCACCGTCGACGGCACGCGCACCGCCCAGTTCGAGCACACTCTCGTGCTCACCGAGGCCGGCGCCGAACGGCTCACCGTCACGGCCGCGGGCGAGTGCGCCCACGACTACGTTGCTGCCGCCCTGGCCTGACGCACTCCGGCGGCACCCACCTCCATCGTCTGGGCGTCGCGAACGCGTGCCCGGCGCGACTTTGTCGCGTCGCCTAGCGTCAGGATCAAAGACAAGCCATCCCCCAGTCAGAGGAGAACGACGATGGCGTCCATCGAAACAATCGAAGGCATCGGGGCCAAGCACGGCAAGGCCCTGCGCAAGGCCGGCATCCGGTCCACGGCGGGCCTGCTCAAGGCCGGGGGAGCCAAGAAGGGCCGCAAGGCCCTCGCGGCCGAATCGGGCTGCACCGAAGCCCAGCTCCTCGAGTGGGTGAATCGAGCCGACCTCATGCGGGTGCGTGGCGTCGGAGAGGAATACAGCGACCTGCTCGAGCAGGCCGGCGTCGACACGGTCAAGGAACTCCGCAACCGCAACGCGGCGAACCTCCACGCCAAGCTCCATGAGACCAACGAGGCGAAGAAGCGTCGCCTCGTGCGCCGGCCACCGTCGCTCGGCGAGGTCGAGCGTTGGGTCGCTCACGCCAAGGAACTCGACCCGGCGGTATCGCACTGACCGTCTCCACGGGGACGTTGTTCTAGACGATGGTGAAGTGGACTCGTCGCTCGCCGGGATCGGTGGCGACGAGTCGAACCGCGATCTGGTCGCCCAGTTCGATCGAGTGATCACCGATCGAACTGGTGTCGATCTTCGCCACCACGGCAGGCTCCCGGAGCTGGATGCGCACTCGTTCGCGCTCGTCGTCGACATCGGTGACAACGGCGGCGAACGTCTCACCCACCAATGGTGTGAGCACTGTGGCTTCCATGAAGTCGACCATCGCCCGCTCGAGGTTTCGATCCCGGGTCTTGGCCGACCCCATCAGGCTCGGGAGTTCCTCGAGCGCCTCCACGGCCCATGCCGGTGGCGCGTGGCCCGCGCAGTGGGCGAGCACGATCTCGTTGGCGAATCGGTCACACAGACGCCTCAGCGGAGCTGTGACGTGGGCGTAGGTGGATGCGATTGCCGAGTGACGGGGATCGGACGGGGGATCATGATCGGCGAACGACACGTAGCCGGCTCCCCGGAGCCCTCGCGCGGCCTGGCTCAGCATGGCCGCCGTCTCGGGCGTGTCCGGTCGGAGTGACCGAACACGATCGGCGTAGCTCTCCCCTCGCCGCCACTCGATCCCGAGGGCATTGGCCGTGCGGCGGAGTCGGCCCACGGTGCGGCCGTCGGGTTCGGGCAACGTGCGCAGGAGGCCGACCCCTGCATCCAGCATGATCCGACTGGCCGCAATACCCGTCAGCAGAGAGATCTGCGCGTTCCATCCCTCGATCGGCAGCGATTCGTCGTACAGGACTGCAAACGACCCGTCAGGCTGGTGCACGACCTCCTGAGACGGGATCGCCAAGCTGACCGCACCGCGGTCGCGTTCCTGGGCCTCGCGCAGCTCGCCGATCTCGCGCAACAACGTGAGGGCGTCGTCGGGACCCGCCGATGCCATCTGGGCCTGGGCGTCGCGGTACGACAGTTGGTGTCGGGTCCGGACGTCGGCGCGCTCGAGGCGAGCGTCACCCAGGCTCCCGTCGCTGCCGACCTCGATGGTCCAGAGCAATGCCCGTCGGTCACGGCCCTCGAGCAGGCTTCCGCCGTCCTCATTGATCGACTCCGGATGCAGCGAGGTGCGCAGGTCCGGGCTGTAGAGCGTGAGACCCCGGTCTCGTGCTTCCAGGTCAATGGGTCCGCCAGGTGCGACGAGCGCGGCGACGTCGGCGATGGCGTACGACACGATGTAGCCGTTGCCTCCGCGGCGGGCGAAGAACGCCTGATCGAGGTCGGTCGAGCCGGGGGGATCGATCGCCATCAGCGGCAGATCGGTTGCGTCGATCACGGCGGCACTCGCACCGGCGGGGATGCGCGGCCCGGCCTGCACCGCATCTTCGGCGGCTTCGAGCACGGGGTCCGGAAAGGCGACGGGAACGTTCAGCTCATCGCGGATTCGGGCGAATCCGGCGATCATCACCGGGTCGGGACGACATCGAACGATCGGGCGTGGCATCCGACCTCAGTTGACGGTGGCTCGGTCCACGCGGGGAAGCTCGATCCAACTCTTGCCGGGCAGGACGGTGATGAAGTTGCCGTTGTGATCGACGTACTCGAAGACGTCCTCGAGTTCGTTTCGGCGCCAGTTGGCGCGCACGATCTGACCCTCGGTGAAGATCCAGGCGTCGCCATCTCCGATGGTGACCGCTTCGGGAGACTTCAGGTCGGCGAGTGATGGGACGTACTTGGTGAACTGGACGATCACCGTGGTGGGGGTGGCGCGAACTCCCGCGGTGTCCACGGTGGGAGAGCCGTCCTGCGAGCGGGCCCAACCCGAACCGTCCCACTCGTACTCGATCGTGGTCTGCCCATAGTCGATCGTGACCCCGTTGGCCGGCGTCGGCTCGCCCGGGATCGGATCACCCGGTTCACGGAATCGGAGCACGGGTGGGGGAGATCCGGTCGCATAGTCCTCGCCCGAACCCACCGACCACAAGTTGGCCGGGTTGGTGAAGAGGTTGTGGGGGGCGGGTCGCCCGGTCCGGTAGTAGAGGCTGCCGTGGGTGGCGGCACCGATGTCGACCAGCGTCGAGTTCCGCAGCGCCTCGCGTGCACCCCGGTTGCCGCCCGAAGTGGCGAACAACGGCGAGTTGAACTGCGCGAGGAGGTCGAAGTCGCCGGTGCGCATCGACCGGACAGGCCCGACCTCGCTCGGCGTCGTGGAGTGGAAGACGGCGGCCAAGCGGGTGAGCCCACCTTCGACCTCCTCCACGATGATCATGTCGGCCTCGTTGATTCCGGCCTGTGGTCGGGCGGTGACGACATTGTCGATCTTCACGGCCAGTACCGGTCGATCCACCACATCGAAGGTCACCTCACCGGTCAACAAGGTCTTGCCCTGCAGCGAGATCAGGAGCGCGATCCGGCGTTCGGTCTCGTCCAACTCGATCGCCAATTCGACTCGGTGGGCGCCGGTTTCGCCGTGGAGGGACTCGATGTCGGCGCGTTCCGCCTCGACACTCCGGAGCATCTCGCGTGTGTTCGCCATCTCATCGGCGAGCCCTCGGAGCTGCTCATCGGATTCCTCCAGCCGCTGCTCCGCATCGACGATGACGGCCTCGTACAGCTCTCGGCGTCGTGACGGCTCATCGTCACCCTGAAGCACGCGAACCTCGTCGAGCAGGGCGTTGGAGCGGGGATCGCCCGACGTGAACCCGACCAGCGCCACCGTGACCCGAGTGTGTTCGGGCTCCCTGCGGGCATCGACTGCTCGCTCGAAGTCGTCGGCCACGAGTTCGATGGCGGCTCTCCGGACGTCGATCTCCTCGTCGACGCGAGCGAGATCGTCATCGAGCGCGCCGAGCTCGGCGTCGAGCCGGCCGAGCTCGATGGTGATTTCGTCTCGGCGGCGCTCGAGGTCGCCGAGCTCGCCCGGGCTCGTCTGGCCGGACGCGGGCGCACCGGCGGCCAGGGAGGCGGCGGCAACGGCAGCAATGAGAACAGGGATGAATCGTGACGTCCGCAACGTCTCCACACCGTACCGGGTCGGGTTGGCCGGACGCAGTCGCTACGGTCGCGAGATGGCGTTCGAGACGGAGTCGGTCGAGTTTCACCGCGACGAGGATGAAGCGGTTGTCGCGGCGATGGTCGAACTCGCCGGGCGCGGTGATGGCCAGGGCTGGATCAACATCGGCCCTCTGCTCGACGAAGAGCAACAGCGACGCGTCCCCGAACGATCCGGTGTGGCGGCATGGTTCTCGGGACGTGGACCTGCGGTGGCATTGGCGACTTGGACACCTCCTGCCACTGACCGCAAGCCGCGGCCGGCGCAACTGGGCGTCGCCCACGGCACGGGGCCCAACGCGCTGAAGCGACTCGACGAACTCGGCCTCGGCCTGCCGTCAGGCTGGGTGAAGCGTCAGGACCACGCGAAACACGGGATCGTGGTCGACCTACCGCACGACGCCGACCCCAGCGCGATCGTTCGTTGGCTGATCACGGCCGCAACCGTGCTCCGTACGGTCGTCGAGCCCGGCACCACATGGGGTGCCGAGATCCACCGTCCGATCAGCGCCGGGTGACGGTCTGAGGAACGGTTCCGAGCACACGACCAAGGGCGTTCGCCTGGCGGCGGGTAAGCGGCGCACGGCCCGGCCCTGTCACGAGCGAGAATCCTTCGACTGACTTCGTTCTCGGTAGTTCGTCCATTGCCCTGTCCCTGACTACATGCCGCGCCTTTGCGACATGGCAGAGATCGGACCCGGTGGGGCGAAGTTGACCCCCCTGGGTATCGCGCCCCACGCGGAACCAACGTTTCGCATGGGTCGTTCGGATCACGGGCCGGCCCCGTGAGGTCAGCCGGACAGCGGCGGGTCGAACCGGAGCTCGACGCGGAGATCGGTCGACTCGCTCGGGGCGAAGCCGTCTGAGCATTCGAGCATCAGAGCCCCGCCGGGGAGTTCGGTCTCGCGGATCTCGGCATCGCCGAGGAGGGCGTGCATGGCGCCGTTGTCCCGCCACACGTTCCACACCATCAGGGCGCCGGGCGGAACGGTGACCTCGGCTTCGATCGGTGCTGTGGTCGACCACAAGACGAGTTCCCTGGCGGAGACGTCGCCGACCGTCATCGGTCGCCGATGCCGCAGCAGGATCCCCTGGTCGCGCTGGTCGCTGTGGATGCCGCGACGGATGGTGACGGTGGTGGTCGCGGTGAGCGTGTACTCGCGGGACCGCTGGCGGGTGGTGTCGTTCACGTCGGTTCGCCGAACGGATCGACGGCGCCGGACTTCCAGTACGGCCGTGCGCTGACCAGGTCGACGGCCGCCGTTTCGACCTTGCCGGTCGCAGGATTGGTTCGTCGCGGCGGCTTGCCCGTGCGCATCCTCTCCTGGTTCTCGACACCCCAGAAGGCCTCGTCCGCGTGGTTCTTCCAGACGCGGCTGCGGATCGTTGCCGGTTTGGGCGACGTCTCGTCGGCGCTGAGCATCAATGGGTCGAGTCCGACATTCCAGCGCCCGCGCGGGAGGATCGGCTCCGGAATCGAGACGCCCTGGGATTCGTCGTAGGTGGCGAGCACCGGTTCCGGGGGTGCCAGCAACTCCTCGGGCCGGAGCTCGGGTAGGCGCGTGAAGACTCGCCGCTTGCGTTTCGGAGGAGGCGCAGGAAGGGTGCGCACGAGCAGGTCGTCCGACGCCAGGACACGAGCTTCGCGCTTGCGGTTCCATCCCACCCGGAGGCTCGAGACCCCGTACGCGTCTCGCAGTGTGGTCCGGATGGCTGCGTCGTCCTCTTGTGCTTTGCGGCGGCGGGCGTCGCGACGCTGGCGCCAGTTGCCCTCGTAGCGCTCGCCCTTGGGACGGAAGGCCCCGCGACTCGGATTGCCGAGCCAGTCGAGCACAACCCAGATCGTGCCGGCGACGACCCACGCGAGCACGAAGGCGTAGATCACCCGATCACCATCGAGGTACTCGAGGTACGTGTCCACCCGCCGACGCCGTCCCTTCTACCCCTGGGCCTGAAGTTCGATGACCGCGTCGACGATCTCGGTGACGACCTGATCCGTCTGGGCGTCGAAGAGCACATGGGCGTTCGGGGGCTGCTCGTCGGTACCGTCTCTCCCGCCGATGCGCTGGTCCACGACCGTCATCCCCCGAGTGTGCACGCCGTTGACCTCCACCGACACCGGATGTGATCGACCATCGAAGAGCTCCGGCCGCAGCACGGCCACGACCGCGGACGCGTCATGGATCGGGGCGCCCGCCCAACCGCGGATCTCGCTCGCGACATGGACCGCGTGGTCCAACAGTTCGGCGGCCAACCGCGACGCGGGCGTGCCCGCATCGCGAAGGCGGTCGCGCTCGGCCGCGCCGAGCAGCACCTTGTGGGTGACGTCGAGGCCGACCATCGTCAGCATCGGGAATTCGTTGAACACCATCGCAGCCGCCTCGGGGTCCGCCCAGATGTTGAACTCCGCGGTGGAGGTGACATTGCCCGGGCCGGCGGCTCCGCCCATGATCGTGAACCCGCCGAGTCGCGATGGCAGCGACGGGTCACGGCGGAGTGCGAGGGCGATGTTGGTCAGGGGGCCGACCGCGACCAGCTGAAGGTCGTCCACGCTTCGGGCCATGTCGAGGATGAATCCGACCGCGTCGTCGCTGTCGATGTCGCGGCTGAGCGGCGGAAGGTCGACGGATCCGAGGCCGGTGGCACCGTGAACGTAGGCCGCATCCATGGTCGGTGCGAGCAGGGGGCGGGCCGCGCCACGGTGAACCGGCACATCGACACCAGCGATCTGGACGATTGCGAGAGCATTGTGCGTGGTGTGCTCGATCCCCACGTTGCCGTTGACCGTCGTGATGCCGATGAGATCGGCCCGCGATATGGCGGCGAGGAGTGCGATCGCATCGTCGACACCGGGGTCACAGTCGATCAACATCGAGACAGGCATCCCCCGATGCTAGGGCCGAAGCAGGGCCTCGACCTCGGCAGGGGTGGGGAGCGACGGTTGGGCCCCGGGACGCAGCGTCGTGGCCGCGCCGACACGCACGGCCCACTCGGCGGCTTCGACGATGCCGGCGCCACCGACCAGGGCGTCGGCGAGCGCCCCACAGAACGAGTCTCCCGCGGCCGTGGTGTCGACCGGTCCGACACTCGGGGCTGCAACGTGGGTACTGGTGCCCTCGGTGACGACCAACGCTCCGTCGCCGCCGAGCGTGATCACGACCACCGGGCACGGCAGCTGAGCGGCGAGTTCTGCAGCCACAACCGCGTCGACCGGCCCGCGGTGACCCGTGAGGGTCGCCAGCTCGGTCTGATTCGGAACCACCACATCGACGTTCTGCAGGAGCGCGTCGGACAGCGGCTCGGCGGGGGCGGGCGCAGGATTGAGGATCACGGTGCCAGTCGCCGCGTCAGCCGCCGCTTCGACGGCGTCGAGTGGGATCTCGAGCTGGAGGAGTGTGACGGCGGCACTCGCGAGAACCGGTCCGGCAGCGTCGACATCGGAGGCTGACACCCGGGCGTTGGCGCCCGGGCTGACGACGATGGCGTTGTCTCCGCCGTGCTCGACCGCGATCAACGCGACCCCGTTGGGAACGTCGGCGGTCGTGACGAGGTGAGCCGTGTCGATGCCGTCGGCCTCCAGTGCGCTTCGGAGGATCGCGCCGCCCTCGTCGTCGCCGAGGCGGCCGATCATCGCAACGTGTCGCCCGAGACGAGCGGCGGCAACCGCCTGGTTCGCTCCCTTGCCCCCTGGATAGCGTTGCAGGTCGCCGCCCATGACGGTCTCCCCGACGAGCGGGACGTGTGCCACATCGACAACGAGGTCGAGGTTGGCGCTTCCAACGACGGCGATGTCGTGGATTGTCGACATGGCTCGGGTTCTATCAGTACCCGAGTTCGACGTCCACGATGCCCTCGAGGGGCTCGCCGGCGCGGTAGTGGTCGATGTTCGCCTTCAGGAGGGCCATCATCATGCTCAACGCTCCCGGGCCCATCCAGCTCGTGTGGGGCGTCAGCATCACCTTGGAGTGGTCGTAGAGCCAGTGCGGCGCCGGTAGGGGTTCGGGGTCGGTGACGTCGAGCGATGCCCGGGCGACGCGACCGTCGTCGAGCGCGACACGCAGCGCGTCCTGATCGATCAGGGTTCCGCGAGCGATGTTCACGAGGTGGAGTCCCGGCTTCACCTGGTCGAGCATCGTGGCGTCGATCAGGTGGCGGGTTTCGGCGGTGGCCGGCGCGGCGAGAACGAGATGGTCGGCTTCGCCGATGACCTCGGCGAGGTCGTTGACGATGGTCATCTCGTCGAAGGGACCGACGTTCCCCCGGCGGCGAACACCGATGACGTTCATGTCCAGCGCCAGGCTGAGCCGGGTGACCTCGGTGCCGATCCCCCCGACTCCGACGATCACGACGGTGGCCCCCCGCAACGAGCCGATCCGCCGGTCGATTCCCCATGTCTCCGGCGCATCGCTCGCGAACACCTCGGGCATGCCCTTCGCGAAGGCGAGCATCTGGGCGAAGACCCACTCGCCGATCGGGAGGCCACTGGCGCCGCGCGAGCACGTGAGGGTCTGTCCGTCGAGCACATCGAACGGAAAGTTGTCGACGCCCGTGCCGACGGTGTGCACCCAGCCGACACCGCGCTCGAGGATGGTGGCGAGGTTCCTGCTGCCCTCGGTGGTCGTCACGACGACATCGCCGGTGAGATCGGCCGGTACATCGGCGACGGACGGAATCTCGATGACCTGCACCTCCGGCCACTCGCTCACGGCCGACGGAAAGTCGTATCCGCTGTTGTTGATGATGACGGTCTCGGTGGATGCATCGGTCACGGCCGGGAGCGTACCCGCAGGCGGCCCCTTCAAAAACCGAACTACGGTGGACTCGTGATGCGGGTATGACAGGTCTCTACGTCTTTTTCCTTGCGGTGGGCGCGCCGTTGCTGCTCTGGTTCGCGTTCGCCGGTGACGCCGATGCCGAGGGTTTCGGTGGCGAGGTCGATGCGGACGGGCCGCTCTCGGTCATCCCCTTGTCCACCTTCGCCTTCGTGATGGCCTTCTTCGGCTTGACGGGAGTCCTGGCCGACGTGGCGGGAACGGGAGTTCTCGCCGGTTTCATCCTCGCAGTCATCGTGGGGATCGGGGCCGGCGCATTGAACAGCGCGGCGTTCGCGTGGCTGCGGCGCAACTCGACCTCCAGCGAGGTGATGGACGCGGAACTCGAGGGTCAGATCGCCAGAGTTGCACTCCCCGTGAGCGAAGAGCATCGCGGCAAGATCGTTCTCGAGATCGCCGGGGCGCGAGAGCAGATGACGGCGGCGCCGGCCGATTCGTCCACAATCGACATTGGAAAGCCCGTCGTGGTTGTTCGGGTGGAAGGCGGGGTCGCGTACGTTGCGCCGCTTGACGATCTCGAACTCGACGATCCGGCGGATCGGTAAGACAGGAGAAGGTAATGGGATTTCTGGTAGCGGGCCTTGCAGTCGCGATGGCCCTGATCTTCATCGTCATGATCATCAGCTCACTGATCGTGATCTGCCCGCCGAACCGGGTGGCGGTCATCTCTGGCCGCAAGCGAACCCTGAGCGACGGCCGTACAGTCGGCTATCGCATCCTGAAGGGCGGTCGAACGCTGCGGATCCCCCTGATCGAAAAGGTCGCGTGGATGGATCTCAACACGATCCCGCTCGAGGTCTCGGTCACCAATGCCTACTCGGCCGGTGCGATCCCGTTGAACGTGCAGGGAATCGCCAACGTCAAGGTCTCGTCTCGCGAAGGGTTGTTGGAGAACGCTGCCGAACGCTTCTTGAACATCCCCACCGCCAACATCGGTCAGATCGCCAAAGAGACCCTCGAGGCCAACCTTCGTGGTGTGCTCGCCACGATGTCGCCCGAGGAGGTCAACGAGGACCGTCTGAAGTTCTCCCAGCAACTGATCGACGAGGCCGACGACGACATCAAGACGCTCGGCCTCGAGCTCGACGTGATGAAGATCCAGAACGTCACCGACGACAACCTGTACCTCGAGTCAGTTGGTCGCCGACTCACCGCCGAGGTGGTGAAGGAAGCCCGCGTCGCCGAGGCGAACCGCATGGCCGAATCCGAGCAGGCTGAGGCGGCCGCTCGCGAACGTGCCCAGATCGCAACCGTTCAGGCCGACAAGAACATCGTCGAAGAACGAAACCAGCTACGGGTCCGCACCGCGGAGCTCGATGCCATCGCTCGCGCCAAGGAGGAGGAAGCGTCCGTGGCCGGCGACATCGCCCGCGCCACCGCTGAGCAGGATCTCGAGCAGACGCGCATCGAGCTCGAGCGCCGCCGCCTCGAAGCCGATGTCGTCACTCCCGCCAAGGCCAATCTCGAAGCGAGGCAGCTCCAGGCCCAGGCCGAGGCGGCGAAGATCATCGAGGACGGCAAGGCACAGGTCGAGGTCTTCCGCCGACTGACCGACCAGTACCAGGCCGCCGGCGACGACGGTCAGCGGATCTTCGTGCTGAACATGCTGCCGGACCTGGTCGACAAGATCGTGTCCACCGTCAGTGGTGTGTCGATCGACCGTGTGGCCGTGATCGACAACGGCGCCGGGAACGGTGGGCAGGGCGGAATCCCAGGCCTGATGAGCCAGCTCCCGGCCGCCGTGGTCAGCATGTCCGAGCAGATCGAGGCCGCAACCGGCGTCGACATCTTGAAGAGCATGCGCTCCGACGATGAGGACGACGGCCTCTCAGAACTCGCGCCGCCTCCGCCTCCCCCGGTCGAGTAGCGCGAGGATCGTCGGGCGTCAGTAGGCGAGTTCGCGGAGGAGTTCCCGGTCGACGACTTCGACGCGGCCGCGACCGATGCGAACCGCACCGGCGGCCTCGGCCGCTTTCAGCGGCCGGTTCGCGGTTTGGCGGCGGGTGCCGGCCATCGCCGCGATGTCCTCCTGGCGGACCCGGATGACGATCGGGGCGTTCCCCTCGTCGAAGGCGCGGGCCAGTCGATCGACCACCCTCAGGACCCGCTCCTCGACCGGCACGAAGAGCACCTCCCTCAGCTGCGCCGTCGTCTCGGCCAGCTTCTCGGCGAGGAGCTCCACGAGATAGCGATCGACGCGAGCGTCCGTGGTGCGGAGGTCCTCGAGCATGCCCTGGGTCAGGCTCAGGGTCTCGGTGGGTTCGAGGGCTGTGACACTGGCGGTGCGGCGCCCGTCGCCGACGAGCGCGAGCTCGCCGATCACTTCACCGGGTCCGCGGACCGACAGCGCCGCCACATCGCCGATGCTGGTGGTGGTCTCCACGAGCACGCGGCCCTTGTCGATCACGTGCAGGGTGTCGCCCGGGTCGCCCTCGTGGAAGACGACTTCGTAACGGCTGTAGCGCCGTCGCCGCATGTTCGCCCGCCAGCGAGGTGCTTCCGGGCCGAGGATGTCAAGGAATCCGCCGGTCACAGGACGCGACGCTACCGTCGATTCGACGTCGGCCACCGTCATCCGTCACACTTCCCTTCATGACTCAGGAGGGGTCCCGACGCTCTGCCGGGCAGGAGATGCGCCGACGACAGGTGCTCGAAGCCGCGATTCGGCTCGGGGCCGAAGGCGGTTATGACGCCGTCCAGATGCGTGCCGTTGCCGATCGCTCCGGTGTGGCCCTCGGCACCATCTACCGGTATTTCTCCAGCAAGGACGATCTCCTGATCGCCGGGCTGGCGGGATGGCTGCGGCTCACTCGCAAGAAGCTCGAGGAAGAGGAAGTCCGCTGCGACACGCCCCATGAGCGGCTCACCCGCCTTCTCTCGGGCGTCGCTCGATCGGTCGAGGCGTCACCGATGCTGATGCAGGCGCTCGTACGCGCTCAGGGGTCGACATCGCCGGCTTCGGGCCCGCACAAGCTCGACGTGGAGGACGAGCAGCGCGCCCTGATCGTTACCGCACTCGGCGACGATCATCCCAACGCGACGGAGATCGCCCGGGTGATCGGGCACGTCTGGAGCTCGGCGTCCACCCGCTGGGTGACGGGACTCGCTCCCAATGGTTCGCTCTGTGCGGAGTTCTGCAACGCCATCGACATGCTGGTGCCGGCTACGACAGGGGAGTGAGCACCTCGTCGAAGGTCTCGGCTGACAGGGGTCGGGAGAAGTAGAACCCGAGCGCCTGGTCACAATCGAGGTCGGCGAGGACCTCGAGTTGCTGGCGGGTCTCGACGCCCTCGGCGATCACGATCAGGCCGAGGGCGTGCGCGAGGTCGATGATGGCCGCAACGATCGTGGCCGCGCTCTTCTCGGTGCCGAGCCCGGAGACGAACGAACGGTCGATCTTCAACACGTCGAGAGGGAGGCGCTGGAGATAGGCGAACTGCGACCAGCCGGTGCCGAAGTCGTCGATACCGAGGCTGATGCCCAGGCAGCGGAGCTCGTCGAGTTGCTCGGTGGCGGACTCTGCGTCGCCCATCAGCGCCGACTCGGTGATCTCGAGGCAGATCTCGTCGGTGGTGATGCCGGCGTCGTCGACCGCGCTCTGCACATAGTCGATCAGGTCAGGGTCGCCGAGCTGGCGAGCCGAGAGGTTCACCCAGATGCGCACGGGCTCCTGCTCCGGCGTGCGGTGCACCCGCCATCGCGCGGCTTGCTGACAGGCCTCGCGGATCACCCATCGCCCGATTTCGACGATGAGGCCACTCTCCTCGGCCAACGGGATGAAATCGCCCGGCGGGATCATTTGCCCATCGGGCCGCTGCCAGCGGACCAAGGCCTCGAAGCCGACGATCCGGTTCGACTCGAGGTCGAGTTCGGGCTGGTAGTGCAGTCGTAACTCATCGTTCTCGATGGCCCGACGCAGGGCTTCTTCGGTGTCCAGGCGTTCGAGGGCGAGGCTCTGATCGGCTTCGTTGTGTATCGCGAACCGGCCGCGTCCTTCGTGCTTCGCCTCGTACATGGCGGTGTCGGCCTTGTCGAGCACGGCAGCCGGATCATTGTCGCCGACCGCCGTGGCGATGCCGATCGACGCCCCGAGGTCGACGTCGCGGCCGTCGAGGACGAACGGCTGCTCGAAGGCGTCGATGATGCGGCGGGCGACCGCCGTGGCCCCGCGAGCACCGTCGGTGCCGGCGCAGAGCATCACGAATTCGTCGCCGCCGATCCGCGCAAGGGTGTCGCCGGGGCGCACGATCGCAGTGAGTCGCTCGGCGACCTTCGTCAGCGCGGTGTCGCCGCTCTGGTGGCCGAGTGTGTCGTTGATGGTCTTGAACCCGTCGAGGTCGATGAAGAGCACGCCGACGGGCTGCTTGGTGCGCGCAGACGCGGCGAACGCCTGGGTCATGCGGTCGATGAGCAACGCCTTGTTCGGCAGACCCGTCAGTTCGTCGTGGAACGCCTTCTTGATCAGACTCTGCTCGGTCTCGCGCTGCTCGGTGATGTCCCGGCTCGACGACTGCAACTGATGCAGTTCCTCGGTCGTGTCGCGGATCGGGGTGATCGATGTCTCGAACCATCGGTAGCTGCCATTGCGATGGCGGAGTCGGTGCCGAAAACGGGTCGGCTCCGATCCGCGGCGAGAAGCGTCCTGGAGCGCCTGAACCAGGGCGTTGCGCGTGCTCGGGTGGGCCAGGTCGACGGGGTGGATTCCGACAACCGATCCGGGGTTGAGATCGAGGAGGCGCTTCGCCGAGGGCGACACATAGGTGAAGGTTCCATCGGGCTCGTGCAGGCAGACCAGGTCGCTCGTGTACTCGGCGACGGCGCGGAAGATGTCCTCGGCTGCGGCGAGCTTCTGCGCCGTGGCCGCGATGATCGCGTCGGTCTCCTGTCGATCCGTGAGCGGGTGGAGCTCGGCGAGCAACAGGGTGACGATGCGAGGGCCGGACACCCGCACCGGATCGAAGATCGGCGTGACCCCGACCCGGAGTGGCCGCGGTTCGATCTCGCCGATGTCGATGGTGCGAGAACCCGTGCGCCCGTCGACGCAGGACTCGACCAACGGGGCGAGTACCGCGTCGGCATCGGCGATGTGCCAGAGGGTCGGGGCCCACAGGGGCCGGCCCCGCAGATCGTCCCGGTTGACCCCGAGACCGCCGATGGCGTCATTGGTATCGAGGACCGTGCCATCGATGTCGACGACGAGCGCGGCGCCGTCGAGTTGGTTCAGCGCCACCCGCATCTGCAACGTGCGGGTGAGGTTGTCGAGTTCGGGATCGGCGAGCGCCGCGAGACGCGCGAGCGCGTCGGCGCGTGCAGGCTCGACAGTCTCAGTGCTCTGCTCGCGCGTACGGCTCAACGGGACTCCCGAGACGACGGATGGATACCCGAAATCAGAAGTTACCGAAGCCGCTGCGGGTTGGGGCGGATGCTTACGCGTGGTGGCGTGATCGACCACGTGTAGCGGTTGCCTTCACTCGGACTTGATCGCCGTCGGGCGGACTGACACGCTGCTGCCCTGCGTCGCATCGCCGTGTCGGCCATGCCCGAACACCATTGGAGACCATGGCCATGAGCCCCTCGATTTCGAGAGTTGGACGCGCCGGGCGATTGGTGGCGGCGCTTCTCGCGCTGGCGCTGCCGGCCGGGGCATGTGGCGGTGGGGATGGCGGCGCGACGGACGACACCGGTGACGAGGACGTCACCGGCGATGACGCGGAGGGCACTGCGGTCGTTCCCACCGTGACCACGAGTGAGGCCCCGGTTCTCGAGGGTGGGATCACTCCCGGGGGAACGCTGCGGGTCGGGCTCGGCGCCGAAGTCGACGGCCTGAACCCTGGTGCGAACAGCATGGCGACGTCCACCTACCTCATCGACTTCACGATGCTCGAGCCGCTCGCGTACTTCGATGCCGAGGGCAACTGGTTCCCTTGGCTGGCCGAATCCTTCGAGAAGCACGAGGGAGGGCCCAGCTGGCGGGTGAAACTCCGCGAGGGCATCACGTTCCACGACGGCTCGGATCTCGATGCCGACGATGTCATCGCCCTCTTCAACGCCCAGATCAAGGACCCGTTGATCAGTCTTGCGATCCAGCCGTCCTACCCGTTCTCGTTCGAGGGGCCGGCGATCGAGAAGATCGACGATCTCACCGTGCAGTTCAACCCGCTCGGTCAGAGCGAGCACTTCCCGGTGAACCTCACCTCCCAGCTCGGCATGATCGTGCCGAGCGAGTACACCGAGGCCGCCGCCCAGAATTCCCGAACGAACCAGACGCTGATCGGCACGGGTCCGTTCATGTTCGAGAGCCGGGTCAAGGACGACCGCACCATCGTGGTGAAGAACCCCGACTGGTGGGGTGGCGACGTCCATCTCGACCGCATCGAGTTCATCATCCAGACCGACACCGCCATCGCCGCGGATCGGCTCGCGGCCGGGGATCTCGATGTCATCGTGACCTCGAACCCCGATGCGATCCTCACGATGCGCGACTCGGACAACGTCAACATGATCGAGAATCTCTTGGCGAGTGACAACGACATCATGATGAACACGAGCAAGCCGCCCTTCGACGACATCCGGGTCCGGCAGGCGCTGACGTTCGCAACCGATCGAGACGGGTTCGCCGCGCTGATCTCCCAGGGCACCTCGCCCATGGCCGACTCGATGTTCCATCCGGATCTGATCTGGAACAATCCCGATGTCATTCAGGAGGGCAATAGTCCGGAACTGGTTCAGCCACTGGTGGATGCCTACTGCGGCGAGGTCCCCGACGATTGCACCGACGGCAAGGTCGACATCGAGTTCATGCATTCCGGTCCGTCGGTGGTGCAGACCCGGGTTGCCGATCTGCTCACGGCCGGGTGGGGTGAGTTCTTCAATGTCAGCGTCGTCGAGGTTCTCCAGGCCGACCTGATCTCGAACGTGGCGATCGGCGAGTGGCAGGTCGTGACGTGGCGTCAGTTCGGTTCGATCGATCCCGACAATGAGGTGATCTGGCTCCAGTGCGCCACCGCCGACAAGTTCATCGCGCTCAACTGGGTTCGGTACTGCGACGAGAGCCGCGACGCACTCATGCAGGAACAGCGACAGACGACGGACCTGGATCGCCGGGTCGAGATCTGGCGAGAGATCCAGGTCGACATCCAGGAGTCCTACGCCTACGTCTTCATGACCCACGCCAACTGGACCATCGGGAGCCACGAACGGGTGCAGAACATCTGCCCGCAGCTCGCACCGACCGGTGAAGAGATCTTCTGCAGCAACGCCGGCGTGACCTTCTTCCACGACACCTGGATCTCGGAGTAGGCGTCCTCCCAGTGCGAGCAGTGCGGCATCCCGGATGAAGGCGCTGCTGCTTCGGCGCGTCGCGTTGCTCGTCGCGGTGCTGTTGGCAGTGACGTTCCTCGCGTTCGGCGCGATGAACACGCTCGGCGACCCACTGTTCAACATCGTTGGGCCGTTGGCCGAAATCGACTGTGATGCCGTCGCTCGCGGGGATGCCGAGGCCACATCGTCGGCGCTCGACGGCAACCGCACCGATTGCGAGATCATCGCCGAGGTGCGGTCGGAGTTCCGTCTCGATGAGCCGCTGCTGAAGCGGTACGTGCTCTGGCTGGGCGACGCAGTGCGGGGCGACTTCGGGACGTCCTTCCAGAGCGAGGGAGTGCCGGTCTCGGAGATCCTGATGGACAAGCTGCCGGCGTCGATCAAATTGATGGTCTATGCCGAGGTGATCGCTCTCGGCCTGGCGATCCCGCTGGGCGTCTACGGCGCGTATCGTGCCAATCGCCGCGCCGATCGGGTGCTCTCCGTGGTCTCGATGGCGGCACTCGCCATGCCGAGTTTCGCCTTGGGCGTGATCCTGTTGTACCTCTTCGGCTTGAAGGTCGGGCTGTTCCCGTCGAGCTATGACAGTTCCAGCCTGTGGGGCGAACTCCGATCACTCTTCCTTCCCGCGCTCACTCTGGGGAGCGGGCTCGCGGCCGGGTATCAGCGACTCCTGCGCACCGATCTGATCACCACCTTGCAGGAGGACTTCGTGCACATGGCGAGGGCCAAGGGCATGACGAATCGTCACATCCTGTTCCGGCATGCGCTTCGGCCGTCGTTGTTCTCCGTGGTCACGGTCTTCGGTGTCCAGACGGGCGCGCTGATCGGCGGCTCGCTCGTCGTCGAACAGATCTACCTGATTCCCGGCGTGGGCCGTGAACTCGTCGCCGCCGTGGCTCGTGATGACTTCCCGGTGGTGCTCGCCGGGGTGGTCATCGTCGCCACCGCGTTCGTCATCATCAACTTCGCGGTCGACCTGCTCTACGGCTGGCTCGATCCCCGGGTGCGAACCCAGTGAGCGCCGAACGATCGGTCACCGACCTCGAGGACGGACTCGAACTCGTCGAGAAGGATCTCGGTCGGGCGTTCTGGCTTGCCGTCGGGTGGCTCGCCCTCCTGGTCGTTCTCGCCTTCTTCGCCGACTGGCTCCCGATCGACGACCCACACGAGATCGGCGCCGGAGGACCGAGGGAAGGGCCATCTCCCGACCATCTGTTCGGAACGGACGCGCTCGGTCGCGACGTCTTCTCCCGGACCATCTTCGGCGCCCGGATCTCCCTGCTGGTCGGCTTCCTCGCCATCCTCTTCGGGATCATCGTCGGTGGCGGACTCGGCATTGTGGCCGGCTACTTCCGCGGCCTGGTCGACCAGGTGATCAGCTTCAGCTTCTTCACCCTGCTTTCATTCCCCGGGCTCGTCCTGGCGCTGTTGATCACGGCACTCATCGACCGCAACCAACTCACCGTCAGCCTCACGCTCGGAATCTTGTCGATCGCTCCCGTGGGGCGCCTTGCCCGCGCCAACACGATCGTCTTCGCGGAGCGCGAGTTCGTGCAGGCGGCTCGAGTGCTCGGCGCGGACAGCAAGCGCATCATCGTTCGGGAGATCCTCCCCAACGTGATGATCCCGATGAGTGCGCTCGCCCTGCTCGGGATGGGCATCGCCATCGTTGCCGAGGGCTCACTGGCGTTCCTCGGCCTGTCGGTCGAGGGCGACGCTGTGTCGTGGGGCAAGTCGATCGTCGACGGGTCCCAGGCCCGCGATCTCGAACAGAACCCCAACGTCGCGCTCTTCCCGATCGGCATCATGTTCCTGACCGTTCTCGCCCTCAACTACGCCGGCGATCGGGTACGCGAGTACTTCGACGTCCGCGAGACGGCCTTCTAGGGGATCAGGATGGCCACCCAACTCTCGGTACGAGACCTTCACGTACGATTCCCGACGACACGGGGTGTGGTGGAAGCTGTCAACGGTGTCTCGTTCTCCCTCGAGCGGGGAGCGACTCTGGGCATCGTCGGCGAGTCCGGCTCGGGCAAGTCCGTCACCGCGAAGGCGTTGATGAACCTGTTGCCGCGCACCGCTGAGGTCGACGGTCGGGTGCGTTTCGACGGTGAGGATGTCCGCGGACTGGCCGTCACCGGCGGGGAGCACTTCTGGGGTGTTCGGATGACCATGGTGTTCCAAGATCCGACGACGTCGCTCAATCCCGTGAAGAAGTGTGGCGAGCAGATCGCGGAGACCCTGCGCTATCACCTCGGCCAGGACAGGGCCACGGCGAGGAAGAACGCCACGGCGCTGCTCGAACAGGTCGGTGTCCCGGAACCCGCGAAGCGAGTCGATCAATACCCGCATCAACTGTCGGGTGGGCTCCGGCAACGCGTCGTCATCGCCATGGCCCTGGCTTGCGAACCCGACCTGTTGATCGCCGACGAACCCACGACGGCCATCGACGTGACGGTGCAGAAGCGCATTCTCGACCTGCTCGACTCGCTTCGCAAGGAGCGCGGCATGTCGATGATCCTGATCACGCACGACCTCGGTGTGGCGCGTGGACGGTGTGACGAGGTTGCGGTGATGTACGCCGGCCGAGTCGTCGAACGGGCCGCCACCGAGACGCTTTTCGACGGCTCTCGACACCCCTACACGGACGCACTCCTGCGCTCCATCCCGAGGATCGATCAACCGAGTCACACCCGTCTCGATCCGATCCCCGGTCGGCCGCCGGAGTTGATCAGCCCGCCGCTCGGCTGCGCATTCGCTCCCCGGTGCCGCTACGCCCAGCCCGACTGTCTGACCTCGGTTCCGAGGATCGCGTCGGCAGGCGAGGGGCACGACTTCGCGTGTCACCATCCGGCCAACACCCGTGATGGCAGGGAAGCGTTGGCGACCAATATCGCGGCCGGCGTGACTGCGGCCGGACTCGAGATCGGCCAACGGAGGCGCTCCTGATGGCCGGCTCCGGGCACGCTGCCCTCCGACGAAGCGAGCATGTCATCCTCGAGATCGAGGACCTGACCGTTGAGTTCCCGGTCGGTCGCCACGACGTGGTGCACGCGGTCAGCGGCATCAGCTTCGATGTGATGGAAGGAGAGACACTCGGCATCGTCGGCGAGTCGGGTTGCGGCAAGTCGACGGTTGCGCGCTCGGTCGTGCGGCTCAATGCGATCGCCGGCGGCAGTGTTCGCTATCTCGATCACGACCTGGCCCTCGTGGGCGGTGAAGGGCTGCGTGCGCTGCGACCCGACCTCCAGATGATCTTCCAGGATCCGATCTCCTCACTCAACCCGCGACGGCGAGTCCGCGACGTCATCACCGAAGGCCTCCAGATCTGGCGGCAAGGCCGGGGCCCGTGGACCGAGGACCGAATCGACGATCTGATGCAGATGGTCGGCATCGACCCGAAGTACGGCGACCGGCGAGTCCACCAGTTCTCGGGCGGACAGGCGCAGCGCGTCGGGATCGCACGGGCGTTGGCGCTCGACCCGAAGGTGCTGATCTGTGACGAACCGGTGTCCGCCCTCGACGTGTCGGTGCAGGCCCAGATCCTGAACCTGCTCGAGGACATGAAGCAGCGCTACGGATTGACGGTGCTCTTCATCAGCCACGATCTGAGCGTCGTGAAGAACGTCAGCGATCGAATCATCGTGATGTACCTCGGGAAGGTCTGTGAGATCGGCAACGCCGACCTCCTCTACGAAGAACCCCGGCACCCCTACACGCGGGCCATGTTGGCCTCGATTCCCCAACCGGCGCCGACCGTCGACGTGAACGAGGGTGACATCGACGGCGAGATCCCGTCCCCGATCGACCCTCCTGGCGGCTGCAGGTTCCGCACCCGGTGCCCGTACGTCACTGCGCTCTGCATCGCTGAGGAGCCGCAAATGGAACAGGTGGGTGACGGCGACCACTATGTGGCGTGTCACCACCCGGTCGAGATCACGCGGGCATCGCGGGGCTAGGCATCGAACGAATGACCCGTCGGTCAGAGGTCGGGGGCACGCCGACACGGCCCGGCAACGTCGTTCGTCCGCTGATCGATGGACAGTGCATGTTCGGCGCGGTGGAGCAGGCCATCGATGAGGCGGTGCAGTCGGTCTGGGTGACCATCGCGTTCATTTCCTCTGAGTTTCGCTTCCCACGCAGTGGGCGGAGCTTCTTCGAACTGCTTTCCGCGGCAAGTGCTCGTGGGGTGGACGTCCGTGTTCTGTTCTGGCGTCACGACGAGCGAACGGCGGTGTTCGAACCGGACATCTTCGCCGGCACTCCCGATCAGTTCTCCTGGCTCGAGGCCACCCGGTGTGAGCTCAGCGCTCGCTGGGATCGACCGAACCTCGGTCGCTGTCATCATCAAAAGGCATGGACGATCGACGCGGGGACACCAGGCGGTGTTGCCTTCGTGGGTGGGATGAACCTCAATCCCCGCAACCTTCATCACGACCACCGTGACATCGCCGGCTTCCACGACATCGGGGTCGAGGTTCGCGGACCCGCGGTGAGCGATGTCGCCAACAACTTCGTCCAACGCTGGAACGGTGCCTCGGAACGACGTGCCCGCGATGGCCGGTGGGGTGGGCTCGGGAACGCTGATCTCGGCGCGGTGGCGCTGGTGGACCCCATCGGATCCACGCCGGTTCGAATCGTTCGGACCGTGGACCACGGTCTCTACGGTCGCGAGTCCTCGGCTGCTGGAGGGTCCGACGCTGTCGGGGAGCGATCCATCCTGGCGTTGTACCAGGAGGCGTTCGCGGGAGCCTGTGAGGCGATCTACATCGAGAATCAGTCGATCCTGTCGACCGATCTCCTGCCGCTGCTCGGCGAAGCCCTGGCACGAGGGGTGGAGGTACTCGCCGTTGTCCCCTTCGCTGGCGAGGCGCCGGCCCGCAACGCAAGGCACCGAGGAGAGTGCGTCGACCTGTTCACCGAGATCGAACGCCTGGCCACGCGGCCGAACTTCACGCTCGTGGGACCCCGAACCGACCAGAAGGGCGAACTCGTCGACATCCATGTGCACTCGAAGGCGGTCATGGTCGACGACGACTTCGTCATGATCGGCTCGGCCAACCTCCGCGACAATTCGCTCAACCACAACACCGAGCTCAATGCAGCCTTCTGGTGCCAGGCGACGGCGCGGCAGTTGCGAGCGGAGATCAGCGAGCACTTTGGGGTACACGCGACACCGCTTCAGCGCCCGCAGCGCTGGATCGCGGGGATTCGTGACCGCCTCGACGCCGATGACGCGGGGCTACTCCACACGATCGATGCCCGCTCCTACGGTGCAGCCCGGTAGCGGGCCCTCCTGAGGCGTTGGTCTACCGCTCGGTCAGTTCCCACATCGTCTTGCTGCTGGTGGTCGAGGCCCCAGCGATCGACGGCGACGCGGTGCCCTCGTCATGGAGCTTGCGGAGATGAGCCACCACCGACCGTGCGGCCGGCTTGTGCAGGTGTTTGGCGACATCGGCGTAGAGCTCGAGCACCATCTCCTTGGCTGACATCGGGCGGCCCTGCAGCTGCCCGATGATCCCCGCCTCGCGGGCGTGGCGATGCTGGAGCAGTGCCTTCACGTACTGATGGTGATCGTCGATGTGGTCGCCGTGGGTCGGGTAGAGCCGCTGGTCCTGCGGTCGGTCGATCAACACCTGCAGCGAGTCGAGGTAGGCGGCGACGTCGCCGTCGGGTGGCGGGATGATCGTGGTCGACCAGCCCATCACATGGTCGCCACTGAGTACGGCGTTCTCCTCGGCCAGTGCGAAGCACAGATGGTTCGAGATGTGGCCGGGGGTGTGGAGCGCTTCGATCGTGTAGCCCGGCCCTTCGATGATGTCGCCGTGACGCAGGGGTGACTCGGGGTCGAAGTCGGTGTCGACCTCGTGCTTCTTCGCGAAGTCGGGATCGTCACTGCCGTAGCCGCCGCTGGCATCAGTGTGCTCCTCGGTCTCGTCGTCATCATCGTCGTCATCGTCCTCGGTGGCCGAGCCTTCGCTGCCGGCGTGGCTCGGGTGGGGTCCGTACCCGAGTACGGGCGCACCGGTGGCTTCAGCGACCGCGGCGGACGCAGGCGAATGGTCGCCGTGGGTGTGGGTGATGAGGATGTGGCGCACCGTCTCGCCATCGAGGGCTTTCAGCAGCGCATCGATGTGGGCCGCGTCACGAGGGCCGGGATCGACGATCGCCACGTCACCGTGGCCGATCACGTAGGTGCCGGTGCCGTGGAACGTGAACTTCGACGGGTTCTTGCACACGATTCGACGGAGCATCGCTGAGACGTCGACGAGCTCGCCGTACCGCGGATCGAACTCGACATTGAACTTGGGGCCGACCATGAGTGTTATCAGGGTAGCCCTCGACCCCTCACAGAAGTTGGAGCGCGGCGGTGGTCACGGCCGCTTCCTCGTCGCCGAGCGCGAGCGATAGGGCGTGGGCGCGACCGTCGTGGCTCATCTTCTTCAGGCTTCCGGCCACGATGGAGGCCATTCTCTCGGTGTCGGCCAGGCGGTCGGGGGTCGACGAGAACTCGGTCTCGAGGAAGGTCAGGCACACCGCGTCCTCGAAGGCCTGAACCTCGACGTCTTCCCCGAGGCCGGTCTTCTGGATGATCGCGACGGCGCGTTCGGTGATTGCCTGATCCATCGAGACCGAGTCGAGAAGGCTCCTCAGCTCCGTGGCATGACGTGACCGTTGCTCGCGACGCCACCGCAGATATCCCGACCTCCCCGCCGGATACGACGACCGCGGGAGGTCCCAGCGTCGGAGGTGGTGTGCCCGTGCCGCGAGTGCGAGCGCGCTGCTGGTGTCTGGAGCCAGCCGATGGATCCATGACCAGCAGCGCTCTCCCTGGACGAGGGCGAGGGGACGGTCCTCGAGGCGTCGCGGGTCCGTCGCGTTCACCGCGTCGATGGCCGCGACCGCCACACTCAGGTCGCGCACTCGGATTCGCCGATCTCGGCGACGTACGGGCCGGTCTCGTCGAAGTCCACGTAGAACGAGGGGTCGACCTCATACGCCGGGAAGGCGTCGAGATCCGCCAGATCTCGAGCCACGCCCTGGGCGCCACCGCTCCTGTCGAGCCATGTTCGGAACGACTCTCCAACCGTCCGATCCTCGTTGAAGCGGCGCACGACACGAACGGCAGCCTGGGCCGCACTCTTCGCCGGGAGTCGGAGCGCTTTGTCGCCGAAGTGCATCTGGTCCTGGCCGATGTATCCGCCGAGGAGCATCTGATAGCCCGGGGCCGATCGCCCGTTGACGCGGCGTTCGGCTCCGAAGAAGCCGATGTCGGCGGCGTGGTGTTGGCCACACGAATTCGGGCAGCCGGAGATGTTGATCCGGAGCCCACCGACCTCGCCGAGCCCCTCCGCATCGAGCGCGTCGCCGATTGCCTTGGCCAGTCCTCGACTCTGGGTCACCGCGAGATTGCACGTGTCGGCCCCGGGGCAGGCGACCACGTCACGAACGAGCTCGGCCCCGGGTTCGGCCATCTCGATCGCGGCGAGCTGGGCGTGAAGGTGGGGCAGAGCGGATTCGTCGAGACCCCGGATGACGAGGTTCTGGCGGTTGGTCAGGCGAATGTCGGCGTCGAACTCGCGCTGGATGTCGGCGATCGCGCGGAACTGGTCGCCGGTGATGTCACCGAGCGGAGCCCAGGCATACGCCGAGACCTGGCCGTTCGCGATCCCGCGGACGACGTTGGCCTCGTGCCAGCGGTCGTAGTCCGACGGGCCGCCGATCGAGACGGGTGTGCCCTGTCCGATCGGAGTCACGGCGCCGGACTGATCGAGACCGGCGGGTTCGTCACCGGCCAGGACGACCTCGGCCGGGAGCCCTCCGGGCCAGGAGGCCGAGGCGAGCAGGAACTTCCTGCTGGCGAGGATCCTCCGCTTCGTCTCATCGAAACCGAGCTGGTCGACGACCCACTTCATTCGAGCCCGGAGCTTGTTGTCCCGGTTGCCGGTCTGGTCGAAGACCCGCAGAATCGCCTCGATCGTGGGGAGGAGTTCCTCCTTGGGTGTGAAGTCTTCCAGCGCGAGCGCCGCATGTGGGGTCGTGCCGAGGCCGCCGGCGATGTACACGCGGAAACCGGCCTCGATGGAGCCGTCGGCTCGCGTACGCGTCGTCGCCACGACGCCCGCGTCGTTGAACATGGCCTGGCCACAGTCCGTCTCGCATCCGGAGAAGTTGATCTTGAACTTTCGGGGCAGTCGCTGCCCGATCGGATTGCGGACGAAGTGGCGATAGGCCGCCTCGGCCCACGGCGTGATGTCGAGGTTCTCGAACGGGCATGCGCCCGCGAGGTGGCAGCCCTGCACGTTTCGAACCGTGTCGCCGCACGCCTCCCTGGTGGTGAGGCCCACCGAGCCGAGGTGTTGCATCACATCGGGGATCTCGCTGAGCTGCACATAGTGGAACTGGAGGTTCTGGCGGGTGGTGATGTGTGCCCACCCGCGGCTGTAGCGGTCGACGAGGAAGGCGATCATGTCGAACTGTTCGGGGGTCATGGAGCCGTACGGCACCTTCACCCGGACCATCTGGTTGGTCCCGCCCTGCCGCTGCCCGTAGATGCCGTTGGTGAGGCGGAAGACGCGGAAGACGTCTTCGCTGATGTCGCCCGACTCATAGCCGCGGAGCACGTCGCGGAACTTGTCGATGTCGGCCTGGATCTCCGGGTCCATCGGGTCGGTGATGATCGAGGGGGGCTCGAGAAGGGTCATCGGGAAACTCCGGTTGTCGGTGTGGGGATGGGGTTCAGGACGGATTGGGCGGCGACGGCGCCCACGACGATGGTCGACGGGTTGCGCACATCGAGGTCGGGAAGTGTGTCCAGCGTCGTGCGCTGGGTGTTCTCCTCGCCGGTGGTGGCGGCGTGGATCACCGCGACAGGGGTGTCGGGAGCGAGGCCGCCATCGAGGAGCCGACCGGCGATCTGGCGTGTCCGCGCCGCACCCATCAGGATCACGAGCGTGGTGCCCGACCGGGCGAGGGCCGACCAATCGAGCGTCGGATCGTGACGAGGGTCCGTGTGGGCGGTCACGACGGTGAAGCCGCTGCTGACGCCGCGCATCGTCACCGGGATGCCCGCCGCTGCCGGCGCTGCGATCGACGACGTGATGCCTGGAGTCTCGGTCACCTCGATACCGGCGGCTCGCAGTTCGAGCGCCTCCTCGCCTCCCCGGCCGAACACGAACGGGTCGCCGCCCTTGAGCCGGACGACACAGTCGAACAGGCGCCCTCGATCGATCAGCACGTCATTGATCCGCGATTGGGCGGTGGACGGGGCACCAGGGCGCTTGCCGACGTCGATCCGCTCCGCCGAGGGTGGAGCGAGTTCGAGGACCCGGGAATCGATGAGACGGTCGTGAATCACGACATCGGCGCGTTGTAGCAGGTTGACGGCGCGCATCGTGAGGAGTTCAGGGTCTCCGGGACCTGCGCCGACGAGGTGGACGGTCATGATGCGTGCTCCAGTTCGAGATGAGATCGCAGGATGCGGCGGGCGTCGGTGATCCGACCCGAGCGGACGAGCTCGAGCAGGCCGCCATCGAGCGCCGAGCTCCAACCGTCGACCTCGCTCGTTCCGTGGGCGGCTCTCGCCTCCTCGCGTACCTCCGCGAGGAGGTCGACGAGTTCGGCGATGCCGTTGGACAGCTCCTGGTCGAACCTGCGCCGCAGCCATTTGGAGGCCGCCGGGCTTCGCCCGTCGGTGGAAATCGCGATCTGCACGCTTCCGCGGCGAGCAACGGCCGGCAGCGTGAAGGTGCAATTCTGCGGGTCGTCGGCGGAGTTGACCCAGACCCGGGCGGCCTTGCCATCGGTCGCGACCTGGGCGTTGACGACGGGATCGTTCGTGGCGGTGACGGCGACCCAGTACGACGCGACCTCGCCGCGACGATACGGTCGCTGGTGCCACACCAGGTCCGGGTCAGAGGAGATCTCCTCGACGGCCTCAGGCGCAACGACGGTGACGATGGCGCCCGCCCGTATGAGTCCGGCTGCTTTGCGGGCGGCAATGGGGCCGGCACCGACCACCAGTGCGGCACGGTCTGCGAGATCGAGGTTCACTGGGTAGGTCCGGTTCGTTTGATACATCATTGGTGCAGCCCACATTCCGTCTTCGTCGATCCGGACCAGCGGCCGGACCGGAGGTCGTCACCTGTCGACGGCTCGGTGCAGGGCCAGCAACCGATCGAGGAGTACCCCGCGGACGTCAGGGGATTCACGAGGATGTCGTTGTCGCGGGCGAATCGGTCGAGTTGCGGACGTGTCCAACTCGCGAGCGGGTTGATCTTGACGACGCCGCGGCGATCACGACCCAGGATCGGCGCGGAGAGTCGATCGGAACTGTCATCTCGGCGGAGCCCGCTCAACCAGGCGTCGGCGCGGGCGGCCAGGAATCGTTCGAGCGGGGCGACCCTGCGCGCCCCGCAGCAACTCTCGACGCCCGAACCCCAGACATCGGCCGGTTCGAGGTTCGGGTGTACGACCGAGAGGTTGAGCGAGTAGTGCTCCAGTGCCCGGCGCACCGTCGCAAGAGTCTCCGCGAAGTGGAACCCCGTGTCGATGAAGACGATCTCGATGTCGGGATCGATCTCCCTCGCGATGTGGATCAGAAGTGTGTCGGCGAACGAGGCGGACAGAACGAGGCGCGGGCCGAAGGCCTCGCATGCCCACCCCACCACTTCATGGGGGCCGCCGCCCTCGAAGGCGCGGCTGAGATCAGCCAGGTCGGCATCGGAGAACGCGGGGGATCGGCGCAGCGAGACTGCGGTGTCGAATGTCGTGTCGGTCGTCATGGGCGGCGAATCCAGAGCGATAGAGTCGGAATTCTGAGCGACCATAGCGGCTCAAATGTATGGATATCTACTAATTCAGATCATTTTTGTCAGAATTAAGCTGAGATGACTCCCCAGGCCACCGTGCCGTCCCGTTCAACCGGCGGCGTTCTGGCGTATCTGGCGTGTGACTCGCCAGACGATGAACGAGATGCCACCGACCATGATCCCGAAGGTCATGAGCTGGGCGTAGCCACCGCGATCGCCGGGGTGCTCGGGATCCGGGCCGGCGTGCGGCGATCCGATGATCCGGCCGGCATCGTCGATGAACTCGGCATCGGAGGACTGAGCCAGTCCGGCGGCCGCCGCGGGTTCGATGAGGACCGCCAGGGAGATCGCGGCGAGGGTGATGCTCGCGACGAGAGCGAATCGGCGAGCCACGGCTATCCCGCGTTGATCATGAGTTCGAGGAGCGTCGTGCCGCAGATCTCCTTGGTCGGATCGTCGACCGCGGCGGGATCGATGGCCGCGGGATCGTCCAGGGAGAGTTCCTCCACGACGCACCGAGCCAGATCTTCGTCGACACCCCAGGCCTCGGCGACGGCGGCCACCACGAGGTCGGTGTTGACATCGTCCTCCGGTTCCAGATCGACGTCGTCGGTCGGTTCGCCGTCGGCGTCGACCGTCTCGGTCGGCGAGGTGTCGGCGGTCGAGTCGTTGGCGTCGGTGTCGTTGCCGTCCTCGGTGTCGCACTCATCGCCGGCACATTCGTCGGACTCGGCCGGCGTGTCGGAATCGCCTCCGCAGCCGGCTGCGAACGTGCAACCGATCACGAACAGGGCGAGGAGGCGACGCATTTGCTCAGGGTAGCTGGATGGCTCCGACTCGAATCGGCGCGGCGTCGCGGCTGGGATGCGGGGGTCAGAGCGCCGCGAGCGCTCGGGAACGGCTGACGTCTCTCCTGCCCGTTCGCCTGCGGGCTTGAGTTTCCGGCGACCGGATCGTGGCATAGGCCAGATGCCCCACTGAGTGTGGTAGCCCGTGGGCATGCGGCGACGCTGGCTCCCCCTCCTCATGGCGATCATGGCGATCATGGCGATCGTCGGTGCCTGTTCGGCTGACCCTGACCCGGTCGAGCCGCCGTTCGCCGAGCCAGTCGTGGGGGAGGGGTCGAGGACGACCCTTCTGCCGCCGCTGCCAACCGATCCGCCGGCCATCGAGGGCCCGGCGATCGGTGAGATGGCCCTTCCGTGTGGCCGCGGTGGTGAGGCTTCGCGGGCGGTCATCCGCGACGAGATCGGGATCGACGCCGACGCGATCACGATCGGCGTCGGGAACGACCGAGGCGGTTTGTACTCGGCGGGCTCGGGTCGGGGTATGCCCGACGCGGTCGAGGTGATGGCCGGCCACTGCAACGAGCTCGGCGGTCTGGTCGGGCGCGAAGTCCGCGTCGTCGAATACGACGCGGCGGTCGTTGAAATCGAGTCGCGAACCCTCGCGCAGTGCCAGGAAGTCACGGCGGTCGTGGGCCAGGGCTATCTCCTCGCGGACGACGCCGCCGCCGGTCGCGAGGCCTGCGGGTTGCCGTCCTTCGATGGTTGGCTCGACGATCTCACGATCGGCATGCCGGTGGTGCTGGTTGGGTTCCTCCACGCTGTTTCGAGCGAAGCAGCAGCGGAGCGAGTCGTGCTCGTCGGGCCCGACACCACCAGTGGCATCGACGCGAACGAGGCGCGCGCCGCGGCGCTTCACGCCTCCACTGTTCCCGCTTCAGTCGTGGCTTCGTTGACGTATCCGATCGATGCTGCCCCGGACTGGGAAGCCATCGCTGAGTCCATCCGTGACGTCGATGGTGGGCTCGTTCGAATCGACGGTCCGTGCACCTCGGTCATCACGCCGCTCTTGCGTGCCTTCCTCGACGACGAGATGCCGCCGCTGGTGATGAGCGGTCCGTCGGCGTACGACCACGCATGCATCGCCGAGGCGGATGCGACGGGTGCACCCACGAGTCGATTGCTCGTCGAACTCCCGTTCCGCCCGATCGAGGATGGTGACGCCGCGCCGATCACCGCTCGTTACGTCGAGATCCTCGACGAGGTTGCCGTTGAGCCCACCGGTGACGCGCTCCTCGCTGCATCCGCGTTCTGGCGGTTCGCCACGGCGGCAGACGCTTGCGGGCTCGGTCTCGGGCGGGAATGCCTCGTCGAACACGCTTCGACGCTCGCCGGGTGGACCAGCGGCGGGCTCCACCGCACCCTCGGCTCCGGCGCCTTCTCCGACACGTGCGCGGTGATCGTCGGTGTCGAGGGCGGGCGGTTCGAGCGGCGCGTGCCGACCACCCCGGGTGTCTACGACTGCGACCCGTCGCTCAGTGGTATGACGCTGGGCGACCCGGACAACTAGCGAGTCTCGCTACAGGTAGCGGCGAGACAGCCCCGCGATCTTCCGATCCGACAGGCACCCGTCCTGGAGCGCTGCCGCCACCGCGAAGATCAGATCGATCGGGGCGCCCTCCTCGCCATTCGCGATCCGAACGAGAAAGTCGACGTCGTAGTCAGCCAGGAACGGGGCGATGCAGCGTGCTTCGCCGCTCGACAGGCCGACGGTCTCCAGTGCTCTGCGCAGCGGACGGCTGCATGCCTGGTCGGTGGACTCGGTTCGGCCCTGCGGTTCGGGTGCGATGTAGCGGTGGATGAAGGTGGCGGCCTGGGCCCGATTCATCGTGACCTCGGGGCTGAAAGTGATCGCGCTGGTCCCCGTCGTGATGCCTCGCTCGACCATCCAGGAGATCGCGTCGTGCTGGTAGCTGCGGAGAACGTCGGTGAAATGATGATCGCCGTTCGGGGCAGGGCGACCCGCGTAGCGCCACAACATGACCGCGAAGTCGCCGCGGCTGATCGGCGCGTCCGGCGAGAAGGTCGTGCGAGAGGTGCCCGTCGAGACGCCGGTCCCGTAGAGCCATCCGACCGGCCGCTGTTGGTACGTCGCCCGGACGTCGTCGAACGGATGATCGAAGTACTCGGGAGCGTTGCCGTGCGAGGAGTCGAGACGGAACAGGAATGTGGCGATCTGTCCGCGGCTCACGGCTTCCTCTGGGCCGTAGCAACCAGGTTCGATGCCGGTGGTGATGCCTTCGCTCACCATCCAGCCCACGGCTTCGGAGTAGTACCTGTCGTCTTCGACATCGCCGAATTCTTCGGCCGCACCCGCTGGAGCGGTGGTCGCGAAAACGAAACAGGCGACAAGTGATACGAGGATTCGACGGTGCAGTGAGGTCTGCATGATTCGGGGGATCGTCCTGCTCTCGGGGAACGGCGTCGAGTTGCGATGGCCGTGGTAGCGGCGGAAACGGTACCCGGCCCCGAGACAAGGGTGACGCGCACGTGATCAAGGTCACAACGCCAAAAGCTCGTACGATCCGGCCGTGCATCGTGTCGTCGTCGTCATGGCCATGGAGGCCGAGGCTGCTCCGCTGAGAGCCGCTCTCGGAGCGGTGAGCATCGAGTCGCCATCGTGGGCCGCGTCGCTCCCGGTCCGGCTCGCCGTGGCGCCTGCATCCGGTGATCGTCCCGAGGTCGTTTTGGCGGTCAACGGGACCGATCCCGCCACTGGCGTCGACTGCATCGGGTCGACCGCGGCGGCGCTGTCGACCCACGTCGCCTTGGGTCTCGGGCCGGCTGACATCGTCATCACCGCGGGGACCGCGGGAGGCTGGCAACGAGCCGACGCCGCGATCGGCGACGTGTACGTCGCCTGGCCGCACATCGCCTGCCACGACCGCCGGATCGAGCTTCCCGGCTTCGATCGGTTCGGACGCGGGGAGATCCCGACCGCTGACCTTCGTGACCTCGCAGGGGAGCTCGGATGCCGCCTCGGAATCGTCACGACCGGTGACAGCCTCGACGAGTCCACGACGGATCGCGAACGGATCCTCGCCAGCGGCGCGGAGGTCAAGGAGATGGAGGCCGCCGCAGTGGCCTGGGTCGCCCAGCTGCACGGCACCCCGGTGACCGGCGTGAAGGCGATCACCGATCTCGTCGACTCGCCGGTCGCCACGGCCACGCAGTTCACCGAGAACCTTGCCGCGGCGGCCGAGTCGTTGCAGGCCACGATGGTGAACCTCATCGACCGCCTCGGAGACCAATGAGCGCCGAACTCGCCGCAGCCGTACGCCGACTCGCCCTTGCGCTGCATTCCCACGAGACCGACAGCATCGATGAATCCGAGGCCATCGCCGACCTCGATCGACTGAGCAGCCGACTCCAGGGTGGCCGCCCGCGACTGCGCTGGTACGAGAAGGACCCTGACCCGGCCCGTCGCCCACGCGCTCGCGAGCTGACCGCGTGGTCCGGGGCCATCAACGCCGCGGCGCCACCCATGTCCCTCGACGCCGGCGAACTCCCCGACGGGCGGTCGACGATCGACGGTCGCGTGCGTATTGACCGACTTCGGGAGGGCCCGCCGGGGTTCGTGCACGGCGGGGTCGTCGCTGGGCTCTTTGACGAGGTGATGGGCGCCGCCCAGCGACTCACCCGCCGGCCGGGTGCCATGACGGGTCGTCTCACGCTGCGGTACCGCCGTCCGACCCCGCTCGACACCGATCTCCTGTTCCGGGCGTGGATCGAAGAGGATCGCAGTCGCCGGGTGCTCGTTGGCGCCGCCTGTTTCCTGGACGACCCGCAGCTCGCCCGGCCGACCGCGGAAGCGGAGGCGATCTTCGTTCGAGGTGCCCGATGACCGGGCGCCCCGTCGTCACGTTCGTCTGCACCGGGAACGCGGCGCGGTCGGTCATGGCGGCCACCCTCCTGAAGGATCGTCTGGGCGAGGACGGACCGATCGACGTGCGGAGTGCCGGCACCCTGGTTCTGCCCGACCAGCCGATGAGTGTGCGGACCCGAACGGCACTCGAGCGTCATGGGCTCCGCGATCCGTGGCACCGCAGTCGCCAGCTCGACGAGCAGGATGTTCGAGTCAGCAGCCTGATTCTCACGATGGAGCCGCTGCACATCCAGTGGATGCGACGGCAGCTGCCGAGTGCACTGCCGATCTCCGGCATGCTGAAGCGGGTGGTGCTCGACCTTCCCCGGATCGTTGGGGCGACGCTCGATGACCGGGTGGCGGCGCTCGGACTGGCGAACCGTGACGTCGAGCCGTGGGAGGAAGTCATCGATCCCGGGTCGGGGCAGCAGCCCGCCTTCGACATCTGCATCGACGAGCTCGCCGGCCTGATCGATGAACTCATCCCCGGCCTCCTGCCGGAGTAACTGTGCCCGAGCATCGCCGCGAAGGGCTCGTGCTGAGCATCGCCGTCGGTGTGGTGGCGATGACCTTCGGCGTCCTGGCTGACGCCGCGGGACTCTCACTGCCCCAGATCGTGGTGATGTCGGCATTCCTCTTCACCGGGGCGAGCCAGTTCGCCGCGGTGAGCGTCATCGATGGGGGCGGCTCGAGCTATGCCGCAGTCGGGTCGGCGATGCTGCTGGCGGCGCGCAACGCCCTCTACGGACCGGTGGTGTCGCGGTTCTTTCGCGGCTCAGCGCTTCGGCGCGGGCTCAGTGCCCACTTCGTCATCGACGAGACGACGGCGATGGCCTCGAACCAGGCCGATGACGCGGCTGCGGCCGACGCGTTCTGGTGGACCGCCCTGTGGTTGTGGTCGTTGTGGAACATCGGGTCCGTGGGCGGCGCACTGCTCGGATCGCTGATCGGTGAGCCCGAGACGTACGGCCTCGACGCCGCGTTCCCCGCTGCGTTCATCGCGCTCCTGGTGCCGCATCTGCGTCGGCGCCCCGGGAGGGTGGCCGCGTTGGCAGGCGGACTGCTGGCGATTGCCGCGGTTCCCATCGCTCCGGCCGGTGTTCCGCTCCTCGTCGGGGCTCTCGGTGTCATCCCGGGGTGGCTCGTCGGTCGACGTGGGCCGACGGAGGCGCGCCCATGAGCTGGGGTTCGATCTGGATCATGGTGGCGGGCGCATTCGGCTTCAAGGTCTTCGGCGTGCTGGGTCTGAGCCGAATCGCCGAGAGTTCAGGGCGATCGTTCCAGGCGATCACCGCGCTCATCCCCGCGTCGCTCTTCACCGCGCTGATCGTCGTGCAGACGGTGGTCGCGGATGAACAGCTCGTTCTCGACGCCCGGATCTGGGGTGTCGGCGCCGGCATCGTCGCCGTCTGGTGGCGGGCACCGTTCACGGTCGTGGTCGTCGTCACGATGGCAGTGACGGCGCTGGTTCGCTGGCAGACTCTTGTCTGATGTCCGTGCCCGACCATGACCCCGCTGCGCCGCCCGATCGGTTGATCGTCCGCGGCGGCTCGACGCTCGAAGGCACGATCCGGATCGGCGGGGCCAAGAACTCCGTCCTGAAGCTGATGGCGGCAACCCTGCTCGCCCCCGGGGAGTACAACCTGCGCAACGTCCCGAGGATCACCGACGTCGATCTGATGTCTGATCTCCTGCGGGCCACGGGCTGTTCGGTCTCCCGGTCGGATGATTCGCTCGTCATCTCGGTGCCCGACGAGATCGAACCGGTGGCTCCCTACGAGATCGTCGAGCAGTTCCGGGCATCCATCGTCGTGATGGGGCCGATGCTCGCGCGCTGCGGCGAGGCGCGCGTTGCCCTCCCCGGCGGCGACGACTTCGGCCCCCGACCGATCGACATGCACGTCCGCGGTCTCACCGAGCTCGGCGCCGAGTTCGACACGGCCCACGGCTACGTCCATGCCCGAGCCTCGAACCTTCTCGGAGCGCGCGTGCTACTCGAGTTTCCGAGCGTCGGTGCCACCGAGAACCTGCTCATGGCTTCGGTGCGGGCGAAGGGAACGACCATGATCGACAACGCGGCCCGCGAGCCCGAGATCGCCGATCTCTGCGAGCTGCTCAACAAGATGGGTGCCCAGATCGTCGGCGCCGGCTCGTCCACGATCACGATCGAAGGCGTGGACTCGGCCGAGGCGCTGCACGCTGCCGACCACACGGTGATCGGCGATCGGATCGAGGCGGCGACCTACCTCGCTGCGGTCGGGATCACGGGCGGCGAGATCACCGTCAAAGGCGCCCGGCATGAACACATGGTGATGCTCTGTCAGAAGCTCGGCGAGATGGGCATGAGGATCTCGCCCGACGCTGATGGCATCTGGGCGTTGGTCCCACGTCGCTTGAGTTCGGCCGATTGTTCGACGCTGCCGTACCCCGGACTCGCCACGGACTTCAAGCCGTTCCTCGTGAGTCTCCTGGCCACGACCGAGGGGGTCGGCATCGTCACCGAGAACCTCTTCTCGGGCCGCTTCCGCTATGTCGACGAGCTGCGCCGCATGGGTGCCGACATCCGCACCGACTCGCACCATGCCGTGGTCCGCGGTGTCCCGCGGCTGTCCGGCGCGCCCGTTCGCTCCCACGACATCCGGGCCGGCGCCGCGCTGGTGATCGCAGGAATGGCTGCCGAAGGCGAGACAGTGGTGGCCGACGCCGGACACATCGCTCGCGGCTATGACGACATCGCGGCCAAGCTCAACGGCATCGGCGCTGACATCCGACCCGGCTGAGCGTGGCAGGCCGGAGGAATCAGTCCTGAGCGTTTGCCGCGTCGTCTGCGGCTTCCGCCATCTTGATCGCCCGTCGCCGCGCCAGGGCCAGGAGGCCACCGAAGACCGCAACCGGGACGGTGACCAGGGCGATCTCATCCCATCCGCCTTGATGCGCGAGGACTTCGGTGATCACCATCTGTGAACCCTACGAGAATCGGAATGCCAATGGCAGCATTGGAATGTGAGTAGTCGGGTCGGCGTTCTGGTCAGGTGCTGTCACACTGTGGGCTGGCAACCCGAGCAAGCCCTGGACACGAAAGGCCCGCACTGGTGCGCGAGCAGGTCGAAAAGGTCATCACCGCCATCCGGCCGGCCATTCAGGCCGACGAAGGCGACATCTCCCTCGTCGAGGTCGACGAGGCCACCGGCGTGATCACCGTCGAACTCCACGGCGCGTGTGTCACCTGCCCCGCGAGCACCCAGACGCTCAAGGCCGGCATCGAGCGCATCATGAAAGACCGCGTCGAGGGCGTTACCGAAGTCGTCGAAATCAACGCCCTCGGTATGTCCGAAAGTCCCGTCCAGCTCTGACTCGGGGCCAGAAAGCACACTGGGGACAGACCCCATCGTGCTTTCTGCTGGTCAGGTGAGGCTCGCCAGGTTCAAGGCGTTGTTGATGAGGCCCAGGTGCGAGTACGCCTGCGGATGGTTGCCGAGTGCTCGGCCGGTGGCGGGGTCGACTTCTTCGGCCAGGAGGCCGGTGGGCCCCGCGAGCCCGATGTAGGCGGCGAAGAGTTGCTTGGCGCTGTCGATGTCGCCGATGAGGATCTTCGAGTCGATGAGCCATGACGTCATGAGGTTGAAGCCGCCCTCCTCGCCGGGCAGCCCGTCCTCATGCTTGTAGCGGTAGACGGTGTCGCCGGCGCGCAGCCAGGTCTCGACGGCGGAAACGGTGGCGGCGAACCGGGGATCGTCGGCGTCGAGGAGGCCGAAGAGTCCGACCGCGAGCACCGACGCATCGAGGTCGGTGCCGTCGTACGCGGTTGTGAAGGACCCGACATCGTCGTTCCATCCGTTGGTGAGGATGTCCGTCTTGATCTGGTCACGCAGAGCGTCCCATTCGGGGCGTTCGCGGCCGAAGACTTCGCCGGCGATGTGGATGGCGCGGTCGACGGTGACCCAGCACATCACCTTGGAGTTGGTGTGGTGGCGCGGCGCGGAGCGGACTTCCCAGATGCCCTGGTCGGGTTCGATCCAGCGCTGTTCGACGGCGGCAACGAGGTCTTCGACGAGACGCCAGTGTTTGGCGGAGAGTGGAGCATCGACTTCGCCCAGCCGGTGGATGAGGTCGAGGACGGGGCCGAAGACGTCGAGTTGGACCTGATGGTCCGCGGCGTTTCCGACGCGGACGGGACGGGAGCCGGCGTAGCCGGAGAGCTCTTCGATGGTGGCCTCGGGTGGGAGAGCCTGGCCGTTCACCGTGTAGAGGGGGCTGAGACGTTCGGGACCGACCTCGCTTGATTCGATCACGCCCAGCAGCCAGTCGAGGAGGTCCATGGCCTCCTCGATGGATCCGAGGCGAACGAGCGCGGCGGCGGTGAGTGACGCGTCGCGTATCCAGCAGTAGCGATAGTCCCAGTTGCGCACGCCTCCGATGAACTCCGGCAGGCTCGAGGTGGCGGCCGCAAGGATGGCGCCGGTGGGCCCGTAGCAGAGCGCCTTCAGGGTGAGGGCGCTGCGCCGAACGAGATCGGTCTCGACCTCGGGCAACTCGAGACGGTTGGCCCAGTCGCGCCAGAAGTGTTCGGTCCGCTCGCGGCGCTCCCATTCCTCGGAGCGATCGGGACGCATCGAGGCGGTGCCACAGCGAAGTTCGAGAACGATGGGCCCGTTGTCGAGATCGACATCGGCCACCGCGGTCTGATGCATGCCTGCGGTCTCGATCGACCACTCGACCCCAGGGCTGCGCAGGACGACGAGGTCGGTGGCGCTCACGATCTCCAGGCCGCCGTCGCGGACCTCGAGTTGGGTGGGGAAGCGGCCGAAGTCGAGCCGAGGGGCGAACTCGACGCGGGCCGTTCCGGAGCCTTCGATGACACGCACGAGATCGTTGCGACCCGAGAGCCGGTTGGGCCGTCCGTCCGAGCAGTCGAGATAGTCGGTGACCGACATCGTGGCCCAGTCGGTGCGCAGGACGAGGGAGTCGTCGACGTAGTGCTGCTTCGGGTTGCCGTTGGGGGCCGCGGGGCCGATGGAGAAGTAGCCGGCAGCGGGGCCACCCAGCAATTCGGCGAAGATCGCCGACGAGTCGATCCGCGGTACGCACATCCAGGTGATCCGGGCGTCCGGGGTGACGATTGCCGCCGTTCGTTGGTCGGACAGGATGGAGTGCTGCTCGATGGGCACGACGCCCTCGCCGGCGAGCCACTCGCCCCGGCGAGCACACAGTGCGGCAAGAACGACTGCGACTTCTTCAGGATCTGACACTCGGAACGGTGCGATCGTGTCGCCCTCGCCGACCTTGATGCCCACGTCGGGGCCGTGGAGCGTGGCGAACGCGTCCTCGTCGGTGACGTCGTCGCCGAGGAAGACGACCGCGGTGGCGCCGACGTTGGCGCGGATCGTGGTGAGCGCGTGGCCCTTGTCGGTCGGCACGAGCAGGAGCTCACAGACCTTCTTGCCGTGCCGGACGGTGAGATCCCCGATTCGTTCGGCGAGTTCCGCGATCGCCTCCAGAACGGCGTCAACGGTTTCCTCGCCGACATTGCGGTAGTGCACGGCGACCGACGCCGGCTTCTTCTCGAGTGTGACCCTCGGGAACCGATCGGTGATCTCGGCGAGGCCGGCGGTCATGAGGTTGCGTCGAGCCGTGAGGGTGGGATCGAGGTCGAGCGCGAAGTCGATGTCGAACTCGGAACCATGGGAACCGACGAGGTGAATCTCGGCGGGGAGTCGGCTCAACATCGCCAGATCCCTCAGCGAGCGTCCGGAGATCACGGCGACCGTGGTCTGGGGGAGCGCGGCCAGCGATCGGAGCGCGACGGAGGTCTCCCGGAGGGGGAGCGCCTTCATGGGGTCGTTGACGATCGGTGCGATGGTGCCGTCGTAGTCGCAGGCGACGAGCAACTGGGGAGACCGGGCCAGAGCCGCCAGGTGCTGATCGAGTGTCTCGTCGGAGAGGATGTTCCCGGCCACGGCCGCCGACGCTACCGCGACAGGCGGTGGTGTCGGCGGTACGGTCGACGATGTGACGGATACGGACTCCACCAGTTGCTATCGGCATGCAGACCGCCGCGCGGGAGTGGTCTGCCAACGCTGCGACAAGCCGATCTGCCCGGACTGCATGTCGCAGGCATCTGTTGGCTTCCACTGCCCGGAGTGCTCTCAGTCGCGAAAGCAGCGGGTGATCCGGGGGCCCGTGGCCTTCGATCCCATCGTGACGAAGGTCCTGATCGGCGTGAACCTCGCCGCCTTCATCGCCGCGGGAGCGTGGGGCGGTAGCGCCCTCGACCTCGGACCCAAACCGGTCGAGGAGCTCTCGCTCTTCGGTCCGTTCGTCGACGACGGTGAGATCTACCGCCTCGTGACCTCCGCATTCCTGCACGACGGCCTCATGCACCTGGCTTTCAACATGTGGGCGCTGTGGGTGATCGGCCCGGTGTTGGAGCGGGTGTTCGGCCGTCCACGGTTCGTCGGGATCTACACGGTGTCGCTGCTCGGAGGAGCGTTTGGTGCGCTCCTCGTCGACCCTGTTGCCCCCACGGTCGGCGCGTCCGGCGCGATTTTCGGAATGTTCGGTGCCATGGCGATGATGCAGCGTGCTGCGGGCCAGAGCGTCTGGGACGGGGGTATCGGTCCGATTCTCGCCATCAACCTGTTCCTGACCTTCGCCATCCCGTTCATCTCCGTCGGGGGACACGTCGGGGGCCTCGTGGCCGGAGCCGCCACCGGCACCATTGTCGTGGCCATGATCCGAGCCAGGCAGCCCGGTCCGGCGATCGTCGGAGTTCAGGTCGCGATCGGTGCCCTGTGCGTCGCCGGCGCACTGTGGGCGGCCGGCACCTGGGCCAACCCGATCTTCTGAGTCCGCGGGTCCGAGTGTCGCTCAGGTCGCCCTGAATCGGGCGGCCAGGGAGCCGAGGTTGCGTCGCCACACCCGTTTCAGGATCGGGCCGCCGACGAGTTCACCCAACTTCCCGCCGAGCCACCACGGAAACGAGAGTGTCTCGGTCCAGCGGAAGTCGGTCTGGTCGCCGAGCTCGGTCAGCGTGAAGCTCCCTTCACCGGTGACGAGGCCGACATGGTGAACGCCCATCTCCTCCGGCTCGATCCAGGACGTGATCTTCATCCGGTCGGTGAGCCGGATGGGCCCCACCTTGGTCGCACAGTCGAACACGGTGCCGATCCCGTGGGTCTGTTCGGTGAGGAAGTCGATGCTGACCGCATCGTGCATCCACTCGACATGGCGGTCGATTCGGCACAGATCGGCCCAGACTTTGTCGCGCGGCGCCGGGATGACGACCGCGACGTGAATCCGGGTCACGGGAGATCGGTGAGGCGGTAGACGCTGACGTGGGCCTCGCCCCGCGGGTCGAACGGTGCTCCTGACCAGTCCGCGGCACGGGACTCCAGCACCAGGCCGGCTGACGCCGCGGTCTCGTCGAGTTGCGCCGGTGATCGGTAGTGCATCATCCACGGCCGCATTCGAATCCCAGCCTCGGAGATGTCGACGTGTTGTCCGGTGATCACCTGGCCCTCGACGTCATGTTGGGAAATCGTGAGCACCGCACAGTCCACGGTGATCTCCCGGACCGACATTCCGCCTTCCGGCATCCCCTCCCGTGGGGGTATGAATCCTTCGATCGCCACCCGACCGCCGGGTCGGAGGCTCCGGGCGACCCCGGCGAGGCACGCCTCTTGCGCCTCGGTGTCGGTCAGGTTGAAGAATGTGTTGAACGCGGCGAAGGCGATCGAGAAGTAGCGGCCGTCGAGGGGAGGATCAGCCATGTCGGCCTCGATCAGGTCGATCGAATCCGCGCCCGGCTTGCTCCGAAGCACGTCGAGCATGGCGGCGGACGCGTCGAGGCCTGTGACCTCGAGTCCACGTGCCGCGAGTGGGAGGGCCAACCGTCCGGTGCCGACTCCGAGTTCGAGCACGGAGCCGCCATCGGCCAGGCGTTCCACGGCGGCAACCGTGGCGTCGATGTCGCTGATGTCGCCGTACCAGTCGTCGTAGACGTCGGCGAAACTGTCGCCATAGCTGGAAGCCCCGTATCCCTTCATTGTCCTAGTGTGCCGGTGTTGCATGACGAGGCGGTGACTCCGGACTGGGCGGCTCCAGGGACAGGCGCGACCCAGCCCGCGCCCCCACCGCACACTCCGATCGTGGATGTGCCATCGCCGGGCGCACTCGGAGCCATGGCGAAGCCGCGGCCGTTGCCGTTTCGGCCCCAGTCGGTCGTCGAGGTGATCGACAGCGGCTTTGCCGTCGTCCGGATTCGGCCCGCCCTGATCCTGAGCCTCGCCGCGGTGTTCTCGATCCCGCTCAGCGCGCTGGCCGCGAGCGCGGCGGCCGGCCCATCCTTCGCACCTATCGAGCCGAGCGGAACCAGACCGTCATCAATCTGCTCGACTCGGGCCGTGTCATGGCGGGTCTGGTCGACGGTGTACCGCGTCTCGAGCACGGCATGGATGCCGTCATGGCCCTCACCTCGCTGTCCACGGGGCTCGGGGACCGGTGCGGCCTGGCCGTTTTCGACCGGTCCGTCCACACTGCGGTCGGTGCGGCGAGCGGTTCCACCCAGCTGAGGCGGGTGACGGACTCCATGTTCGCCGTCGAGCCGGCTCTCATCGAGTCGGACTATGTCGGGGCGTTCGCCGCCACGCTGGCCCGCTTTCGTCGCCGATCCCTCTTCGTCGTGCACACGGAGTTGGTCGGTGATGTCATCGATCGTGCGCTGCTTCCGGCCCTCCCATTGATCACCCGGTCGCATGTCGTGCTCGTCGCGACGGTCCGCGATCCGCAGATCGAGCGATGGAGCACCGATCCGGTCACGACGGGTGATGCCGCTCGGCGCCGAGCGGCGGCCGTGGCCGAGCTGACCGAGCGGCGCGCGGCCGGCGAGCGATTGAAGGCGGCCGGCGTGGTCCTCGTCGATGCCCCGCCCGATCAGCTTGCGGCTCGACTCTGCGACGCTTACCTGAGGATCAAATCGTCCGGTCGGCTCTGAGTCCGAAGTGAGTCACGTAGCCGAGGAATGCGACCTCGGCGAGGGCCCCGATCAGGATGCGGGAGGCCGTGGGGAGTGCGGACGGGGTGACGAACCCCTCGATGATCCCCGCCACGATGAAGACCAGCGTCAGGCCGAGCAGGATTGCCACTGAGCTGCGCCCCTCGGCGGCGATGGCTTCGGTTCGGGATCGATCACCCGGGCTGATCAATGCCCAGCCGAGTTGGAGGCCCGCTCCACCGGCCACACAAACGGCCGTCAGTTCGAGCATGCCGTGGGGAAGGATCAGACCCCAGAAGCGACCCGGTTCACCAGCGGCGTGGAAGATGCCGGCGGCTTCGCCCACGAAAACCCCGTTGAACACCAAGACGACCACGGTGCCCAGCGTGGCGAAAATCCCGAGGGCGTAGGCGAGAAACGACACCTGGATGTTGTTGACGAGCACCGCGGTGGAGAACTCCGCCGCCGGCTCCGACGAGTAGTACGACTCGAAGTCGTCGTCGACGTAGGCGGCGAGCTCGGCCTCGGGCCCCACGGTATCCAGCGCGGTGGCCGAGGTCGACACCCACACCGCCACATAGATCGCGGGAGTGAACAGGAGGATCGCAGCGATGGCGATGAAGCCACGCCCGGACCAGACGGCCACGGGGAACTCGCGGGCGAAGAAGTCGCGGATCACGCTCGTGGTGCGGTCCTCGGCGCCGTAGACCGTGGCGCGGGCCTCACCGACGATCGTGGTCAGCCGGCGGGTGAGCGGAACATCGCCATACAAGGTGCGTGCGTAGCTCAGGTCGGTCGACGTCTTGCGGTAGAGGCCGAGTGCACGTTCGATGTCATTGCCGGGCACGGCCTTGCGCGTCCGGACACGCATGCAGAGTTGTTCGAGTTCACGCCAGGATGGCTCGTTCTGCCTGATGAAGCGATCGATGTCCACGAGCGGCCTAGGTTACGTACTGTGACCGCGGTGGGGAGCAATGGCGCGCAGTCGATGCTGTGGCGGGAGAGCGGGATCGCTACGCCGGAGGGTGTGCTGCTCGACTATGAGCGGGCGGGGATCACGTCTCGTGCGTTGGCGCGGATCATCGATCTCCTCGCGCTGGGCGGGATCATGCTGTTCTTCGGAAACTTCATCGTCGTGGCGGCTGCCGCGGTCTCGCCGACCGTCGGCGTCGTGGTCGGGATGCTGATCGGATTCAGTGCGATCTTCTTGTACCCGGTGTTCTTCGAAGTCCGCTGGCAGGGCCGGACGCTGGGCAAGTCCGCCATGGGGCTGCGTGTGATCACGACGGAAGGCGCCTCGGTGCGTCTGCGGCACGCCTCGATCCGATCGATGATGCAGCTGGTCGACATCTTCGCCACGCTGGGAGGGGCCGCGATCCTCACCGCGCTGTCGAGTCCGGAAGGCCAACGGCTCGGTGATCTCGCGGCCGGCACGTATGTGGTGCGCGATCGGCGCAACAGCCTGGAACGCGACGAACGCGAGATCCGAGTGCAGCGACCCGCCGGCGCTGATGAGGTGATCGCCGGGATCGACACGAGCTCGTTGCGCCACGAACAGTCGGCCCTCATCCGGTCGTTCCTCGTCCGCGCCGGCACGCTCAGCCCGGCATCGCGCGCCAGCATCGCCGCCGACCTCGCCGACAGGGTCGCTGACTCGCTGCGCATCGTGCGACCCGCCGAGATGCACCCGGAGACATGGCTGGCATGTGTGGCCGTTTCATCGCAGGCACGGGCGTCAGCCGAGGAGCGTGCAGCTCTGCCCCCACCGCGAGCGAACGCCCGGCGAGACCGGCCACTGCCTCCTCCGTCGCAGCCACCACCGGGGCCGAGGCACTCGCCCCCGAGTGTGCTCGGTCGGATGGAAGGCGGCGGCGTCGATGGCAAACGTGGTGAGGGTGGGCAAGAGGGCTGAGGACCCTGACGGCTCGGCCCCGTGGGCGCGTAGCCTGAGGATGTGTCAGACCGTGAGATCTACCTCGACCATGCCGCCAGCACACCCGTGCGACCAGAGGCGCGCGACGCATGGCTGTCGGCATCGGAGAAGCACCACGCGAACCCGACCGGTTCCCACCGGGCCGCACGCGATGCGCGTCGGACGCTCGATGACGCGCGTGATCTGATCGCTGAGGCGTACGGACGACCGCCGGCCGAGGTCGTCTTCACCAGCGGCGGAAGCGAAGCTGACAATCTCGCGATCCGCGGGGTGCTTCGTTCCCGCGGAGGCGTGGCCGTGTGCTCCGCCGGCGAGCACCACGCCGTGCTGGAACCGGTCGAGTATGCCGACGGGGTCGCGGTCAGGCTCAGCAGCGATGGACGGGTCGATCCCGACACGCTCTCCGATGTTCTGTCCGGACTCGGCGATGTCTCGATCGTGTCGATGATCGCCGTGAACAACGAGACCGGGGCGGTCAATGACCTCCCTGCTCTGGCGGCCGCAGTTCACAGGGTGAAGCCCGACGCGCTGCTTCACACCGACGCGGTGCAGGCCGGTGGCTGGATCGACGTGGCGAACGAGGCTGCCGACTTCGACCTCATCTCGATCACCGGTCACAAGCTCGGTGGCCCCGTCGGCACCGGCGCCTTGTTCGTGCGAGCCGGTATCGAGCTCGACCCGCTCCTCCTCGGCGGTGGGCAGGAGCGAGGCCGTCGTGCCGGCACCCCAGATGTCGCCGGTGCGGCCGCGTTCGCGGCGGCGGTGACCGCCACCCGCGATCGGCGCACGGACGAGGTCGGGCGGCTCGGCAGCCTGCGTGACGAGCTGGTCGCGGGGTTGCGCAATGCGCTCGAGGATCACGTCACCACCACGGTCCTCGGTCATGGTGCGCCGGTCGCGGCCGGGATCGCCCACGTTTGTTTCCCCGCCATCGAAGCCGAGGCGCTCCTCTTCCTGCTCGATCAGGAAGGTCTCCGTGCATCGGCGGCATCCTCCTGCTCCAGTGGTGCCCAGGACCCCTCACATGTCCTGGCGGCGATGGGTGTGCCTCGGGAGGTCGCGCAGGGTTCACTTCGCCTCTCGCTCGGACACACCACAACCGAAGCCGACATCTCGGCTGCGCTCGCGATCATCCCTCCCGCCGTCGAACGCCTGCTGTCCCGCGGGGGCGGTTGATGTCGACACCGGTGATGGTCGCCATGTCCGGCGGCGTCGACTCCTCGGTGGCGGCCGCGCTCCTTCTGGACGCAGGGCACGAGGTCGTCGGCGTGACGATGAAACTCTGGGGTGGCCCGTCCGACACCGGTTGTTGTGCGGTGAGCGATGTCGACGACGCGCGTCGCGTCGCCGATCGCCTCGGCATCGAGCATCACGTCTTCAACTTCGGTGAGGACTTCGAACGAGATGTCGTCGCCCCGTACGTCGCGGACCACGCCGCCGGCCGAACCCCGAACCCTTGTATCGAGTGCAATCGACATCTGAAGTTCGACCGACTGCTACGTCGTGCCGACGCACTCGGGTTCGAGCTGCTCGCCACCGGACACCATGCCCAGGTCGTCGACACACCGGGTGGGCCGCGGCTGGGCCGAGGCGCCGACTCGGCGAAGGATCAGTCCTACGTCCTCCATGTGCTCGACAAAGCAGTGCTTCGTCGGCTCCTTCTCCCCCTCGGGCACATGACCAAGGCCGATGTGCGTTCGATCGCAGCCGATCTCGACCTGCGCACTGCGAACAAAGCGGAGAGTCAGGATGTGTGCTTCATCACCAACGAACACGGACGTGAGACATTCCTCGGTGACCGGATCCCGCTGCGGCGAGGCGTGGTGGTGGATCGGTCCGGCGAGGAGATCGGCGAAGTCCCGTCGATCGAGATGGTGACGATCGGTCAGCGCAAAGGCCTGGGTCTCCCGGGCGGCACGGCTCCCAAGTACGTGATCGATGTCGATGCCCCGTCCGCCAGGGTGATGGTCGGCGAGAAACCCGACCTCGCCGTCGCAGTCACGCCGCTCGAGTCCTGGGATTGGGTCGGCGGCACGTTCACCGGCCCACTCGAGATCCAGTGTTCGGCGCACGGGCGACCAGCGACGGGTCGCGTCGTCGGTGAAGAGATCGTGTGGGCGGAACCGCACCGCCGGATCGCCGCCGGGCAGAGCGTGGTCGCCTACGCCGACGATCTCGTCGTGGGTGGCGGGACCGCCGGCCGTCAACCGGCCTGATCAGGCGATCGGCAGACCCCGCTCGAGCGCCACGCGCATCACCGCGGCGGGTCGGGTCGGGGAGATCAGGAGCGAGCGAATGGTCTCGTCCTCGCTGGAAGCGCGCCCGGTCACGAAGGTGAGCTCGGTGGCCTCGGCCAGCGTGAGTTCGAGCGCGAGACCGAGCGCCTGCGCGGTCAGGTCCTTTGCCATGGTGTCGGCCACGGCAGGCGCGAGACCTGTGACCTCGCGCGTGGTGAAGAGGACGGGTTCGGGCATGACCGATGTGTCGTGGATCACGAAGCCGTTCGGAACGAAGACGAGGAACCGGCGGGTCAGTTGGTTCAAGGTGGTGAAGCCGCGGTAGGCAGCACCGAACCCGAGTGCCGTGATGATCCCGCCGAGTATCCATCGCTCGTCGGCCAGGAGGAGTGGCCCGATCGAGACGCCGGCGATGGTGACCATTCCGGCCAGTGGGCCCGCCAGGACCAGCACCGGGCCCGGAGGGCGGAGCAGGAAGCGACGCTCGTCGCCGTAGCTGATCCCGTCGGCGAACCGATCGCCGACATCGGGAAGAAAGACGGCGATGGAGGCCAGTGCGGCATTGGCGAGACCGAGGATCGTGAGCGTCGTGTCCTCGGCATCGATCGCGGCCCAGGCGCCGGCGACCAGGCTCGCGGGGACGGCGATGCGGGCGACGGTGAGCGCCACTGGTCGAGAGATCGTCATCGCCAGTAGCGCGGCGAACCACCACACCCAGGCGCCGATCGATGCAACGCTGCGGAAAGGGCCACCGGCATCGGCCAACGCCTCCGCGATCAGGGCACCGAGCGTGAACGGCAAGGTCGCCCAGAGCACGAGGGGCAGGAAAGAGAGGAGCCGTTGGCGGTCGCGGAGCGCGTCGATCACGGCCGTCAAACTATCCTCGCCTCCGATGGCCGACGCCCCCGAAGATCCAGCAACGCGAATCGACCGACTTCGCGCCCAGCTCAACCACCACGCCGAGGCGTACTACGAACTCGACGATCCCGAGATCCCCGATGCGGAATACGACCGTCTCCTTCGCGAGCTCGCTGACCTGGAGGATGCCAGCCCCGAGCTCGTCACGACCGACTCGCCGACGCAGCGTGTCGGGGGCGCCACCAACACAGCGTTCGCTCCGGTGACCCACACGGTGCCGATGATGTCGCTGCACAATGCCTTCGATCTCGACGAGCTCAAGGGATGGAACGAGCGGGTGGAGCGGCGATTGGAGGGTCGGCCCATTCCGTCCTACGCCGTCGAGTTGAAGTTCGACGGCCTTGCGATCTCGCTGCGCTACGAGGACGGGGCACTCGTGCAGGGTGCGACCCGAGGTGATGGCAAGGTCGGCGAGGACGTCACCCACAACGTCCGCACCATCGCCGACATCCCGGATCGGCTGAGCGGGGACTACCCGCCGGTGCTCGAGGCCCGGGGCGAGGTCTACATGCGCCTGTCGAGCTTTGCCGCGCTCAACCAGCGCCAGGTCGAGACAGCCGAGGCGAGCGGCAAGGAGCCGAAGCTCTACATCAACCCACGCAACACCGCCGCAGGCTCGTTGCGCCAGGTCGATGCGGCGATCACCGCCGACCGTGAGTTGTCGTTCTTCTGCTACCAACTCGGCCTGGTGGAGGGTGGCCCGGACCTGGGCTCGCACACCGAGACGCTGGAGTGGTTGGGATCGCTGGGCCTTCCGGTCAATGAGCACACGAAGTCGTTCGCGTCGATCGACGAGGTGGAGCGACGGATCGAGGAGTTCCAGAAGCAACGACACGACCTCGACTACGAGTTCGACGGGGTTGTCGTGAAGGTCAACGACCTGCGGTGGCAGCGCGAACTGGGAGCCGACGCGAAGGCGCCGCGTTGGGCGATCGCGTACAAGCTGCCGCCGGAGGAGCGCACGACCACGCTGCTCGACATCGAGGTGTCGATCGGCCCGTCGGGACAAGCGACGCCATTCGCCCGGCTCGACCCGGTGTTCGTCGGTGGTGTCACTGTCGGCACCGCCACCCTGCACAACCAGGACCAGGTGGCCGCCAAGGACGTGCGCCCCGGCGACACCGTCATTGTTCGCCGCGCCGGCGATGTGATCCCGGAGGTCGTCGGTCCGGTGTTGTCCGACCGGTCTGCGGACTCTGTGCCCTGGGAGTTCCCGACCGACTGTCCGGTGTGCGGCGAACCGCTCGTACGCGATGAGGGGGTGGCGGCCACGAACTGTGTGAACTTCCGCTGCGACCGTCAGATCCGGGGCCGAATCGAACACTTCGCCGGCCGAGCTGCCATGGACATCGAGTTCCTGGGCGAGAAGAACGTCGACCGGTTCGTGACGCTGGGTCTGGTCGAAGACGTGGCCGACCTCTACACGATGGACTTCGACAAAGTGCTCGAACTCGAGGGCTTCAAGGAGAAGTCGGTCGAGAATCTGCGCAGCGCGATCGAGATCTCGAAGGCTCGCCCGCTCGGCAATCTGCTCTTCGGGCTGCGAATCCCCGAAATCGGTCAGGTGAACGGCCAGACGCTCGCGGCGGCGTTCGGTTCGATGGAGCGGATCACCGCTGCCTCGATCGAGGAGATCGCCGCCGTCGACGGCTTCGGTACCGTGATCGCAGAGGCCGTCCATGCCTGGTTCGCCCGTTCCGAAGCTCAGGACCTCATTGCTCGTCTCAGCGCGGCCGGTCTGACGATGGAGGCTGCCGTCGTCGATCGTTCGGCTCCCCAGACGTTGGAAGGGAAGACCGTTGTGGTCTCGGGCACGTTGGAGGGCTTCACCCGTGACGGCGCCAAGGAGGCCATCGTCGCCCGGGGCGGCAAGTCGCCGGGGAGCGTCTCGAAGAAGACGCTCGCGCTCGTGGTCGGTGCCGACCCCGGGGCCTCGAAAGTGACGAAGGCGGAGGAGGCTGGTGTTCCGGTGCTCGATGAGACGGGGTTCCTGGCCCTACTCGAGACCGGTGAGTTGCCTGGGGTCGGTTGACGGTCTGACGCCGGTCAGTTGACGGTGAACGACCAGTCGATCTCTTCGAACTCCCCGGGCCGGGCGATCTCCTCGAAGACGGCACGAGCACAGTTGAACTCGCCGGCGAGCGCTTCGATCGGGGTGCCCGGGGCAGGGGCGAAGAGGTACTGCTGGAGGCCCTCGACATGGCGGGTGAACTGGGTGACGTCGACTGGGGCGCTGCAGCGTGCGTCAGGTGAGATCGTGAGCTCCACGAGGCGGTACTCGGCGGCGAGGTCGATGCCGACGGTCTGTTGCTGGAGGACCTCGTCGCCGCGACCGGGTATGAGGCCGTCGACCGCGGGATTGTTGACCACCGAGATGTCGTCCCTGCTCCCGTTGCCGCCGATCACTCCGGCGACGACGAAGAAGCCGAGACCGACGAACATGAAGGTGGCAAAGATCAGTTTCTGGCGGCGTGGCACCCATTGATCCTGCCAGAGCCGAGGGCAATATCGTCGGTCGGACAGTCGACTGGTTCCGCACCCGGGTCATGGGGTCGGGGAGCCACCCTCTGTAGTCATGGCGACAGTACGGTGGCGCCAATGACACGGGCATTCCTCGACGGTGACATCGGTCGCGTTCTCGGAGGCCGCTATCGATTGGTCGCGCCGATCGGTCGCGGCGCTTCGGCGTGGGTCTATCTCGCTGACGACGTCACGTTGCGTCGTCGGGTGGCTGTCAAAGTCCTTCACGACGGACTGTCGGAGGACGACGCGTTTCTGCGCCGCTTCCGGGCCGAGGCCCAGACCGCGGCATCGCTGAACAACCCCCACGTGCTGGGCGTCTACGACTGGGGTCACGACGATGTGCCGTACCTGGTCACGGAGTATCTGGGCGGCGGGAGCCTTCGCGGGATGCTCGACGCGGGGGAGCGGCTCACGCCGTCGCAGGCGTTGCTCACCGGCCTCGAGGCGGCGCGCGGCCTCGACTACGCCCACGGCCGCGACCTGATCCACCGCGACATCAAGCCGGCGAACCTGGTGTACGACGAGTCGGGACGGCTTCGGATCGCCGATTTCGGCTTGGCCCGCGCCATCGCCGAGGCTGGTCTCACCGATCAGGACGGCTCGATGGTCGGCACCGCTCGGTATGCCGCTCCCGAGCAGGCCCGGGGTGAACGGGTGGGGCCGGCCGCCGATGTCTACGCGCTGGCGCTCTCGATCAACGAGGCGGTCACCGGCGAGGTGCCGTTCGTGGGCGACACGGCGATCGCCACGCTCATGGCCAGAGCCGACACTCCGTTCGAGCCCGATGTGTCGCTCGGCCCGATGCAGGGTGTCCTGCGCAGGTGCGGTGCCCTCGATCCGGAGGAGCGTCCGTCGGCCGGTGAGCTCGCCGCATCATTGATGGCATCAGCCACTGATCTCGCCCGCCCGACACCGCTGCCGCTCATCGGCCCGTTGGTCGGCGTCGAGGCCGACATCGATTCGACGCAGCACGGCACGCTGCATGAGGCCTCGATCCGCGTCATCGCACCCGACACCGACAACGACGATCCCGGGCCGCGTTGGCCCTGGGCGATTCTCGGTGCGCTCGTGCTGATCGCCGCGGTCATCGGCGGCTACATGGCGTGGGATCGCAATCAACCGGTCATGCACCAGCTCCCCGACCTCGCCGGCGAGACGCAGGTACAGGCCACCGAGGCGCTGGGGGATCTCGCGCTCGTTCCGGAGTTCCGCGACCGCAGAGCGGCCGGGTCGAGCGCGGGCGAGGTCCTGGAGACGGACCCCGCCGCAGGTGTCGAGCTGGCGGAGGGCGACCTCGTCGTCGTGCACGTCTCGCTGGGTGAGCCGTTGGTCGGGATCCCCGAGGTCGATGGGCTCCCCGTCGGCGACGCCCGCGATCGTCTCGAGGGGTTGGGCTTGACGGTGGGCAGCATCAAGGAGGAAGCCCATGAGGAGATCCTGGCCGGGTATGTCATCGAGGCGCTCGTTCCCACCGGGGTGATCGAGTTGGCCCCCGGTACGCCGATCGATCTCCGGGTCTCGACCGGCCCCGCCATGCGCGCCGTGCCGGGCATCCCCGAGTCTCTCGACCCCGATGATGCCGAACTCGTCCTCGCAGATTCCCGTCTGACACCGAACCGCACGAGCGAGTTCTCCGACGATGTACCCGAGGGGCTCGTGATCCGGTTCGAGCCCAGTGTGGGCGCCTTCGTCGATGCCGGGGCCAATGTCACGATCGTCCTCTCCGACGGTCCGGCGCCGAGACCGATTCCGGCCGTGATCGGCCTCGACGTGGACGAAGCCACCGCAATTCTGCGCGACGCCGGTTTCGCCGTGTCGGGTGTCCAGGGCGACCCGTCGCTTCCCGTGCTCGCCACCGACCCACCCGCCGGTGAACTCCACCTCCCCGGCATCAGCATCGTCATCGCCACCCAACTCAACGGCGGGTGAGTCAAGTAACACTGGGGACAGACCCCAGCTTTACAAGGCCAACGCGGTGATCTCGTCGACTCGGGCGATGATCTGGCGCAGCTGATCGCGGCGGGGGTCGTCCTCCGGGGGCGGCGCCATCTGTCCGGCGAGCATCAGCACCTTTGAGCTGTCGCCGGTGAGTTTGATCTGCCCCGCGAAGATCGCCGGCATCACCGCGGCGGGGTCGCGCTGGACGAAGAGCTGGTGGGCGAGTTCGTAGCCGACCTCGAGGGAGAACTCGGGATTGTCGAGATGTCCTTCCTCGATCATCAGCGTGGGTCCACTCGAGTCGATGTGCCCTTGGATCGCTCCGTCGCCGAACGGCGGGTTGGTGACGGTGACGTTGGCGGCGAGTTGCATCTCGGGTTCGTCCTCGACATCAGCGAAGTCGGCACGGATCTCACGCATCGCGGTGATCCATTCGGGGCTGAGGAAAGGGTGAGCGGTCACGGGCGCAGCGTAGACCGGTCGTCGTCGTATCCTTTGACGCCATGTCCGAACGCATCACCCGTGACGAGGTCATCCACGTCGCTCGACTCGCCCGGCTGGAGCTGAGCGACACCGAGATCGACGAGTTCGCCCACCAGATGAGCGACATCCTCGACCACGCCGCCGACATCGAAGCCCTCGACGTGGGCGACATCGAACCCACGTCACATCCGCTGCCGATGGTGAATGTGCTGCGCGCCGACGAACGTCGCCCGTCGCTCGATCGCTCCGAGGTGCTCGCCGCCGCTCCGGCCGAGCAGGACGGGCAGTTTCGGGTCCCACCGATTCTGGGGGAGGAGCTGTGAGCGCCCGGTCAATCGCCGCAGCCGTCGCCGCCGGCGAACAGTCCGCCGTGTCCGTGCTCGACGAGCACCTCGCTCGGGTGGGGCAACGAGAAGCGCAGATCCACGCCTTCAACCTCGTGACCGAGGACGCGGCGCGCTCCCAGGCTGAAGCCGTCGACGCCGCCGTCGCGGCCGGTGAACCCGTCGGCCCACTGGCCGGCGTGCCGTTGGCGCTGAAGGACAACATGTGCACGCGGGGCATCCCCACCACGTGCTCCTCCAGGATTCTCGAAGGCTGGCGCCCGCCCTACAACGCCACCGTTGTCGATCGTTTGGCTGACGCCGGCGCCGTCTTCGTCGGGAAGACGAACCTCGACGAGTTCGCCATGGGTTCGTCGACCGAGAACTCCGCCTTCGGTCCCACCCGCAACCCGCTCGACACAGGCCGGGTCCCCGGTGGGTCCAGCGGCGGGTCAGCTGCGGCGGTGGCTGCCGATTTCGCCCCGCTGGCAATCGGGTCCGACACCGGTGGGTCGATCCGTCAGCCGGCCGCGTTCTGTGGCATCGTCGGCATGAAGCCGACGTACGGTGCCGTCAGCCGGTACGGCATGATCGCGTTCGGTTCGTCGCTCGACCAGTTCGGCCCGTTCGCCAACGATGTGGCCGACGCGGCGATGCTCTTCGATGCGATCGCCGGCCACGACCCGCTCGACTCGACATCGATTCCCGACTTCACCCCCGATGCGGTCGCTCATCTCGACCGCGGTGTCGAGGGTCTGCGGGTCGGTGTCGTGCGTGAACTGTCGGGCGGTGAAGGCTCGGTCGAGGGCCTGTCCGCGGATGTGATCGCTCGCACGAACGAGGCGGTCGAGGCGCTGACCGCGGCTGGTGCTCAGGTCTCGGAGGTGTCAGTCCCGTCGGCAACGCTCGGTCTCAGCGCCTACTACATCGTCGCCCCGGCCGAAGCCTCCAGCAATCTCGCCCGCTATGACGGGGTGCGCTACGGGATGCGCGTGGACGCGCCGACAACCGGTGAGATGAACACGGCCACGCGCACCGCGGGCTTCGGCCCCGAGGTGAAGCGTCGAATCATGCTCGGTACCTACGCGCTCTCGGCCGGCTACTACGACGCCTTCTACGGCAAGGCCTTGAAGGTCCGCACGATGATGCTGCGGGATTTCGCCTCCGTCTACGAGAACGTCGACGTGCTCATCACCCCGACGGCGCCGACGACGGCGTTCCCGTTCGGTGAGCGTTCGGCCGACCCGATGACCATGTACGTCAACGACGTGTGCACGATTCCCTCGAACCTCACGGGTCACCCGGGCATCTCCGTGCCGTTCGGCGTGGGCGACGACGGGCTGCCCGTGGGTGTGCAGGTGCTCGCTCCTGCGCTGCACGACGGTTTGACCTTCCAGGTCGGCGCCGTGCTGGAAGCCGCCGCGAGTGGGGGAGGTGCCTCATGACCGTTCACGAACCAACGCTGCCCGACGAGTGGGAGCTCGTGGTCGGGCTCGAGGTCCATGTCGAACTGGCCACTCAGACCAAGCTGTTCTGTGGCTGCGCCAACGAGTTCTCGACCGAACCCAACACGAATGTGTGCCCGACCTGCCTCGGCCTTCCCGGCTCGCTACCGGTCATGAACGCGAAGGCGGTCGAGTTCGCGATGATGCTCGGCCGTGCGCTCGGCTGTGAGGTCCACCCCTCCGTGATGGCACGCAAGAACTACTTCTACCCCGACATGGCGAAGGACTTTCAGACCACCCAGTACGACCAGCCGACCAACATCGATGGCGAGCTCGTGCTCGGCGATGGTGCCGTGGTCGGCATCGAGCGTGCCCATATCGAAGAGGATGCCGGCAAGACCACCCACGTCGGCGGTGGCGGTCGGATCAACGACGCCATGTTCTCGCTTGTCGACTACAACCGCGCCGGCGTGCCGCTGGTCGAGGTCGTGAGCCGGCCCGACATCCGCACTGTCGAACACGCCAAGGCCTACGTGAGTGAGCTGCGCGACATCCTGCTCGCCATCGAGGTCAGCGACGCCAAGATGGAGGAGGGCTCGATGCGGGTCGACGCCAACGTTTCCGTCCGGCCGGTCGGCACCGACGAGCTGCGCACCCGCTGCGAGATCAAGAACATCAACTCGGTTCGCTCGCTCGGTCGGGCCATCGAATACGAAGCTCGGCGTCACATCGACCTCTACGACAATGGCGAGGCGCCCCGCCAGGAGACCCGTCATTGGGACGAGGACGGCGGTCGGTCGACGCCCGGCCGTTCGAAGGAAGACGCCGACGACTATCGCTACTTCCAGGAGCCGGATCTGGTTCCCCTGTCGCCGTCGGCCGAGGACATCGCGGCGATCGATGCGGCGATGCCGGTTCTGCCCGCGGCACGACGTGCTCGTCTCGGCGAACTGTCGAGTGTGTCGGCGGAGGTACTGTCCACCGTCGTCGAACGAGGTCAGGACGGCCTGGCGCTCGCCGCGATCGAAACCGGCGCGGACGCGGACAAGGTCCTCACCCGTCTGCAGAACGACGTTGCCGTTGACGACTGGTCGAACCTCACGCCGTCGTCATTGGCCGCGCTCATCACCATGGAGACCGGTGGCCAGCTGACGGCGACGCAGGCCAAGCAGGTCCTTGCCGACCTCGTCGAGTCCGGTGGGGATCCTGCGGCGATCGCAGCCGAGCGAGGCTTCGAGGCCATGGAGAGTGACGAACTCGAAGGTCTCGTCGATCAACTCATCGCCGACAACCCCGACGAGTGGGCGCGTTTCACGAGCGGCGACGACGGTGACCGCAAGAAGATGCAGGGCTTCTTCACCGGTCAGATCATGAAGGCCACCAAGGGCCAGGCCGACGGTCGAGCCATCGCTCAACTCCTCACCACCAAGAGTTCTTGATCGTCCTGTGGTCGTCACACGGCCACAGGACGTCCAGGAACCGGCGGGTTAGCGGACGGCGCCGGTGATCTGCCATGACTCGGTCGAGAAGCGCCACATCAGGGTGGCGGCGCGGACGAACATCCAGGCACCGATCGCGCCCCAGAGCCAGCCGATGCCGAGGTTGAGCCACAGCACGCCGAAGGCGCCGCCCACCAACACCATCGACGCCACCCACATCGCGTAGGCAAGGAAGCGCAGGTCGCCGGCACCGATGAGGATGCCGTCGAGGGCGAACACGATCCCGTTGAGGGGTTGCCAGAGGGCGACGTGAATCAACAGGAACGCCGTGAGCGCGGTGACGGCCGGGTCGTCGGAGAAGATGGCGGGGATGACCGGCGACGTGACGAGGACGACGATGCCGAGCAGCACACCGGCCCACCATCCCCATTGGATCATCCGGCGGCCGAGTTCTCGGGCGACGTCTGCGTCGCCCGAACCCAGCGCTCGGCCGATCATCGCCTGCGCCGCGATTGCCACAGCATCGAGGCTCAGGGCCAGCACGCTCCAGATCTGGAAGGAGATCTCGTGGGCTGCGAGATCGTCGGTGCCGATTCGAGCCGCGACGGCAAGGGTGATGAGGAGACCGCCACGCATTGCCGTGGTCCGCATGAGGAGATCGAAGCCGGCGCCGGCGAGCTTGGTGATCGTCCGGCGATCGGGGAGGAGGCTGATGTCGTGTTCGGCGACTGCGTTGGCGATCCACCAGCAAAAGATGCCGGCGCTGATCCAGTGGGCGATCACGGTCGATAGGGCTGAGGCGCCGATGCCGTAGTCGAGGCCGTAGATCAACACGAGTTCGAGGACGAGGTTGAAGACGGCGGTGACGATGGCGACGATGAACGGTCGCTTCGTGTCCTGGAGGCCGCGGAGGTAGCCGACGCCGGCGAGCCCCATCAGCATCGGCGGGATGCCGGCCATGGAGATCCGGAAGTAGGTGAGGGCGAACCTCCGAACGTCGCCCTCGCCACCCATCATGTCCACCAGCGGTTCGGCGAGCAGAAGTCCGACGATGGAGATGACGACGCCGACCAGCGCGGCCAGCCAGATGCTCTGGACCGCCTGGTGTGCGGCTTGTCGGTGCTCGCCGGCGCCTAGGAGTCGAGCGACGGCGGCGGTCGTGCCGTACGCGAGGAAGATGAAGACCGCGAACGCGATGAGGATGAGCGACGACGCCAGTGCCAGGCCCCCGAGTTGGGGGGTGCCGAGATGGCCGACAACGGCGGTGTCGGCAAGAACGTAGAGGGGCTCGGCAGTCAGGGCCCCGAGAGCGGGGAAGGCGAGACGGAGAATCTCCCGGTCGGTATCTGTCCACCGTGACCGCAAGGCGCTGAGCATCGGGCCACGCTAGGGGGCCGGCACAGAGTCGATGCAACCGGATTCGATCGGGCAGCGGCCGTGGTGGTCGCGGTACGGTGCCGATGTGGGGGGGTGGTGGCCATGACCGCATCGAACGCCGCACATCGAGCCGCCGAGCAGAAGATCTGTCAGGGAGCCCAGGACGGTGGCCTGAAGATCCTCGGGCTCACATCAACGGGCGAGCACGAGGCCGTGCTCGCCGGTAGCAAGGATGCTCCTGTGGAGGTGGGCGCGCGGACGTCCCTGTCGGTGCGGGTCGCCGAAGACGGCACGCCCTTGCCCCGGCGTGAGAACAGCGATGCGTCGACCCCCGACGCAGCGTCGATTCTCGAGATCGAGGTGATCCCTTCGGTCGAGCGTGATGCGAGTGGTCAGGACCAGATCGTCTGGAACGCCTACGTCACCCAGACGGATGTGGCCACCGGTCGGGTCATCGTGACGTCGCGCTCCACCCCAGAGGAGGTCGCCGCCGAAGGTGCTGCCGAGCAGATGGTCGGCACTCCGGAGGAAGCCGTCGCCAAGGCTCTCGGGCCGATCGTGAGCGGCGGCAAACTGAACGAAGGGAAGCTCGATCTGCCTCCCGTGGTCGACGTTGCGGCGAGCCCGCGGACGAAGGTGGGCAAGAGGGCCAAGCGTGCCGGTGTGGCCGCGGCGGTGGGTGTGGTGGTCGCAGGCGCGCTCTACGTCGGTCGTGGTGACGAGCCGACGTCTGGCACGCCGCAGACCGAGGTCGTCGACGAAGCGCTGACCGACGATTCGGTCGATGAGGATGCGGAGGCGAGTTCCCCTGACGCCTCCGACGAAGGGTCAGCTGAGAGTGAGGCACCGGTTGAGACTGGGCCATCGGTCGAGTCGGCAATCGAGTGCGATGATGGTCAGCAGTCCGACGACGATGGCGACCGCGCCGGGTCCGGTGGCGCGAGCGAAGCCGATGAGCTGGTCGCCAAGGGCACCAACATCCAGTGCAGCAGCACGGTCACCGGTTCGTATGTGTTCACCATGGTCGTCGAGGGGGATGGGGAGGCCGTCACACAGCTGGAGAATCTGCGCTGGTACAACCCCCGGTTCAAGGTCAACAGTGATCCCGACACCAACTTCTTCTTCGATGAGGGCGGTTTCGCCGTCGATGTGAAGTGGTCGGGTGCGGGTGGTCTCGGGGTGGGGATCACCGATGCCGAGCGGACACCGATCCCCGGGGCGGAAGCGATCGTGGAATGGGTCGACGCCGGCACGCTGGTGGTAACCGTCACCGGCATCGAGGACGGACCGCCGATCCTCAACTCCAGAATCGAACTCGTCGCCAGGCTCGAGAACGACGATGGGACGAGCTTCGACTATGAGGACAACGCGATCTTCGTTCCATGACGCTGGAGTCGGCTGAGTCGGCTCGCTACCGTTCCCCATGGCCACCGAACCGTCCTCTCCGCTCGTCTCTGCCGCATGGCTCGCTGAACAACTCGACGACGCCGACCTGCGCGTCTTCGACACGACCGTCCACATCAGGTCTGATGGCGAAGGCGGTGTGGAGATCGCGACGGCGGTCGATCTCTGGAACGAGGGCCACATTCCTGGCAGCGGGCGGCTCGACCTCGTCGGTGAGGTGAGTGATCCCGATGCGAAGCTCTGGTTCACGCCGCCGGCCGCGGCTGATCTCGCGGCAGCGTTCGCCGCGGCCGGGATTGGGGAAGGCACACGGGTCGTGCTCTACGACAGTCGGTTCAACATGTGGGCCACGAGAGCATGGTGGCTGCTGCGCTCCATCGGGTTCGACAACGCGTTCGTGTTGGACGGGGGCATGAAGGCATGGACGGCAGGTGGCAACGCCGTCAGCACGGACCCGGCCCCGATTCATCCACCAGGGCGGCTCGTGGCCCACCCCCGTCCGGCGATCTTCACGGACAGCGACGGTGTTCAAGCAGCCATCGCCGGACACTCGACATGCGTCATCAACTCACTGTCACCCGAGAACCACAACGGCACCGATGCCGGCTACGGCAAGCCCGGGCACGTCCCGGGTGCCGTGAATGTCCCCGCTGCGGGTCTGGTCGATCCGGAGACCCAGTGCTACCGGCCCCTGGAGGACCTACGCGCCGAGTTCGAGGGCGTCGGTGCCACGTCGGGCCCGATCATCACCTACTGCGGTGGCGGAATCGCGGCGACCAGCGACGCGTTCATCCTGCATCTGCTCGGCCACGAGGACGTCACCGTCTACGACGGCTCGCTGCGCGACTGGATCGACCAGGACCTCCCCCTCGAGGTCTGAGGCCCTCTGACCTGTCCCCAGCGTCCCTACGAGTCAGGGTCGATGACGCCGGCGAGTTCGAGGATGGTCGACGGGGGGAGGTACTGGGTGGTGACCTGTACGCCCAGGGCGTCGCTGACCGCGTTGGTCAGTACCGCTGGGGCGCCGATCATGCCGCCTTCGCCGACACCGCGGAAGTCGTTCTCGCCCTCGGTCAACGTCTCCATGTGTTCGATCTCGATCTCGGGGATCTCCATCGCGGTCGGCACCAGGTAGTCCATGTAGGTCGTGGTGAGCAGGTTGGCGGCGTCGTCATAGAACGCCTTCTCGTAGAACACGGCACCGATGCCCTGAGCCACGCCACCGCGCACCTGACCGTCGACGATGGCCGGGTTGATGATGGGGCCGCAGTCCTCGACGACGAGATACTTCGGGATGGCGACCTGACCGGTGTCGAGGTCGATGTCGACGATGGCCACATGGGTCGCACACGACCAGCCGCCGTTGCCGACGCCTTCGTACTTGAGGTCGACGTTGAAGACCGGTCCGGCCGTCACGCTGGCCCGCTTGGCCGCCTCCGCCGCGACATCTGCGTATGAGATGCCCTGTGCCGGCGCCCCGGACACGTGGATGTTGCCGTCCACGACGGTGATGTCCTCGACGGCGGCTTCGAGCATCTCGGCGGCGAGTTCGTCGACCTGCTCGCGGATCTCACGTGCGGTCGCTCGCATCACGCCGCCGCCGAGCGGACCACCGCGACTGCCGCCGGTGCCGACGAAGCTGAACTGGGACTTGTCGGTGTTGCCCCAGTTGATCTCGACGTCCTCCATCGGAACACCGAACTCGTCGGCCACGATCTGCTTGTACGTCGTCTGATGGCTCTGACCGTGAGGCACCTGTGACGTGTACATCACGATCCTGCCATCGGCCTCGATCGTGGCTCGACCGTCCTCCTTCAACAGCATCCCCGAGCCTTTGCTCATGGAGTCGGCGAAGTTCGGCGGCCCGGGTGCTGCCTCGTGATAGGTGGCGATGCCGAGTCCGGCGCGGTGATTGCGGGATTCGGCTTCGGCTTTCAGACGGGTGACCCCGTCGCGGTCGATCAGTTCGAGCGCGCGGTCGAACGTCTTGCGGCTCGACATCGTCTCATCGATCGACGGGCCGGTGATGAAGGCGTCAGGAGCATCTTCCTCGGTCATCATGTTCTTGGCCCGGAGATCAGCAGGATCCATGCCCAGCTCGGCGGCCACCGCATCGATGGCGCGTTCACGCATCCAGGTCTCGTTCGCCCACGGCCCGCGGTACGGCACGACGCGTCCCTTGTTGGTGGCGATGATCCGGGACCTGAGTTCGAAGGCCTCGAAGTGGTAGGGCCCTGGCATGTAGACCTTCCACATCGTGCCGATCAGGTTCGACCCGAACGGGAAGGCCGGGTAGGCGCCCCCGTCGATCAAGGCGTCGACCCGAAGCCCCTTCATCGTGCCATCGTCGTTGACGGCCACTTCGACGTGGAAGCGTTCCTCGCGCGCCTGGCCTCCGTCGGACAGATTCTCGACCCGGTCCTCGATCCACTGCACACTGCGGCCGAGTTGCATGGCGGCAACGGCGACCGGCACGTCTTCACGGGCGATCGGACCCTTGGCACCGAATCCGCCGCCGATGTCGACGGAGGTGACCGTTGGGTAGTCGTCCTTGGCCAGCAGGCCGAAACCCATGCGACCCATGTACTTGAGCAGGGACCGGTCCTTCTTCAGCTGGCCCTTCATGCCCCGGTTGTCCTGACCCTTGAGGTCAGCGGCGTTGGCTTTGCGGAAGGCCTTGGCGGCACCGAAGAAGGCCTTGCGCCGGGACTTGTTCCGGATGAAGGCCCACATCGACTTCAGGCGACCCTGGGTCACGGTCTGGGCGGCGAGCACCCACTTGAGCACGTGCGGGCCCTGCGACGTGTTGTGGACCGTGAGATGGCCGGTGGCCTTGTCGACCTCGACGACCGTACCGCGGGTCTCCATCGACTGATTGGCCTGACGGTGGCTGTCGAGGGTGATCGACACGACCCGGTCGGCCGCGGCGAAGACCTCCTCGATCGGCCCGTACGTGTTCGTGGCGTCGCTCAGGGTGTTGCCGTCGGCGCGATCCCAGAGTCGGGGTGCGTCGCTCTCCAACGCGCGGTCCATGGTGCCGATGCCGTCGAGCATGTCGTAGTCGACGACCACGAGTTCGGCTGCGTCCTCGGCGACGTGGCGCGACTCGGCAACGATCAGGGCGACAGGGTCGCCGATGTGACGAGCCTTCTCGTCGGCCATGGCCTTGTACAGCGGCGTGTAGCTCCCCGGCTGTGGAGCGAGCGGCACGAAGGGCTGGATCAGCTCATTGATCTCTGCCCCGGTGAACACTCGTACGACGCCGGGATGCGCTGCCGCGGCGCTGGTGTCGATGCCGGTGATCGTGGCGTGCGGGAAGGGACTGCGAACGAATGCGGCGTGAAGCACGCCGTCGGGCATCACGTCGGCCACGAACTGGCCCTTGCCGAGGAGGAACCGTTCGTCCTCGACCCGCTTGACCGACTGGCCGACGAACCCGAGTCCGGAGGTCTGAGTGGCCATCAGGCGTCACCTCCGCCCATGATCCGGACAGCTGTTTCGACACCGTCGACGATCGATTGATACCCGGTGCAGCGGCACAGGTTTCCCGACAGCTCCTCGCGGATCTCGTCCGTGGTCGGGTTGGGATTCTCCTCGAGCAGGGCGACCGTGCTCATCAGGAAACCGGGGGAGCAGAACGCGCACTGGAAGCTCATGGCCTCGTACATCGCCTTCTGGACCGGGTGCATCTCGTCGCCATCGGCCAGACCTTCGATGGTGACGATCTCGTCGCCATCGGCCTGTACGGCGAGCATCAGACACGCACGGGCCGGCTGACCGTCGAGCAGGATCGTGCAGGCACCGCAGACGCCGTGCTCGCAACCGAGGTGGGTGCCGGTGAGGCCGACGTCCTCGCGAATCACATCGGCGAGTGATCGCCGGGCCTCGACGTCGAGGGCGTAGGCCTGTTCGTTGACGGTGAGGTTGATCGAGTGGCTCATGCCGGGACTCCGATCGTGGCGGTGGCCTCGGCGAGCCCTCGGCGGGTGAGGACGCCGGCGATGTGGCGGCGGTAGTTGGCGGTGGCATGCACGTCGCTCCCGGGGTCGACTGAGCTGGTCACGATGTCGGCGGCCGCTGAGAAGGCAGCCTCGTCGGGGCTCTTGCCGGCGAGTGATCGCTCCGCTTCGGCCACCCGCACGGGCGTGCCGCTGATCCCGAGGAAGGAGAGGGCCGCGGTGGCGATGGCGCCATCCTGAACATCGATGGTGCAGGCGACTCCGGCGAGCGCGTAGTCACCGTGACGACGGCTGATCTCGACCACGGCAGCGCCGGCGGTCGGCGACCATCCCGGGAAACGCACGTGGGTGAGGATCTCGTTGTCGGCGAGGGCGGTCGTGAGGTAGCCCTCGAAGAAGTCGGCGGCTGCGATCTCTCGTTCACCGTCCACCGACCGGGCAACCATGCTGGCGCCGGAGGCCAGGCACACGGCCGGCATTTCGGCCGCAGGGTCGGCATGGGCGATGCTGCCGACGACGGTGCCGCGGGTGCGGATGGCCCGGTGCCCGACATGGGGGAGCGCGGCGGCCACGAGTGGGGCGTGGCGGGCGATCTCGTCAGACGTCTCTGCTTGTCGATGGCGAACGGTGGCTCCGATGGTCACGCCGTCCGTACCGGCATCGACCGATGCCAGCTCGTCGAGCCCGCCGATGTCGATGATGTGGGGAGGGGTGCCGAGGCGGAGTGCCATGACCGGGAGCAGACTCTGTCCGCCGGCCAGGATCTTGGCGTCGTCGTCGAGCTCCGCGAGCAGATTCACCGCGTCGTCGAGCGACGCAGGCCGGTGATACTCGAACTGTGGATTCTTCACCCCATCGAACCTAGCCAGAAAGCACGATGGGGTCTGACCCCAGTGTGCTTTCTCAGGACTGCCAGGCGCCGGTGCGGTGGTGGAAGGCTCTGGCGGCCTCGGTCATCCACTCGGTGCGGCCGGCGCGGACGGCGGACGACGAGATCTCGAGGATGTCCTCGCGTACTGGCACCCGGTACTCGTCCGGCACGTGCAATGGCGGGCGCGGCACGAGGGCGAGGTGGGGGAGCGCGGCCAGGGCGGCGTCGCGAGCTGTTGAGTCGGCGTACCACTCGACTTCGCCGATCTGATGCCATTTGTCGGCACCCATGACCACGACGTCGTACTCGCTCGCGATGTCGACGATCAGACGAGATTCGGTGACCACGACCTCGATCTCGGGGTGGGCATCGACCGATTCGCGGATCACGGAGACGCGGTCCTCGAATCGGGGTCGCTCGACGATGCCTTTGCCGAGCGCCACTGTCGACACAGCCAGGTCGAGTCGCTCCAGGCCATGGTGCTCGACCACCGCGAGCGCGATCTCGATATGCGCGAGCGTCGGTGGATTGAACGATCCCGGGTACACGCCGACGCCTGCCACGGAAAGACGTTGCCATGTGGTGAGACGCCGGTCATACTTGGCGCCGTGAACAACGCCCGCCTTGCCCTCGTACTCGTAGGACTCAGCTAGCGCACGTTCACGCCCTCAAATCGGAAGAACGTGCGCCATGGCCTCCCCAACGGAGGCCATTTCGTGTTTTCCACCGATAGTTTTTCTCCGTTCGCTTGCAGCGAATCTCGACCCTGGACTCAGCTCATGACCAGCAAACCGACCAACGGCGGCGAAGCACTCGTCCGATCCCTCGAGCTCGAGGGTGTCGACGTGATGTTCGGCCTCCCGGGTGGCGCGATCCTCCCGGTCTACGACCCGATCATCGACTCCTCGATCCGCCACGTGCTCGTGCGCCACGAGCAGGGCGCGGGCCACATGGCACAGGGCTACGCCCACGCCACCGGTCGTCCCGGTGTTGCGATGGTGACCAGTGGCCCGGCCGCCACCAATGTCGTCACCCCGCTACTCGACGCCTACATGGACTCGGTTCCGATGGTCTGTATCACCGGTCAGGTCGGTTACAGCGCGATCGGCACCGATGCGTTCCAAGAGGCCGACACCACCGGCATCACGATGGCCGCCACGAAGCACAACTTCCTGGTCTCCGAGGCGCAGGACATCCCGCGCATCATCCACGAGGCGTTTCACATCGCCACGACCGGCCGTCCGGGCCCGGTGCTCGTCGACATCCCCAAGGACATCGTCGATCCGACCAACCCCCGGTCGGCGATCGATTGGTATGAACCCAGCGACGCCGACATGGAGCTGCCCGGCTACAACCCGGTCACCGCGGGTGATCCGGCGCTGATCCGCGAAGCGGTCGAGATGATCCGTGACGCCGAGCGTCCCGTCCTCTACGTCGGTGGCGGCATCCTCAAGGCTCGTGCCGCTGAGGCGCTGCTCGCCTTCGCCGAGATGACCCGGATTCCCGTCGTCACCACGCTCATGGCCCGGGGTGCCTTCCCGGACTCCCACGAGCTCTGCCTCGGCATGCCGGGCATGCACGGCAACTACACCGCCGTCATCGCCATGCAGCAGAGCGATCTCCTCATCTCGCTCGGTGCCCGTTTCGACGACCGGGTCACCGGCAAGCTCGACGGCTTCGCCCCCACGGCCAAGATCGTCCATGTCGACATCGACCCGGCCGAGCTCGGCAAGGTCCGCCAGTACAACGTGGGCATCCAGGGCGACTGCAAGGTCGTCATCGAAGGGATGCTCGAGGCCATGAGTGAGCTCGGCGGTGCTGACGCGCAGGCCGACCGCACCGCGTGGCGCTCCACCGTGTCGGGTTGGCAGGAGAAGTTCCCGATGACCTACGAGCAGTCGGCGCCGGGCGACAAGCTCAAGCCCCAGTTCTGCATCGAGCAGCTGCGTGACAACAACCCCGCCGACACGATCGTGTGCTCCGGTGTCGGTCAGCACCAGATGTACACGAGCCAGTACTGGCAGTTCGATCATCCCTACACCTGGATCAACTCCGGTGGGCTCGGCACGATGGGCTTCTCGATCCCGGCTGCCATCGGTGCGAAGGCAGGCATGCCCAATCGCCGGGTCTGGGCTGTCGACGGCGATGGCTGTTTCCAGATGACCGCGCAGGAGCTCGTGACCGCAACGGTCGAGGAGATCCCGATCAAGGTCGCCCTGCTCAACAACTCCTACCTCGGCATGGTTCGCCAATGGCAGGAGATGTTCTACGACGAGCGCTACAGCGAGGTTCACCTCTCGGATCGGGTGCCCGACTTCGTGAAGTGGTCCGAGGCCATGGGCTGCGAGGCCATCCGCGTCGAGTCGCCCGAGGAGGTCGCCCCGGCGATCGCCAAGGCCAACGAGATCAATGACCGCTCGGTTGTCGTCGAGTTCGTCACCGATGCCCGCGAAAACGTCTTCCCGATGGTTCCCGCCGGCAAGACCAACTCCGAGGTCGTCGTCCACCCCAGCCAGCAGGGGACGCTCTGATGAACTCAGCATCGCCGAACCAGCAGTGGCACACGATCGTCACCACAGTTGAGAACAAGCCAGGCGTGCTCGCACGCGTGTCGGGCCTGTTCTCCCGCCGCAACTACAACATTCACTCGTTGGCGGTTGCACCGACCGACGACGAGCGCTTCAGCCGGATTACCTTCACCGTCGATGTCGAGGGCACGCCCCTCGATCAGGTGGTGAAGCAGCTCAACAAGCTGATCAATGTCGTCGACATCCAGGAGCTCAACCCGGCCGACTCGGTCGAGCGGGAACTGATGCTGATCACCGTCACCCTCGGCGACCGCCGCCGTGAGCTCATGGAGATCGTCGACGACTATCGGGCCTACGTCTTGAGCGAAGGCGACGATCGCATCATGCTGTCGTGGTCGGCGCGTCCGGCGCGGCTCGATGAGCTCGAAGAACGGCTACGACCCTTCGGAATCGTTGAGCTCCAGCGCACGGGGCGTGTCGCTCTCCCGTCGTTGGACGACTGACCCGGCGCCGGTTCGGCAATATCAGGCGTCCCCGCGGGGACGCCTTCTCGCTCAGAGTGGCGGGCCGTAGCGGTGCGTGCTGGTTTGGTGCGAGAGGCCCCGCCGGACATTCTTCGTCCGTGGATGGCTTGGTGATTGCGCCTACGAGTTCGTCATCAGACGGATACCCCGCTGCCATGGGGCCCGTCGACAGTTGGTTGAGCAGAGTCAGGCCGCGGGGGTGATGAACGTGTGGCTGGTGCTGTCGTTGTCGACCGTCCAGGTCCGGTAGCCCTTGCGGCGCAGGATGTCGATGCCAGGGGCAGGTAGGTGCGACGCAACCAGTTCGAGTATCTCTCCAGCTTGTAGGTCCCGGACGAGACGCAGCACTGGGTTGATCGGCATCACATCGGGGTCGAGTTCGTCTTCTCGCACGACGACGCTGACGGCATCGCGACGGAACCAGCTTGGCGCAGGCCCAAAGTAGTCGACCTCGGTGACCTCCGGGTTGGCCAGTGGTGCCAATCCGGCGGCGATGCGGAGTTCGTTCACGAATCCCTTGGGGTCCAGTCGGCCCACGTTGGCGGCATGGTTGAGGGTCGCCACTCGCGCGACGCTACGGCGCAGGAGGGGGTTGCGGAGTTTGACGAACGCGGGTGACATCGAGATCAGTAGCTCTTCGAGGTGCGGATAGTCCCGCAAGAGGATCGCCACTTTGGTGTCGGGGGTGATATCGCTCGGTGGGATCATGGACCCAGCCAAGCACCGAAGCGTCGTCTCCGCAACGACGCCTGACCCGCGAGCATTGGTCAAGAGGGAGATCGACGGCTGACCGTCGAGGTGGCGGAGACGACCAGAGCGGGATTCTGGGCGGCGACATTGGGCGCTCGGGATCGCAGGCAAACTTGCAGTCCCGGCGCTCGGGATTGCCGGTTATGGGCGGGTCGACTCTGGGTGTCGTGACCTCCAGACGAAGCGATCCAGGCCGATGGGAGTCGTATGGTCGAGTTCCTCGGGTCCGAGCCTCTCCGTGTCGCGGCGTATTGCGCTGCCGGAGTTGCCGCTCTCGCCGCTGGATTTCGTGAGGTTCGCTCGGCCTCGTGTGTCCGCGCGACGTATTGGCCGACATTCTGGTTTGTGCTGGGTGCCGCGTTGATCGCAACGGGAGCGGCGCGAGCTGGCGGCATGGCCGAGGCGGCCGGGGACTCGGGCCGGAGTCGTGCGACGTCGCTGGGCTGGTACCAAGCTCGACGCTGGGCCAGATGGTCGCCACGGGTATCATCGCCGGCTCATGGATAGGGGTCGTGGCGGTGGCACTTCGGCGAGTGCCGGAGCGACGCAGCCGCTACTTGCCTGTCGCCGTAGCGTTCTTCTCGATCGTGGGTTTCGCCACTGTCCGATTCGTCTCTCTCCACGAGGTCGACCGGCTACTCGCCCGCCGGGACATCGGTGGAATCCGGCTCGGCACGCTGGTCGAATTCAGTCTGCTCGCCCTCGCCACGGCCGCGACCATCTGGTTTCCGTTCAGTCCCGCGCCCAGACTGTCAACGGAACAGGCATCCGAACAGACTCAATAGCGGCACATGTGGGCGTGAGAATCCCGCCCCGACGCGCCGTGACCCTCACCCAGGGGAAGGTGAAGGCCACGTTCAGTTGCTCGGACATCCAGAGCCGGTTGGATCAGCCGAACGCGGCCATGATGGCCGGCATTGCGTCGTCGATTGTGAGGATGGGCGTGGTTTGGAAGTCCATCCACTGCTGGTAGGCGAGGGCGTTTTCGTAGCCGGCCTGTTGATCTTGGACGTCGGCGATGATCAAGCCGCCGCGTCCATCGGCTGACACATAGTGAGCGATTTGGCCTTCGGCGGCTCCGCGCTCTGCAAACACAGCGAGAAGGGCCTTGACTGAGTCGGGCGACTGGTCGCCTTTGAACGTGTATCTGGTGGCCATGAGCATGGCTTGTCTCCTTGAATGGTGGGTACCGAACCTTGTACGACCCGTGTCGAGCACGCTCAGGAACCAAGCGATCCCCGGGACACAGCAGGCATCGGAGCCCGCTCCAGAACGGCAACATATGGGCGGTGGCAGCGCCGGCTCCTCAGAGCCGCAATAGGAGCACCCAGGGTGGTCGCCCGTGGTCACTGACGAGTCGAACGCACTTTGCAGACACGATGTGGTCGGTTGATTCCAATCAGCCGCTCGGTCAGCTCCCGGTTGTATGCGTCGGCTCGACGCTCACCACCACCGGTTCCTGGCCGGGCTCTCGATACGGGTACTCGTCGAGGTCCAAGTGTTTGAGAGCCATCGTGTTCAGGAAAGCCATGTCCGAGCCATCCTCGATTGACACCACCCGGCCCCGAACCTCGAGGTAGTGGTAGCTGTCGTCGGGATCGATCGCCGACATCGACACCACTGCTCGGGAATGATCATGGCCTCACGGTAGGCGAGGCGCCTGACGTCGTCACGACTGCCAGCCGTCGGTGTTGTCGCTCAGTGTGAGGTGGTTGTCGATGCCGGGGAGGCGGTCTCGTTCGCGGTGATTGACGTAGAGCACGGCGGTCTCGCTGGAGGCAGCGATGCGCTCGACGAGGGCCAGCACCAGCTGACGGTTCATGTCGTCGAGGCCGAGGCATGGTTCGTCGAGAATCAGCAGCGGCGGGTGTTTCACCATCGCCCGCGCTATCAGCACGAGACGCTGGTCTCCGTACGACAGGCTGTTGAACGGCTCATCGGCCCGCTCTGACATCCCCAGCAGCGCGAGCCACTCATCGGCGATGGCCTTCTGCGTGTCGGTGCTCTTGGTGTACAGCCCGATGCTGTCGAAGAAGCCGGAGATGATGACGTTCCGCAACCCGGTGCCGACCCGGTACTCCCACTGCAGTGCGGTTGAGACGTAGCCGATGTACTGCTTGATCTGCCAGATGCTCTCGCCGGTGCCGCGTTGAAACCCGAACGCCACGATGTCGTTGACGTAGCACTGCGGATGGTCGCCGGTGATCAGTGACAGCAGGCAGGTCTTGCCGCTGCCGTTGGGCCCGCTCAACTGCCAACTCTGGTTCGCTTCGATCGTCCAGTCGAGGTCTTCGAACACCGTGTTGTCGGTGTAGCGAACGGCGGCACCCGTCAGGCGGACGAGCGGCTCGTCGGGGTCGAGCGCGGGTAGCCGGGCGGCAGGATCGGCCTTGGGGATCTCGAGCTCGCTCGTCTTCAGATGCAGCAGATGGTAGAGCTCGGCATAGGCGCGCTCGTCGTCACGCTCCACGCAATGGAGCAGATGTCCATCCTCGACATAGGCAATGTGAGTGATGAAGTCCGGGCACTCGTCGAACCGGTTGAGCACGATGACCAAGGGTGTCGTCTCGGCAAGGACACTCAGGTGACCCTGCAGCCACGCCAGCGAGTCGCGATCGAGACCGTCGAATGGCTCATCCAGAACCAGTAGGTCCGGGCGACTGGTGAGGGCTCGGATGAGCATGACCTTGCGGGTCTCGCCGGTCGAGAGCTTGCGGAATGCCCGACCCATCAGCGGCTGCAGACCCAATGTGTCGATCAGGGCCTGGGCCAGATCGGGATCCTGGCATACGGTATCGATGATCTCGGCCACGGGCGTACCCTCGGAGATCACGTCGAGGATGTCGGCGTCGTCCTTGCGGCGCTCTGTCTCGATGAGCTCGGCCTGCCGCTCGTAGGACACGAGCGCGACTCGGTCAGGCGCCCCCGACAGGGTTCCCGACAAGTGCGCGCCGTCGCCCGCGAGCACGGCCGCCAGGGCCGATTTGCCGGAGCCGTTGGCGCCAGCGATCAGCCAGTGCTCGCCCGGCCGGATCGTCCAGTTGATGTCGTGGAGCTGAAATCGCTCGTCGAAATCAACCGAGAGCGCGTCCAGGCGAAGCACCTGCCGGCGATCAGACGATGCGCTTCATGTCGGCCATGTGCCCGCGCAGGACGGCACCGATCTCCTCGACCGGATGGCTGCGGATGGCCTCGTTGACCTCGATCAGGCGCGCGTTGTCGACGCCGTTGTCGGCGACGTCGAGACCCTTGCCGATCACGTCGCTCTTGATGCCCTTCATGAAGTCGCCCAACAACGGGACACACGCGTGGTTGTACAGGTAGCACCCGTACTCCGCGGTATCCGAGATGGTCGCGTTCATTTCGTAGAGCTTCTTGCGGGCGACGGTGTTGGCGATCAGCGGGGTCTCGTGAAGCGACTCGTAGTACGCCGAGTCGGCGATGATGCCGGCCGACGTCATCGTCTCGAAGGCGAGCTCGACACCCGCCTTCACCATGGCGACCATGAGGACGCCGTTGTCGAAGTACTCCTGCTCGGAGATTTCCATGTCGCCGGCCGCGGTCTTCTCGAAGGCGGTTTCGGCGGTGTCGGCCCGCCAGCCGAGCAGCTCGACATCGTCGTTGGCCCAGTCGGCCATCATCGTCTCGGAGAAGGTGCCGGTCATGATGTCGTCCTGGTGCTTCCAGTAGAGCGGACGCATGATGTCTTTCATCTCTTCGGCCAGATCGAAGGCACGGATCTTCGCCGGGTTCGACAGGCGGTCCATCATGTTGGTGACGCCGCCGTACTTGAGGGCTTCGGTGACCGTCTCCCAGCCGTACTGGATGAGCTTGGAGGCGTAGCCCGGGTCGATTCCCTCTTCCATCATCTTGTCGAAGCACAGCAGCGAGCCGGTCTGCAGCATGCCGCAGAGGATGGTCTGCTCGCCCATCAGGTCGGACTTGACCTCGGCGATGAACGACGACATCAGCACGCCGGCCTTGTGGCCACCGGTGCCGACGGCGTAGGCCTTCGCCAGCGCAAGGCCCTCACCGTTGGGGTCGTTGTCCTCGTGGACGGCGATCAGGGTCGGCACACCGAAGCCGCGCACGTACTCGGCGCGCACCTCGGAACCCGGGCACTTGGGGGCGACCATGATGACGGTGATGTCGTCACGGACCTGCATGCCCTCCTCGACGATGTTGAAGCCGTGGGAGTAGGAGAGGCACGAGCCGTGCTTCATCATCGGCATGATGGTGTTGACGACGTTGGTGTGCTGCTTGTCCGGGGTGAGGTTCAACACGACATCGGCGGTGGGCAGCAGCTCTTCGTAGGTGCCGACGGTGAAACCGTTCTCGGTGGCGTTCTTCCAGGACTGACGCTGCTGGGCGATGGCCTCGTCTCGCAGCGCGTAGGACACGTCGAGTCCGCTGTCGCGAAGGTTGAGGCCCTGGTTCAGACCCTGAGCGCCACAGCCGATGACGACCATCTTCTTGCCGCGGAGCGCATCGACGCCCTCGGAGAACTCGTCGAGGTGCATGAAGCGGCACTTGCCGAGTTCGGCGAGCTGCTCGCGCAGCGACAGGGTGTTGAAGTAGTTGGCCATGACAGGGGTCTCCATCTGGGATCGATCAGGCGGATTCTACCGGTCGGACCGTGTTTCGTAAATTGACATATATGCAACGTGTCGTCCCGGTTTCTGCAACAATCGCGCCCATGGACGTCACCACGCTCAAGCACTTCATCCTGCTGAGTGAGACCCTCCACTTCGGGCGGGCCAGCGCTCGTGCGAACATCAGCACGTCGGCCCTGTCTCGCCACATCCGGCAGTTGGAGGCGGAGCTCAACGTGTCGTTGTTCGACCGCGACAACCGCACCGTCGAACTCACCGCTGCCGGTCACCGATTCCAGCGGTACGCGCGCGACGCGGTGCAGCAGTGGGAGCAGATCCGCTTCGAGCTCACCGATCCGTCAGAGCAGGTGCAGGGCGAGATCAGTCTCTACTGTTCGGTCACCGCGAGCCACAGCATTCTGGTCGACCTGTTGAACAGCTTCCGACCCGCGCATCCCGGGGTGGAGATCCGACTTCAGACCGGAGACCCTGAGTACGCAATCGATCGGGTGGTGGCGCTGGAGGAGGATCTGGCGATCGCGGCCCGTCCCGACAGCCTGCCCGCCGCCGTGCGGTTCAAGCCGATCCGCACCTCGCCGCTCGTCTTCATCGCCCCGGTGGAGTCGGCGGACCCGAGTCTTGCGCAGCTTCCGCCCGCTGATCCCGGCGACTGGCAGCAGATCCCCATGATCCTCGCCGCCGGCGGGATCGCCCGTCGGCGGGTCGACACCTGGTTCCGCACCCTCGACGTCACCCCGAAGATCTACGCCCAGGTTGCCGGCAACGAGGCGATCGTCAGCATGGTCAGCCTTGGCCTCGGGATCGGCGTCGTCCCGAAGATCGTCCTCGACAACAGCCCCCATGCGGCTCGCGTGCGCGTTCTCGACGTGAAGCCCGAGCTGGACGCCTACGACCTCGGACTGTTCACCCTGAAGCGCCATCTCAACAACCCGCTGGTCAACGCGTTCTGGTCGCTCCTCTAACGCACGCTGGCGTCAGACCCCAGTGTGCGTTAGGGGAAGAAGCCGTCGAGGAGCCACCACGCCTGGAACAGGGCGGCGATGGTGACGGGTCCCGCGAGCGCGGACAGCACGGTGTAGGTGCCGTAGCGGACCCAATTCGGCCGATCGGCGAAACGTCGGTGGTGGTACACCCTGTCCAGCGCGTCCGCTTCTCGGTCAGCTGGTTGGTCATTGGTCAACAACACCTGGGCGTCCTCGGCCACTTCGACGCGGACCACCACGCCGAAACCGTCGATGCGGCCAAAGCCGGCTGACTCGGAGTGGGCATCACCGATGACGACGCCTTCGATGCCGGCATCGCCGAGCATGGCCACCGCCAGATCCGCGTCGAACCGGAGCGGGTACTTGGCGACAACGCTCATCCCCGGCAGTGGACGCATTGGCACAGTCTGCCCCGCCTGCGCCCGCCAACGTCCGCGATGTCGGTCGAGGCGACCCTTCGCTAGGGTCACCCTCTGATGTCCCCCGCAATCGAAGTCACCGATCTGACCAAACGCTACGGCGATGTTCGTGCCGTCGACGGTGTGTCGTTCAGCGTCGAACAGGGCGAGGTGTTCGCCATCCTCGGCCCCAACGGCGCCGGGAAGTCCACCACCGTGGAGATCCTCGAGGGCCACCGTCAACGTGACGGTGGCGCTGTCTCCGTCCTCGGGATCGATCCGTCCAAGGGTGGCCGCGAGTATCGCGATCGAGTCGGCATCGTCCTGCAGTCTGCGGGGATCGACAAGGAGCTGACAGTCCGCGAGGTGCTCGACTTGTACAGCCGGGCCTACAGCAAGCGCCTCCCGATCGAGCAGGTGCTCGATGCAGTCGAGTTGGCCGAGAAGGCCGACGCCCGCGTTCGCACGTTGTCGGGCGGTCAGCAGCGGCGTGTCGATCTTGCGCTCGGTCTGATCGGTGATCCCGATCTGATCTTCCTCGACGAGCCGACCACCGGATTCGACCCGGCGGCCCGTCGCCGGAGCTGGGAGCTCGTCCAGAACCTCACTGCCGGTGGGAAGACCGTCGTTCTCACCACCCACTATCTCGAAGAGGCCGAGCAGTTGGCCGACCGGGTCGCGGTCATGTCCGGCGGTCGCATTGTCGCCGAGGGCACACCGGAGTCCCTGCGGGCCAACGCCGATCGCGGCACGGTGATCCGCTTCGCGTTCCCTGCCGTGGACGCCCCGCTGTCCGAGCTGATCGACCCGCTGGTCGGCGATGCTTCGGGCCGCGATCGTCGAATCGAGATCGTGACGCCGGCGCCGACGGCGGATCTCGCCCACGTCACGACCTGGGCGCTGGGTCACGGGGTCGAGCTGCAGGGTCTCGTCGTCGAGTCCATGAATCTCGAGGACGTCTATCTCGGTTTGGTCGCTGACGATGGGGGAGGGGCGTCGTGAGCAACCTCTCGCTTCTCTGGTGCTCGATCCGGGCGGAGAACCGGATCTTCTGGCGCACGCCGATCGGAGCATTCTTCACCCTTGGCCTGCCCCTGATCATGCTCGTGCTGTTCGTCGCCCTCTTTGGCAACGAGGCCATCGGCACCGAGTACGGCGACATCACCACGGCCCAGTTCTACGCCGCGGGCCTCGGTGTGTTCGCCGCAGCCTCGGCCACCTACACGAACATCGCCATCGGCCTGTCGATGCGGCGCGACGAAGGAATCCTCAAGCGTGTTCGCGGCACTCCGATCCCGCCCTGGGTCTTCCTCGGTGGGGTGATCCTGTCCGCTGTGTGGATCGCCATCTTCGCCACAACGGTGATGGTCGGTCTCGGCATCGTGGCCTACGGCGTCGAACTCGAAGCCGCCAAGTTCCCCGCGATGGCGGTGTCGTTCCTGGCCGGCACGATCTGTTTCGCCACCCTCGGCGTCGCGCTCGCCTCCGTTGCCAAGTCAGCGGCCAGCGCGCCGGCGATCGCCAACGCCACGATGTTGCCGATGGGCTTCATCTCCAATGTGTTCATCCCCCTCGACGACCCGCCGCAGTGGCTCACGCTGGCCGGCGACATCTTCCCGCTGAAGCCGTTCGCCGTTGCGTTCACCGAAGGGATGTCGCCGTTCAGTGAGGCTCCGGCGTTCGAGTGGGACCGGATCCTGGTGCTCCTGGCGTGGACCATGGTCGGGGTGATCGTGGCGTGGAAGCGGTTCCGCTGGGAGCCCGTGGTGGGCGCGTCTACCGGCCGTCGGAGTCGACGGTCGACTGGAACTTCTGCATGAGCCACGGACCGGCCTGAACCGGTTGGTGGCGCGGCGGTTCGTCGCCGTCACGACAGGTCGGCAGGCACTCGATCGTGGAGTCCCAGTTGGCCATGTGAAAGAACGCCATCGAATGGCGTGGTTCCGGCCCGGGCACGACCCGATGCAGCGTTGACCGCCACCGGTCGTTCGTCCACTGGGCGATGGTGTCGCCGAGGTTCACCACGAACATGTCGGGGTCGGGTGGCACGTCCCACCAGCCGTCGTCGGTGTGGATCTGCAGGCCGGCCACCTGGTCGGTGCGCAGGATCGTGAGCGTGCCGTAGTCGGTGTGGGCGCCGGCCCGCAGCGCCGACGGTGCAGGGTTCGGTGCCGCTGGGTAGTGCAGGGCCCGCATCGACGTGATCGGGTGGTCGATGAACGGCTCGAAGTAGTCCGCGGGAAGCTCCAGAGCCTCGGCCATGACGCTCATGAGTTCGGCGGCCACGACGGCAAGCGCCTGGTAGTAGCGCTCCCACGCTGGGCGAAGCTCCGGAAGCCGGGCCGGCCACAGACTCGGTGATCGAATCCATGCGCTCTGGTCGCCTCTTGTGGCCGGGAGCGTGTCGATGTCACAGTCCGGCCCGACCGAGAACGACTCCTTCATGTCGCCGACGGCATCGTCATGCCCGAGCGACCGGGCGAGCGCCTCGAGTCCGTACTCGGAGTAGCCGTAGGGGTAGCCCGGTTCGGGGAACCCCACGGCCGCCTTCTCGGCAACCGGCAGGCTGAAGAACGCCCGGGCCTGACCCCACGCATCGGCGGCGATCCCGTCCTCGATCGAGGTCAGCGGGATGCGGAAGAACCCGAGTTCCTCGCAGGCGCTGCGCATCGCCACAACCTGCGCTGATCGAGCGGATTGCAGGTCGACGAGGCCGAGGTCCATGCTGCGACCCTAGAGCTGACCGCCCGTTAGCGGAGATGAGCCTTGATCGACTCGGGCGTGGGGTCGATCATGACGCCGGTCCCGGTCACGGCGGTGGGGACCTCCTCCTCGCCGTCCCTGTGGGAGGCAACGAACTCGGCCGCTTCGGCGTCTCTCAGGATGTTGACCCATGACACGTCATGGCGAGCGTCACCCAAGCCGAGCTTGAGGCGATCACAGAAGATTCAACCGGGCCGCCAGTACACGATGACGTCGCCGTCTTTCGCGGCGGCATGGGCGGCGGCATGGCTGACGTGAGGCCCGCCGCGCTCTGGCCTCGTCCACCACACCAGCAGGCCGAAGAGCACGATCACCATGCCAAGGAGGATCGTGGCAAACACGACGTCGCCCTGGGCGAAGTTGATGACCACGACGATCAGCCCCGCCATCACACCGGACATGCCGAACCATTGCCGGTAGTCCATGTCCATCATGGCGCCGATGCTACGTCAGGCTCGCTCGTCATCTTCCGAGTCAAGAGGACCGAGGACTCTTCCCCCACGACGCCGAGCGGATGACAGTTGAGGTGGAGGTGGTCACCATGACTCCGTCAACACAGAAGCTCACACGCCGTGCCGCGGATCAACTCGGGGAGGATGTCACGATCGCTGTGCGAGTTCGCCAGGATCCGAATGACCGCTACAAGGGAACCGCAAGCGAGCACGACACGGCGGGCTTTCCCGTGATGGGCCTGCCAGTCCTGCCGCTCCTGCGGTCGGTGAAGCACGCCGTGACCGACGTCCTCTTCGAGAGCGACGCTCTGAAGGGCATCTTGGCGTTCACCCGTTCCGGCGACCGGATCGCGATGGGTCGCGATCGTTTCCGATCGCGTCGACCGACGGACTCCATCGTCTGCCTGCCCCGTGACGTGCCGGCCACGGTCCACATGGCGCGTCTCGGCACGGAGCTGATCCCCGAACTGACAGTCGACAACGAGCACTTCGTCATCAACTCCGTCGACTTCGGTGCGCTGACTCGCGCAATCGTCAACGGAGAAGTCGACGAGCCGGTGCTGGCGGAACAGCTGGGCCCGTGGCACGAGCACTCGAAGGCTGTCGCAGCGGCCGAGCCGGAGACGATCCGCAAGATGCTCGCTCAATGAAACGAGAACCAGCCGCGAGGGGCCGGCGCCGAAATCGATCGCAGATTCTCGCGGGGGGTGTCATGGAACGGAGGGTGTAGGGCATCTGTAGGGCGTTGGTGCTCGGATGTTCCGGGTGGGCGACCCGACGAATCCTCCAGGAGTCCCCCGAAATGCGTTCCCTTCCCATCCGGATTCTTGTCTTCGGCGGCCTCACGTGTGCGACGGCACCAGCAGCCGTGCTCCCCGACGTCGGTGACAACGCATCTCACGAGGTGGCGGCTCCAGGGGCAACCACCACGACCGAGACCCCCGCCCCCTCGGCGACGTTGGTGCCAATCACCAGCGAGCCAGATCATCTGGTCGTCGCCGAGGCGGCGCCCGATCCCGAACCCGAGGCAGTGGTCACGACGACGTCAGCGTCTCCGACAACCACAGTGCCCCCGACCACCACGACGGCCGCGCCGGCCGTGACCGTGGCGTTCTCGGCCACCCAGGCCTACGGATCGTGTGACGAACCGATCCCGTACGACATCTTCAGCGGCACGGCCACACCCGGCACGTCCGTCGCCATCTCGTCGCCCTACGGCTCGGGCTCAGCAACCGCGGACGGCAACGGTCACTGGGAGAAGAAGGTCGAGTTCGCCGGAGCCCCGAAGGGTGAGACGTTTGCCGTCACCGCCAGCGGCCTCGGCGCAGCACGACGATGCACTTCACCGCCGGGGGCGGTGCCGACCACTGAACCCGGGGGTCAGTCCGGTGAATCGGCGGAGTCGGCGGCGTCGGCTCGTTCGATTCCGATGACCGTCGACAGCAGTGCCGAGTAGGGCACGAGCACTCGGCGTCCATCGGCCGTCTCGACCTCCACGTTCCCGCCGTGGAGTTCGAGGATCGTGCCGGTGATGACGTCGGTGTCGACCCGGTCACCGAGGTTGAGCGAACGGCGCAGGGCACGTGACGCCGCGATCTCCGACGACACGGCACCGCTGCCGGAGTAGGCGACCAGCGCGACGGTGAGCGCCGTGCCGAAGAAGAGTGCGGCGGCGGATCGCGGGAGACACATGGCCCAACGAGCGCTCGAGTGCGGCGACGATGAACGTCGACGCGATGTTGGCCACGATGATGACGATCGCGGCAGACAGGGCCCGGGGGATGTAGTCGACGAGGTCGGCCGGCAGCTTGTCGAGCGCCTCCTCGTTCACGAAGCCGAGCGCCGTCACCAGACCGAAGATCACCGCGGCGGAGAAGAAGAGACTCGCGATGGCCCCGGCGCTCTCCTGGAGCGCGACCGGACGATTGTCCTTGGTCAACGTGCCCCGAACGATCCGGGCGAGGATGCTGCCGACGACCACACCGACGACCACACCGGCGACCACGGCGATCGCCGCGCTGATCCATGGGTTCATTTACTGGTCCTCTTCTTCATTCAAGAGTGTCCGCACCGTATCGAAGGGCACGCCCTCCAGCTCCATGAAGAGCTGGAGGTCCTCCCGGTTGCGCATCGAGTTGCTCATCCGGGCGCCGAGGCGGCGGACGAGGTCATCCGGTGCCTGCAGGGTGGCGGAGAGTGCGGCACCCATCTCGGGCACCGGCTGGGCGAGATCCTCGAGACGGTTGGCGCAGCGATCACAGGTGGCGACGTGGCCGTCGACATCGTCATCGAGCTCGGCCTCGGCGTCGGCCGCCAGCCACCGCTCGAGCTTCTTGGCGGACGGGTGGAAGCGAAGCCTCATGGCTGCCACCCTTCGAGTGCAGTGGCCAGGAGTCTGCGAGCCCGCAGCAGCCTGGTCTTCACCGTCGGCAACGAAACGCTGAGGACCTCGCTGATCTCGTCGTAGGAGAGGCCTTCCACCTCGCGCAGGACGACGACGGACCGGCTGAGTTCGTCGAGGCGACCGAGGGCGTCCTCGAATGCGTCGATCGAGACGCGGGCCTCGACGGTGCTCTCGACCGACTCCGGCGCGGGGCGGTGAGCCGATGGCGCCGATTCGGGAAGGTCGTGGGGATCGACGTGCACATCGCGGCGCCGTCGCAACGCCGAGATCGCCGTGTTGTGGGTGATGCGCAGGAGCCAGTTCTTGAGTGGCGAGCCACCGCGGAACGACGGAAGGGCTTGCCACGCCTTCAGGAGTGCGTCCTGGGCAACATCCTCCGCCAGGTCGTGGTCCCGGGTCACTGACAGCGCGACGCGATACACCGCATCGGCGTGCCGGCGGGTGAGCTCGGCGAGCTGGTCACCGGGTTCCAGACCGGCGAGGTCAGCATCCGGGCGATCCGGTGTCGGAGCGGCCGTGGAACCGCCGGAACCCGAGGATCCGCTAGGTGAGCCGACGCCCGTTGCCGCCCCAGCAGCGTCCGCCATCGCGAGGATGCCGTCCCACCATCGGGCCCGGGGTTGGAGTGCCGCCGTCATGGCATTCCCGACGCTGAGCGTGTTCGGGGAGTCGCGGAAAGTTTCTCGCGACAAACGGCGCTGGTGCGGCGTCGGGAGCGACGAAACGTTGGCCGCAGGCACCACCCAACCCGCCACTGCGGTCAGCCAGTCGGGGGCGTCCCTTCGCGGGCGCCCCCGATGCTTTCCTCGAGCGGCGGACCTTGCGGCTCAAGAGGCTGGGTTCATCAGGCGAAACGCCTCGCCCAGGACGACACCGGCGAGACGTCCATGATCCCGCGCTTCGCGGTCGGTTCGCTCGGCGAACGCCGCTCGTTGACTGCCGTCGTCGGTGTCGAGATCGATCTCCATCGTCGTCTCGAACTGGGACTCGTGGGCGAGGAGCGCCTCGATCTTGGCATCGAGATGGGCGCGCTCCACCCGTTCCACATGGTCTGGCCCCTCGGACTCGAACAGGAGTAGTGACTCGGGCCGATGGTGGGGAATTCCGTGTTCGCGGAAGTAGTGGGGATCACGGGCGGCGACCACCGCGTCGATGCCGACCCAACCGGCATTGCGGTGATCGGGGTGCATGCGCCAGCGTCGCCACGGGTCGTGCGTGAGAACGACCGTGGGTGTGAGTTCGCGGATGATGCGGGCGACGTCGCCCCGCAACTCGAGCCCGGCATCGGCACCCATGTCGAGTTCGCCGTCGATCTGACCGAGAAGGCGGACCTCGCCGGTGGCGCCGAGTCGGCGGGCGGCCTCGCGCTGTTCGACCTGTCGGCGGGCGATGAGGGCGTCGGTGTCGGCATCGACATCCCAGGTGCCCTTGCGGCCGTCGGTGCAGACCAGGAGGTGGATCGTGGTTCCGGCGGCCGCCCATTTGGCCAGCGTCGCTCCGCACTCGAATTCGATGTCGTCGGGGTGAGCGCCGATCGCCAGGGCACTCTCAGGGACGGCGAGGTCGACGCGCATCTCGGCAGCCTACGGCTCGTTGGAGCGGGCGTGAAGCTCCTCGAGGTCGTCAGGATGGTCGACATCGAGGCTGAGGCCGGAATCGTGAATCACGGTGACGGGGAGTCGGCATCGGGCAGCTTCGCACCGATGGGCTTCGTAGGAACCCAACCCGTAGGCGAAGCGGAACCCCACGTCCGTGGGGACCGACAACACGTTGGAGCCGTCCCCGTGTCGGTCGGGAGCGATGGCCACACCCGGCCCGGTGACGATCGTGAGGTCGGTGGCGAGAGGTAGATCAGCGTGAGCGATGATCACTCGGGTGTCGCCGGCATCAGCCCGCTCCCGCGTGGCGGCTTGGACCGACTCGTTCAAGCCGTGAACCGACGGGGCGATCACCGAGGCACCCTCGCCGGCGGCCCACTCGGCGACACTGTCGTCGTCGGTGACGACGTAAACGGGAAGGCCGCGACCGGCAGCGATCACGGTTGCCGCCATCGATCGAGCGAGACCGTTGCGCTCATCAGCATCGAGAGCGTCGGTCAGGCGCGACTTGGCGTCGTCGAACGATCGAATCGGCACGAGAACGGAGACCCGGTCATCGGTGCGGTCGGACAGGCCAGGACGAGTCTCCACTGCGGCGGCGAGTCTACGGGCCGGGGCCATCGGCCTCACCATAAAGCACACTGGGGTCTGTCCCCAGTGTGCTTTATGGTGAGGCCATGGACATGCGAGTAGCCGTCGTCGGTGGTGGGTCGTGGGGCACCACGGTCGCCCATCTCTCCGCCCACAACGTTCCGACCGTGCTGCACACGCGTCGCGACGATGTTGCGACGGCGATCAATGAGCAACACGTCAACCCGCGCTACCTCGATGGGTTCGACCTCCACCCCGATCTCCGCGCCTCGACCGACCTGGCAGCAACCGTGCACGAAGCCGACGTCCTCGTCATGGGAGTGCCGTCAGCGGGCTTTCGGCAAACGCTGAGCGACATCCGCCCCCACCTTCGCCCGTGGGTGCCCGTCGTCTCGCTTGCCAAGGGACTCGAAATCGGCACCGGCAGGCGCATGACCGAGCTGGTCGACGAGGAACTGCCGGGGCATCCGGTCGGCGTGTTGACCGGCCCGAATCTCGCCAAGGAGATCCTCGCGGGCAGCGCGGCTGCGGCCGTCCTGGCCTTCACCGATCTCACCATCGCCGAACGGCTCCAGGAAGTGTTCGCCAGCCAGCTCTTCCGCGTCTACTCGTCGACAGACGTCGTGGGCTGCGAGCTCGGCGGTGCGCTGAAGAACGTGATCGCGCTCGCGGCGGGCATGGCCGACGGGCTCGGCACGGGCGACAACACGCGCGCCGCGGTGATGACCCGCGGCCTCGCCGAGGTCACCCGACTCGGTGTCGCGCTCGGCGGAGACCCGGCCACCTTCGCCGGTCTGGCCGGGATGGGTGACCTGTTGGCCACCTGCATGAGCCCCCAGAGCCGCAACCGACATGTCGGTGAGGAACTCGGCAAAGGTCGCACGCTCGATGAGATCGAGGCGGAGATGAACCAGGTGGCCGAGGGCGTGAAATCGGCGCCGATCGTGTGTGAGATCGCCGAGAAGGCCGGCGTCTACATGCCCATCGCGGAGCAGATGCGGGCGTGTGTGGAGGAAGGTCGAAGCGCCATCCAGGCCTACGCTGGGCTCGTGAAGAATCCGGCAGCCCGCGAAATCGATCCCGACTGACCGATGATCGGCGATCTCGAAGGACCGGTGGCTCGACTCGACGACGCGGGCCGCATCATCACCGAATCGTTCACGCTCGAGTGGGGAGCGCTGGCCGAGGACCGCTGGCGTCTCGCCCATGACGAGCGCCTCCGCCGTAGTCGCGTCGACGACACCCCGGTCTACGAACAGTGGCTGCGCGTGCCGGGCGGCGACGTCATCCAACGGGTCGGCGTCGTCAACGACGGCGTGGGTCGTGCCCTCGTCGTCGAGTTCGAGAACGCCTCCGGTTCGGCTGTTCTGGTCGCCCTGGCGGGCCATCGGGCCGATGTCGCACTCCAGGCCGACCCTGATCTCGTTCTCGCCGACGGTGAGGCGTGGATGCGTCCGAGTCGCCCGGCCGGTGCAGTCGCCGTGGAAGACGACATCTGGTCGGCGATCGCCGCAGAACCGGGACCGGGTCCCGTGGCGGGTGCGAACGCGGCGGCCCTCCTTGTTCCAGTGCCACACCGTCAGACCATCCAGGTGACCGTGGCGGTGGAGGGCCCCATGCCGGACCGTGATCAGGTTCCCGGCGAGATCGCGGCGGGCTGGCGCGCCGTGGCCGGTCGGGCACTCCACATCGATCTTCCGGATTCGGACCTCACCGAGGCCTGGCGCCGCGTCATCTGCGACCTGATCGTGGAAGCCGGCAGTGATGATCCCTTGACGGCCGCCGAGTCGGCATGGTGGCTCGACCTGGCCGGCATGAGCGAGGAAGCCGATCGTGGTCGGGCGACACTCGTCGCCACAGCCGAAGACGGCGAGCTCACTGCCGAGGCAGCGGTCGCAGGGCTTCGGGCCCTCGCCGGCCGCGACCTGATCGTCGGCGAGCGCTCAGGACTCGATCAGTTGGCCGACGTGCTCGCGGAGACTGCGGGTCGCGAACTCGATGCTGAGACGCTGATGTTCGCGGCTGCCGCTCTCGAGTCGACTGATGCCCGCGCCGCCAAGGACGCCCGGCGACTCGCAGCCAGGATCACCGAGAGTGGACTCGTGTACCGCGGGCCTCACAGCCGCGTCGCCCGCGGCGCCGCCACCGTTCTCGCTCCACTCGTGGCGGATCACATGCGCCAGCACCGGCTGGATCTGCTCCCTGCTGTGCCCGAGGAGTGGTTCGGTCAGCCGGTCGACGTACGCGGGTTGGCCACGGCCGCCGGAACCGTCTCGTTCAGCGTTCGCTGGCACGGCGATCGTCCCGCGCTCCTGTGGGAGCGGGTCGGTGGTGTCGAGGATGTTGAGATCCGTTGCCCCGGCCTCGACCCTGCGTGGGTCACGGGTGACCGCAACGGCGAGGCGCTTCTCGCAGCCCCAATCGCGCCGAGCGCGAGCTGAGCGGTACCTTCGGCTGATGGCAAACGCCCCGACACTGCGTTCGGCGATCAAGCGCAAACCTCCCGGTCTGCGGCTGGAGCGCGAGCTGTGGGAGTCCGGCGCACCGATCGTGGCCGGAATCGACGAGGTCGGCCGCGGCTCGTGGGCCGGGCCGTTGACGCTGGCGGCCGTGGTCGTCCCCCGCGAGAAGCGGCTCTACAAGGTCCGCGACTCGAAGATGCTCACCGAGTCCGAGCGCGAGGTCATGTTCGACCGGGTCGTCGACTGGGCGGATCATGTGGCGGTGGCCCACGCCACGCAACACGAATGCGATGAACTCGGCATGTCCGCCGCCCAGAAACTCGCCGCCCAACGAGCGCTCGCCGGCTTGGGTGTCGACGTCGATCACGTGTTGGTGGACGGCAACTGGGACTTCGTCGAGACCCATCCGATCACGACGATCATCAAGGGCGACGCCATCAGCTTGTCGATCGCCGCCGCTTCGATCGTCGCGAAGGTCACGCGGGATCGCCTGATGCGGGCAGCTGATCTCGACTACCCCGGCTTCGCGTTCGCGGGCAACAAGGGCTACCCGTGCCCGCGCCACAAGGCGGCGCTCGCCGCGATGGGCCCGTGCGCAATCCATCGCCGACGGTGGGCTTTCATGGACGATCTGCGTTGGTCCGGCGTCCCCCGTGTGGTCGACGCCGACCACGAACCACAGTTGGAGTTGTTCTCATGACCCGATGGCCTCGTCCGCTCTGGGTTCTCGTCGGCTGGTCGTTGTTCTTGTGGACCTCCCGCCTGCGCAACGTCCTCGGCGACGAGGACCACGACACCTGGGATGTCACCTGGCGTATCGGTGTCGTCGTCTTGTTCGTTCTCCTTGCGCTCGTTGCGTTCGTCGGGGAGGGTCGACAGCGCGCATGGAAGGTCCCCGCGCTGAACGTGCTGGTCTGGTGGACGGTCGGATTCTGGATCGTTCGCGGCGGCGGGATCATCATCGACGATCACGGTGCATCGTTCACCGCGATCCACACCGTCCTGATGGCGATCTCGATTGGGCTGGCCATGTGGGTCTGGACCGCTCGGCCTCGCTAACCTGCGTAGCGCTATGGGACAGCCCGTCACCCTCATCCGTTCAACCTCATCTCGACCCGGCGTCATTCGCTTCGAGTTGAACCGCAGCCTCACCGGCATGGGCCATGCCCGGTTCGAAGCCGGTCAGGAGATCACGGCCGACGATCCGGCCGCGAAGCTCGCGGGCCGCATCCTCGATCAGGGTGGTGTGGCCGCCGTGCACATCTACGGCTCGATGGTCACCGTGCACCTCTCGGCAATCGAGCCGGCCGACCTCGCCGATGTCGTCGGCGGTCTCTACACCTACTACCTGCCCGGTGTCGAGATTCCCAGCGATGAAGAACTCATCGCGATGGTCGACTGACGCTCAAGCCTGTTCATCGACTGACGTGTGAGTCTGGATCCAGCGGTGCATGGCGATGCCGGCGGCGACGCCGGCATTGATGGACCGTGTGGAGCCGAACTGAGCGATGGAGCAGACCGTCTCGGCGGCGTCGCGCGCTGGTCGGCTGAGGCCCGGACCCTCCTGGCCGAACAAGAGCACGCACCGCTCGGGTAGGGGGGTCGTCTCGATCGGAACCGAGCCCGGGAGGTTGTCGATCCCGATGATCGGCAAGCCGGCCTCGGCCGCCCAGACGGTGAAGGCCTCGACATCGAGGTGGTGGCGGACATGCTGGTAGACGTCGGTCATCATCGCGCCCCGCCGATTCCACTTGCGCTTGCCGATGATGTGGACCTCGGCGGCCATGAATGCATTGGCCGTGCGTACGACGGTGCCGATGTTTCGATCGTGCTCCCAGTTCTCGATGGCGACGTGGAATCCGTGTCGGCGCGTGTCGAGGTGAGCGACGATCGCGTCGACCGTCCAGTAGCGATACTCGTCGAGCACGTTGCGTCGATCGCCGTTGCGCAGGAGTTCGGCATCGAAGCGGGGATCGTCCGGCCAGGGTTCGGGGTGGGGACCAACGCCGACGGGATCGTCGCCGTCGCTCACCGTTGTGTGCCTGTGCTGCGTCCTCGTCGCGATCGACCGCCTCGCGTGGGACGCGCTGCGGGGTCGGTGAGCGGGTTGCTGCCGGGGATCTGATGCGTGTGATCGGTCCACGTCCGCCCGTTCCAGTACCGCAGAGTCGCCGGTGCTCCCGATGGATCGGCGTACCAGCCCGCAGCGGCATGATCGGGATCGTCGTCGGAGTCGGCCACCTCACCGGCACCGGCGAAGACCGCGGCGAGGTCGACCGACGCCGCCGCATTGTCGCCCGCCAGGGACATGGCTCCGGGGGCAGCGGCGGCCGACGCATGTTCGGGGTCGGCGCGATCGTCCTGCATCGTGCGCAGGGCCTCGGAGACTCGGAGGTCGGGGCCCTCGTACGGCGGCATGCCCTCCATCTCCCGAAGCAGGTTGATGCGCTCGGCGAGTGGCGGGTGCGTGGAGAACATGTCGTTGAACTTGCGGCCGCGGTCATTCGTCTCGTGGTCGTCGGGGGACTCGATCCAGAGGTGAGATGTGGCGTGGGAGGTGCGTTTCACGACGGTGATGTCGGCGTCGAGCTTTTCGAGCGCCTGCCGCAGACCCGATGGGTACCGGGTGAACTTCACCGCCGTGGCATCGGCCAGGGACTCACGGCTGCGCGAGACGGCGGCCTTGAGCAGGGCGGCGGCGATGGGGGCGAGGACGAGCACCAGGACGAGTCCGATGATCATGATCGGATTGCCGCCACCGCTGTTGTTGTCGTTGCGGCGTCGGTGGGACGCGCCGCCTCCGGTGAGCGCACCCCAGTAGAGCATGCGCCAGAAGATGTCGGAGATGAGTGCGATCGAGCCTGCGGTGGCAACCGCCACGGTCATCACGAGGATGTCGCCGTTGCGGATGTGAGCGAGCTCGTGGGCCACCACACCTTCGAGTTCGGCCCGGTTCATCTTGTCGAGCAGGCCGGTGGTGACGGCGACGGCCGCATTCTCGACGTTACGGCCCGTGGCGAACGCGTTGGGCGCCGGGTCGTGGACGACGTACACCTTCGGTTTCGGGATGCCCGCCGCGAGCGAAACCGACTCGACGAGATTGTGGAGTCGTGAATACTCGGTCTGGTCAGCCGGTGTTGCCCGGGTCGAGCTCAGCGCGAGAGAGGCAGACGACCAGTAGGACGTGAACGTGATGCCGAAGGACAGGCCGACAGCGATGATGACCCCGATGATCCCACCACCCATGGCGGCCGACACGACGACGCCGACGATGGCCATCAGGATGAAGAACGCGAACATCAGCAACCAGGTGCGTCGGCGGTTGCTGGCAATGAGATCGTAGAAATCGGGGCGGTCCTGGACCATCAAGCAACCGTATCGGGGTCGTGCCTAAGGTGACCGGCATGGACGTCGTCACTGTTTTCCATGCAGCGGCGGCCGTGCTCCTGCTCCTCGCCGGGGCAACCAAAATCGCGAGGCCGCGGACAACCGCGGATTTGCTGCATTCGCTTCGCGTTCCCCGACTCGGCTTGCCGAGCAGAGAGGCGCAGGCGGTCGCGCTCGGACTCGTGGAGGTCGTGTTGGGCACGCTTGCCCTCGCGATCGGTGGGCCTGTCACCGCAGCGCTCGTGGGTGTGTTCTACGTGGCTTGTGCACTGGCGGTCGTGCGAGCCCTGATGGTCGGCGCGGCGTCGTGTGGGTGCTTCGGTCGGTCCGCGCCGCCGACCCGGATCCATGTCGTGGGGAATCTCGGTCTCGCCGTCCTGTCGTTCATCAGTGCCGGAGGCGCGACCCCGCTCGAGGTCATGGAGGACCAGGCGGCGGGCGGTGTCGGTTTCGTCGTGCTGGTCGGCGTTCTCGCAGGGGTGTTCCTGGTGTTGTTCACCGCGTTGCCGGAGGCCATGGCCGCCCGTCGTCGCGAGCTCGGCTGAGAAAGCACGATGGGGTCTGACCCCAGTGTGCTTTCTCAGCGGGCCTGGCAGGTGGGGCACCAGGTGGTGGTGCGGGCGTCGAGCACTCGCCGCCGAAAGATCGTGGCGCAGCGCGGGCATGGCTCGCCGGCACGGCCGTAGCAAAGGAGCTCGTGCTGGTTCTCGCCTGTGGCCCCGTCAGAGTCGACATAGTCGCGCAGGGTCGTGCCGCCGTGATCGAGTCCGGACTGCAGTGCCTGTCGTACCGTCTCGACGAGTCGATCCGCTCGCTCCCGGGACAGCCGGCGAGTGGCCGGGTTGATCTCCGCCATCCACAGCGCCTCGTCGGCGTAGATGTTGCCCACGCCGGCGACGGCGCGCTGAGCGAGCAGGATCGTCTTGAGGTGCCGGTCACTGCGTTTCACGAACGCGGCGAGCTCCCGGCCGTTGAACGCGTCGTCCCAGGGTTCGGGCCCGAGAGTGTGCAGCGTGGGTAGCGCGGCGTGATCGCCGGCATCGACACAATGGATCCGGCCGAAGCGTCGGGTGTCGTGGAACGTGAGCGTCTGGCCGTTCTCGAGAGACCACCACGCCCGGAGGTGTGCGTCATCGCGATCGAACTCGCCGACGACCGCGAGTCGACCGGTCATGCCGAGGTGGATGATCAACTCGGCCGGGGAGTCATCCGGGCGACGGTGGTCGACGAGGAGATACTTGCCCCGACGACGCACGGCACCGATCTCGCCGCCGACGGCTTCGACGGCAGGGGCGAACTTCGCCGACCAGTGGGCCCCGGCGTCGATGATCTCGCGTCCGACCAGTCTCGGTTCGAGCTGATGGCGGATCGTCTCGACCTCGGGAAGCTCTGGCACCCCCGAACTGTAGGCTCACGATCCCGTGAACGACCTGCCCGATGACCCGAGCGCCGATCTCCTCTCGACCATCGCTGCCGACGCGCTGGCCCAGGCCGAGCAGCTGACCGAGCTCGACGGGCCTCGAGCCGAAGCGTGGGGGAGCGACCTCGCATCATTGGCGCTCGAGACCGGCGATGACGGGATCACCAGACTCGTCGATGCGCTGGCCGCGTCCGATGGGCCCGCGGCTGCGGCCGCGCTGTGGGCACTCTCTTCGGTCACCGATGAGGTCGACCTCTCCGGTGAGGTGCTCGAATTCGCGCCGGCCTGGGCGTCGTCATTGGGGACGAGCCGCTGTGTCGGGGCACTGATCGTGAGTGAGCGGCGATGGGAGTCCGTCGCCCTCCGTTTCGTCGACTCGACCGATGTCGAGCATGTGATCGTCGTCGACCTGGTGCCGCCCGCGGTGGGTGGCGGGGCGGAGACGGTCGGGGAGGTACATCTCGGCTCGACCGAGCTCCTCGACGCCGCGAGCGAGGAGGACGCCGGGATCGTGGTGACCGAGGTCGCGCCGCCGGCCGCGGCGACGCGAATCGCGCAGGCGCTGGCCGTGACTGCGGAGCCGCGTTGGTCGGCGGTCGCCAACGGTCGCGTCCTCGTTGCCCGGCTGGGATCGATGATCGATGACGTTCCATCGGCTCCCGTCGCGGTTGATTCGGTGATCCCTGAGCTGCCTCAGCGGGATCCCGAGGGCGACGCCTACGCCACGGAGGTGCTCTGGCGGGCCGTGGGCGACGTCGTGGAACCCGACAACGGGTCCATGGCCGCAGCGGCCGTGGCACTGCGCCATGCTGCCGACATCGACGACCCCATCGCCCAGTGGCTCGCGGCGTCGGTAGGACCGGTGGATCTCGACGAGTCGGACGCAGACGTCGTCCTTGCCGCTCTCGCTGCCACGGTCGCTCCGGCGTCGCTCGAACCCTTGGCCGAGGATGCCAGGTCGGCGGCGCTCGACCTCGAATGGGCGGACTGGCTGGGCGCGGTGATCCAGCTGGTTCGGGGAGGTACCGGAACGAGTGTCGATCCCGATGCCCTGGTTGATCACATCAACCGCAACCCGGAGGTCACCTCGACGATCCCGAAGAAGGACCGGGCGCGCGTTGCGTGGGCATTCGGTGTGCTGACCGACACCTGGGAGCCTCTCGGTATCGCCGACGGCGACGGCGTGACCGAGTTCGGGCGCGCGGTGCTCCCTCGGGCGCTGGCACGCGCGTGGCAGGTCTGACACCGATCTCCCGGATCGCGCCCGTCGCGCTGTCCTCGGGAGGGGCCATGAGCACCCCCACTGTTGATGCAGCGTCGCTCGGCGCCCGGTTCGCCGAGCTCCATGCGTCGGGAACATTCGTCATGCCCAACGTCGCCGATGCCGGCACGGCTGCCGCGATCGCGGCGGTGGGCGTCGACGCGATCGCCACCACCAGCAGCGCCCACGCCCAGACGATCGGCCGCGAGGACGGTGCGGGCGACGTCTCGATGGAGGAGCACGCCGAGCACACCCGGATCCTGGTCGAAGCAGCGAACCTGCCGTGCAACGTCGACGCCGAGAACGGCTACGGCCATGAACCCGAGGCGATGGCCGCGGCGGTGCAGCGCTTCGTGGCGACGGGTGCCGCCGGCATGGGGATCGAGGACTGGTCCGGCGATCCCGAGATCGGCACCTATGAACGCGGACTGGCCGTCGCCCGGATCGAGGCGGCCGTCGAGGCGGCGAATGCGCTGGACCGGCCGTTCATCATCACCGGCCGCACCGACGTGTTCCTCAACGAGTCCGGTGACCAGATCGCGGAGGCCACCGCTCGCCTGGAAGCGTTCGATGGCGTTGGCGCTCACTGCCTCTATGCCCCGGGCACCGGTGATCCCGATCTCGTGCGTTCATGGGTGACGAACCTCGACGCCGCGCTCAACCTGTTGATTCCGCTCAGCCGTCCTCGCTGGTGGCCGGAGGGTCAACCGCTGTTCACCGTCGCCCAGGCGGCGGAGCTCGGTGTGCGGCGGATCAGTATCGGTGGGTCGCTCTACTCAGCTCAGGTCCGACACGCGGCCGACGTCATGCGCCAGGTGATGGAGACGGGGTCGTTCGGGCCGAGCTGACCCGCCGTCAGTTCGCCTTGGTGGCGGGGAGCCATCGCCAGAGTGATCCCACGACGGGGACGGCGACGGCGAGATGCATGAGGTTCAGCCACACCGCGGTCGACGCTTGTTCGGCCTGGCCGAACAGCATGATCCCCGAGCCCACGAGGCCGACCACACAGATCGTGAGGAAGACGGTCTGTGGACGCGTGGCCAGGCGGCTCAGGAGGGCAAGGCCCACGCCGAGCAGCGAGCCGACGATCGCTGCCACGACGGTGGCACCGATCGTGACCTCCTCGGCAGCAGCATCGCCGCTCGGCTCCAGTGTGAGCGGGCCGCTGATGGCATCGGCGATGAAGAACGTGATGGCGGCCAGGACGAGCGCGACCAAGATGGCCATCCCCGCTGGCCGGAGCACGGTGGTGCCGCTCACGTCTGCGCTGGTCATGGTTGGCTAATTCCTTCGGTCGTCGCGACTGCAGCCCAGTGATTACCACACCCGACGAGGGCACTTCGGCGGAAAGCAGGGACACAGAGGCCATCGCCGACAACCGGGCGACACGAGCCTCCGACGGCGCCGGATGTTACGAGCGCTGCGACCTCGTCGGCGAGATCGTGAGCGATCGGCTCACCGGTGAGGAGCGCGGTCTACAGAGCTTGGATGTACGGGAGGAGCACCTCGGCAACGGCGACGAGGAGGTCGTCTGAAATCGGGTCGAGCGTTGTGACCGACGTGTGGACACCGTTGACGAAGAACGCCACCTTGCCCGGGCACGACTCGGCCTCCTCCCCGAGTTCGATCGCCTCACAACCCTCGACCTCGAACGGGGGGACGATGAGCTCACTCGACTCGGCGATCTGGACGAGCAGTCAACCGGTGTCCCAGCTGCATCCGGTGAACGGGCCAGAGGGTCCGGTTCGTTCACCGGGTGGGAGCGACGTCAGTGTCGAACCCATCGCCTCGAGGAGGTCGGCCTCGGGGACCAGCGTGCAGACGTCCACATCGCCGGTGCGTCCTCCGCCGCCTGTCGCCGCCGTGTCGGCCCGAGGGCCGAAGGTTCCGTCGCCGCCGCATCCCGTCAGGGCCGCGGCGAGCATCATCGACACCGCCATCGCTCGCATGGGCATGCTCCAGCCTGCCACACGAGGCTGCTCGCGTCGTTCGAGCCCTCCCTCTGGTTGTCACTCGGGTTGCGTAAGGTCCAGGAACCCTGAGAATCCCTTCGACACAGCCGGAGTTTCCCGTGTCTCGACAGCTCGAATTCGAGCCCAATTTCGCCCGTGAAGTCGTCGACGTCGCCGTCGCCGATGAGATGAGTGAGAGCTTCCTCGCCTACTCACTCTCGGTCATCACCTCCCGTGCCATCCCCGATGTCCGCGACGGTCTCAAGCCGGTACAACGCCGCATCCTGTGGTCGATGCTGCAGATGGGTGTGCGGCCGGGCACGCCGTATCGCAAGTCGGCCCGCATCGTCGGCGACACGATGGGCCGCTACCACCCGCATGGCGACGGTGCCATCTACGACACCCTCACCCGCATGGGGCAGGACTTCTCGCGAATGGTCCCGTTCATCGACCCGCAGGGCAACTTCGGCAGCCTCGACGACCCGCCCGCCGCCGCCCGCTACACCGAGTGCCGGTTGTCCGACGCGGCGATGGACATGGTGCGTGAGCTCGACGAGGACACGGTCGACTTCATGCCGACCTATGACGGCGAGGGTGATCAGCCGGTCGTGCTCCCGGCGCTACTGCCGAACATCCTGGTCAACGGCACGACCGGCATCGCGGTCGGGATGGCCACCAACATGGCGCCGCACAACCTCCGAGAGGTCGCGAAGGCCATCGAGTTGGTGATGACGAAGCGGCGCCCGAAGCCGACCACCGAGGAGCTGATGGCGGTGCTCCCCGGCCCGGACTTTCCGTCGGGTGGCATCGTGGTCGACGACGGCCTTGCCGATGCCTACGAGACCGGCCGTGGCAGCTTCCGTATCCGCTCGCGGGCCCATGTCGAGCAGATCACCCGCAACCGGCAGGCGATCATCGTCACCGAACTGCCGTACCAGGTCGGCGCGGAGCGGGTCATCGCCAAGGTCCAGGAGCTCGCCAACAACGGCAAGCTGGTCGGCATCGCCGGCATCGCCGACCTGAGCGACATGAATGGCCTCAGGATCCAGATCGATGTGAAGCCGGCCGTCAACCCGCAGGCCGTGTTGCAGGAGCTCTACCGGCTCACACCGCTCGAGGAGACGTTCGGCATCAACAATGTCGTGCTGGTCGACGGTGTGCCGACCACGCTCGGCGTCTACGACCTCTGCCGTCACTACATCGAGCATCGGCTCGAGGTCATCGTTCGTCGCACGGAGTTCCGCCTCGCCAAGGCGCAGGCCCGGCTCCACATCCTCGAGGGCCTGTTGATCGCGCTCGACGCGATCGACGAGGTCGTGGCGATCATCCGGTCGTCGCAGGACGCACCCGAAGCGCGCGAACGACTGATCGAACGTTTCGATCTCAGTGAGGTGCAGGCCGTCCACATCCTCGACATGCAGCTCCGTCGACTCACCGCTCTGGCGAAGATCGATCTCGAGGAGGAAGCGGCGGGTCTGCGCACCCACATCGCCGAGTACGAGCGTCTGCTCAGCAGCGAGGATCGTCGGCGCACGCTCGTGCTGAAGGAGCTCGACGGTGTGGTCCAGGCGCACGGGGTCGAGCGGCGTACCGAGATGATTGCCGCCGACGACATTCCGGTCTTCGAGATCCCGAAGGAGAGCGACGCCACGTTCGACCCCGACTCCGACGAGCCCTGCGTGATCACACTGTCGACCTCGGGCAACCTCGGTCGGGTTTCGACCGAGGGAGCGAAGCGCGGCGTCGTCGGACGCCATGACCTGATCGGATCGAGGGTGGTGACCTCCACCGGCTCACCGATCGCCGCCGTGACCTCCGAGGGCAGGGCGTTCGTCGTACGCGGCGGTGAAGTGGCGGACGGTGGGAGCCGCACTCGCGGCGGGCTCGCGGCTCAACTGCTGGGTCTCAACAAGGGTGAGGAGGTGCTCACGCTCGTGACCGCCGGGGAGGAGAACCTGATGCTGGTCACGGCCAATGGTGTGGCCAAGCAGCTCACTGCTGACGAGGTGCTGGGCACGAAGCCGGGCAAGCCGGTCATCGGGCTCAAGGGCACCGACCGTGTGGTGTCGGCCTTCCGCCTACCCGCCGGTGTCGATGTTGTCATGGTGGCATCCGACGGTCAGACACTCCGGATCGCCGGCGACTCGGTCTCGGCCCAGGGCCGCGGCGCGGGTGGCGTCGCCGGCATGAAGCTGAAGGACGGCGCCACGATCGTCGGCGCGGCTGCCCTCCTCGGTGACGGTGCCGTCATCACGATCAGTTCCGAGTGCGGGGCCAAAGGCACACCGTTCGACGAGTTCGAGACGAAGGGCCGTGGTGGGCAGGGCGTGCGCGTCGCCCGTCTCGGCGCCGGTGAGTCGATCGTTGCGATGTGGGTCGGTGACGCAGCGGCGGCCGGTCTGCTCGCCCAGATGGCGGATGACGAGGATCCCAAGAAGCTCGACCCCAACCCGGTCCCGTTCGACGTCGAGATCACCAAACGTGATCTCGTCCCCACCCGAACCGAACGTCAGGTGATGGTGCTCGCCCCCAGCCGCTGGTGACCCGCAAGTAACACTGGGGACAGACCCCAGTGTTGCTTTCAGCTGAAGTCGGGGAGGGCGGCCAGGATCTGCTCCTGCTCGCTCTCGCCGAAGCCGAAGAAGACATTGCTGCCGGCGCTCAGGTCGGGGGCGAGGATTGCCATCGATGAGTTCGCTTTGACGCCGAAGTGCCGCCAGGTCTCGAAGCTCGGATCCCACAGGAAGGTGATCTCGTCGCCGAGGCCGTCGTGCTCGACGAACTCCCGGGCGTAGCCGAAGTCGTCTTGGGAACCGAGGGCGACGACCTGAACGTCGTCGGCGTGGTCTTGGGCGAACTGCCCGATCGCGGAGCGTTCTCCGCGACACGTCGGTCAATGTGGTGCCCAGAACCAGAGGAGCACCGGCCGATCGCCGGCAACGGCCTTGCGCAGTGATGAAATCGCTCCATCGTCGACGGCGAGCACCTGGATGTCGCGCACATCGTCCGAGGAGGTCAGGTTCTTCTGGTTGGCGGCGGCGCGATCGGCGATCGATGCCGTTTCGGGCCCGGTCGCGGGTGAATCGGGTGCTGCGGCGCCGGAATCGGCGGTGGTGTCGCCACCACAAGCGGAGGCGAGAAGGCCGAGTCCGGCGATGAGAGCCAGGACACGGGGGTGCGTCAAACGGGAGGAGAGCATCGGCATGGAAACGACGTGGCCCCGCGGATTGTTCCCCGAATCTCGAATGGTTGGATCAGCCCGCGGGCCCGATGACGTGAACTCACGATGTGAGTTCACGTCGACCCGCGCCTAGATTCGTGGCATGGATCCGACGTATTCCGCTGAGGCCGACGAGTTTCGCGCCCGCATTCGTACCTTCCTCGACGAGAACCTCCCCCAGGGCTGGACGGGCATCGGCGCACTTCCGCACGATGAGGTGAAGCCGTTCACCGACGGGTGGCGACAGAAGCTCGCCGCCAACTCGTTGCTCGCACCTTCGTGGCCCAAGGAGTACGGCGGTGGTGGGTTGTCCGAGCTCGAGCAGGTGATCCTCGCCGAGGAGTTCCAGAAGGCCGGTGCGCCCACCGGCGGGGCAAATGATGCCTTCAGCATTCAGATGGTCGGCAACACGATCCTGCACTGGGGCACCGACGAGCAGCGCGCCCATTTCCTCCCCCGCATCATCAGCGGCGAGGACATCTGGTGCCAGGGATACTCCGAGCCCGACGCCGGCTCGGATCTTGCCAACCTCGGTCTCAAGGCCGTGCTCGATGGCGACGAGTGGGTTCTGAATGGTCAGAAGATCTGGACCTCGGCTGGCCAGTACGCAAATTGGATCTTTGCGCTGTGTCGCACCGACCCCGACGCCCCCAAGCACCGCGGCATCAGCTTCATCCTGTGCCCCATTCCGGACAACGGTGTCGACGTCCGCCCCATCGAAATGCTGTCCGGCGACGCGGACTTCAACGAGACCTTCTTCACCGATGCCCGCACCCACAAGGACAATGTCGTGGGTGAGGTGAATGGTGGTTGGGCTGTGGCCATGACCCTTCTCGGCTACGAGCGCGGCGAGGCGGCCGCCACCCAGCCCATCGAGTTCCGTGCCGAGTGGGACAAGCTGGCCGCACTGGCCAAGGAGCGCGGCGCCACCGACGATCCGGTGGTCCGTGACCGACTCGCGTCGACCTACATCGAGGTCGAGATCATGCGCTACCTCGGGATGGGCACGCTCACCAGGTTCCTGCAGGGTGCTCAGCCCGGCCCGGCCGAATCGATGTTCAAGCTCTACTGGAGCGAATACCACAAGCGGGTGACGGAGTTGGCCGTCGATGTGCTCGGGGCCGACGCGATGACCTCCGCGTCGAACGCCAAGTCGTCCTTCGGCAGTGACCTGGCCGGAGCGCCGAACGAGCCCGGCTCGTGGCTCGGTGCGTTCTACAACGCCCGCGCCGGCACGATCTACGCCGGCACGTCACAGGTGCAGCGAAACATCCTCGGCGAAATGGTCCTCGGTCTCCCCAAGGAGCCGAGACCGTAGTTGTAACGCTGGGGTCTGACCCCAGCGTTACAGGTCGGGTGCCACCGCAGTGTCACACCGGGGCGCTACGTTCGCTCGGTGGCCACGAAGAAGATCAGTTCCAGCTACGACGCTGATGCCATCCAGACCCTCGAGGGGCTGGAGGCCGTCCGCAAACGCCCGGGCATGTACATCGGAGGCACCGGCTCTGACGGGTTGATGCATCTGGTGTGGGAGCTCATCGACAATGCCGTCGACGAGGCTTCCGCGGGCTTTGCCAACAAGGTCGATCTCACCCTGCATCGCGACAAGTCGATCGAGGTCGCCGACAACGGCCGCGGCATCCCGATCGACCTCCATTCTCGACGCAAGGTCTCGGCGCTTGAGGTCGTGTTCACCGAACTGCACGCCGGAGGCAAATTCGGCGGCGGTGCCTATTCGTCCTCAGGCGGCCTCCACGGCGTCGGTGCTTCCGTCGTCAACGCGCTGGCTGCGAAGCTCGTGGCCGAGGTCGACCGCGACGGCGCCACGCACGTGCTCGGGTTCAAGGAGCGGGTTGCCGGCCAGTTCAGCGGTTCGACGTTCAAGGCCGGGCACAAGCTCGACAAGATCAAGAAGATCTCGAAGAACAAGACCGCCACGAGGGTCCGCTTCTGGCCCGACTTCGACATCTTCGACCCTGAGGCCACGATCGACGTCGAGGAGATCTGCAGCAGGCTGACGCAGGCGTGCTTCCTCGTGCCGGGGATGAAGGTCACGGTCACCGACAAGCGCAGCGGCGGGATGAAGGAGCCGTTCAGCTTCGTCAGCCGGGGCGGCCTCGCCGACCTCGTCGAGCATCTCGCCATCGGCGAGAGCGTCAGCCAGACGATCACGTGTGCCGGGATCGATCACTTCACCGAGAAGGTGCCGGTCGACGGGAAGATGGCCGATGTCGAGCGTGAGTGCACGGTCGATGTCGCGCTGCGATGGGTGAAGGGGTACGACACCGAGGTCGTCAGCTTCGTCAACACGATCCCGACGAGCCAGGGTGGCACCCACCTCGCCGGCTTCGACAAGGCCCTCACCCGTGTCATCAACAATGTTGTTCTGAAGGACAACCGCAAGCTCGCCAAGCTCGCCAAGGAAAACAAGCACAAGGCGACCAAGGACGATGTCCAGGAGGGGCTGGTCGCGGCGGTGAAGGTCACCTTTCCCGAGCCCCAGTTCCGCGGGCAGACCAAGCAGGAACTCGGCACGCCATCGATCGAGGGCATCGTCAGCCGCGTGGTGTACGAGCAGCTGAAGGAGTGGTTCGAGCCCGGTGGGGGGCCGCGCTCTCACGTCAAGGCGATCGCCGACAAGCTCGCCATGGCGATCCAGAACCGGGTCGCCTCCAAGCAGGTGCTCGAGAACAAGCGGAAGGCGGCCAGCCTCGGCTCCACCGGCATGCCCGAGAAGCTCGCCGATTGTCGCGTCCACGGGCCCGATGCCGAGTTGATCCTGGTGGAGGGCGACTCTGCCGCCGGCCCCGCAAAACGAGGCCGCGACTCAGAGACGATGGCGATCCTGCCACTGCGGGGCAAGGTCGTGAACGCGGCCAAGGCCAGCCAGAAGCAGGTCCTCGACAACGCCGAGGCAAAGGCACTCTTCACCTCGGTCGGTGCCGGGGCCGGGCGCGACTTCAACATCGAGGATGCCCGCTACGGCCGCATCGTGATCCTCTGCGACGCCGATGTCGACGGCAGCCACATCCGTTGTCTGCTCCTCACGCTGATCCACCAGTACATGAAGCCGATGCTCGAGGCCGGCAACGTCTATTCGGCACAGCCGCCGCTCTACACCACGAAGATCGGTGACGAGATCTACCGCGTCTACAGCGATGAGGAGCGTGAGGCGGTGATGGACGAACTGTGCAAGGGCAACCGCAAGCGCGAGAACATCAAGTGGCAACGGTTCAAGGGTCTCGGCGAGATGAATGTCGACGAGCTCCGCCACTGTGCTCTCGACCCGTCGACCCGCACCCTGCGCCGTATCACGATGGACGACGCCAAGGAAGCCAACGACGCGGCCAAGATGTTCGACGTGTTGATGGGCAACGACGTGGCCGTTCGCCGCGAGTTCCTCGTCAAGAACTCGGCTCTCGTGGACATGACCACCCTCGACGTCTGAGAAAGCACGCTGGGGACAGACCCCATCGTGCGTTCTCGTTCATCTACTTGTGGCCGAAGCTCTGGCTGAGTCCGGCGTTCTCGAATCCCTCGGGTGACTGGCCGGTGGTGGCGTACATGTAGAGCGCCGTCTGGAAGATGGCGCCGAGCGCACTCATGACGATGAGCGCCAGTGCGATCCACACGACGGCGATGGCGATGCCGACGATGGCGAGTGCCGTCGAACCTGAGGCCACCATCGCCCCGCCGATCAACAGCGCCGGGATGACGAGCAGGAATCCGACCAGACCGAAGCCGACTCGGGCGATCAGGTTCTCACCCCAGGTCTGACGGAGTAGTCCCGCCGACTCCTTGAACCCCTCGATGGCGCCCTTGTCATCGATGACAATCGCGGGGATCGTCAGGAACGCGGCGACCTCCCAACCCATCTGCAACCCACCGAGCAGCAGGTTGCCGACCCAGCCGGCGCGTTCACGCAGCGCCCGGATCACGGCGCCGACGGTCCAGTTGATGATCGCCCACGGCACGAGGCCGGGGATTCGCGCGAAGGCACGAGAAATGGCACTGGTCACGGTCGGGTCGCCGCCGGACATCCGCTCGTGGGCTCCGGCGACGAGCGCGCCGGTGAAGAAGACCGAGACGATGGCCACGCTGACTGCGCCGAGAACGAAGAGGATCGTCGACAACGGAGTCATCGCATACTCCTCGCCCGTCGTCGTGTTGGTGTCGAGCGCGAAGAAGCCGGGCAGAGCGAACACCAGCAGCGCGGCGAGTGAGCCGAGGAACGACAGCACCGGTAACGCCAGCAACTCCCGGTCCTTTTGCAGCACGTGCCATGACGTGCGAGCGAGTGCGAACGTGTTCTTGATCCTGCCCATGGGCACGAAGCCTAGGCCACAGCGGACGCCGAGAAAGCACGATGGGGTCTGTCCCCAGTGTGCTTTCTCAGAGGGAGTAGTCGATCACCGCTCGGATGTTCTCGCCGGCGTGCATGGCCCGGTAGCCCTCGTTGATGTCGTCGAGCTTGTAGCGGGCGGTGATGAGCTCGTCGAGCTTGAGCTTTCCCTGGTCGTAGAGGCGGAGGAGCTTCGGAATGTCGCTGCGAGGGTTGCAGTAGCCGTAGATCGACCCGTGCAGGTGTTTGCCCATCATCGCCAGATCCACGGTGTTCAGCGTGATCTCGTTCTGCGTGATGTTACTGAGCGATGTGAGCGTGAGGCTGCCGGCCTTCCCGACGAGCGCCATCGCCGGCGCAAACAGGTCGGACGTGGCATCCCCGACGGTCAGGAGCACCTGGTTGGCGCCGCGCCCCCAGCTCAGTTCCTCGACGAGTGGGCCGGCATCCTCGATCGAGGCGACGGCGTGTGTGGCGCCGAGGGTTTGGGCGAACTCACGCTTCATCTCGACCGGGTCGACGGCGATGATGTTGGCTGCACCCGCCATCGCGGCGCCTTGCACGGCGTTCATGCCGATGCCGCCGGTGCCGATCACGACCACCGTGTCGCCGGCACTGACACCGGCGACATTGACCGCGGATCCCCAACCGGTGGCGACGCCGCACGAACACAGCGCCACGGCGTCGAGGGGATACCAGTCGCCGACCTTCACGATCGAGTTCTCGTGAACGACCGAGTACTCGGAGAACGTGCCGATACCGCTCATCGCCGGCACCATCCCGTTGGTCCCGCGGTGGCGTGGCTTCCCCCGCTGGATCTCCGCACCATTGTCGCAGAGGTACTGCATTCCCTCCGCGCACGACGGACACCGGCCGCACGAGGGGATGAAGGAGGCCGCCACGTGATCGCCGACCTCGAGGCCGCGAACCCCTGGGCCGACCGCCGCAACAACGCCGGACCCCTCGTGACCGCAAACCATGGGGAGCACATCCGCGGTGAAGTCGCCCATACGAACATGTTCGTCGGAGTGGCAGAGGCCGGCATAGGCCATCTTCACCAGGATCTCCTCGGGACCGGGGTCGTCGATCTCGAACTCGTCGATGACCCAGGGGCCGTTCACTTCGTAGGCAACTGCGGCGCGTGTCTTCATGGCCGGGAAACGTAGCCCGATGGGCGTACGGAATCGAACCCACTACAGGGTCGTTAGACCCTTAACGAGTTTTGGTGGACCTGCTTGTGTGACCGCAAGACGCAAATTCGCGCCCGTGAAGGAACGAACTGAAACGCAGGAGACCCCGATGGCCAACCACCCGAAAATCGCACATACGACCGAGTTTCCACCCGAGACAGAGCAGCCGAACGTCTTTCCGCTGAGCTGGCACAAGGGCACCGAGAAGATGGAGGAGGTGTACGAGGCGAGCCGCCGCGAGGTCTGGGACCCCGCCGCGCTGCCGTGGGACACCTTCGACGTCGAGAGCTACAGCTGGGAAGAGCGTGAGGCCATGGCGTATTGGTGGACATTGCTGTCGGTCTTCGACGCGTCGGCACCCCCGGTGTTCGCCAGCGCCATGATCAAGAGCTACGAGGCCCACGAGGAGGACGCCGTTCGTCGCTGCTTCTTCTCGGTGACCCAGGACGAGCAGAACCATGAGCACATGTGTGGCCTCGCCATCACCAAGCTCCTCGGCTACGACGACCCGCTCACGTATGAGCCGAAGACCGAACTCGGCATGAAGGCCCAGCGCAACGCCAAGTGGCTGTACTTCAACGGTGGCCGGTACTGGGAGGGCTACAAGCAGGCCGTCCCGAAGTACTCGCTCGCCGTGCTGTTCTCGTCCTTCTTGATGGGCGAGATCGCGGCCGCCACGATCTTTCACCAGATGGCCGAAGGAGCACGCGAGCCCGTCTTCCAGGACGCGTTCAAGAACATCGGGCGCGACGAAGGCCGCCACATGGCGATCTGCATGACGTTGATGGAGCGCGACTACCCGAAACTCGACCTCACCGATCGCGACACGATCACCAAGCAGGTGCGTGCCGGCTATCTCTTCTTGTCGGCCGTGCTGTTCGAGCCGCCCACTGACTTCTGGGATCTCCCGGACGACTTCATCGAGGTCCAGCGGGCCTGTGAGGCCGTCGCCCGCGATGCCGGGTTCCACATTCCCGACTATGAGACGAAGAAGGAGAACTGGCGTCAGGCGATCCTCAACCTGAAGGGTGTGCTCGACCGCTACGACATCCCGTTCCCGGCGATTCCGGAGGTCGGAATCGACGGCAAGGAGATCACCGACATCGAGATGGAAGACATCATCCCCGTCTTCTGATTGCCTGAGAACGTGAACTCCACCATCCGGCTCGAACCATCGGGCAAGGAAGTCGACTGCCGATCCGGCGACACCGTGCTCGCCGCGCTCGAGCGTTCCGGCTTCGTCATGCCCAACAACTGTCGAGCCGGAGCCTGTGGCGAGTGCAAGACCCTCGTCACCGACGGTGAGATCGACCAGGGAATCGTGCTCGACATGGCCCTCAGTCCCGATGAGCGGGACGAGGGCTATGGGCTCATGTGCATGGCCAAGCCGGTCTCGCCGGTGGTGTCGATCGAGTTCGGCACCGACGATGCGAAGCCCAGACTGTTCCCGCCCAAGGAACGGGTGTCGTTCGCCGTGACCGACATCCTTCCCCGCACACCGAAGATCGTCGAGGTCCGGCTCAGGCCGCTCGGCGAGAATCTGCGGTACTGGCCCGGCCAGTACGTGATGCTCGGTGACGAACGTGCCGGTGCTCCGCCGCGCCCGTATTCGATCGCCAATGCACCACGGCCCGACGGGGAGATCCATCTGCTCATCGCCCGGGTGGAAGGCGGCGCCACGAGCGGCTGGGTGCACGACGAGTTGGCGGTGGGTGCTCGGGTGACGCTGGCCGGTCCGTACGGAACGTTCGTGGGTGACCCGGCCACCGACACGCCGGTGCTGTGCCTGGTGTCGGGCTCCGGTCTCGCTCCGATCATGGCGCTGACCGACGCCGCGTTGCGTCGGGGGTTCACTCACCCGGTCACGATCGTTTTCTCGGCCCGTGGCGTTGACGACGAGGTGGACGAGGGGATGTTCGCGTTCTGGACCCTCAAGCACCGCAAGTTCAACGCGGTCATCACCTACACGGGCGATGACGCACCGGAGGGTGCCAAGAGGCACGGACGAATCCCCACGGTCCTGCCCGACATGTTCGACGACCTCTCGGGTCACACGGTCTTCATCGCCGGCTCCCCGGAGTTCGTCGACGACTGCCGAGAAGCTGTCAACGCGCTCGGTGCGACCCCGGATCGGGTGCACGTGGAGGGCTACTTCGCCCAGTCGGCCGCCCAGGTTCCGCCGGCGGATCGGTTGACCGGCTGAGCGGATGGATCATCCGCCAACTGTCACACCCGTGCTGTAGAACTACAGACGTGGAACTCGAACCCGACGAACACGACCGGTTGGCACCGGTGGAGTCGATCCGTGAGATCGGCGTGCCCACGCCGCCACCGCGTCTGTCGCCGTCGGGAGCCGGCACGTTCGAGCAATGCCCGCGCCGCTGGCGGTTCCGCTATGTCGAGCGCCTGCCCGACCCACCCGGCGAGGCGGCGCTCGCCGGGAGCTTCGCACACCGCGTGCTCGAGTTGCTGATGCAAAAGCCGGCTGCTGAACGCACTCCCGATGCGGCCAAGCTCATCGCCCGCCAGGAATGGCCCGACGTCGAGATCGATGACGACTACCAGGCGCTCGGCTACGACGAAGAGCGCAGTCGCCACTTCCGCTGGAAGGCGTGGCAGGCCATCGAGGGTCTCTGGACATTGGAGGATCCGACGAGGGTCGACGTCCGCGCCACCGAGCAGGATGTCGAAGCCGAGCTCGGTGGCGTGCCGTTCCGCGGCATCGTCGATCGCCTGGAGGAGGAAGGCGACGGTCTCGTCGTCACCGACTACAAGTCGGGTCGGGCTCCCGCTCCGCGCTACCGGCGGGCCCGTCTCGATCAGGTCCTGCTCTATGCCGCGGCAGTCAAGGAAGCCACCGGCGAGATGCCGGTGAGAGCCCGCCTGCTCTATCTGGGCCAGCGTCCCGTGGGGATCGACGTCACTCAGCCCGAGCTCGACGGTGTCGTCGAGAAGCTGAGTGCCACGTGGCAGGCGATCAACACTTCGTGCGACAGCGACGAGTTCGAGCCGCGCACCGGCCCGCTCTGTGGCTGGTGCCCCTACGCCGATCAGTGCCCGGAGGGCACGGCCGAGGTGGCGAAGCGGCAGGCCCGCAAAGCCGCTGAAGAGGCCGCCTACCTCGCGGCGGCCGGCTGACCTGAGGCGCTACTCGGGCGTTTCGCTCCGCTGATGGCGCTTCCAGAGATGGCGCACGACCATCAGCGCCATGATCCCGCCCGCCGCGCTGATCACGCCGGAGCTGACGAGCAGCTTGTCCGACGGCGGGTCGGCGGGCGCGGGAGTGACCGCTGGTTCCGGCGGTGGATCGTCGGGTGGTGATGCCGGCGTGTCGGCGGGCTCGGTCGCTTCGCCCATGAGAGCGTCGACGGGTGCGGGATCCTCCGCATCGGGCTTGGGGCGCCGGCGGTTGGCCTGTGGGTCATACGCCATGGGCGACCTCCGTGGTGGGCATGGGTACCGGCTCTGGCAACGCGTCCGGCTTCGGAAGAACGAGGTCGAAGAGCTGATCGAACTCCGCCGCGGCCTCGGCTGCGCCGGGGCGGGTGCCGAGCGCGTGGATCGGCAACGAGGCGGCCGAAGCCTCGGGAATCGCCGCCCGGAGATGGATCGGGGGAAGCACGATGTCGCCATGGTCGTCGCGGAGTTGCTGGTCCCAGTACTTGGCGTCTCGGGTACGACCGAGGCGGTTGACGGCGACGCCGGCGACCTCGAGCGGTGCCGGTCGGCGGCTGGCGATCCGTTCGACGGTGCGGAGGATCTGCCCGACGCCGTCGGATGCCCACGCGCCGGGTTCGGTGACGACGAGCGCACGGTCGGCGGCGAAGAGGCCATTGACCGTCAGGAGCCCGAGCGATGGCGGACAGTCGATGATGACCAGATCGTGCTGGATTCCGCTGAGGGCGACTGACAACCGGTCGTTGGCGCCGATCGGATCGGTGAGGAGCTGAGGTTCGCGCATGGCGAGGGCGGGTGTTGCCGGGACGACCGACGGCGGCTGACCGCCATCGTCAGGCCAGCCGGATGCGATGCGCAGGCCGGCGATCGAACCCGGCCGTTCCTCGGCCAGGGCCTGGTCGACGCTGAACGGGGGATCCCAGACCCCGAGGCCCGTGGTGGCGTTGCCCTGGGGATCCAGGTCGATCACCAGGCTGTCGAGACCCCGCGACCACGCAGTGGCCGCAAGGCCCAATGCGACCGTGGTCTTGCCCACGCCGCCCTTCTGGTTGACGATTGCGATGATCGGCACGCCTGCACGGTAGCGGCATGATCAACCGGTGAACAGGTCGGCACTGAAGGTCGTTCGTGGCGCGCCGCCGGCGAGCACCGATGACGCCGGAATCCCCAGCCAACCCTCCGCGATGGTGGCGTAGTACTCCTCGACCATGGTCGTGGCCACAAGGTTCCCGTCGCCGTCGAGACGGTCGAGGCTCGGTGCCTCGCCATGGAGCCCCGGGGTGATGGGTCCGCACAGCAGACCCGGGCCGGCGGTGCCGTGATCGGTGCCGCCGCCGTTCTCCTCGGGCCGGCGACCGAACTCGCTCGTCGTCATGATGAGTGTCCGGTCGGCGAGGCCCCGGGTGGCGAGGTCGTCCTGGAGCGCGGCGACGGACGGGCCGAGATCGTTCATGAGTTCGTCGTGGCCCCACGGTTGCTCGTCGTGGGTGTCGAACCCGCCGAAGGGGACGTGCAGCACCCGCACGCCGAGGTCACTGTCGAGCAGACCCGCCGCGAGCTGCAGCTGATACCCGAGTTCGGTCTGGGGGAACCCGCGTTCCTCCTCGTCATCGAGCGAACCGAGCACTTCGCCGAACGCAAGCGTGTTCTCGACTCCGGCCCGGGCGGCGCGAAAGCGTGGGGGTTCTGCGGCCTGGCCGTCGCCGAGTCGCTCGAGTCCGCGGCGGAGGTTCTGGTACCAGGGGTCCGGTTCGTTCAGAAACCAGCCGGCCCACGGGTCGGGCAGTCCGATCGTCGTCGCCTTCTCGGCGATCAGGAACGGTGACGCACCGGCCCCCAGGGACAGGCCGGTCACCGCAGCGCCGACATCGAGCTGGTCACACAGGCGGCCGAGGAACCCCGTCCGGAGGCCGGCCTGTCCCGACCCGTCTCCCTCCCACCAGCGGGTTTCCATCTCGAAGTGCGATCCATCGGGGTTGGATGTGCCGATTCCCTGGACAACGGCGAGCCCGCGGTCACGAAGCGGTGCGAGTGCGGGATGAAGCCCGGTGCCGTCGGCAAAGGGGACCGGTGCGCTGTCCGTGTTTCCCGCGAGGTTCGGACGGAGATCCCGCAGCCGGCCGGACTCCGGCACGACGGTGGCGAGGCCGTCGTTTCCGCCCCGGAGTTCGACGACGATCAGCAGATGGTTTCCGACGTCGCGGTTCGCAATGATCGGCTCGGCCACCGGGGCGACTGCCGGCCCGGTGACCCGGGACTGCTGCGGGAAGAAGCTCGAGGCGTCGCCTTGATTGCGTGGCGAGAGCAGCCCATATCCGGCGGCGGATGCAGCACCGCCGCCGATACCCATCAGGCCGAGGATCTGGCGGCGGGACAGAGACGGCGACGAAGGTGATGTGGTCATGGTGGCGGTTTCCGTTCAGACGAGCGCGAATTCGGGCGAGGCGAGCGTGAGCGCGAAGAGCAGTTCGAGCCGCTGCTCGTATTCGGATTGGGCTCCGGCCGCCTGGTCGAGGGCAGCCCTGGTCGTGTCGGAGACGGTCCAGATCGAGCACCGCTCGAGGACGGCATCGACCGACGGTTCGAGGTCGGTGTCGATCAGCTCCTCCCAGGAGAGCTGTAGCACTCGACCGATTCGGCCGAGCACCTGGCTGCCCCCGACCCACCGGTCGTCCTCGGGCCAGCCCGCGACATTGGGCGGGTTGAACGGCAGCTGGCCGCTGATCTCCAGCTCCCAGGGATCGAAGTCCACGTCGTCGGCCCCGAGCGCCGCGGTGGCGGCGATCAACCACTCGACCGGTTGGCGAGACCGCGCACGGCGGTTGTCCCAGAAGCTGTCCCCACGAACGATGGCTTCCACGAGGGGAAGGATCTCGAGGTCGGCGTCTCGAAAGACGTGCGCGAGGTGATCGAGGTGGTCGTCGGCCGGGTCGACGCCGACGAGGTGCCGGTGCAGACGACGGGCGACGTGGCGGGCACACGCCGGTTGGTCGCACACCGCATCCGCGATGTCGATCGCGGAGAACCGAGTCCGTACGCCGAGGAACGAGACCGGCCGGTCGTAGTGCTCTTCGGGCTCGAAGGTGACCTCGGCGCTCTCCCAGTCGACCCAGAAGCCCGACAGCGCCCGTGCCGCGGCCTTCACGTCGTCCTCGGTGTAGTTGCCGATACCGAGCGTGAAGAGTTCCATCAACTCGCGGGCGAGGTTCTCGTTCGGCTGATCTCCCCGGGAACCATCGCCGTCGAGATACACGAGCATGGCGCCGTCCTCGAGCATTGCTCGCGTGAGGCTGCGAAAGTTCCCGAGCGCGTGGTCACGGACGAGTCGGTGCTGCGCCCACATCAGGCGGGCGCCGACATTGCCGATCGCCGTGGTGAAGTGTCCGTGCCAGTACCACACCATCCGCTCGTGCAGGCCGGCGCGTGGGTCGCGTAGTCGGTCGAGCCACCACGCGATCACCTGATCCTCGGCGTCCTCGGCCGGCTCGACCAGGTCCAGTCCCGTGGCCCGATCAGCGGTGTCGGACAGGATCTCGTCGACGAGGTCGCCGAGCGGCCGGTGGGCCATCGAGTCGACGTGCCCGGGCCGCGGACCGAACGTGGTCCGGCGCAGGAGG